>NZ_JAMCCX010000105.1 GCF_024706985.1 Alicyclobacillus sp. SP_1 | reverse complement strand
AAAAGAAGTCTCCTGGAAGTATTTGTTGATCCTGATGATTCGCGTACAATGTCCTTCCCCCAAGTGCACGGTTTTTTACTCAATCCGCTCAAAATCCATACACTTTCATTCGACAAATTGCACGCGAAATCCTTGTTACAGCAGGGTTTTTAGTTCATTCAGCAGTCCCGAATTAAACGCGGAACACAAACGACTTCAGGTGCACTGGGTTGGTCAACATCTTCAGGTGCAATACTTCCTGCATTTACAGGGAACCATAGCACAAGACGGAACATCGGACGACAGTTGGAGCACAGCCCACCGAAGCAGTCTCGAAAGGAAAGCCGAGGATGCGGTCCAGCGCATTTGCCAACAGACCATTACCGCCTTACAAAAAACGGACTCCTGCGACGCGTTGAGGGTTGGACTGTATGTCTATCGGCATGACCCAAGCCAGTGGCATCAGCATGCGTCTCTGTGGGATAGTGTGTTCTCCAACGCAGAGATTCGCGTCCACGTCCAAGTGACGATTCAACATCCTGGATTGGTTCGCCGGAATCTTGCACCGCCGTCTCTTAAAGGAGGTTCCCATGGCCACAGTTCGCCCCTTTGAAGCCATGCTGCTCTCCCTGATTACTCTCCCTGTCATGGGACACCTATTTTTGGTTTCGATGTTCCTGCAGCACTCGGGGCGAGATACTTGGATTTCCGTTCTCATATCTCTCTGTCTCATGCTCCCGCTCACTTGGGTCTTCGCCAAAATGGTTCATGCCCGCTCCGGTTTGGAACTATCCCAGCGTTTCAGGACATACCCGCATCTGTGGCGCGGCTTCTTTCAGATTTCGTTTGTGTTCTACAACGTATTGAACGCCATCGTGTCTTCGACACTGTTCTTGTCTTTTGTGCGGATTAACTTTCTTCCCAACACGCCCCCGATGCTCGTCAACATCCCTTATCTACTTCTCATCGCCTATTCCCTTAGCAAGGATATCAAGGTGACGGTTTGGATGGGAAGTCTCTTGGCGACTATTGCCATGCTCACTGGACTATCCGTCTCAATGATTGACCACTCCTCCAAAGACTGGTCGGAATGGCTACCTATTTTGGAGAACGGATGGAGTCCAGTCTTCGAGGGACTTTTTATAACGGGCGGGATGTGGACTGAAACGCTCGCTTTACTCATTCAATTGCGTTCCGTACCCAGCTCAACAAAAACGCTTTTCCGCTGGTGGAGTCTTGGAATTTGTCTGAATGCCTTCATGATGGTCATGCCTGCAATGGGCTCAGTTTCCATCTACGGCCTCGAAATGGCACAAAATTTTCTATACCCCAGTGAAGAAACCTTACGCTCCATGGAAGTCATCTTAATTGACCGATTTGATACGTACGGTTTAGCCTTGGCTGCGATGGGCTCCTTCATTCGGACTTCCCTGTTTCTCCAATTGTCAGGATATACTTTAGCGGAAGACCGGACATGGTCTATACGGTGGAAATACATCCTGTTTTTAAGCGTTGCGTGTGTCTCGATATACTGCAGCGCCTCGTTTGTTCGAACTCAAACGGCACTGACCGCTTATACTTGGAGCTCTGGTTTTGCGATTGTCCTGATGGCACTGGCCATTTGTGACTCGCTGAGAGGCCGACGAACCCCCTCTTATTCACGTGACTAAGACCTGGTCATACCAGTCAAAGAGATTTCCAGACCTGAACCGCGTCAATCGGACAGAGGTTCTACTGGCATCACGCAGTGAATCGCTCGGACATTGGTCATGCGTAACAGTGCGTCTCTGAGACCGTCAATCCGATTCGACGGTATTTCGTGAGTGACAATGACAATCTCGGCCTCTCCATGCGACACCCTCTTTTGCAAAACCGTCTCCATACTGACTTGTGCGTCTCCAAACATATTGGCAATGCGCGCGAAAACACCCGGCATGTCATCGACTGAAAATCGCACATAATGACGGTATGGCAAATCGTCCGGGACGACTTGCTTCTCTAACAAGATACGGCTCGCTGGAGAACCGGCCACGCCTAAGCCGATGTTGCGCAGCAAAGCAATCACGTCCCCCAGCACCGCACTGGCTGTGGGCATGGACCCGGCTCCTCTTCCAAAAAACATCAAATCACCAGCAGCATCTCCGCGCACAAATAGTGCGTTGTAACTGCCACTGACATGCGCTAACGGATGATTGCCGGGAATGAGCGCGGGCCGTACTCGCAACGAAAGTTTCCCTGCTCGGTCAGAACCCGTTGCGATGAGTTTGAGAACACACCCAATTTCCTTCGCATATTGAACGTCTCGCGCGGTCACGCGGCGAATCCCCTCTACCTGCACGTCCCCCAACTCTACTTTTGTATGGAACGCAATAGAGGCTAAAATCACAAGCTTTCTGGCTGCATCCAGTCCATCCACATCGCTCGTCGGGTCTGCTTCCGCAAAACCTAACGCCTGAGCTTCTGCGAGTGCCTCATCAAAGTCCGCTCCGCTTTCGGTCATCTTCGTCAAAATGAAATTGGTCGTTCCGTTAATAATCCCTTTTAAATCTGTCACTTCATTCGCAGTTAAGTTCTCTTTGAGAGGCCCTACCAGCGGAATGGCTCCACCCACGGCAGCTTCAAACAGAACTTCAACCCCAGACTCTTCTGCAACTTGGAGAATTTCTGGACCATGCAGTGCAATCAGATCTTTATTGGCAGTGACCACATGTTTCTTGCGTCTCAAAGCTTCTAGAATGTATGAGCGCGCTGGTTCAATACCACCCATCGTCTCAACGATAATAGAGATATTGGGATTCTCTAATATCTCTGATGCATTTGCAGTCAGCTGGCCAGGCTTTAAACTTACATTGCGGGTCTTGTGCAAATCGCGGACAAGAATCTGTTCAATGACTGGATAAAATCCAGTCAAATCCTTAATTTTATCAGCCCGACGCACAGTCAGGGCAACCACACCTTCGCCAACAGTGCCACAACCTAACAAACCAAGGGCCACATTCACAGCTCTTTGCTCCCTCTCTCTAGAACGTTCCGAAGAGTTTAGCTAGTTATACACCGAGTTCCAAGGCCTGTCAAGAATTTGAACAACCTCACACCCGCATATCCCGCACAAACTTAGGCATGCTGTGACGGATGAGACTTGCGTTTCAACCCACTCCACTTTGGCAACAATCGCCGCAGAAAGCGGGGACAACGGAAATGGATTTGACAACCGGAAAACTCCTCTGGTTAGATGCGTACCCAAACCACAAACATTATCCTAGTTTAGAAGAGGATTTAGACTGCGATGTTGCCGTCGTGGGCGCTGGAGAGGCTGGCGCTATTTGCTCTTGGTATCTCCACCATGCGGGACTCAACGTTGTCCTCGTGGACAAACGTCCCGTCGGGTGCGGTAGCAGTTCTGCGAACACAGGACTCGTTCAGTATGCCAATGACACTTCCTTGTGCCAACTTATCGAACGGCATGGAGAGGAAAAGGCGGTCCGTTTCTATCGCCTGTGCCAAAGCGCTATCGACGAATTAGAGCAGATAACGTTTCAATTGCCCGAAACGACCGAGTGGCGTCGCCGTGAGAGCCTCTATTTCGCCTCCACAAAACACGACGTACATGCACTGGAGCGGGAGTATGAAGCACTGGTACACTATGGTTTTCCAGTACAATATTTATCTCCAGTGGAAATACGGGCGCATTTTCCATTCGAGCAGCCAGCAGCTCTGTGGACAAGCAACGACGCAGAAATGAATCCGTTTCGATTGACGCATGCCATTTGTTCTGCCTTAGAAAGTGACGGGATGAAAATTTACGAAGACACTAATGTTGTTCAAGTTTGTGAATCCCACCATCGTCCGACTCTGTTGACATCCCAGAAGCGAAAAATCCGAGCGCGTTTTGTCGTCTTTGCCGTGGGGTACGAATCGGAAGAGCAACACCATTTTCCAGGAAGTGCTCTGCAGAGCACTTACGCCATCGCTACCGAACCCGTGTCCGACCTGTCCGATTGGCATCGGCGCTGTCTGATTTGGGAGACGGCCAGGCCGTATCTGTATCTGCGCACTACGGCCGACAATCGCATCATTGTCGGCGGATTGGACATTCCAGTGGCAGACGGTCCCGCTCGAGACAAAAAGTTACTAGAGAAAACGGATCAATTAAAGCAACGACTCAACTCGCTGTTTCCGCGCTACAAGGATGCCCGAGTAGAGTATCGCTGGGCAGCTACCTTCGGAAACTCGCTCGATGGCCTCCCGCTCATCGGCCGCCACCCGCAACACCCCTGTTGCTATGTGGCGCTCGGTTACGGTGGAAACGGAACTGTCTACTATACCATCGCCGCCCATATCATTCGCGATTCGATTCTGAACGGAACGCATCCCGAAGACGACTTGTTTGCACCTACCAGGATGACGTGGATGCCACGATGGACGCGAATGTTCTTTTGATCACCTTGATAGTGGGACTTGAAGGAGTGGCACTTGAAGGAGTGGAACTTGCGATGCCTGTAGCGGAAACTGCACTTCATCGAGGAAAGCAGCTTGTGCTATGATAAATTCAGATTCTTCGACAGAAGGAGCGCTTTTGTGATGGGCAACCACTATTGCTTTGTCTGCGGGCCGGACAATCCTCGCGGTCTGCACGTACAATTCACTCGCAAGGGTCAATACGGAGCAACCGCGCGGTTTTTTGTGGAGAAGGAGATGGCTGGTTGGCCGACCATCCAGCACGGGGGCATCACAAGCACGTTGCTCGATGAAGCTTGTGCTTATGTCCCCACCTACATGGATAAAATCACTGTCACCGCAGAGCTCAACGTCCTCTTCAAATCCCCCGTACGTGTCGGCGAAACACTGGTCATAGAAGCGGAGCCGCTTCGGATAACAAGGAAACTCATTCTCGTCCACGCCACGCTCCACAATGAAGAAGGGGAATTAAAGGCCGAGGCGACGGCAAAAATGATGGTTCTCTCGGACGACCAGCGCCACCAAATGGGCATGGGGCCCGAGGTGATGAACCTGTTATCGACTGAGCAGCCCTCGTAACTTCATCGTCGATTGCATTCTTCCTCATCTAGGACGGAGATGCCAAAACTCTATCGACGCGTGTTCATTCACCGATGGTCGACTTACGGTCGGTCCGGGAGTTAAGCCGTATGATTCAGTCCACAAGAGGCAGTCACTCGACGCCGAGAGTCTTAGCGGGGCAACCGCTTGAGACTCTAGTGCCGAGGGGCTCCACTATCCCCCAAATGATATGGGACAGTCGTCACGACGATATCTTTATTCCACAGAAACCATGTACGTAGCAGCAGCGAAGACTGATTGTGCAAAATCTGTGCCCAAGGACTACTTGGTAAAAACTGAGACAGAATGACATGCACATGGTCTGCCTGCCCACCTTCATACGTCTCCAGGAACTTTAAAAATCTACGTATGGGGTTGATGAGCGAGCGATATTCACTCTTCAAGGTGACAAGCCTACACGGATTGCCCCACTCCTCCCATCTTCTCTCCATTTTTTCAATGGACTCATCATCAAACCCGATGTACAAAGCAACGACATCTGAGCCAATTGAAAGCGCAAACGAGACCGAATTCAACGTGACGCGGTGCACCCCTGAAATAAGAACGACCGTGACCACATGATGCGGCTCTGGCTTGGCATCTGTAGGATTGATGCGAATTTCGTCAGCAAGCTTGAGGTAGTGTCGGCGAATGAGCGTGGCAATGAACATGATGAGCGGGAGGACGACCAATACAATCCAAGCGCCACCTGTAAACTTCGTGACTGCGAAGACAACCGAGACCACGGCTGTGACGATGGCACCGAAGCCATTAACAATGACTTTCGTTCTCCATAGTTTTCCTCGAACTCGCAACCAACGGCGAACCAAACCCGCTTGCGCAATCGTAAAAGCCACGAAAACGCCAATTGCGTAGAGAGGTATCAGTGCGTTCGTATTCGCTCGAAAGCCTACAATCAGCAGTGTGGCGAGCGCCGACAAAACAAGCATCCCATTAGAATAGCCAAGCCGGTCACCCCTCATCAGCAGAGCGCGCGGCAAGAAGCTGTCTCCAGCAACCAGCGCGGTCAACTGGGGGAATCCCGTGAACGTGGAATTGGCCGCTAGAATGAGCACGATGAATGTTGCCCAGATGATGACCTGATAAATGATACTGTGACCAAAGTAGACGCCAAGTAACTGTGAGAGCATCGAATTGTTTGGATTTACTGAAATCCCCTGGAAATAGAGCAATGACGAAAATCCAAGGAGTGTGATGCCGGTAACAACTCCCAGTGCGACGTAAGCTTTAATGGCACCTTTGGTGCGGGGTTCTCGAAACACTGGAACGGAGTTGGAGATGGTTTCAATACCAGTGAGCGACGAACACGCCGAAGAGAATGCCTTCAGCAACAACAAAAGAGTGAGCGACTGCGGAAAAGTGCCAAACGGAGGCGTATAAGCGCTGACTACGCCGTGCGGACCACCATCAATAAAACCATAGCCGATGAGAAAGAGCATACAGACCATGAAGAACAGTGTCGGCCAGGCAAATAGGGAGGCCGATTCACTGACCCCGCGCAAGTTGACAAAGAGGATAATCAATAGACAGAGCACAGAAATACCGACCACATGTGGTGCCAGACGTGGATAGGCGGAAGCTATTTGCTCCACACCAGAGGAGATAGATACAGCTACGGTCAATATGTAGTCAATCATCAAAGCCGTTGACGCCATTAAACGGACCCAAGGTTGACGGAAGTTGTCTTTGGCAATGGCATATGCGCCACCACCATTCGGATAGGCTCTCACACCCATGATGTAAGACGTAATAAGAATAATGAGCAGTACCACGGTAGATCCGGTAATCGGAAGAATCAACCATTTTATGTCCGGGCCCAAATTGGCAATCTCAGTAATCCCTGCTTCTGGTCCATACGCGACGGATGAATAGAGATCGGCAGCCAAGACAGGCAAAGCAATGACCCAAAACAATTTGTTATGTCGAGAATTCAGTTCCCGCGTTCGCATCGGTCGACCAACTACAAAGCGCTTAAACGATGTGAAGTTAGACGCCGCAAACCACAAAGCGACCAACGCCAAAATAATCACGATGGGATCGATATACGTCATCGGTGTCTGCAACTTGCCAGGGCCCCCATTTCTACTCACTGTCCTGGCTAGTGTACCCTAATTTGTCGAATAGCGCGACCAACCTAGGTCGCGAATTTGTGCACGTTCGTGAAGAAAAAAGTCATCCTTTCCCTGCCACCTTGCAACCCATCTGAAACATCGCTATTTTGCGCACCGAGGGAACGCGATGGGGCCATAAAGCGGGATATTTGTTTGGCGCCGCTACCTCAATGCGCATCGCGACGATGCTCCCGTCTCCTCCGATAGACAACGGCAGCTATGCCGACAAGGACAAACAAGATGAGGATAGGCAGTCCACGGTGAAGGAGCACTACATGATAGTGATTCCAAGCTACGCCCACATAGCGTCCAAAGACAACAAAAGTTACCGTCCACATCAGCGCGCTGAGCAAATTCAGGGCTGAGAACTGCCAAAAAGGCATCGCGTCAATACCTGCAAGATAAGGCACCAGTACTCGCACTCCAGCAATAAATTTCCCAACCACGACCAACCATCCTCGCCACCTCGAGAATTGCTGCTCGGCGACGTTGAGCCTCGACTCGGTCATTCCGACATAGCGACCAAATCGCACCAAGATAGTGCGTCCGAGAAACCTCCCGAGCCAATAAGCAAAGGTTGAGCCAAAGGCATTACCGAGAACAGCCATAACCAACAGTGGCAATAAGGAAAATGTCCCTTGCGCCCACTCCACGCCAGAAACAATCAGAGTGGTCTCCGCAGGAAACGGAACTCCGACCATCTCTAAGAGGAGCACAAAGAAGACGCCAAAATAACCGTAATGTTGAATCAGTGCATGAATGTGAATATGCAAACGGTACGAACACCACCTTGTCTGTTTCACGATTATCACAAAAGGAAATGAGTGGTATAGATAGTCGATTGGGGCTTGACAGACGGCGGACATAACTACCCTTATAGTAATTCATTGTCCGCCGCCGCACACGAGGATATTCCAGTGTGGTCCAAAAGATTTACATCATACCTGCGATATCTAAGACTCTTTCTCGTTCAAAAACCGTTTCTTTTAGACGACCTCCACCTTGTAGTCCTCCTGAACGGTTGCGTCTTTGCCTTGGTGAAACCGCAGTGCCCGGAATACCACGGTCAAAACAAAGGCAATCACAAGGTTCACCACTCCGGCCGTAAGTCCTGCATAGGCAGCAATCGTCAGATGTCCAAAATGAATGGCGTAGATAGACGATTTAAAGCCGTTGGCAACCGCCATAGAGGTGCCATAATACATTCCGACCGCCCAGCCAATCAGTAACGCATAGCGGTCAAACCAACGCGTATAGAGACCGAGGACAATCGCCGGTACCGTCTGCAAAATCCAAATACCACCAAGGAGTTGAAGGTTGATGGCGTACTGAGTTGGAATGCCGATAACGAAGTACAGCGCTCCTAGCTTGACCAGCAATGAAAATAATTTGGCGACTCTCGATTCATGTTGAGGAGACGGGTTTTTTACGAAATATGCTTTATAGATATTGCGCGTAAAGAGATTCGATGCCGCGATGGACATAATGGCTGCCGGAACCAATGCACCAATGGCAATAGCGGCGAAGGCAACGCCAGAAAACCAAGAGGGAAATTCTTTGAGGAACAAGAGTGGAACCACATTGCTGGTCACTTTCGTGTGCACACCTGCCGCTAAAGCCGCAATACCGAGTAGAGCCACAATACCGAGCATGAACGAATAGATGGGTAGAAAAGCCATGTTTCGCTTGACGGTTTGACGGCTGTTGGCGCTGAGCGCACCCGTCACCGCGTGTGGATAGAGAAACAGTGCGACTGCAGAGCCCAGCGCAAGGGTGGCATACGGCATAAATGCTGGTTTGGGGAGCACCAAAGACCCTTTCGGGTGATGCGTGGAAAGTGCTATGCCCGCCGCGTGAAAGATGTGTCCAAAGCCACCCAATTTGATAGGGAGAGCAATGACCACCACGAAAATGACGACATAGATGAGAATGTCTTTGACAAAAGCGATCATCGCGGGAGCGCGCAAACCGCTTGTATACGTGTAAAACGCAAGGATGAGGAAGGCGATGACGAGCGGCCAATCTCCGGATAAGCCCATGGCTCCAATGACTGCTTTCATCCCGACGAGCTGTAGAGCAATATACGGCATGGTTGCGAGAATGCCTGTAAGCGCAACCGCCAAAGACAGAAGTTTGCTGTCATACCGACCTTCAATGAAGTCGGACGCGGTAATGTACCCGTGCTGGCGCGCTACCGACCACAATCTTGGCAAAAAGAGAAATGCAAGAGGATACTCAATGATGGTATAAGGGACGGCATAAAACCCAAGTGCCCCGGACCCAAACATCAGTGCTGGAACTGCGATAAACGTATATGCAGTGTACAGATCTCCGCCCAATAAAAACCAAGTGACAATGGCCCCGAAACGTCGCCCACCAAGACCCCATTCGTTTAATTCTGTCAAATCTCCCCGTCTCCAACGGGCTGCAATGAAACCCATGACGGTCACGAGGGCAAATAGAACAATGAAGACCGACAGTGCAGTCCAATTCAACTTTGCTCACTTCCTCTTCTGAGTGATCTACACTTTCTCCCGAGTGGCATAGTAGACAATTCCCGTAAGGATCGCCGCAATAATCACCCACAAAAACTGATACCAGTAGAAGAACGGGATGCCATAGAACGTCGGCTTCACGAACGAGTAAAATGGCGGATACAGTGTGGCGACGAGCGGAATGACCAACAGCCAAAGCCAAGCACGAGATGAACGACGTTTTTTGTTTGATTCTTCAGTCATTTTTTCACCTCCTCGATACGATCGACTTGATTGCAAAATACATTGAAACATGTCACAAGTCAATTGAGGACGAGATACAAATTATTTTCATTGATAGAATACATATCAAAGCTGATTATGAATTGATTCATTCTAGTGACGTACTGTCATGAACGAGTTGACTGACAGTGACAAACGAATATCCTTCTGCCTCTAAAGAAGGAAGCAACCGGTACAAAGCTTGAATGGTGACCGTACGGTCTCCACCTTGGTCGTGAAAGAGTAAGATGGCCCCCGGCTTCGTATGCTTGAGTACACGCTGAATCAGCCGCGAGACCGGTGGGTTTTCCCAATCTCTGGAATCGACACTCCAGAGCACGATTCGGTAACCGTGCAGACGAGCGACCTTTATCACCACTTTATCCATGTGTCCACGAGGCGGACGAAACCACGGTGCAATACGCCCTTCTCCCGCAACCTTCTCCATAGCATCTTTTGGCAACTCTAACTCGCGCGCAATCGACTCTGCACCGAGACCACGAAGCACGACATGATGATAAGTGTGATTGGCAATTTCATGACCTTGTCTAAGTTCGTCGAGAATCAGGGTTCGCATAGGAACAATGCGATTGCCAATTACAAAGAACGTGGCGTGTGCATGGTATTTGCGCAACAACTTGAGGACCTGTGGCGTGAAAGTGGCACTAGGGCCATCATCAAAGGTCAGGGCAATTTCTTTCGTCTCCGTGGGTACCGACAACCATATGCGAGGAGCAGCTTGCACAGAAGAAACCGCAAAACACAGGAATAGAAGCACCACAGTCATCGCGACGAGCGGTTTGCACAAGACCGAGACCTGCAGTGTGATGGACCCTTTACGACATCTGCCAACGACATTTATAATCCGCGTCAAACAATTCAACACAGCCTCCACCTACCGCCGCGTAGTGTGCGCGGCGGAGGCAAAAACATACTTTCCATTTTTATCTGAATCGCTCTTTGGAGTGACGACCTACATGTGCCACCCCCCAGAGAGGGCCGTTATTTCCCGATACGTGCGTTTAGGTCAAGTTGGCAACAAACATCTTTTTGCCCTCGGGTTGCTTGTCAATAGCATGAGGCTCCAGGGTGACCGCGACCGTAGGATACCCTTTAGGCAACACGGAGGCAAAGAGGGCCTGACCATGTCGACCCGGATAAAAGACTCCGAGAGACTTTGGCGCTTGCCCCGGTCGAATCGCCCAGACTTGATAAATTTGCGACCCTTTGGTTTCTGGCAGTCCAGAAAATCGAATGAGCAAACTCTGCTGAGAAAGCCTGTCCGCCACCGTCAAGACGGCAGCAGAGCCCTTGGTGACAGCGGTCATAGGCAATTGCGCCTGCACAGTACCTACGGACTCGCGAAGTGGTGAAAGCCCTAGACTTTGTCTATATAAGTAAGCGGATCCTCCCGCCAAAATAAGAACCGAAGCCGCTATCGGTGTGAGCCAGCGCAAAACGGATGTTCTCCGGCTGGGGCGAGATGCTTGCGGGATGCGCACTATGTGTCCAGAATCCATCGCAGAGCCAGAATCGACCGCAGGTCTAGAATCCATCGCAGAGCCTGTTTTCGCACCCCCTGAACGAATGGCAACAGAGCCCTCTTCGAACAGTTCGTCTCCAAACACAGACGCCAGCACTCGAGACTCCATGCCGTCTGGTATCTCCACCTCGTCAAAGTCGTACAGCATCCAGTCCGCGACTTCCTGCAGTGCCGTTACTTCTTGCTGACACTCTTTGCAGGTCTTCAAATGTTCCTCAAAGTGACGGCGTTCCTCATCTGTCAATCCATCGAGGACGTACGCTTCACGCATACTGCACAGTTCCTGCGTGTCCATCACAGCGTCTCCTCCATTTCCACGGACGTGAGTTGCCGACGCAACTTCTCCATCCCTAACCGAATCCGACTCTTCACAGTACCTATTGGGACCGAAAGTATCTCGGCAATCTCCTGTTGCGTCAACCCTTCATAATACATACGTTCGATAGGAATGCGTTGATCACTCGGCAAAGAATCCAGCGCTTGACGAATTTGTCGCGACGTATCAGCGTGCGATGCCATCTCGTCAGGAAGCGCTGCCCGATCCGGTACGTCATACGTCTTTTCCTCACTATCCAAAGCAAGTGTTCCTCGACGCTGACGGGACCGAATATAATCAATCGCAATCCGTTTTGCGATAGTCAGCATCCATGTCCGCAAGCTAGCACTCGACGGATTGAAAGAATCACGCGCTTTCCAAATCCGAGTAAAAACATCCTGGACGATTTCTTCTGCCGCCTGGGAGTCGCGCACCATTCTCAGAGCAAAACCGTAGACGGGTCGCTCGTACCGTCGGTACAGTTCCGTCAGAGCAGCCCGGCTACCCTCTGCGATGTCTCGCATCAATTCTTCATCCGTTCGTGTCATCCGACCAAGGTCCTCCTTGATGGCCTGCTGTCACAACCATGACCTATCAGTCCATCTGCTCAAAGTATAGACCATTCCTACGGAAAACGCCGCGAGAGAATTCTGTGTCGCCGATCTCGCCATTTTTCGCGTCACTGCCCGTCTGCACCGCCCCTGAAACGAGAATGTCATGCATAATCCGACCATTTATGGTGATGCTTTTAGCGCAAGCACAAAGAAAACCCATTTCGGCAGCGACCAACATCAAGACATGAAGGACGAGGGGATCATGGTGGATCACGTTGTACTGGCTCGCGCCCTCTTCGGCACAACTCTGGGCTTCCACATTATTTTTGCGACTCTCGGGGTGGGAATTCCGCTGATGGTGTTGATTGCAGAAGTGTCATACACACTGACCAACGACCACGATTATTTGATTATGGCACGCCGTTGGACCAAAGGATTTACCGTACTTTTAGCAGTCAGTATTACCACTGGAACAACCGTCGCACTGCAACTCAGCTTACTTTGGCCCCGCTTCATGCGAATCGTCGGTCAAGTCATCGCACTCCCCTTTCTCATTGAAATATTCGCTTTCTTTTTAGAGGCCGTATTTATGTCCATCTATGTCTACGCAGCGGATCGAATCCCACAACGCTGGCGCATCTTCAGCGTCAGCTTAGTAGCTCTAGGAGCCGCTTTGTCCGCTCTCCTCATTACAGATGCCAACGCTTTCATGAACACTCCGCAAGGCTTTCGGTTCGACCACGGCCGCGTGACCGATGTCCACCCTTGGCAAGCAGTCTTCAATCCGGCGTTGCCCACCTCCGACCTGCATGTCCTCATCTCGGCGTACATGACGGTTCCCTTCATCCTCGCTACCGTAGCGGCATACGGACTACTCCGCCGCGTCCGCAGTCAACGGGAGCGCCAGCATCAAGAAAAAGCCCTGATGCTGTGCCTATCTTTGGGTGGTCTGTTCGGCATCATGACAGCCATCAGCGGCGATGCGAGTGGAAAATTCTTAGCCAAGTATCAGCCCCTTAAATTAGCGGCTGGCGAAGGGCTCTTTCACAGCATGCGCCACGCCCCCTTGGTCGTGGGCGGTTGGGTCGATGCAGCGCATCAACAAACTATCTGGGGGATTCGAATTCCAAGTGCGCTCAGTTTCTTGGCAACGGATCGATGGGATGGATATGTAAAAGGCCTTGACGCATTCCCGCGCGACGAGTGGCCGCCTCTCTTCGTCCACGACTTGTTTGATGCAATGGTGGGGTGCGGCTCTTTGTTGATTGTGGTGGCACTGGGGGCATGGCTCATAAAAACACTCCGGCGCAAAACAGACCAACCATTCCCAACGTGGCTCTTGTGGGTGTTTGTATTGACAGGTCCGCTGGCGCTCGTCTCCATCGAATGTGGTTGGTGTTACGGGTGCATCAGTCGACAGCCGTGGATTATCTACGGCCTCATGCGAACTGCGGATGCTGTCACCAACGCCCCTCATGTAGGGTTGATGTTTGGCCTCTTCATCTCTCTTTATGCTCTCCTCGGAGTGGCGACCATTCTCGTTCTGGTCGGTTACTTCCGCCGCCATCCTCTGACTCAAGACATTCAGGAGCCAAACTCGGGCTGGAAACGGACGGTGTGGCTACCATGACGGACGCCATGTGGGGGGCACTGCTCCTCTGGTTGCTCATGTTTCTCTATGCAATGGCTGGAAGCGTGGACTTCGGTGCTGGATTTTGGTCCATGTGGTATGCCGACGAGCGCGAATTGACAGCAGGCTCCATCGCCAACCGATACCTCTCCCCACTCTGGGAAGTGACCAATGTCTTCTTGGTCCTGTTCGCTGTCGCCGTCGTCGGGTTGTTTCCGGGGGCAGCATTTCAACTAGGCGATGTCCTGCTCGTGCCAGGCGGGCTCATCCTCATCTTACTGACACTGCGGACCGTATTCATGGCTTACGCGCACGCAGTAGAACGCCACGCGCGATTGCTGCGAATCATTTCCGGCGTCACAGGACTGCTCATTCCCGCTCTGTTGCTGTCCATCTTCGCCATCGCCGAAGGAGGTTTTGTCTACATTTCCAATGGGCATCCTGTCTTGGCACTCGGCCACCTCTTCACCAGCCCCGTCACGTGGTCGTACATCGCGCTCGGTATTCTCAGCGAGATAACTCTGGCAGCGGTCATTCTCGCCGACTTCTCCGACGTTCAGGGAGATGCTACCGCCTTTCAGATCTACCGTCGCCATGCCCTGCAACTGAGTCCCATAGCCTTGTTGGCTGCGGCAGCATGCCTGGCCATCGTCTCTGCTCATGCACCGTGGCTCGCCGTGAACCTGTGGTCAGAAAAACTTTGGTTCATCGGATCCGCCATCTGTTACGCGGGCTCTCTCGTCAGCTTGCTATTGGCCGTAGGGAGGCAAAGTCGGCTCATTCGCGCCGCAGCCGTGTGGTCCGTGGCCCAGTATTTCCTCGCGACCATCGGTTACGGCCGAGCGCACTTGCCTTACTTCCTGTATCCCACACTGACCGTTGATGCGAGTTTCACGAACTCAGAAATGTTTCGGTCGGTCATGATTGTCCTACTCATCGGGCTGGCCATTTTGTTTCCAGGCTTCCTCTGGCTGTGGCGACTCTTTCTCGGCCGCCACTCTGGTGACGAAAGACCTTCGGTGCCCCGAAAAGAGGGGACGCGCTCTTGAGCGCGCCCCCTGCCGCCATCCGACTTGCCAAAACACACTTTCTAAGGAGGTTTATGTCCATTGAATCCGAGCATCCTCACTCCTAATCCCCCATACTACGCCGTCATTTTCCGCTATGAACGCACCCATCTAGACACTCCAGAGTATGGCGATATGGAGCGCCAAATGTTGCAAGCCGCCAGTTCCAAACCAGGGTTCCTGGGCGCAGAACACGTCGAACAAAATAACGGAGGCATTCTCATCTCGTATTGGGAGTCGCTCTCTGCAGTTGACGCTTGGCGCAAGGACTCCGGACACAGAATGGCGAAAGCGCGGGGGGTTTCAGACTGGTACCAGAGTTTTTCTACTCGCATCTGCAAAGTAGAGGCCGATAATTTTTTCACACACAGCCCGGTCGAGAGGAAGCACGGGTAGATGGGAGGCCCGGTCGGCCAACCGGGTCCCGTCGGAAACTCCCGTGAAAAAAACGTGTGCAGCTAGCGTGCGTCAAACGAGATTGTACTTGGCCAAGACTTGACGCAAACGCCCTTGCATCTCGTCCGACGGCAGAGCCAGCGGACTGCGAATGACGGGCTTAATCTTTCCGGCCATAGCCATACACGCCTTCAGCGGCCCAGGATTGGTCTCCCAGAACAGCGCCTCATTCAATTCCAACAACTGAAAGTGCAAATCGCGCGCCGCATCCCAACGCCCTTCTTCACACAGGTCGAACAGTTCCGCCACTTCTCGCGGCATCAAATTCGCCGTGGCGCTGATATGCCCAGCTCCCCCCAGTGCCAACATGGGAAAGCACAACTCTTCAATCCCCGAGTACACATTGAAATCGCGGCCGCAGTGATGAAGCACGTGGCTTACTTGCTCGAAGTTCTTATTAGACTCTTTTACCCCGACAATGTTCGGGCAGTCACGCCGCAATCGAGCCAAAGTGGCTGGCTCCATGTTGACGCCCGTCCGCCCCGGAATGTTGTAGACAATGATGGGAATGTCCACACTGTCGGCAACTGTTCGGAAGTGTTCGTACAAGCCTTGCTGCGAAGGCTTGTTGTAATAGGGAACAATCACCAAAGCAGCATCCACACCCAGACGCTCCGCATGCTTGGTCAGACGCATGGTCTCTGTATGATTGGTCGATCCGGTCCCGAGCACGGTCGGCACTCGCCCCCGCACCTGCTCCACGGTGACTTCGAGGAGATATTCCCGCTCTTCGATGGTCAGAGAGCTTGGCTCCCCAGTGGTCCCCGCGCAAGAGATGCCGTGACTACCGCTTTCCACTTGCCAATCGATTAATTCACGGTACGTCGGTTCATCAAAAGCTCCTTGCTCTGTGAAAGGGGTGACCATCGGTACAATGGAACCTCGCAAAGTATTCATTCGCCTACCTGCCTTCCTATTTGATGAATGGGCGCAGTTGCTCGGACACCACCTGCTGATTCAAACGCGGTTGCATCGTGGTCAGGTCGACGACTGGTGAGGACTCCTGCCACCAGCTTTCGGGAGTCTTGTGCCCCCACAACGTCTGTCGGCGCGGATCCGTAGAACTCCAGCGAATGGGTTCCAGGTCTGGGTCAATGGTCAAGTAATCGCTCGTATACAGTTCAATGCGATGCCCGTCCGGGTCGCGCAGATACAGAAAGAAGGCATTCGATATCCCATGGCGACCCGGCCCACGCTCAATGTGCAGGTGGCGCTGTGCGCCTCCGAGCAAATCGCAACAGTGAATGATGGACTGCATATCATCCATCCAAAAACCTAAGTGATGCACGGAGGACCCACTGCCCTGCATCAACGCGACATCGTGAACACTCGGTTTGCGATGCAGCCAGGCTGCTGTTATCCGCCGCGGCTCGTCATCCGTCTCGACGTACTCGGTCAGGCGAAATCCCAATTTCTCTGTCCAAAACGAATATGCCGACTCAAAATCAGCGACGAACAGATTGAAATGGTCCATGCGCCGCACCGCCGCACCGCGGTGCAAATGATACAACTGATGGTGGGACGGCACCGCGTCCATCTCGCAAAAGTATTCAATAGGAAATCCATTCGGGTCCTCCACGAGGACCGCACGGCCTTGGCCACACTCCTCTCCTGGCGCCCGCTCACGAACCAAGCATCCTGCTGCTCTATACAGCTCTGAGAGCGCTTCCAAATCTTCCGGACGCAGAACGCGAAAGGCGAGATGGGCTACCGCTGGATGCTCTGCCTGAGTCAACACTAAGCTGTGATGCACGCGCTCCTCCACGCCCCGCAAATAAATCTGATTGCGACTTTCTTCAGAAACCACAAAGCCCAAAAAGTCCACATAGAATTCGCGGGAGCGCGCCAAGTCTGTCACCCACAACTCTGCGTGGGCAGCACGCAGAATGTCAATGCCACCCACTCTTGCTACGCTAGTCTTCGACACGTCACTCTCACCTCCTGCATCAACCCATCGGATGCGCCGTCTTGGCATCCGTCGAACTGCTTTCTTCGAGCAATCGCCGCACCCGTTCCACTGCCGCCGATTTGTCGTAGGACTGATAGTAGACGCCCGCCATGCGCACCGGATCGCCAAAGAAATAGCGTTCATAGAGCACTTGGCGTGAACCGAAGGCACTGAGTGCCGTATCCCAGGCGAGCCGGAACAAGCGCACACGGTCTGCGGCAGGGACGTTGCGCGCCACCAGATAAGCGTCAATGTCCGGGCGAATCGCGCTCGTCATGTCCGACTCCGACGGAATGGCCATGAGACCGCTCGCGCCGAGTAATTGTATGATTTCAACCAGCCGCGGATAAGTTTTCGGGAACATCTGGCGCGCAGCATTGAGCGGATTCCAAGCCGGCGTCATCACCCCCCACTCATCGACTGTGGCATCCGCAATAGCCGCAGTATTAAACGCTTTCATCGTCTCGACAGCCAAGATAATCTCGCTCATTTTCTCCTGCACATGTTGAAATTGGCCAATCCCGATGGCGTCCACCATCTCTTCGGCCACTCCGAGCACAAATTCTGCTTTCGCAATGTTCTTTTGCAGCACTTGGTGTGTCATGTGCAGGGTCGCGTGTGTCTGCATGTGAAGGTTATTGCAGAGTTTGGCATCTTCGAGAAGAAACACGCGGTCCCAAGGGACTAGGACGTCATCGAACACAACGAGTGCGTCCATCTCCTCAAAGCGCGATCCGAGCGGGTGGTCAAAGTGGGACTTTCCATAGTCGAACGTCTCGCGACAAATATAGCGCAGCCCTTTCGTCGAATTGGGGATGGCGAACGCGAAGGAATACGGGTTATCTTCTTCAGTCCCTTTGAGGAGGGTGGAAGGGAAGACTAGAATTTCGTCAGTGATGGGGCCCTGCGTGGCGAGCAGGCGAGCGCCGCGAATGACGACGCCCTGCTTGTTTTTTTCCACCACGTGCGCCGCTACGTGTGGATTGGCCTGTTGACTCACGGTTAACGCACGATTGACCTGTGGATTGATGAGCGTGTGCGTGAGCGCCAAGTCATTCTCCCGAACATAAGCAAAGTAATTCCGGATGTTCTCAGCATAGGCAGGCGCATTTTCAGCGAAGTACGCTGCCGCTTGGCTCATCGCCATGAGGGCACTGTTGAGATAGTCTGGCGAGCGACCCATCATGCCTCCGGTGGCGTCCGCCCAGGTCTTCATCATGCGGGCCCGCTGCGCCAAGTCGTCCTTCGTTTTGGGCACCAGAAACGACGTTCCGTAGCGGGATCCACCCACATCAAAGGTCATTACATCGCGGTTCTGCTCTTCGTGCTGCAGGTCGTACAGGTGCGCCATACTCTGCATGACATTGCGAAACGCCGGGTGTTTTGACATCGGACCTTCCACCCGTTCGCCGTCAATCCAAACTTCCCGTCCTTCGCGGTCCATCCGCTCGAGATAATCTGCTCCTGTTCTAGCGCCCATGGTTATTGCCTCCCTCTGTCGGTGGATTCATGCCAAATTTGGGGATTGGATGATGGCCGAGAGCGACGTGAATGGTTTTCAGTTCTGTGTAGAACTCGAAACTGTAGTGGCCCCCTTCTCGTCCAATGCCGCTGTATTTCGATCCGCCAAACGGCGTCCGCAAATCTCTGACGTTCTGGGAATTAATCCACACCATCCCGGATTGAATCTGCGCGGACACGCGATGGGCGCGCGTCAAGTCATTGGTCCAAACGTATGCTGCCAGTCCGTACCGGATGTCGTTGGCGAGGCGAATGGCCTCCTCTTCCGTATCAAAGGGAATGGTCACAAGCACGGGTCCAAAAATCTCCTCTTGGGCGATGCGCATTTGATTGTCTACCTTCGTAAAGAGGGTTGGGCGGACGATATTTCCGACTTGGTTCGCTGGTGACGGACCCCCCACAGCGCAAGTGGCACCTTCTTCTGTGCCAAGCCGAATATAGTCTTGAACGCGCTCAAAATGTTGGCGATGAATCAGAGGCCCTACTTCAGTCTCTGGGTCGAGCGGATTGCCCACTCGAATGTTGGCCACACGAGCAGCAAGGCGTTCTTCAAACTCGGCCTGAATAGAACGTTCGACAAACAGCCGCGAAGAAGCGGTACAGCGCTCTCCGTTTAGAGAAAACAGTCCGAATACGGCGGCATCCAGAGCCCGGTCTAAGTCTGCGTCAGCAAATACGAGAATCGGCGATTTTCCGCCGAGCTCCATCGAAAACCGCTTTAAGGTCGATGCGCCGTTTCGCATAATTTCCTCGCCGGTCGTCGTCTCGCCCGTAAACGAGATGAGATTGACCAGTGGATGGCGAACGAGTGCTGCGCCAGCAGTCTCGCCGAAACCATGAACCACGTTGAATACGCCTTTGGGCACCCCCGCTTCGTGAAGAATTTGTGCCAACTTGGTCGCAGTCAATGGCGACCACTCTGCTGGCTTGAGGACTGCCGTATTGCCTGTCGCTAGACACGGCGCAATTTTCCAGGTAGCGAGCATCAGCGGAGTGTTCCAAGGAGTGATGAGTCCGGCCACCCCGACCGGGCGGCGCAGTGTGTAATTGAGAAAAGCGCCGTCAACAGGATATGTCTCCCCCGTCATCTCTTC
Organism: Alicyclobacillus sp. SP_1; assembly: GCF_024706985.1. Lineage (GTDB taxonomy): Bacteria > Bacillota > Bacilli > Alicyclobacillales > Alicyclobacillaceae > Alicyclobacillus_I. The sequence continues at coordinate 87,926 of NZ_JAMCCX010000105.1, read as the reverse complement.
CGCTTTGCGTGCAAAGAAACGAAAATTCTCGGCTGCGCGTGCGGCCTGCCCGCGTGCTTGCGAGATGGGCAACCCGGTATCAATCGTTTCCAGGTACGCCAATTCGTCGCCGTGCGCCACCAATCCATCGGCAATGCGGTTCATCACGGCAGCCCGTTCTTTCGTGGTCATGGTCTGCCACGGTCCCTCATGGAAAGCGCGATAGGCCGCTTCTACCGCTCGCTCAATATCCTCCGCGAATCCTTCCGCAACGGTGGTGATGACTTCCCCAGTCGTCGGGTTGATGGTTTCAAAGCGCTTACCCAGCGCGCCCTCAGTGTACTCTCCATCGATAAAGTGTTGAGCCGGTTGAATTGGCATCGGTCGTCCTATTTCCGTCATCACTCTGGTCCTCCCCCTCGAATCCTCAGTCTCTCGCATGCTCTCTGCAGAGCGGGTGGGAGACCGTCACCCGCCCGACCATCTCCATCACGACTCCGTTACAATGGGATTTTCCAGTGAGCCAATGTGGTCAATCGTAAGGCGCATGATATCGCCAGGATATACGTGCGACACACCTTTCGGCGTTCCGGTCCAAATCATGTCATTCGGCTGCAAAGTCATAAACGAACTTATGAACTCAATGAGATACGGAATGTCAAAAATGAGGTCCCGCGTATTTCCTTCTTGCCGCAATTCACCATTGACATAGGTGCGAAGTCCAACGTTGGAAACATTCGGTATGTCATCGCGGTCTACCCACCACGGACCCATGGGTCCAAACGTGTCAAACCCTTTGGCTCGAATCGGAGGACGGTACATATTGCCCACAAAGTCACGAATGGTCACATCATTGGCGATGGTGTATCCGCTTACATACTCCATAGCATTGCGTCGGTCAATATTTCTTCCAGCTCGACCGATGATAACTGCCAATTCGACCTCATAGTGCATGTATTCAATGCCAGTAGGTGCAACCACTGCTTGTCGATGGCCAATGAACGTATTCGGCGCCTTCAAGAAGAGAACTGGTTCTTTCGGAATGTCTAGCTTAAGTTCGTCCGCGTGGTCTGCATAATTGAGCGCTAACCCGACGACATTCCGAGGCTCGATGGGGGTCAACCAAGTGACCACCTGTTCCGATACGGCGGCGCCCTTCTCATCAAGAAGTACTCCTTCTTCGCTGACCGTGCCGTAATGTACCCGACCATTTTGCATATAGCGTGCGTGTTTCATCCGGTTTCTCCACTCTCCCCATGATTCGTCTTTCGTCAACATATTTTCCAGAGGTACTATTCGTTGCGACGACGCTCCGCGTAAGCGCCGGCGAAAAATAAAAGTGGCTCAATGGCCTCCTCGGCTCGGTAAAGACTGATGACACGGCCGAGAACAATGTCGTGGTCACCGGCGGAAAAGACATCAGCTCGTTCACAGGCTAGTGCTCCCAACCCTCCAGCTACCCGATGTGTCCCTGAAAAAGGAACGAATTCAAAGTCTGGCTTGACATCCAAGCCACGCCCACCCGCAAAATAGCGCGACAAACTCTCCTGTTGTGCAGCGAGAATCGTGATACAAAAACTGTGACTGGACTGAATATGCTTCGCCATGCGCGACCCTTTTGCAATACAGACCAGTACCAGCGGGGGCTCGAGCGACACTGAAGTAAAAGAATTGGCTGTCATTCCATGAATCCCGTCGTCCGCTTCCATCGTGACAACTGTCACTCCCGTGGCAAACTGACCCAACACTTTCCGAAATTCTGTTTTGTCAACCGTCTGTACCACCATGCTCCCTCCTCTCCACTACAAGGACTGCGGCCGCGATGTGCCGCTTTCAAATGAAGAAACCCGTCGTCCAGCAAAAGGACATCGCAAATTCGCCTGGTGAATTGCATAATTCATTCTATTCTTATAAAATCGTATCGAATCAAGTCTCGTCTGTCAACGACCTTTGCGACGAGCATCCAGTGAATTGCATTGGGTTCTGGCGATAAGTATCAGCGAGAATGGAGGCGCTCTCATTGCGCAATGTGCATATTGAGCCGATTCGCGTACTCGAACGAACCATCGATGTACTACAAGCCTTTTCCATACATGCTCCACAATTGACCATCGACGAAATTGTCACCCTCACGAAACTTCCTAAAGCGACGGCGTACAGAATTCTTTACACGCTGGAACTCAAGCACTGGATTCGTTTTGACAAAGATAGTCGGAAATACCAGCTCGGATTTGCTGTGATGGAATTGAACAACATTGTCGAGGCTACGCTCAATGTCCGTGAAGAAGCGCAGCCCCATTTGTTGCGACTGTATGAAGAGACAGGACAGACCGTCCTGCTATCCGTGCGAGAGGAAGAAACACTCGTTTACGTATATCGACGGGAACGCCCGGAAGGACTTAAAGTGTCCGTCTTTGAAGGACCGCGACGACCGTTATGTTTTGGCGCCTTTGGGTATGTCACGATGGCTTACCTTTCGCCTGCCGACCTAGAGTCCGTAATTTCGAGAGGGTTTCCAAAATTTACAGAGCGAACGGTGACAGAACCAGAGACCGTGAACAGTCGATTGGACAAAATTCGCCTTGAGCAAGTCTATGTTGACCATGAAGAAGCCATTCTTGGCGTCACTGGTATTGCCGCCCCCGTGTTCGGGAAGCGGCAACAGATGCTTGCCGCCATCGGCGTCAATGGACCATCCATATCGTGGGACAGAGAGTCCCTGGCGCGAACGGTAAACACCGTACGGGAAGCCGCCCGGGCACTCTCTGCACACTTTTCGACGTGACGCAAAAACTCGTAATTCCCCTGGATTGATAGTTGAAGGCAGATTGTGCCTATATTCAAATTCCATCGAGAGACCTAGAAATGCCCCTCATCGTTGACCCTAACAACACATCATGGGGCCGTTGGCCTTCTCTGTCGCAGAATCACCATCAATTGCTGGCCAGCCACTCCACGCTCATGCCACCCGCGATTCGCTCGTCGCGTTTGGGGGCGGTTACGACAATGCGCGCTGGTTGCACCGAGCGCTGGTTCGGTTCCATGATAGTATCTGTCACCATGCCACTGCTGCTCGTTGTCAGCTGTGTGATAGGCATCGCCGTCGAGTTTGACGAGCCCATCATGGTCGATCCGCCAGTGCCACTGCCCATCCCTGCTCCTCCAATGGTCACATGGGCGCCTTGAATCGGTCCTTGACTGCTGTAGACCCCGATAGCAAATCCAACCTGCGACCCTTTCTTCGAACTCGTCAGAAACGGCGTGGTCGTGACGTAATCGCCAACCGGCGCAGTACGCGTCGCGCTTGGAGACGTCCACCACGCATCGAGCACGCCGCCAACTTTCTTTGTCTTGACATTGTAGCTGCTGAGATTACCGATGCGGACTCCTACCATCTCCATGGAGTTCGTCGGCTGACCCAAGAGTACTAATGTTGCTTCCCCTTTTTTATTGGTAGTGTCGGTATAGCTGGCAACGTACTTTTTCGCTGCCGAAGTACCGGATGCATACCAATGCGCCGGTCCTACGCCACTCAGTGGCGCCATCGGTCCGATGTAAAACGTCACTGGCTGGTTCGCTGCCGGACTCCCTTTCTTCGTCCGTGCGGTCAAAACAAATACGGCCTCGTCTCGTTTCGACCCAGCGTGCAGAGTTCCCGCCAACACCTGCGCCGTTTTATTGACCGTAACCGTGGCTACATCTCCGCGCGTGGCAGCCGAAGCTACCCCCGTGCTGGCAGCCACCGTGCCACACCCTGTCACGGCGGCGAGAATAGCCGCCGCCGAAACGCCAATTCGCAAACCACTCCAAAGTTTCTTTTTCATAATTTCCCCCCATACCATTGAGCTTCCAGTGAAAGGTGACATCCTTGTTGTTTCCTTCTCTCTATTTTGCCCGATGAAACAAGACAGTGCCACCGTCACCACCGAAGATGAGGACTTTTGTAGAACGTTTTCAGGGCATGCTCACAAAACCCTACCCATATAGGTCATAGCTCGTCCACATTTTGGTCAATTGGCTTGCCCACATTTTGCTCAATTTGCTTGTCGGTATTTTGGTCAATCCACTCGTCATCCCGCGCTACTTGCCGACTTCTACTCAACGAGACGCGATGGCCACCTTTGGATGGCGGCCATCACGCTCTAAAATAGGCTAGATGCGCTTGATTTCGAAGGTATCTTTCTGAAGATAGAAAGCTTGCGGAAATGAATTCCCGAGAACCCACCAAGAGATGCCGCGCAAGCCGTATTCATAGACCAAAGAGAATTTAATGGCGGCACTCAGGGCGTCGTCAAACCAGACTTCGTGCTCTTGTGGACCTGCGTCATAACGATAGGTCGGAGACGCAGCCGACTCGTTAAATTGAATCGGCACTTGCTGACTGACAGCAAGGTTTTGGGCACTGTTGTTGGAGAGACTCGCCGCCCGCAATCCCTTGTGCCAAGGAATGGGCCAGTCGTAGCCGTACAGAGACATGCCCATGAGAATCTTATCCGGAACAATCACCGAAGTCGCATAATCGAGAACGGATCGAACCTGTTGAAGAGGAGCCACAGCCATTGGAGGACCGCCGACCCATCCCCACTCGTAGGTCATCAACATCAAAAAATCCACTAACGACCCGAGCGTCTTGTAGTCGAACGCTCCCATCCACGGTGCATTCGGCTCGTCCGACGTCTTTGGCCCCATAGCGATGGAGAGAGAATACCCGCGCGGACGAACGGCTTTACCTACTTGCTCGATGAACTGATTGTAGAGAGGTCGGTCGCTTGGCCGCATGTGCTCAAAGTCGACGTTCACACCGCGAAACTGTCCGGCACTCAGTTCGGCGAGCACGTTGTCCAACAGTTTCTGTCGAAGCGATGCATTGGCCAGAATGGTATGAGCGAGACTGGTACTAAAGTTGTTGCCGTCAAAATTCGTGACCGTCATGAGCGGCGCCATCTTTTCTCGCTTTGCCGCCTGCCGAGCGATGGTGTCTTTCAGTTTTACCAATCTTCCGTCCAGCCTGGCTTGATACGAGAACATCGACACGTACGTGAGGTCCGGTGTCATTTGAAGAATTTCCGCGTCATCTGGAGTCCCAGACGGGGTGATGTACCCATTGACTTCAATGGTCTTCTTCACCGTGAGCTTTTTGGGCAGGTACAACTTTTGACCAGGTTTCCACAGCGCGGTCGCTTGTGCTTGACTCTTGACGCCAGTCCAATTGGACAATTCCAGCTCCGTCACCCCAAGTTTTTTGGAAATCGAGGCCAACGTGTCCCCAGTTTGAACAGTGTACTCCTGTACTGTGACGTCGCCCCCGGGAACAATGAGATGCAGCCCTGGAACTAAGATGTTTTCACTTTCCAACTCGTTTAGGCGCAACAACTCGCGAACGGTGGTACCGTAGTTGGCAGCAATCTGACGAAGGGTATCGCCGCGAACCACTGTATGGATACGCACAGAATTCTCCCCCTTTAAGTGCTTCCCTGCGGACAGAATGACCCGCTGTGTCTGGCACTCTGCCCAGAATGGATTAGAGCATCCTATGCAGTCATGGGCATTTGTGCTTATTCGAGACCATCGAGCGCCGCCCATTAAAGCAGGAGAAAACCCACGAGGATTAAGCCAAATCCATCCTTGGAACCAAGATTAGAACAAATAACTTGTCGGATAGGACTTGACACAACGGCCAGTTCCGTCAAACCGAAGGGGAAATTCTCTCGAAAATGTCGGATATATTGCCCTGGTAGACGACACGATAATGAGGGTCATGAAGGAGGAATACAGAGAGAGGATAGCTAGGGGGCATGAGGATATATCGAAAGTCGTAGTCGTCCAGAAGTGCAGGAGCCTCAGAGCCAAGATTTTGCAACTGCATGTAATTTGCAAATGTGTCATTTTCTAAGAAGATGTCCGTTCTGCCATCGACAAACGTTGGAATGTGGTTATAGATAAGATAGCCGCCCCAATCATACGCATTGAGAAGACTGGTGGTGACGTGATGACGGTGTAAGTACTGAACCGCTCCTGCAGGAAAAGCTCCCGTTGAAAAGTGCTCGGAAACCGGGCCGCGACTGGCTGGCATCGCCTGCGCCAGAAACACGAGAGCAACCACAGACGCCAGTCCAGAAAGAGTGCGGGTGTACCAGCGGGATCGGATAAAATAGCGGCCAAATCCGGTCATCGCCTCAGCTAGGAGCGGCGCAGCGGCAATGGTCATATAGGGTAAAAACCGCTGATAAATGAGGGTCAGAGCAAACGTGACACAGACGTAGATAAAATATTTCAACGAAACCGAGCGCTTTCTCCCGACAACGAGAAAAAATAACACGAGAACAAACGGCAATACGCCGTATTTGTACATATGCCAATGGAAATTGGGTGAATGCCACTCGACGATACTCTGCACCATGAGATGATTCTCGCCGAGGAGCGCATATGCATATTCGTGCCAAGTATTCGGATTGATGAATCCGATGCCTGCGCCAACGAGCCCCGTGATGAGAATTCGCCAGCGGTTCGCTGTGGAGAAACGCAAGGGCTGAAATTTGCCAATGGGAGGCGCAAAGGAGAGGATGAGTTCAAAGAAGAGCATGAGTGGGCCGAGAGAGACAGATGCGTGCGAATTGGCCCAGAGCAGCATCAAAGGAGGGACGAAGAACAGTGCTTTCCAACGGTCGCGCCGGACCATCTCCAGAATGAGCAGAAATGCCGCGAACAGTGCATAGGAGAAGATTTGTGGTCGCAGCACCCAGAACGACCACGGAACCAAGGAAGCGAGTACCGTCACGAGGGCCGCGACCACTGTATTGCGCTTGGAGGCCCACATGGCTAACTGAAAGACCAGCAGAGACGTGACGAGTTCCACAACGACGATTAAGCACCAAACCCCTAAGAAGCCAAGTTTTGCCGCAAGCCACGCTAGAACCACCTCGAAAAACCACTCTTGCGTAATCCAAGGGTGGCCGCGCATGGACCAAGAGAACGGGTCGTGATGAGGAATGTGGTGATGCGCCAAAATATAGGCCCCAGTAGCCAAATGCCAAGGAGTGTCTGGGTCGGTTAGCGGAGCGAGTGCGTTCCACGCGAAGATGCACAGCCACACGACGAGAATCGCCGTCGGCACGCTGAGAGCCGATTGCAAAACCTTCTGTAGCCGCAAAATCGCGCACGCCTCCTTTAGGTTTGTGTCGGTCCATCGTAGGCTCACTTCGCGCTGGGTCTGGCGCTGCGGTTTCTTCTGAAGCCGAGCGGTCTACCTTTACGCCACCCGGTCAGAACCTGAACTTTTATCCGAAGCTCCAAACGCATTGCCCTCTCGGTTCACCGGATGACCGTATGCTCGGTTTGCATCGTGCTATACCAGGCGACTTCACATACCAAATCGAGTGGTTTGGCGCACCAACAAGTCGACATAGTAGAGTGTGGTGGCAAGGACCGCCCAAGGCTGCACAAACAAATTGTAAATCGCGAGAATAATCGACTCGGCCACTACACTCGTGTTCATCGCCCCCAATAGATACGACAAGAGGGTGCGCAGAACGCTTGTAAAAATCAACACCATAATGAAAAAGACGAGTGTTCGCCAAAAGTGGCGACGAGTCAACTGCCATGAACGGAGAACCGCGGTGAACCCGCCAATTCGGTCGGCCAGCGTAGCAATCAGTGCAAAGCCAATGCGAACTGCCAAGAAGATGAGAAACAGGACTACTAAAGCAAGCAAGATGCCAAACACAATACTGCCAAGACCCGCGACAGCAACCAGAGCGCTAATCAGCGAAATGACGATAAAGCAGACAAAAACACAGCCAATTCCGAGGAGTGCAAGGACAATCAGCGTTCCTATGTATGGCAATAAGCGCCGAAACGTGTGCGAAGAGGCATCATTGAGCGATGCGCGCGAACCATTCACGGCAAACATCAAAACAAAAAAGACAAGAATTCCGTCGAGCAACGGCGTGACCAAAAATGTCGAAATGAACGAGACAGCCGTCAACCAAGTGTATCCTCGCGAGGCCAGTAGGTCTGCGGTCTGTGACGAGGTGGAAGAGGTACCAGAGAGGACTGATTGCAAAGCTACGCTCATCTGGTGAAGAAACGACGTCGTCTCATAGTGCGAAGTCACAAAAATGCTGAGAATGCTGAACGGCACCAAAATGAAAACAGCAGCGCTAAAGACGAAGCGGAAGTTTCGAATGTAAAGCAATACGGCTTCTCCCAAAATTTGAAACACAGTTCGCGGCGGACGCGTCAGGCGCGGAGCATTCATGTCTCGGTCAACCCCCTATAGGAAATTGGCGGTGCGGCCACTCCTGTAAATCGACCCAGCGACCACCACACCGATGCCCGAAGGTGCGCATCGTCAACTTTGACCATCATAGCATACCACCCCGCTGGTTGCCGAAACTGCCTCGTTTTGAACGGTCTGGCACACACCGGGCGAAAGAATGAACCGTGTCTGCAATTGTTCTGAAAGGCCCTATGCTCAGATGGGCAGAAGCTTTCAGCTTCCACTCACGACACGAGCATTCACGCCGCTTTTTTCGGCAAGCAACGCGTACAATCCGCCTTTCGCCACCAATTCGTCGTGCCTTCCCCGCTCCACCAACTGGCCTTTTTCGAGCACCAGAATTTGATCTGCGTGGCGAATTGTGGCGAGACGGTGAGCGATGACAAGGGTCGTCCTCGATGCAGAGACTGCTTGCAGACCTTGTTGCACCAACTCTTCCGTCTGACTATCCAAGTTGGCAGTCGCTTCGTCCAGAATAAGAATGCGCGGGTCGAGCGCGATAATTCGCGCAAACGACAACAACTGCCGCTCACCCATGGACAGATTCTGCCCCTTGCCAACGAGCGGAGTGTCATAGGCATGAGGCATGCGCTCAATAATATGATGTGCCCCCACACGCTCCGCAGCGGCGACCACACGTTCTCGCGGAATGTCTTCCCGAAACAGCCGAATGTTGTCGAGGACCGTGCCAGTGAACAAATTGACTTCCTGCTGTACGAGACCCACCACCTGATGAAGGTCGTCTTGAGCGTAGTCGCGAACATCTTTGCCATCAATCAACACGCTACCCATTTGCGGCTCGTAGAACCGGGCGAGCAGACTGATGATGGAACTCTTGCCCGCACCAGTCGGCCCCACCACACCGATGAACTCTCCCGGTTCTACGCGAAAAGAAATATTTTTTAAAACCACCATGTCAGGTTGATACGAGAAAGTCACGCCTCGAAACTCGACCTGTCCACGCACTCTCGACACGTCAGCGATACGCTCTACGGCCGGTTTATCTTGAATCGATGGTTCGCGCTCCAGCAATTTCCCGATGCGATCCGCCGATACCATCGACGACTGCAGCGTGTTCCACTGCTGCGTCATAGAGTTGATGGGCTGAAAAAATTGGCGAATGTATGAAATGAACGCATAGAGCGTGCCGAACAGAATGGCACCGTGTAGCACCGATCCGCCGCCAAACCACACGACCGCAGCGACCGCCAAGTTGCCAACCAACTCCAAGACGCGGTTGAAAAACACGGACGTCCGATACTCGCGAACGTTGGCACGACGGTGTTTTTCGTTCAACTCTCCAAAGCGGTCGTCTTGGCGACGTTCCTGATGGAAAATTTGAATAATGCGCATTCCTGCCAGATTCTCCGCGAGGAACGACACCACTGCAGAAAGGCGCGAGCGCGTAGCTTGGTACGCGTTTCGGAGGCGATTGCGAAACGCAAAGGATATGCCGAATAGAATCGGGAGAATGATCATGGAGATGGCCGCGATTTTCACATTCAGTTCAAACATTGCGATAACAATCATCACCACAGACAGTCCATCGCGCATCATCGACAGAAAAAACTGTGTGAAAAACTGGCTGACTGTCTCTGTATCACTGCTCACGTTGGTGACCAAGCGTCCTATCGAGTTGGTATCAAAAAAACTCATGGACTGCTTCTCGATATGGCGAAACAACTGTAAGCGAATTTCTCGAATGATGCTCTGACCGGAATATTGCAACACGAGTACTTGTGCGAAGTTAGCCACCACACCCAGGACAACAATGACGACATAAATAATGGTGATGTGAAGCAGTCCTTGGTAGTTTGGGTGGTGCACCGAAAGATCTCGGTCAATCGCAATTTTCACAAGATATGGCTGTAACACGGAAGTTCCGTTATAAATGATGACAAGAAACAAGACCACGATAAAGTTCCACGTAAACGGCTTCGCGAAAGGCAACAACTTCAGAAGACTGTGGATGCCGCTCGTCGGTACATCGGAGGACTGAGATCGTCGCTTTTTCCCAATTGTCGGTTCCGCCTGACTCACCCAACCGCCTCCTCTGCCTCTTGAAGATGATACATCTTGGCGTATACGCCATCGTGTCTTAACAGTTCATCATGAGTCCCTCGCTCCACCACGCGGCCTTCCTCCAAAACAATGATGAGGTGAGCGTGACGGACGGCGGAAAGACGATTCGAGATAATGATGTTTGTTTTATCAGCGCGGCGGCGCTCAAGGGCTGCCAAAATGCGCTTTTCCGTGTTCATGTCGACGGCTGACAGCGAGTCATCAAGGATGAGGATGGGCGCATTCTTGAGCAGCGCTCTGGCGATGGACGTTCGCTGCTTCTGGCCCCCTGATAAGGTGACACCACGTTCACCAACAACGGTGTCAAAACCACTTGGAAAACTCATGACATCGTCGTAAATGCAGGCGTCTCGAGCTGCCGAGGCAACTTCGTCAGACGACGCGAATTCATCTCCAAAACGAATGTTGTCGGCAACGGTCGAAGAAAACAAGAACCCATCCTGCGGTACGTAGGAAATGGCTTCACGCAACGTCTGCAACGAAAGGTCGCGCACGTCTACACCGTCCAAGAAAAACGTGCCAGTTGGCGGGTCAAACATGCGAGGCAAAAGATTGACCAACGTCGTCTTTCCACTGCCAGTGCGTCCGACAATTCCAAGTGTCTGCCCCGCTGGCAATTCAAAATCGACGCCTGTGAGAGTAGGCTCCTCTGCATCAGCATATTGAAAAGTCGGCAAATGCACGGCTACTCTTCCTCGAACGACTGGCAGCTCAACGGGATGCTCTGGACTTTCGATGTCTGGCATCTCACCGAGTAGCACCGCGAGCCGCGCCAACGACGCAGAAGCGCGTTGGAAGTTGTTGATGACGAAACCAATTTGCTGGAGCGGCTGAATGAGCATCGTCAAGTAGAGCGTAAAAGCGACGAAACTGCCGAGCAGAATGCGTCCGGTCAGAGCGAGATATCCCCCGTACAGTAAGGCGATGGCAAAAGCGATGGAGCCCATTAGAGGAATCATCGACTGAAAGAGCGCAGACCGAGTAAACATCGTCATCTGACGGCGAACAATTTCCTCCACCCGCAAGCGAAATCGGCCAGCTTCCACCTCTTCGTTGCCCGTGGCCTTGATGAGTCGCACGGCACTCAGACTCTCTTCGGTCAACTCCGCCATATCCGACAGACCTTCCTGCACGTGTTTGGACGCAAGTCGAACTTTCGGTCCAAACCAAACAACAAAAACAGGCACGAAGAGAAGGGGGATGATGGAGTACAGAGTCAATTCCATCGGCACGGTCCGCAATGTCATATAGAGCGTTGCAATAAGCAAAAAGATGGCATTCGTCAAAATATTTAAGCCGCCAGACAACGCCTCTCGAACCTGCCGAACATCCGTCATCGCATGATTGAGCAAATCACCAATGCTGCGATAGCGATAATAAGACGTGGATAGCAACTCCCAATGGTGAAACAGCCGTCGGCGCAAAATATACTCGAAACGCCGCCCCAAGGTGCCATTCCAAAGCTGGCCCACGCCGTAAAGCAAGACATAAAGAACCCCCACGGCTCCGAGCAGAATGGCGTAGTGCAAAATGAGTGCAGGAGTCATCTTGTGGGCTTGGAGCAAGTCGGTGAATTGACCCAATAAATTTGGAAATTGAACCGTGACGAATTCAGAGAGTACAATGGACAATAGCGATACGATATAAGCCCATTTGTGTTCCAACATAAACTGTTTCAGCAAGGTGCGCGGGTTCACAGGAACCAAACCTTTCCTTCTGTGAGCTTAGAAAATCCGTGACGTGTGGCGATTCGTTCGGTCCATCGAAGGTCAGATCTTGTTATGACAAGCGGATGGTACACGGTCAGGCATTTCGTTGGATATTGAATATTGTGGTATATATTATTCTATCTGTAAGAACGTTTCGGATGCCGAAAATCAGATAGATTCTAGTCTACCGCTCTCATCGCTCGGTGGCAAGGCCTAAGCGAACCTTGGAAACAACTTCTGGGCAGACGCAGTTCCATCGGAAGGAGTACCAGCATGATAAAAGCACCGGACCATCGCCAGCATCGCCAAAAATATATTTTAGAGGCACTCAGCAAAACAAGCCAACCTATCCCCGGTCAAGAGTTTGCAAATCAGTTACAGGTCACGCGTCAGGTGGTCGTCCATGACATCGCATTGCTCCGCTCGCGTGGTCATGAGATTCTCTCGACGGCTCGCGGATATTGCCTCCAAAGTTCGAAAAAACCAGCGAACGTGACCGTGTTGTCCGTCGTCCATCGGTCCAGTCAGACGGCGGATGAACTATACACTCTCGTAGACCACGGAATTGCCGTCCTCGACGTACAGGTCGAGCACCCACTATACGGCACATTGACCGGTCAACTCGGCGTGGAGTCACGTCGCGATGTCGACGAATTTTTGCGACAAGCATCCTTGTGTCAAGCACCTTTTTTACTGACACTGACAGACGGACACCACCTACACAGCGTCCGTTACCCGAGCTCAGCCCGCCTTAATCAAGCCCTTGTCGCACTAGCAGCCAAAGGCATCGAAGTGCTCTAAACGAACGTGAAAACTAGAATAGCAGTTGCACTCTTGTGCATTCAGGTGTATATACACTTAGGTGGAATCCATTTGGCTGCACAGGAGGAGAAATCATGTCGCTCAGGAAATCGACCGCGAATGGAACGGACAACGCACACGCCTCATCAGGGTATACGTCACAAGTGTTTCAAGTGGAGCCGTACGGAGTACAGCCCATTGCCGACGCAAACAGGCATGGGTCAGCGCGAAGTCAATTTACGCTCTGGTTTGGCAGCAATCTGACGATTGCCGACTACGCTCTCGGATTTCTACCAATTTCACTAGGTCTGCCTTTCGGCTGGACACTCGCCGCCCTACTCCTCGGCAATATGCTCGGGTCTCTTGTCGTCGCACTAGCCGCCACGATGGGGCCGACTTACGGCTTGCCGCAGCTCATGATAGGTCGCTTTGCATTCGGAAGGCGTGGTGGCTACCTTCCCGCGGCCCTGAACTACTTGTCCACGGCAGGTTGGTTCGCCGTCAACAACATCCTAGGCACGTTCGGTCTGCAAATTCTTTTTCCGCACCTCCCTTTTTACGCAGGGTCACTCCTGCTCGTGATTCTTCAAGCTTTGCTCGCTATCTATGGCCACAACTTAATTCACACTTACGAACGGGCGATGTCGGTCATTTTAGGCATCCTGTTTGTCTTCATCAGTGTGCTCGTCGTCCAGCACGGAACATCACTCAGCGCGTATCATCCTACAGCAGACCATCCCTGGGCTCTCTTTGGCATCATGGTGGCAGCAGCCTTCTCTTACATCGGTAGTTGGGCTCCGTACGCCTCCGATTACAGCCGTTACCTGGCTTCATCCACATCGCGGCGCAACATTGGTCTGTTTGCGTTTATCGGCAACTTTTTGTCTGCAACGTGGCTCGAGTTGTTGGGCCTTGGCGTCGCGATTTTAGCCGGACCCCATGGTGGGAACAGCATTCAAGCGCTTCACCTGGTGGCCGGAAACTTTGGCGGTCTCGCCGTAGTCGCCGTCATTCTCGGCGGAACTGCAGCGGATGCGCTCAATCTGTATTCGAATGGATTGTCTGCTGGCGCCCTCGACATTCGTCTGCCTCGGTACGCTCTGACCATCCTCGCTAGCATTGTAGGCTTAGCCTTATCCTGGGCGGGAGCGGGAGGCTTTGAAAACAACTACGAAAACTTCTTGCTTCTGCTCGGCTACTGGATGACGCCTTGGCTCGGAGTACTGTTTGCGTACGCATGGGTGGGTCGATCCGCCTCCATAGGTGACACTCCACCGCCTATCTCGACCGTTCGCTGGAGCGGCCTAGCCTCGTTTCTCATAGGACTCGCGGTGTCTGTTCCCTTTATGTCGAGTAGCCTTTATGAGGGCCCCATTGCATACCGTCTAAACGGCGCAGACCTCACCTTCTATGTGGGCTTTCTAGTCGCCTTCGCGGTCATGTTCGTGTGGACAAAGCGCTCTGTTCGGGCCGTTTCCAACCCTTAAGACAGACCATTACAACCGCAGTGAATCCCTACGAGCGCGGGCACCGCGACCAGCAGTGCCTCGCTCTCACCAGACGTCTGTGATGACGTCTGTGTTCAGGGACTAAAAGACGTGGTGCGACATCACCCAACCCAGTCCGAGATAAAGTACGGTGGACACCAAACACAGCCAGATAGCGACTCTCGTCTTGTAGTTCGCATAAGCCATGAGCGGCAGTTTGGTGACCGTGGCCATGGCGACTGTATTGTCACTGAGCGGCGATGCAAATCCGCCAAACGTGCCACTGGCAAAGACCGCTCCCGCAATCAAGGGCAGGTGACCCACACCTGCGTTGGCAATCGCAAAGCCAAGGGGCATGAGCATCGCCCACGCTCCAAAGGACGATCCGATAAAGTAAGAGATGAGACACCCGAGTACAAAGAGCGCTGGCACTAAAAAGGCGACGGGCACAAAAGCCGTGATTTCTTTCTGAGTGAACTGGGCAAAACCGAGATCGGCCGAAATGGCAGACACCGCCCAAACAAACAGGAGTAGAACGTTGACGGACATCATCTCGTTTCCCCCGGAGAGAAATCCGAACATGATGCGGTCAATGCCTTGGCGCTTGAATAGGTAGTACACCGAACTGACCACGAGAGTAACAATCAGCGCTTCGAGCATGGCCCGCGATGCATTCGCGCGCAAGAAGGCTTGGACGAGATTGGCGGCACCCGCATGTCCGCTCCACCAGGTCAAAACGAAGGTCAAGATAAGTAGCAGAATGAGTGGAAAAATGAGATTGGAAGCATCTGGCCTAACTTGTCCGGATGCCTCATCCAGTGCGTCTGGAAAACTGTTGTCCGGTTGACCCGTGTGCACGCCCATGGCGCCCGTCTCAGCGCTTGCGGCAGCACGGGCAATTCGCACCCGGTGCGACAAGTGCGGCGAAAGCTGAGGCGTTGGATGAAGATTTTGTGAAGATGTCGCAGACGTGTGGCCAGATTGACCGGGGACAGGAGTAGACCCATCGGTCGTAGAGGCTGCAGATTGACTCTTTGGGATTTTATGAAAGAAGGAGACGTAAATCCCATAGGCGAGCGCCACCCACGAAAAAATATTGAAAGGGAGCGAAGCGAGCAGCAGCGGGAAGGGCTTATAGTGGGAAGTGGTATGTTGCAAAGAGGTGCCAAGTAGACCAATCATGTATCCTACGAAAACCGTACCAATGGGAATGAGGGCAATCAATGGCGTGGAGGTAAGGTCAATCATGAACGCGGCCTGGCGCAGCGAGACGCCGAGCCTGGTCATGACATTTTTCATGATGGGCGCAATGGCCACAATGCGAAAATCCGGAGCCATAAAGGTAAACACCGACGTCAGCCAAGTGACCCCATATCCACCGCGCGCCGTTTTGATGCGGGTGCCCATCCACTGTGCAAAGCCTTCCACACCGCCTGTGACCCGGACCAACCCAACAAAGCTTCCAAACCCAAACAGAAAGAGCAGCAGATTGGCGTTGCTAGGAACACTCACTTGATTGACGAGATACGTGAGGCTTGCTTGTAATCCGCCCACGACGTTTGGATGAAGCATGTAAGAACCCACTAACAAGCCCACGACAAGTCCAGGAATGACTTGTTTGGTCCACAGCGCGATGGGAATGACCACGAGAAACGGAATCAGAGCAAAAACTGTGCCATACATAAAAATTCCCCCTGCAGATGATGTGCCTGAAGGTAACATCTCACACAGAAGGAAAGTCATACGATGTAGAAATTGGGTTCAGCTCTTGCGCACCATGCGCACTCCGAACGCCTGTGGCAGCAAGTAGATACCCGCCAAGCCGACCAGCGTGTAGACGACGCGGCTGAACAGAACCACATGATTGGCAAAGACGTAGCCACCCATCGCTTGTACCGCATCAAATTGAAAGAGCCCAATGAGCAGCCAGTTGAGCGCCCCAATCAAAACCAACCACCAGGCGACCTTTTCCGCCATGTCCACCCCTCCTTTTCACCACTACTTATGAGGAGATGGACGCTTATAGACCGAAAAACGCCACATTTGCTCAGCCATCTTCCATGTTTCGGATGGCCGCGACCACTTCCGCTGCAGTCACTACGGGCTCCTCTCCAGACTGCCGGCCGAGCGAGACGTCCACGCCTGCCCCTTCTGGCACGTACCATAGTGCCGTAAGGCCCGATGCTCTTGCGCCGAGAATATCGCAACGATAATTGTCCCCAACCATCAAACAACGCGAAGGCTCTAGGCCGACGGCACGACAGGCGTGCAAAAAGACCGCCCTGTCTGGTTTCGACGGACCGATTTCCTCTGCAATGAAGATCCAATCGTTCGGAAAATATTTGCTCAACTTGAGCACGTCTAACTTTCGACGAACAACATCGGCCGATCCGTTCGAGAGTATCGCCAACCGAAATGTGTCGGCCAATTCTGCCAACATTGTGTCGGTGTGCGGAAAAGCGCGCAGAGTCTGATTGAACGTTGCATCGAATGCTTGTTGAAATGCCTCTGCATCGGAGACTGTCTTTTCCTCGCCAAACTCCCGCCATGTCTGCAAAAACCGCTGGCGTCGCAATTCTTGAATGGTTATCTGACGCGCATCAAACGCTTCCCAGAGGCGATCATGATTAGCCAAAAAGCGTTCTCGAAAATCGGAAGGCAAATGTCCACCATAAAGTGCGTCAAGCGTTTGCTGCAAACCAACGAGGTATTGGCGATGAGTGTCCACGAGAGTATGGTCGAGATCGAAAAAAATCACCTCAAAACGGCGCCTCGGCTTGGCGGGCATGCGTTCAGACTTCCCCTTTCTCTGAAATCCATGATATAACGGTGCAGGTATCATACAACGGAGGTGCAGAGGCCACTCTGCCCCGCAAAAGGAGACTCTCTTCGATGCAGATGACTTCGAGGAAACCCGCAAACTGGATTTCCACTGCTTTGGCGAGCATCCAGTGGTTAGGGTTTCTCTTTGCCAATACGGTGGTCATTCCGCTCTCCATCGGTGGTGCGTTTCATCTTTCCCATGCCGTCGTCAGCGGCCTCATGGCACGCAGTTTCATTTTCACCGGAATTGCCTGCCTACTGCAAGCTTGGATTGGCCACGGACTGCCTATTATGGAGGGCCAGAGCGGATTTTGGTGGGGTATTATTTTAAACCTAGCCAATCTTGGCAGCGCTACGGGCACGCCTCTCTCTGTCATTGGTGGCAGTTTGGCGATGGGCATGGTCATCGGCGGAGGAATGTTGGTCGTGTTTGCTCTCTTTGGCTTCCACCGCTGGTTGAACCGACTGTTCACCCCGATGGTCATGACGGTACTCTTAATTTTACTCTCTGCCCAGCTCATCGATGTTTTCTTTAAAGGAGCACTCGGGCTTGACAACGGATCGAAAGTTAATCCGGGCATCGCGCTTCTGTCACTTTTGCTCATCGTACTGGTGGCAGGACTCAGTTTGTTTGGCAAGGGCCTACTGTCCAATCTCAGCATTCTTCTCGGGCTCGCTGTGGGTTGGCTGCTCTTTGTTCTGTTGATTGGCAAAGGTTCTCCTGAGGTGGTTCCGAGTTATGCACATATCGGCCAATTGTTTGTGCTCGGGCGTCCGGCGTTTCAGCCTGCATTCTTGATTGCAGCTGTGGTAGCTGCGGTGATTAACATGACGAATACGGTCGCCACGCTACGCGCAGCTGAAAGTGTTTTCGGTCGGGCGACGAGTGCTCGCAAATTCAAAGCTTCATTCGTTCTCACCAGCATCTTCACAGCACTGTCAGGGCTGTTTTCCTTAGTTCCCTACGCCCCCTACACGTCCGCCATCGGATTTTTGCGAGCCACGCGTATTGTCCATCGGCTGCCTTTCATCATAGCCTCCATCCTCTTCATCCTGCTCGGTGCCATTCCGACTCTTTCTGGGCTCATGTCGACGCTGCCCATCTCCGTCGGAGATGCAGTGCTCTTCGTGGCGTATTTACAGATATTCGGAGCGGCACTGATCAATTTGCCAAAATTAGAATGGGATGCACGAAACACGTTTCGTCTCGCTCTTCCCGTGTTGACTGGACTCGCCATTTTCGCCTTGCCTGCTGGGGTACTGTCAACGATACCCGCCTTTTTGCAGGTTCTCCTTGGAAACGGACTTCTGCTCGGTATTCTGCTCTCTCTCCTGCTCGAAAACACAATCCACTGGGACGACGTGAAGTGACCGGCGTCTCGTGGCGACATTGCGTTGAAAAAAGGGCAGGCTCTCCTCTAAACAGTGAGAGCCTGCCCTTTTCCTTTTGCAAAGAAGCAAAGACGTCTTAACGGTATTGAATGCGAGGGTCGACCAAGCTGTAAATGAGGTCGGCAAGCAAGTTGCCGATAACCGTGACAATCCCCAGAAATACCGTCACCGCAAGCAAGATTGGAAAATCGCGGTCATTCAGCGCGTTCCAGTACAACAACCCCATACCTGGATAGTTGAAAATTTCTTCCACAAACAGCGCACCAGCCAAAAGACCGGGAAGAGACAGACCGAGCAACGTGATAAGTGGCAAGATGGAGTTTCGCAGCGCGTGAACAAAGATAATGCGGAATTCGCGCGCGCCTTTCATCCGTGCCGTACGCACGTAGTCTTGCAGCAACGCCTCGCGCATCGAGGAACGCATAAATCGCGCCCACCCAGCGACAGAAATGAGCATCAACGTAACCACGGGGAGTACTAGATGAATCGCAAAATCTCCAAAACTTGGATGAGTGACGGTCGGATTCGTAATTCCGCCGGACGGAAAAAGCGGAATGTCGATGGCAAAGAAGATAATCAGCAAAATCCCCAACCAGAAAGCTGGCATGGCGTAGAAGAAGTAGTTGATGACAGTAACAATCTGGTCAAAGGGAGAATTCTCAAAGTAAGCCTGCACCGAACCGAGAAATACGGCAAAGATGTGCGCTAACATGACCGCCACGACGACGATGATGAGCGTATGCGGCAGCGCCTGCAGGATGAGCGACACTACTGGTTTATTGTAGACGTACGAGTATCCAAAGTTTCCGTGTAAAATGTTCCCCAACCAGACGAAGTACTGTACCCAAACGGGTTTGTTGAGTCCGAGTTGTTTTGAGAGTAACGCTGCACGCTCAGGCGTATAGCGGTTGCCGAGCAAAATCCGAACTGGGTTGCCCGGCACAATGTGCATCAGGAAAAACGAGATGACCGTCACACCGAGAAGCGTCGGAATGGCCTGCAAGATGCGACGTATTGTATACCCAATCATATCAGACGGCCTCCCACCTTTGTGTTATGCGAATCTATGCCGAACCAGTTGGCGCCAACCTCAGCGGTGGCGAGTTTCAATCGCATCCCGCAAGCCATCGCCAATCAGGTTGATGGACACCTCGGCAATCAAAATCGCAAGGCCGGGAGGATAAATGAGCCACCAAGCATTTTGGAACATATAGCTCATCGAGTCAGACAACATTCCGCCCCAGTTAGGAGTCGGCGGTGGTAGCCCTAAGCCCAAGAAGCTCAGTCCCGCGATAGCGAGAATGGCGTCCGCAATGCCGAGCGTAGCCGCAACCAAGACGGTTCCGAGAAAGTTTGGCAACATGTAGCGAACCATGATGCGCCACGTAGAAGCACCCAGGGCATTCGCCGCTTCCACATAGACTTGATTCTTGATGGCCAGCACTTCCGCTCGAACAAGGCGGCTGACCCCAAGCCACGAGGTCGACGCGAGAATCAAAATCATAATCCAGAGATTCGGAAGAAAGACAACATTCAAAAAGAGGAGGATGAAAATCGTTGGGATGGACAGAATCACGTCGACAATACGCATCATGATAATGTCTAGCCAACCACCGAAGATGCCGCTCGTCATGCCGTACAAGACACCAATAATCATGGCGCAGAAAGCGGAGGCAAACCCAACTTCGAGGGACGACTGACCACCGACCATCATTTGTGCCAGAACGTTATGGCCCAGGCTGTCTGTGCCTAAAGGAAAGCGGGCTGACGGCGGCTGCAACGTGTGCAGTAGGTGAGACGTAATTGCGCTGTGCCGATAAATGAGTGGACCGACGAAAGAGAACAGGATGAGAAAACTGAGCAGAATGACGCCAATTTTCGTGGTAGTCGCTTTCCAAAAACGGCGCATGAATTTAGGGCGTTCAATCAGTGTTTCGAGACTGATTTCTTCGGCCTGGTCTTGCGCAAATGACGAGCTGAGCATCCGCTTCCTCCTTTCCCCCACAAGGGAAGAGCATTTTCCCTTGTGGGACCCTATCTTTCAAAGTATCGCTATCGAACTCAGTTCGAGGACTTAGACATCCACCAGTAGTTGAACTGCGGGAAGCCCGTCACACCGTTGTAGTACTTCTGCGTGCCGTGCACGTTGGAAGCCGTGACATTGAGGCCAGCAGCGTTGTCCGTGAAGATGACCGGGAGTTGCTCTGCGGCGTAGTCCTCGTACGCAAACAGTCTCTTCAAAGCATCGGCAGCCGTCGGAGCCGGTTCATGCGTCTTCTTGATAAGCGCATTCATCGTAGCATTGCTGTAGCCGCCGCTGTTCAAGCCGCCACCAGTTCCGAAGATGGAACCGCCACTCGGATAGGAACCGCCCCAGTTAATACCTTGCCCAGCTGCCATACCCCACTGGCTCGCGTCTTTCGGATTGGAAATGACACTCTCCAATGTAGAGAACGGCATCGGCTTGAGGATGACGTCAAAGCCTTCTTTGCCCCAGTCTTCCTTGAGAATTTCCATCTGGTCTGTCGTTGTTGTGGAGCCACCAGAATAGAGCATGATGAACTTCAATTGCTGGCCGTTTTTCGTCATGACCCCATTGACCATCTTCCAACCATGCTTCTCAAGCAGCGCTTTGCCCTTCGCAATGTTGAATGGATAGATGGGTTTCGTCAATTTCGGGTCTAAGAAAGACGTCATCGGTTTTGGCGGCAAAATACTGTACTGAGAAATCCCATAACCTTTATACAGAGCTTGGTTCATCGCACTCTGGTCTTGACCCATCATCAACGCTTGACGAATGTACAGATGCTTCATAAACGGAGCCTCTGTGCCTGTGTTGAAGTCTGGCATCTCATCAAAGAACGACACACCATACGCAGGCCAGACAATGTCACCCATCGAGGTCAGCGCAGACTTCTCACCGAGCTGGCTGAAATCCAAGTAGC
Organism: Alicyclobacillus sp. SP_1; assembly: GCF_024706985.1. GTDB lineage: Bacteria > Bacillota > Bacilli > Alicyclobacillales > Alicyclobacillaceae > Alicyclobacillus_I. Next base: position 66,430 of record NZ_JAMCCX010000105.1, on the reverse strand, counting down.
CTACATTGATGGCACCCGTCTTCAGACCAGAGAACTCAGCCGCATTGGAACCTTCGTACACGAGTACAACTTTATTCACCAGCGCTTTATGGCCTGGATACGTCGGATTGGGTACAAGCGTCCAAGACTGACTGGGAACCGCGTCTGCCAACTTAAACGGACCATCCACGACCGTATCAAAGTTCGGATTGGTCGCATTCTTGCCCAAGTACGTAATTTCCTTCGTCATGTTTGTCGGATACTTGTCAAACGTCTGCTTTGGCAGTGGCACCAAGTCTGTCAAACCGTTGTAGATAAACCACTGTTGGTTTGCCGGCTTTTTCAGCGTCACTGTGAACTCGTACTTGCCGTTTGCCACGACACTTTGTACCCCTTGCGGGATGTCACCAGAGCCAGCACCCACGTACGGCCACGGAGCCGGAGCTTTCGGACTAGAGGTGGCTTTAATCAAATCCCACGTGAAGAGGACATCTTTTGAAGTGACCGGTTTGCCATCCGACCATGTCCATTTTGGATTCATGTACACATGGTAGACGGTCCCATCGGCGTTATAGGTGATTTTGCTCGCAATTGACGATTTGTAATCAATCTGATAGTTACTGCCAATCCACAACAGCGGTTTGTAAAGTTCGTTGATGACCTGGAAATTGTACAAACTGTCCATCCCAGAATTGACCAGCGGGAAATACCAGTTGATTTGAGTTTGTTCAGGTAGCGCTACCGTTACGGTTCCACCTTTTTGTGGTGTCGCCGAAGAGGACGCCGTCGTGTTCGTGGTATTCGTGGTATTCGTCTTTGCCGTGGACGTAGAGTTGCTGCTTGTGCCGCAACCCGTCACCAGCAACGCCGCGCCAGCGGACATGGCCAATACAGTGGTCATCGACTTCCTAATCTTCACTACAATTTCCCCCTTTTGTCTAATTCCAGTGAAACGGGTACCTAGAATGCAGAGCGCTCGCCGACGCATCATCCGGAACTGACAAACCATAAACAGTGGCAACATGGCCACTCAGTGGCTGTATACCACAAATCTCAGCAGTACGGATGGTCCGACCGCAACCGCATCCCCCCTTTCACGGATTGACACTTTCTCCAATTAGGCAAGATGGCAGGCTACAAAGTGATTCGCATCTGCCTCGCGCCACTCTGGCACTTTTTGCGTGCAGATGTCTTGCGCGAGCGGGCAGCGCGTATGAAAAACACAACCGGATGGCGGGTTGGCGGGACTCGGTAAATCTCCTTGAAGAATGATACGTTCCCGCTTCGCCCTTGGATTCGGCACTGGAACTGCCGACAAGAGCGCTCTCGTGTATGGATGAAGCGGATTCGAGAATAGGTCGTAGGAAGACGCCAACTCTGCCATCCTACCCAGATACATGACGAGCACCCGATTGCTGATGTGTTTCACGACAGACAGGTCATGAGCGACAAAAATGTAGGTCAAGTTGAAGTCTTGCTGCAAATCTTCTAGCAGATTGATGACTTGAGACTGAACCGACACATCCAAAGCGGCAACGGGCTCATCCAGAATCATCAGTTTGGGGTTTAAAATCAGAGCTCTGGCAATTCCAATGCGCTGACGCTGACCACCGGAAAACTCATGTGGGAAGCGCCTGCTGTAGGACGGGTCGAGACCCACCCGGTCCAAGATTGACTCGACTCGCTTCCGACGCGCGGCAGAGTCGTGCAGACCGTGTATTTCCATCGGTTCCGACAGCGTCTGAGCGACGGTATAACGCGGGTTGAGCGATGCGTATGGGTCTTGGAAAACAATCTGCATTTCTCGGCGCGCGGCGCGCAACTCGGATTTGTTCATCGCCATCACGTCGCGATTTTGAAATTTTAAGCTGCCAGACGTGGGTTCCACAAGCCTCAGAATGCTCCGGCCCATAGTCGACTTGCCGCATCCCGACTCGCCTACCACACCGAGCGTCTCGCCAGCCATCACTTGCAGAGAAATGCCGTCCACTGCACGAACCGCACCCGCACGGCGACGAAGAAAGCCGCGGCGAATTGGGAAGTGCTTCTTCAGGTCTTTGACTTCGAGCAACACTTCACTCATCGTTACGCCTCCTTCACTTCGTTCAACCAGCAGCGAGCCACGTGCTCATCGTCCGTTTCAAAGAGCGGCGGAGGTTCCACCTTACAGCGGTCCATCACATGCACGCAACGCGGTGCGAAGCGGCACGCTCTGGGCATGCGTGTAATCGACGGTACATTTCCTTCAATCGGCTGCAGGCGACTTTTCGACTCGGCATCAATCTTCGGAATGGCGTTCAGCAGCCCGCGTGTATACGGATGCTGCGGGTTGTAAAAAATATCGTCAACCTTACCTTGCTCCACAACTTCTCCTGCGTACATGACCGCCACTCGGTTGCACATCTCTGCCACCACGCCGAGGTCGTGAGTAATGAGCAGAGTCGATGTCCCAAACTCCGAACCGATACCCTTCATCAGTTCGAGAATTTGTGCCTGAATGGTCACATCCAAAGCCGTAGTCGGCTCATCCGCAATTAACAATTGTGGGTTGCAAGCCATGGCGATAGCAATCATGATGCGCTGGCGCATACCGCCCGATAACTGATGCGGGTATTCGTCCATGATGTCGTCAGGCCGAGGAATGCCCACCTTTTTCAGCATTTCGACCGACTGAGCAAACGCTTCGCGCGCTGAGATGTTTCGGTGAAGCAACAGCGTCTCAGAAATTTGTGAGCCAATTTTATAGACCGGATTGAGCGACGTCATGGGCTCTTGAAAAATCATGCTAATCTCGTCGCCGCGAATCTGGCGCATTTGGCTGTCACTCAGAGTCAACAAGTCTCTGCCGTTGTAACGAACCGAGCCGCTGATGCGTGCTGTCTTCGTCAAAAGGCGAACCAACGCAAGCGATGTGACGCTCTTGCCGCACCCAGACTCTCCGACAAGCCCCAGCACTTCACCCGGCTCAATATAAAAGGAGACGTCGCGGACAGCGTGATAGTACTTGCCGTCCATGTTGAACTCGACATTCAAGTTCTCCACTTCCAGAACGTTCGACACTGGACACACCCCTATAGGTTCCTTGGCGTCCTGCCGCGGAGGAAAGTACACTGCAAACACTATGACAAAAAAGCCTTGTGAGAAGAGACATCCCATGTACAGAGAAATCGATACCATACTGCAATCGTAATTCTACAATCGTCAGTTCCCAATGGCGCGTCTCTTCTCTTCAATGAGGATTGATGAGTTCTCTGTGATGGGGACATTGTACTTGGTGTCAGGTTTATTGTAAAGAACATGTAACACTCATTTGGATGGCAAATATTCGGAAAATCACGAACTAAGAACAGAAAAAGCCTTATCTGACGCCGATTTTCAAAATTGCTTTAGTATCTAAGAGTTCTCTTAGAAAAATCCTGAATCCGTTTTCATGATAAAATTGTAAATGTAAATCGACTTTTCTGAAGTGGAATTGAGACTGTTCGGTGTGAGAATACATCACACAACCACAACAATGCGCTTTGTGAGAAAGTGGAACACGATGAAGAGCAACAAGGGCATGCTGAGAAACGAGCATGCAAAGAGAAGTACTGAGTGAATTCCGCCAGCGTCGTACAAGTATCCCCCATAGAGTGGCCCAATCATGCGCCCGAGCGTCGCAGCACCGCCAACCAACCCTTGAAGCAGTCCAGCTTTGCTAGGCGGAGCCAGGTTAGAAACGGCTGCCGGAACAGACGGCCATGCAAACATCTCTCCAAACGTCGTCAAAATCATCGCTGCAACGAACGCGATGTAAGCGTGACTGACGAGGAGCAGTCCAAAAGCAAAGACGTACAGGCATACGCCCACTAACATGTGTAGCGTAAGCACTGGTAATCGGCGGACAACCCACGTAATGATTGGCTGACCGAGAAAAATGAGAGCACCATTCATCGTCCAGAGAATGCTGTATGCCGCCAGTGGATAGCGTAGCGCCTGCATGTCAACAGACAAAGTAGACTGCCACTGAACATAGACAGACCAAGCACAGAGAAAGCCCATCAAAACGAGGAGAACGGCGCCCCAGGGAATGGGCGCGTGCAATTCGTTTTGCACATCCCCGTCATCGCCAATGTGCAAAACGCTGTCTGTCGTCGCCGAGCGCTGCTGGCGGCCAGCCCTGTAGGCTTGTAAAAATGGCCTTCGAAACAGCGTCAACGTCAGGCCAACAAAGACCAAATAGCCGATACAGATGCCAAAAAAGACCGCTTGAAAAGAAGCTGCGGCGACCAATCCACCAATCGCTGTTCCAATCGCAACACCGATGTTGTTACTGACATAGAGAAAATTAAAGGCACGTCTGCCTCCTTCTGGCCAGGCGTGCGAGGCAATTGCATTGAGCACCGGAAACGGAATGGCACAGAACAGTCCAAAGGTAGCCATCACTCCGATGTAAACCACAAACGAAGTATCCAAAGCCGGAATGACAATCACCGCCGCGGCTAAGACGCTAGAGCCAGCGAGTGTCCAGGTTGGTCCAACGCGATCGTACAACCAACCGCCAATCAGTGACCCGACAAACCCAGACCCGGAATAGACCATGAGCACCCAGCCGACGGTCGACATCGATTGCAGCAGACGTACGTGAATATAGATAGAGTTGACGGGCCAGAGCAAGGAAAGCCCGCCGACATTGATGAGACTGGCGAGGGCCAGCATCCACAAAACGGCGGGAATTTCTCTTTTCTTATGGCGCACGCCGAATTCTCGAGCGCGCGAACCTTTCATACCGATACCCCTCTCCTTGCCAGCGAACTACCTGCATCCCCTCCCCCGAATTACCGAGTATGGGGCTGACCCTCTTCGGGACCTGAGCCCATCGCTCGAATCCATATGGAAGGGCCCTTAGAGAGCGGCTCAATACGACCAATCCGTGCTGCAGCCTCCAAGCCAGCAGCATGCAAAGCTTTTACCAAAGCGGGCGCTTCCTGCTCAGGCACGGCGAGCAACAGCCCACCAGATGTCACACTGTCCGTCATCAGTGCGGCAAGCCCTGTATTCAACGCCGAGTCGTAGACGACATGCGGCTGAACGTGAAGAGCGTTGCGCTTCGATCCGCCCGGTACCACGCCGTCCTCAGCATATCGATAAGCATTAGCGAGGAGGGGAACTTGGTCTGCAAACAGTATGGCACAGACGCCAGAGCCCCTGACCATCTCCAGCAAGTGACCAGCCAAGCCGAAGCCGGTGACGTCGGTACAGGCGTGCACTGTAAAATGAGCCGCGACTTCTGCGGCAACGCGGTTCAGCGTAACCATCACCGCAGTCGCCTCAGCCGCATCTTCCGCCGAGGCGATGCCGCGCTTGATAGCCGTGGTGACCGCTCCGACTCCAATCGGCTTGGTCAAAATGAGCGCATCTCCAGGTTCTGCTCCGCTATTTGTCCAGATGCGGTCGGGATGGACGAGGCCCGTGACTGCCATGCCAAACTTCGGATCGACATCGTCTATGGAGTGACCGCCGACCACGACCGCCCCCGCTTCGCGCACTTTGTCCGCTCCGCCTTGAAGAATTTTAGCGAGAATTTCTGGCGGTAATTTGGCTATCGGATAGCCGACAATATTCAGCACTGTCTTCGGCACCCCGCCCATTGCGTAAATGTCACTGAGCGCATTGGCCGCAGCAATTTGGCCATAAGCGTAAGGGTCATCGACAATCGGAGTGAAGTAGTCGACCGTCTGAACCAGGGCCAGTTCCGGCGTGAGGCGAAAAACTCCAGCGTCATCCAACGTGTTGGTGCCAACTAATAAATCTGGATGAGACATGGTCAAATCGACCAAAGAGAACACGTTCTGCAGGTCCCCCGGACCCAATTTACAACCTCACCCAGCTTTGTCGGTCCATTCAGTGAGCCGAATTGACTGCCAAGACACGGTTCGTCGCCTCCCTCCCCGGTGCCACCTGGACACCTTTTTCCCATCCACTTTACCACGCCGTCCGCCACCTCGCCAGGGCCTTCAGAAGCGCTTGAATTTCCGTTGAAATTACCTTGAAAACGAGTCTGCCAAGCTTTTTCATGTACAATAAATGGAGCGTGAAATCTCTTTGTAAACCATGCACAAACTGAACAGCGAGGTGCCTTGATGCGAATCCTCTTGGTCGAGGACGAACGCCGTCTTTCTGCGGCTCTTGTCCAACTGTTAAAAGAAAATCACTATGCGGTCGATCCCGCTTTCGACGGCGAAACTGGTCTCGATTTAGCGCTGACCAACTCATACGACGCGCTCATTTTAGACATCATGCTGCCACGCCTGAGTGGCTTGGACATTTTGCGACAGGTGCGGCAGGAGAATTTGACAGTTCCCATCTTGCTACTCACCGCCAAGGACACGGTGGAAGACCGCGTGACTGGTCTCGACACCGGAGCGGACGACTACCTTATCAAACCTTTTGCCAATAAAGAACTGCTCGCACGCGTGCGCGCGCTGACTCGCCGCACAGGCAATTTGCAAGCGACAGAGACGCTGTCTGTGGGACCGTTCGCTCTCGACCTCAACGCCCGGGAACTTAAGAAAGGCAGTGAAGTGCTGTCCCTGACCGCTAAAGAGTTTCAACTCATGGAACTTTTTTTACGCAACCATGGGAAAGTATTATCCAAAGAAATTATTTTGGACCGCGTTTGGGGACCGGATGCCGAAGTGATTGGCAATGCGGTCGAAAATTACGTGCACTTTTTGCGTAAGAAGATTGACGAGTCGGACGGGCCGTCTTATATCGCGACTGTACGTGGCGTAGGATACGTCTTTCAAGTCGAGAGAGGACGGTAGTGTCTCTTGTTCCAGAAAGTTCGCACGCGTATCGCCCTACTTTCTTTGGCGCTCGTCCTCATCATTTACACCATCTCGTCTTTTGCCATCTACACGATTGTCCGCCAAGTGGTATTGCGACAAATTGACGCGCGTCTGCACGGCCTCGCCCGCGCCGTCGTGGAGCAATACGACGAAACGGGCAACATTGCTGCAACAGGGGCGTTTTTACCGCACGGCACATACCTCTTCCTCGCTACGGATGGAGCGTTTATCCTGCGTGCACCGAGCAATTTAGAGTCCGCACTTTGGTCGATTGCCAACCATGCGCCGATTGGCACCCATTATGTCGACCTCAAAACCAGCACCTCGCACTACCGAGTGTTCTATATTCTCCAAGGCCGCCAAGGCCATCCAAACAACATCTTGATGATTGCCGCCGACGACCACTCCGAGGTCTCGGTTCTGCGGCGGCTTAAGACCGTCATTTTCTTCGTCGGAATTGCCGGCATGGCCCTCTCCACGCTGGCGGGATTTTACTTAGCTCAACGTGTTCTCCGCCCCATTCGCTCGGCATGGCAGAGACAGTTAGAATTCGTCGCCGACGCATCCCACGAACTACGGACACCACTCGCCGTCATCCAATCCAATTTGGACATCGCCATGGGTCACACAGACGAAAGCGTGATCGACAATTTAGAGTGGCTTAACAATGCGCACAGCGAGACGCGCCGGCTGTCGAAACTGGTTCAGGACCTGCTTACACTGGCACGCAGCGACTCCGAAAAGGTGCCGCTGCAACTGACCGTGCTTTCCTTGGCAGAGATGGTCGAACGCGTGCAGGACCTGTACGGAGGCATCGTCGAGATGGCGGGCATTGAATTAGAAATCCAGATTTCCCCGGAGGCAGAGTCTCTGCAGATTCGCGGAGATGCCGACCGCCTACAACAACTGTTGCTCATCTTGCTGGACAATGCCCGTAAATTCACGCCGTCCGGAGGGCGAATTACCGTCCGTTTGAGCAAACTGCGCAGCACCGCACTGCTTCAGGTGGCGGACACGGGACGCGGCATCGCCGCCGAAGACCTGCCGCGTGTGTTTGACCGTTTCTTCACGGCGGACCTCTCGCGCACGCGCGACGACGAGGACATAGGCGGAACTGGACTCGGCCTTTCCATCGCAGAATGGATTGTCGAAAAGCACCGGGGCAAAATCACGATGAGCAGTCCTGGTCTCGGACAGGGTGCGACGGTCAGTGTGGAACTTCCAACAATTTGAGACGGTCTTTCATCGACTGCACAAAAGACTGACAGGTGGCGACCAGACTGTCGCGAGCCTTGACGCTCGTCCAGTCCGTATCGGGTTGAAGCATGGCGAGAGTGGTCGCCGTCTCGAGGTTCGCTCGATAAGCATTGCCGGACTGCTCGTAAAAGCGATTGATGGCCTGTATATACCGGTCCAACGGACTGTCGATAGGGATGCAAGCGTGAGCGAGAATGTAGCCTGGGCGCGACGACACGAGCCCAGCCAGCCCCCCCCGCCAAGTTTGCGCCGTCCCCGCCAACTTCTTCCCTTGGACAATCACGTTATAACTGCCATCGCAATAACTGTCGGGAACTGGCCCCACCGCACCTGCCATACCAAGCTGCCACAACCAATTTAGTAAAGGTTGGCAGAGCAATCGATACAAGGCATCCGTCGTGGGCGTGGGTTCCGCAATACGCGGAAAAATCAACGATAAATTGAGCACCGTCCGACCATGCGGAACCGCAGTACCGCCAGTCCCGCGGACGAAAACTGGGTATCCCCACGCTCTCATGCGCTCGGCCGCAGCAGCGGCGGCAGGCAATGCCACATCACGACGGCTTACGACTAAGCCTTCCACCTTTGCGTGTCTCCAAATGCGCAGAAGTGGAGACCGTTCCCCACGCCCAACTTGTTCTCCCAACACGTCATCCAACTGCAAATTGGCTTCTGCGTCGTCCAACTCGAGAACGGCCACCTCCACTTCCTGTGGCCAGAGTAAGATGTCACGCTCGCGCATCAATTCGAGTCCCGTTGAAGGTCTCATGACTCCTCGTCTCCCTGCTCTTCGGTCGCAGGCGGAAAGCGCATATGAACGGTGGTTCCGTGCCCTTCCTCGCTGACCATGTGGATTTGCCCACCGTACGCCTCGACTAAGTCCCGCGCAATGGCTAGGCCCAGCCCAGCTCCCCCGCGACTTCGCGTTCGCCCCGCCTCGACGCGATAGAAGCGGTCAAACACGTGAGGTAACGCTTTCGAGGGAATGCCTTCGCCCGTGTCGGCGACGGTGAAGCGAATTCGCCCATTTTCCAAATTGACCATCAGCTGAACCTTTCCGCCCGCTGCCGTGTGTTGCATCGCGTTGTCCAAGAGAATGATGAGAATCTGCCGCAAGTCGTCCCGCCCCATGACCAAACGCATACGCTCTGTCAGATGCACATGTGCTTCTACGGTTAAGTCCGGGCGCAATACACGCGCATCTTCGCGAAGCTGCTGCAGCAAGTCCTGCAAATCTTGTCGCTTTAACCGTGTGGTCGCCGGCTGAAAATCGGACTCTAATCGCGACAAGAGCAACAAACGGTCCACTAAGTTTTGTAGCCGCCCCACCTCAGACACGATATTTCGCACGGCGGGCTCCCAAACACTCTCATTGGTCTTCCCCCAGCGCCTGAGAATATTGGCGTGACCCGCAATGATGGCGAGCGGAGTCCGCAGTTCATGGGATGCATCGGCAATAAAACGGCGTTGCCACTCGACTCCTTGATCAATGCGGTCGAGGAGACTGTTCACGGAATTCGCCACCGATTGAATTTCTGCAGGCCCGGTCGGTTTCTCTAGCCGATCCGATTTGAACCACTCCACAGACCGAATTCCATCAATCAATGCGGTCAGCGGCGACAGTCCTCGCAACACGACCCAATTGACCCCAATGGCAAAGGCAATCAAGGCCACGCCATCGACCGTGTAAAGTATACGCAGTTCCGACGCAATTTCGCGGTTGACGCGGCTGAGCGGTCCGATGACGACCAAATGACCGCGCTCATGAGTTGGAAACTCGAACGCTCGACTCAAGATGAGTAGCGAATGTCCTCCGGACGGATTGTCATATACGTAGTCGGGCAACCGCGTGATGCTGTTGAAATGGTCTACCCCTTGAACGGGTAGTTTGTTGGCCAAGGTGCTGAGCAAACCAGCCCATGCTTCTTGTGGAAAATCACTGGTCTCTGCCACCGATGTGGGTTGCCCATCGCCATTGAAAAATGCCACCGCAGAATCAGTCACTAACGCAAATTGCTCCCAATTGCTATTGTCAATGACGTCATTGGGCTTCAAGGACGCATTGCGCCAAACATCATTCAATTCCACAGTCAATTCCTGACGATAGGCAGTGATGGCACTCTCTCGAATCCAAATGGTGAATCCTGCTGTGAACAAGGCCATAACGGCGGCAAACCAGAGAACAGTATAGATTTTCAACCGGAAACTGAGCGTCATGATGGGTCTCCTCGCAAGCTGTAGCCAAGACCGCGGACTGTGCGGATGTACTTTTTTTCCTCGTCCAGTTTGTGCCGCAAGTATCCAATGTAGACGTCCACCACATTGGTGTCCACTGGTGTTTCAAAACCCCATACCTGATGCAACAGTTGTTGTCTGGACAAGACCTCCCCACGATGTTCCCAAAGAACCATCAGAAGGTCAAATTCGCGAACTGTCAATTCCACGAGCGCGCCGTCCTTACGGACGCGCCGATGTGTGACATCGACGGAGACGTCGCCAAACTGATATTGCGATCCCGGTATCTCCTCTACCTGCACTCTTCTCTCCCCGCGACGCATGAGGGCTCGCATCCTCGCCAATAGCTCTTCAATCGCGAAGGGCTTGACGAGATAGTCATCCGCCCCTGCTTCCAATCCGCTCACACGGTCAACGACAGCCCCGCGGGCCGTTAAAAAGATGATGGGGACCTCACTTCTGGCGCGCAGCACTTTGCAGACTTCTATCCCATCGACATCAGGCAACATCCAATCGAGCAAGACGATGTCACTCGGGGCTTCTCGAAAACGCTCCAAGCCTTCGGTCCCCGTGGTCGCAACCGCGACCGCATAGCCTTGCAACTCTAACTCAATGCGCAAAAACTCCACAAGCCCAAACTCATCTTCAATAATCAGAACTTCTTGTACTGCCGTCATCGCCGCACCTCCTCTGCGGTCACTGGCCTCAGCCAGCCATGGTGCAACCGTGCCAACTCCGGCAGGGTCTCGACGAACTGGTGCGTTGCTGCGGAAACGCCCGAATCCTTGCGCACCACCAACGAGATGGTACGCGCACCGAGTGGCCCATCCGCCAGTTCCAAAGCGACCAGCCGACCACTCTCAATATCATCCTGCACACTGGACGCAGGCAACACAGACAAGCCAACACCACTCTGCACAATTCGGTTGATGCTTTCCAAGCTGTCAGTTTCCATCGTCACGTCCAACTCAATGTGATGTGCGTCCGCCAGACTTGCAATCATTTTGCGCAGGCCAGAACCTCTGCGCATGAGCACAAACGGATGCTCTGCCAACTCCCGAAAATCAACCGCTCTCCCTACCAAAGCATGCAAAGGAGGGGCTACAAGGACCAGTTCGTCGCGCCACAACGGTGTGACGACGAGTTCCGCATCCTGCGCATCAAGGCTGGTGACCACACCGAGATCGACCTCACGCTGTGCGAGAGCTTGCAGAACTGTGCGAGAACTACCTGTGACGACCTGAAAGCGAACGCCCGAATGAGCCGCCTGATAAGCGGCGAAAACTGTGGGAAGAATATAAATCGATGGCGTCAAGCCCGCGCCTACAGCGATCAGTCCTTGCTCCGGATTTCCAAATGCCGCCAGTTCATCGAGCATTCTCTGCTCGGTGAGAATAATTCGTTTGGCATGGGCATAGACCAATTCTCCTGCGCGATTGATGACTAGGCGCCGACTGATGCGATTGAAGAGCGGCATACCGAGCACACTCTCCAACTGTTGAATTTGACGCGTCAGCGTAGGTTGCGTTGTGTGCAACACGGCAGCTGCTTCGACGAGCGTCTCACTCTCTACCGTCTGAACAAAAGCCTGATATAACGACAGCACGGCCTGTCCCCCAAGTTCCGCATCGTCTAGACGCGTACCCTTTATTCAATTCATGTATAGTAATTATACAATAAATTCATTTTACACATAGGCCGCAACTGCATACACTGAGCGTGGATATACGAAGGAGGGACGCGGATTGATTCATGCAGTCGTCGGCGCACAATACGGTGATGAAGGCAAAGGAAAAATGGTCGACTACTTTGCCGCAAAGGCAGATATTGTCGTCCGCTACCAAGGCGGCGGCAACGCAGGGCACACGATTGTCAACGAGTTCGGAAAATTCGCTTTACACCTTGTTCCATCGGGCATTTTCCATCCTCACACAGTCTGCGTGCTCGGCACAGGTGTGGTCATTCATCCCGCTAACCTCGTACGAGAACTACGACAGTTGGAGGAGAAAGGAATATCGACCAAACAGTTGGTCATCTCTGAACGCGCTCATTTGGTGCTTCCGTACCATATATGGCAGGATGCATACGAAGAAGAACGTCGCCAGAAAAAAGTCGGAACCACCCTGCAAGGCATTGGTCCAGCCTACCAAGATAAAGTCGGTCGCTTCGGCATTCAAATTGGAGAAATGGTCGATTTGGGACGTTTTCGGGACCGCTTGGAATCGGCCTTTGCTGCAAAGATGGAGCGCATTCCGGCACTTCAATCCTACGGAACCTTTTCGGATGTTTGGGACGAATTGCTTGAAGCGCGCGAAATTCTTCTTCCCTACGTGCAAGACACTTTGCCGCTTCTGATGCAAGCCGTCGAAGAGGACAAACATGTTCTACTCGAAGGACAGCTGGGTATTATGCGTGACCTCGACTGGGGTGTTTATCCGTACGTCACCTCGTCGTCACCGATCACGGGCGGTATTTTTGCTGGTGCTGGCATCTCACCCACTTCTGTCGGTCGTGTTACAGGAATCACCAAGGCGTATGCGACGGCCGTCGGCGCTGGGCCTTTTCCAACCTTGTTAAACGATGACATTGGAGCTTATCTCCAAGAACGTGGCGAAGAATTCGGAGCAACTACCGGGCGACAGCGTACGTGCGGATGGCTCGACATCCCTACGTTGCGATACGGTGCTTGGCTAAATGGATATACGGAGTTGGCCATGATGAAGTTGGACATTCTCACGGGACTCGACCAAATTGGTGTCTGCACAGCGTACGACTGGAACGGAGAACAGCACCGTTTGCCGCTGCCAACTTACGCCTTAGAACAAGCAACCCCGGTGTATGAGTACTTCCCCGGATTTTCTGACGACCTCTCCGGTTGTAGAACGTTCGAAGAATTACCCATCGCCGCGCAAAACTTTGTTCTGGCCGTCGAACAACTCGTCGGTGTGGCCATCACGTACCTGTCTGTGGGTCCGAATCGGGACCAGACCATCGTCCACACCCATTCGTAATCCAAAGACGAACGTCAACGGGCCCTGCAGGCTCACGATACGAACGGACGCCGCCCACGGGCAGCGTCCGTCGCTCCTTTAATGAGCTTACGATTCTCGGACAAAACGCCCATGCAACCGATGAATTCGTAAGTCTGACAGAAAAGGACTAGAATAGAGATTGCAGAAACTTTGAAAGAGGTGGCGAAATGGAGTTCACGAAATTGGGGAGAACTGGGCTCAAAGTCAGTCGACTCTGCCTTGGCACGATGAACTTTGGCCCTGAAACCGACGAAAAAGAGTCCTTTCGCATGATGGACGCGGCACTCGATGCGGGCATCAACTTTTTTGACACTGCAAACGTCTATGGCGGTCAGGGACATCGCGGCCGGACCGAAGAAATTATCGGTCGTTGGTTCGCACAGGGAGGCGGACGGCGGGAACGAGTTGTCTTGGCCACCAAAGTCTACAATGTGATGGACAATCCGCTCGATGGTCCCAATGAGGGCCCCGGTCTCTCGGCGTATAAAATCCGCCGCCATCTCGAGAGTTCTTTGAAGCGACTTCAGACGGACCATGTTGAACTCTATCAAATGCACCACATTGACCGAAATTGCACCTGGGACGAGCTTTGGGGTGCTTTTGAACTGGCCGTTCAGCAAGGTAAAGTCGGTTACGTGGGTTCCAGCAACTTTGCCGGATGGCATCTCGCCGTAGCGCAAGCTGCTGCAAAGGAGCGGCATTTTTTGGGGCTTGTATCCGAGCAGCACATGTACAATCTGCTGTGCAGAGAACCCGAATTGGAAGTACTTCCTGCATCCGAATCTCTCGGCATTGGCGTCATTCCCTGGAGTCCACTCGCTGGCGGTCTGCTCGGGAGAAATGCGCTGACGAAGACCGGTAGTCGCAGTGCGCGCGCGACTCAGTCGTTGGAGAAACACCGTACGCAGTTGGAGGCTTTTGCCGCCCTGTGCCAAGAACTCGGAGAACCGCAAGATGTTGTAGCCCTTGCATTCGTGCTCAAACATCCAGCTGTAACGGCCCCGATTATCGGCCCTCGCACCTTGCAACAGTTGGAGGACTCGCTTCATGTGCTGGACGTTCATTTGTCAGAGGAGGTCATGGGCCGCCTACACGAAATTTTCCCAGGACCCGGCAAACCAGCGCCTGAAGCTTATTCTTGGTAAGCACGGATAAACCATGCACTCGATAGCACGTATTGTGGTAGCCCTTCTATGGTGCAAACAGGGGTGCGGCCAGTGTCGCCTGTTTTGCACCCGGGGGCTTACATTACACTTCTCGCTGCAATTCTATCCTCGCTACCGCACGGCGATGCACTTCGTCCGGCCCGTCTGCCAAACGCAATGTCCGCGCGTTAGCCCACATTTTAGCAAGCGGGAAATCCTCGCTCACGCCCGCTCCACCGTGTACTTGAATAGCACGGTCAATAACCCGAAGCGCCATATTCGGCGCCACGACTTTAATCATGGCAATCTCTAACTGTGCCCCCTTGTTGCCAACAGTATCCATCCGATAGGCAGCCTTTTGAACAAGCAGGCGAGCCTGTTCAATGTCCATCCGCGAATCGGCAATATAGCTCTGAATGACTCCCTGATGTGCCAAAGGATGCCCAAACGCTACACGCGCCTTAGCCCGTTCACACATGTAGTCCAGCGCACGTTCGGCGGCACCCACCAAACGCATGCAGTGATGGATGCGCCCTGGACCAAGCCTGCCCTGAGCAATAGCAAATCCTTTACCCTCCGCCCAAATCATCGAATTCAGTGGGACTCGCACATGGTTGAATGTCACCTCCCCATGACCGTGTGGAGCATCGTCATAGCCGAAGACCGACAGCATTCTTTTCACATGAACACCCGGCGCGTCGAGGGGCACCAAAACCATCGACTGCTGTTCATAGCGAGGAGCCTCTGGATTCGTCTTTCCCATCAAAATTGCCACCTTGCAACGCGGGTCCAAAGCCCCAGAAGACCACCACTTGTGTGCGTTGATGACGTATTCGTCGCCATCGCGGACAATACTGGCCTCGATATTGGTTGCGTCCGAAGATGCAACTCCCGGTTCAGTCATCGCAAAGCACGACCGTATCTCCCCAGCCAAAAGTGGCCGCAGCCACTGTTCTTGCTGCTCACGTGTCCCATACAGAGCGAGTACTTCCATATTCCCTGTATCGGGCGCACTGCAATTGAACACTTCGGGAGCGATTTCGGAACGCCCCATCTCTTCACAGAGCGGCGCGTATTCAACATTGGTCAATCCTGCACCAAACCGCTCATCTGGCAAAAACAAGTTCCACAAACCTTCAGCTCTTGCAAGGGCCTTCATTTCCTCCATGATAGGCGGAATGGTAAACCGGCTATCCGCCGACTTCAGCTGCTGATAATACGTAGACTCATTCGGCAAGACGACTTCCGCCATAAATGCTTTCAATTTGTCTAACCACATGCTCGTTTTTTCAGAATAAGAAAAATCCAATTCGCTCTCTCCTCTCGCAGACTCAAGCCGACTCTACTTGTTCTGCGGGTTTCTCTGCAAGTTCGCCGCGCCGAACAAAGGGATGGAAGATGGGGCTAAAGCCTGCGACAAAGCCGATAGCACCGAGCAGACTGAACAACAATCCAATCGGAATGACGGCTGCGAGACCGCCAAAGACCAACTGAGAAACAGGTGTCATACCATTAAAGGCCGTTTGCAACAAAGCGAAGGTGCGCCCAAGTTGCGGTCCTGGCACCGCCTGTTGGATGCCTGTAAAAAACGCCACATTGACCATCACCATGAAGAAGCCACCGAAGAAAAACCAAACACAGATGAGTGGAATATTGTCAGTAAATCCGGTGAATAGAATCATCAGAGCCGCAATCGAAGTGCAGTATACAAATAACAACTCCCGGCGAATCTTGGCCGCCACTGTGGAGACTAACAGTCCGCCAATCACTTCCCCAACCGCCAGCGAAGCATTGATGAGACCTACCATGGTCGCACCCGTAGATGTCTGATAGTGAAGATGAATGGCTACATACTGGACGAGCAGAAGGTCAAGTGCGGCCATTGGAAAGTTAAAGAGCATGAGAAACGGTGTGAAGATTTTTGCATAGCGAACTGTTTGAAACACTTCAAAGCCACCACGCAAGTCTTGAAAAAAGCTGTGCACTTCAAGAGGTCTTTTGACGAGGTCTGGCTCATCCACCTGCATCATCGTCAGAGCGACGAAGGAAATGAGATATGTGATGGCACCCACAGAAAATGCGTAGCCAAGACCCGCAAAACCTATCAGCAGACCGCCGACAGCTGGCCCTGCAACACCCATGGCCGTCTTCCCGGTCTGGATGATGGAATTTGCCTCGAGCAAATCGTCTTGTTCGACTAAACGAGTCCGAAGTACCGCATCAGACGGGCTAAAAAAGGTCGAGAAGACCGACTGGAGCAAAGCAATCGCAAGTACTTCCCAAATCATGACGACGTGCGCAAAAATGAGTGCGGCTAACACAACCAGCAGAACCATTCGCGCCGCATCGGCAATACGCATGACTTCACGCTTTTTCCAGCGGTCAATCAAGACACCCGCAAAGGGCGATAACATAATTCTCGGAATGGCGTCTGCAACCAGTACCAGCCCCATCAACAGTGTGGACGAGAGCAAGCCGCCCGTAAGCGTTCGCATCAACCACAGCAATGCCAACACGTTGAAACTCAACCCAAACTGAGAGGCGCTTTGACCAAGAAAAAACAAAGAAAAATTCCGTTTCTTCAATAATCGCCATTTTGCCTGAAACATGCCTCACACTCCATCGCGGATTCTTGTCGAAAAGCCATTGGTTAGTGGTCAAGAGCAAGGGGGTGTCCATTGACGAAAGAGACGGACCAACAGGATATTCGCTCTGTACGGAAAGGACTGGACTACACTCAGTTCGACCAGCGAACCCTAAGATAATAGAGAGATTGGACTAGAAGACCCCGCAACCGGAACCGTACACTAGTAGATTATATAAAAATCGGTTCCCCTTGGATAGAGCCTCCTGCCGTTTCAACGGGAATATTTTCATTTCTCACTGGATTCTCAACTTCGTGACAATCGGCAAGTCACTTGACACCTATGAAACTTTTGATTAAATTAACCTAACGGTATAAATAATTAGGGTGTGGCTGTGTTCTGCCCCCCAATCAAGGAGGAACCTTATTTTGGAGAACTCTGGATTTTTTGCGGCCTGGGGGCGCTTGGTGGCTGGCAGACGCAGCCGATTTGTCACCCTCGCACTGTGGATTGTTCTCACCGCCGTTCTCTCCATCGTATTGCCCAGCGTCACCAAAGAGGAAAACAACAACGCTGCGGAATTGCCGAGCAGAGCTGCAAGCGTGGTCGCTGCACAGATGCAAAAAAAATATTTTCCGAGTAACTCCGGAACACCTGCACTGATTGTCTTTTATCGCGCCGGAGGACTTCAGACAACCGATTTGGAGAAAATCCAAAAACTTTCTGGATATCTTCATGACCACCCCGTACCGGAGCAGTCGTCCGTTCCGGATTTTCAGCATGTGCCCCTAGCCGTGGTCGCCAAACTCGAATCAAAAGATGAGACGACTCTCGTGTTCCCCATTTCTATCGACTCCAAAGCAGGTACTGCCACACTCGAAACAGATGTTGCTGCCATCCATAAAGATGTTGAACAAATTTTTGGCGACGACCCGTTTCAGGCGACGTCGGATGCCAGCCACGGACAAGTATTGGAGGCTCGTATCACTGGCCCCGTAGGCATTGCGACCGATGCCACGAGCTTGTTTAAAAATGCAGACATCACTCTGCTCGCAGCGACGGTCTCGCTGGTGCTGATTTTGCTCATTTTGCTCTATCGTTCACCACTGCTAGCTCTCGTGCCGCTCATCTCCGTGGGATTTGCATATGGTGTCATCTCTCCAATTTTAGGCGGTCTCGCCAAACTCGGGTGGCTGACAGTGGGTGCCCAAAGCGTGTCCATCATGACGGTTCTCCTCTTTGGTGCAGGCACCGACTACTGCCTGTTTCTTGTTGCGCGCTTCCGAGAAGCCTTACACAACGAGTCCGACCCAAAACGAGCCATGCATCAGTCTGTCGGTCAAGCAGGCGGTGCCATCGCGATGAGTGCTTTGACTGTAGTTGTATCGCTACTGACGCTACTGTTTGCTAAATACGGTTCTGACCATCGCTTCGCCTTACCTTTCAGTATCGCCATCTTTATGATGGCCATTGCCGGATTAACCCTTGTGCCTGCTCTGCTCTCTATCCTTGGGCGTCGGGCATTCGTACCGTTTGTGCCGCGCACTCCAGAGATGGAAGCAGCTCGCACAGCCCGGCGCCGGCAAAAACGCGGAGAGCGGGCAGCGCTTCCATATGAGCAGAAACTTCAGAAGAAACAGGCCCGGAATGCTCGTAGCGGACGCATGGGTCGGCTCGTAGCGAGACGTCCGTGGACCATTGCAGGCATCTCCGTCGTCGTCTTGCTCATCCTAGGTTCGTTTGCCACACAAATTCACTATACGTACAATCTCCTGGACTCCTTCCCCAAGAATATGCCCTCTCGAGTGGGCTTTCATCTCATTGAAACCCACTATGCTGCGGGCGATCTCGCTCCAATCGAGATTGTCACCACAGAGGGCACGTCGACTGAGAAAGTCGAGCGGGATCTCAAAAAATTGCCTTTCGTTGGCACCGTAAGTTCGGCGACTTCAAAAGTCAACAACACAGTTCACCAATACACAGTCGTCGAAAAAAGCAACCCTTACTCCAACGCGGCCATGAATACGTTGCCAACTTTGCGTCAAGCGGTGGTCGACAGTCTACGTCACGAGGGAGTGCCCGATGCGAAAGCGAGCGTTTATATCAGCGGCGAGACAGCAACGCAGTTTGATACGCGATATTACACCACACGTGACACGAAAGTCGTCATCCCCATTGTCATCGCAGTCATCGCGCTTCTCCTCCTGACCTATCTACGGTCCATCGTGGCGATGGTCTATCTGATTGTCACCGTGGGTCTTTCCTATTTAGCGGCACTTGGCACTGGTTGGCTGCTCCTGCATGGCGTCATGCACGCGACGGCATTGGAAGGAGCCATTCCGCTCTATGCCTTCGTCTTCTTAGTGGCCCTCGGAGAAGACTACAACATTTTCATGATTTCTCGCATCTGGCAAGAGGCACGACGGAAACCTCTCAGGGAAGCCGTTGCCATTGGCGTCAATCGGACTGGCGCCGTCATCACGTCAGCCGGACTCATTCTCGCCGGAACATTTGCAGTTCTTGCCGGATTGCCGATACAAATTCTTGTCCAATTCGGATTGCTGACAGCACTTGGCGTGCTGATTGACACGTTCATTGTCCGTCCATTTCTCGTGCCTTCCATCACGGCCATTTTAGGACGTTTCGCGTTCTGGCCCAGCCCCGCTCCGGAATTCGCCAGCGAAGCCAAAATGGAGTCCGAGACGTCTATCTGACAGGCATAAAGCACACATGGCGCCGTGCAGACCTCACCCGTGTCGGGGCCTGCACAGCGCATTTTTGTGTCAAGGCAGCCAGCGAAGCCAAGGGCCTAAAATCGGCGTAAGGGCCATGTGTCCGGGAGCGGGAGGGCAACTGCTTGCCCACCAACTCTCGAACTCCATGGCCCATCTCGTCTGTCCGATGGTTGCCCGAACCACTCAATGGCAGTTACTTTGACGCGACCGCCAGTTTAGAGCCTATGAACACAGCGAGATCGACCACCCGATTCGAGTAGCCCCACTCGTTATCGTACCAGGCAACGACTTTAACCATGCGGTCTACGACAAAAGTAGACAATGCGTCAACCGAGGCCGAGTGCGCGTCTCCATTGTAGTCGCGAGACACGAGCGGTTCTGCACTGTATTGCATAATACCTTTCAATGCGCCACGCGATGCCTCCTCTAACGCAGCGTTGACGGACTCTACCGTGACGTCTTTACGAACATCCGCCACGAGGTCAACCACGGACACATTCGGAGTTGGCACCCGCATGGCCATGCCATTCAAGCGACCTTTGAGATGGGGCAACACCAGTCCCACCGCTTTGGCAGCACCCGTCGACGTAGGAATGATATTCAGCGCAGCGGCCCGAGCACGGCGCATATCGGAGTGCGGCAAGTCGAGAATTTGTTGGTCATTCGTGTAGGAATGCACGGTGGTCATAAGCCCGCGCTCGATGCCAAAATGGTCATCCACTACTTTAGCGACTGGTGCCAAACAATTCGTGGTGCAGGAAGCATTCGAGACGACATGATGCTTCTCTGGGTCATACATCGACTCATTGACGCCCATCACAATGGTGATATCCTCATTTTTTGCAGGTGCTGAGATAATCACTTTCTTGGCCCCGCCATGGGTCATATGAACCTTTGCCTTCTCTTTGTCGGTGAAGCGGCCAGTCGACTCAATGACCAGTTCCACGCCGACCTTCGCCCAAGGAATCTCTTCCGGGTTGCGCTCCGCGAACACTTTGATGGAGCGACCATTGACGACAATCTGGTCACCATCGGCATGAACATCCGCATCGAGTCTGCCGTGAACGGAGTCATATTTGAGCAGCATTGCCAACGTCTTTGCGTCGGTCAAGTCGTTGACGGCGACAATTTCAACATCAGACTTTGACATCGCCGCACGAAACACATTCCGGCCAATGCGTCCAAATCCATTAATCCCGATTTTTAGTGTCATTCTATTTCTCTCCTTTTGTCCATTTCTTTTTCAATCATCCGCTTTGCTGCACCTTCGTCCGTCACCAGTACGTCAATCCGGTACGCTTTTGCAGCTGCTGCCACTGCATCTGCTTTGCGACCTCCGCCTGCGACTGCCATGACGATGCGTAGCTGTGGCAAGTCAGTCAGGCGCAACCCAACCGTCGGCATGGCATAGACAACATCTCCCGAAGCATTGAAATAATACCCAAATGCCTCTGCCACGGCGCAGTTCTCTTCCAACAACTTCAGTTCAGACTGGGATGCCTGGCGCCGTTCGGCCATCTCCAAAGCACTTCCGATACCATGCAACACGACCGTGGCTTGACGAATCTCCTGCAATCGTTGTTCCACATAAGGGTCTGCCAGGAGCTGGTCCAAAGCTTCTTCTCCGAGTCTGTCCGGCACATGTAGCATGACCGAATGTCCGCCAAGTTTTTCAGCCAACTTGGACGCGATTGAGTTCGCTTGAATTTCCACTGTTTCACCTAGGCCCCCACGGGCTGGGACAACTTTGATGGTGACGGCTGGTGCCGCTACGGACATCCGGCGCGCAACCGACGCCATCGTCGTCCCGCCAGTGACGGCCAGAATATCAAGCGGAGTCAGCGCCCTCTTGAGGAATTCCGCTGCTCGATAGCCTAGATTGTCCTTCGCAAAGCCCACTTCATCACTATCACCCTCGACGACAATGACCGTGGGAATACGCAGAAGTCGTGAAACAGTCTCCGCTTGTTCGGCACGGCCATCCAATTTCGATGCGAACTCGCCCACCATCTCCAGGGCTCGCTCGCCGTCCTCAGACAGCGATACGCCTGCGGCACTGGCGACCAGTAACCCTTGCTCTCTGAGAAAATCCAGGTTTGCCCGTAAGATTCGCTCCGTCGTACCCATCTCAAGGGCCAGCGCTCGCCGTCCAATGGGACCAAGTGCGTAAATTCGTTCGAGAATCCTCGTGCGCCACCGCAACTCTTCGGACAATTCGGGAACAAGTCGGCGAACGGCGCTCCACATAGCTGCCTCATCTTTCGTATCCACGCGCCGCCTCCTTATGGGACGAATTTAGTCCCTGGTAGTCAAATTTAGTCCCGATAAGGCCAAAGATGCTGTATGTCAATATTGTAAACCGCACGTTCCCGTCCCGCAACTCTTCGGCAAGATTTTTACGGGAGTTGGGCGACCGGGATATCCCTCGAATGCCTTCGCAGACTCTGGTCTGCCCACTGAAATGAAAGGCGGCAGCCGCACCACACCGAAACCGTTGCGCCAAGTCTTTGGTCGTTATCGACGCGCGGTCAAACCATCCACAGTTCTTTCCATTCATGAACGTGATGCATTGACACTATCTGGTTGTCCGCACAGTCTGCCAAAATACGTTGAAGCACCGCAGGACGCCACCAGTCCGCCTCTTTTTTAGAGATCAGGCGCTCGGCTTCGGAGACGGATAGCCAAGCCGTATCTAAGATTTCTTTTCCGTCGACCTTACGCTGCAGACCGTTTATGGTTCGATCCGTTGGATGGGCTGCAAAGACGACTCGCACGAGACGATGACCTGGTTTACGCAAATAGGTATAAACGCCGATAAGTCCGACAATTTCGCCGAGGACACCCGTCTCCTCCAACAATTCGCGAACCGCCGCTCCCTCTAAACACTCTCCCGGTCGAGGGCGGCCGGACGGCAAATTCCAGCAGCCTTTTTTCTTGCCTCGTCCTTCACGAACAAAGAGAATCTCTTCTGTCCCCTGCACAACATGAGACAAGACAGCCGTGACAGACAGAGTGATCGCACTCGACCCCATTCTTTCGCCCCAATTCATACCATTCAGTCGGCATATGCCCCGCAAACGGGCATAAACACATCAGGCTTTACTATATCCGATTGTGTCAGGAGTTCAAAATCTGGCACAATGAAGGAGTGGAAAACAGGGGCATGGTCACCCTGATAGTGGAGAGGAGTTCGTGCATGAGTTACCCTGGGAAGTTGATTATCGTCGAGGGGACCGACGGTTCAGGAAAGAGTACGCAAATATCGCTCCTCAAGACCTGGTTAGAGAATGAAGGATATCCCGTCGTTTTTACGGAATGGAATTCTTCGACACTTGTCAAGACATGGACCAAAAAAGCAAAACAACAGCGGCAACTGTCGCCCACCACGTTCCATCTGATACACGGCGCGGATTTTTATGACCGCTATGAGCGCCTCATTCTTCCACTGCTCCGGGCTGGATTCATCGTGTTGGCAGATAGGTACATCTATACTGCGTTCGCGCGCGATGTAGCCCGTGGATGCGAGCGAGCGTGGGTACAGAACACGTATGCAGACGTCGTACGTCCATCCCTCGCCCTATACTTTCAAACCCCGCTTGACGTTGCCGTGGACCGCATCTTAGCAGGTCGACCCGAGTTAAAATACCACGAGGCCGGACTGGATTTGGGATTCACCGACGACCCCGTGGAGAGTTTCAAAATATTTCAAGGCATGGTGAAAGAAGAATATGACGGAATGGCTTCAAAGGAGAATTTGCAAGTCATTGACGCCACGTTGCCGATTGACGTCCAGCAACGGCAAGTTCGGGACCTTACCAAGTCCATTTTGAAAGATTATGAAGGGTTGCATCCCATTGAACTTGGCACGGGACACGCAGCGCGGTTCACCCCGCAGCCTACTGCTGACGCTCTAGCCCCCCATTCCTTTCGACCGCACGGACTGCCAGGACAGTTGATTGTAGTCGAAGGCTCCGACTACTCAGGGCACTACCAGAGGAGTCAGGCACTCAAGGAGTTTTTAGAAATTCGCGGATATGCGGTCTATTCGGCTGGTATCAAACGGTCCAAACTGATGCGCCAAGCAATTGAAGAGGCCAAGGAAGACCAAATGGTTGGCCCTCGAACCATGGCATTGTTTTATGCTACAGATTTTATGGCTGAATTAGAGAACGGCATTCTTCCCGCTCTGCGCGCGGGAATGGTTGTGATTGCCGACCGCTACATCTACACACTGATGGCGCGCCAACTGGTACGTGGCGGATCGGCCCAATGGCTAGAAAATTTATACGATCTCGCTGTGCAACCGGATATTTCCTTTTATTTGGAGTCGGACGCTGAGACCTTGGCGCACCGCTGTTTGTCCCAGTATGGACAACTCTTTCGCTGGGAATCCGGCATGGACTTGTGCATCTCCCCAGACGTGCTCGACTCGCTCGTACTGTACCAAGGTGGGCTGCTGGCGCAATATCGTCATTTGGCGTCGGTGTACGGCCTGCATACTCTGCCAGCTATCGGCAAGAACGTACAAAAGGTAATGGAAGAGACCGTCCTCGAGCGATTGCGTGGTGCTGCAGAGTGACGACACTTGGAATTATCGATCTCGGTTCTAACTCGGCCCGCCTCATCCTCTACGAAACGCTGCCAAACGGGAGTTACCGCCCGACTTTCGAAATGAAGCAGAACATTCGTCTCGCCGAAGCTATGGTAGACGGAAGAATCTCCGACGAAGGCGTAGAACGTGCCATCACGTGCAGCACCTTGTTCTATCGCGCTGGAGAAATGCACGGAGTGGACGACTGGATTGCGGTGGCGACGGCGGCTGTCCGCCAAAGCTCAAACCAATCCGACATCTTGAAGCGATTGCATGAGGAATCGGGACTAGCGTTCCGAGTCATTGATGGTAAGACGGAAGGAAGATATGGATATCTCGGCGTGGTTAACACCCTGCCCATTGACGATGCTTTGCTGTTTGACATCGGGGGGGCAAGCAGTGAGTTGATGCTTATGCGCGACCGGGAATTGGTCGATGTCTGTTCAATTCCCTATGGAGCACTCAACCTGAGAGTGCATTTCTCGCATCTGCCCGAATTGGAGATGGGCCGGGCCGCACAACGCTTCATGCTGGAGCAGTTGGCCTGTGTGCCTTTCCTCTCAGGCGCGAAAGGGCTACCGCTGGTCGGACTGGGTGGCACAGCGCGTGCGGTTGCGAAGCTGCACTTGGCAAGAAGGCGCGGGTCTCTGGAACGTATCCACGGCTATCCATTGGAAGCACACGCCATTCAAGACCTGTTCGCTGAACTGAGTGCACTACCCATCGGACGGCGTAAAAAAGTGAAAGGTCTGTCGGAAAGTCGAGCAGACATTGTGATCACTGGACTGGCCACCATCACTGCCTTATTGGACACACTCCAATCAGAACGGATGATTGTCAGCAGAAGCGGCCTGCGCGAAGGAATTTTTTTCGAGCATTATCTGCGTTTCAGCCACAAGACCCGTTTGGACAACGTACTGGAACATAGTGTGGAAAACTTTCAGAAGACGTTTCAAGTCAATCGCAGTGTAGCGCAATCGGTGACTGCTGCAACGATGATTTTGTTCGATAGATTGGTACCGAGCAAGCTGGTTTCCGAAACGGATCGAACACTTCTCTGGGTGACCGCACAGATTGAGAGTTGCGGTTGCTACGTGAATACCGAAAAATGGGCAAAACACTCGGCATATCTGGCTCAAACGTCACACTTGTTCGGCCTTGACTATGACAGCCTAGATGATGTGGTTGCACTGCTCACGGGCCGCGACTCTTCGCTGCGACACCCGGAAAAGCACGTTATGGAGAAGCACGCTTCCGAACAGAACGGTGCAAGCAAGCGAAGCGACACAACCGACCATCGCCTACACCGCCTATCGGTCCTGCTGCGACTGGCTAAGTTGCTCAATTTGCAGTTAGGTATTCCGGCACAAGAACTTTATGCCGAGTTTCAGCACGAAGAATTCTGCGTAGGAAAAATGCCTCATATCGCGCACCGCGTGGCCACCTCTGCAGACGCTGGACTCGGTGATGAGTTTGCCAAAGCCTTCGGTATTCCCCTCTGCTACAAGGACAAATAAACAGCCCCGATGGAGGGCTGTTTATTTTAGAAGCTCACAATTTTTTGAGCGAAGTGCTCTGCACCGAATGGTGTTCACCCTTCGTCAAAATGAGGTGCGCTCGCGCCCGGGTAGGCAAAATGTTGGCGCGCAAATTGGGGCCGTTGATGGTGTCCCAAATACGACTGGCCGTCTCGCTCGCCTCTTCCTCGGTCAGCGTGGAGTAACGACGAAAGAACGATTCCGGCTGGCGAAACGCCGTTTGTCGAAGTTTGTGGAAGCGCTCCACGTACCACTGTTTGATGAGGTGCTCTTCCGCATCGACATAAATTGTGAAGTCAAAGAAATCGGAAACAAAGAGTCGTGGAGCACCACTTTGGGACAGTGACTGCCCTGTCTGCAGAACATTGAGACCTTCGACAATCATGATGTCCGGCTGCCGCACTACCGTCCATTCACCTGGCACAATATCGTATGTGAGGTGCGAGTAGACTGGCGCCTTGACCTCTTTGCGCCCGGACTTGACGTCCGCCAGAAAGCGAATGAGGCGGCGGACGTCGTAACTCTCAGGAAAACCCTTGCGCTCCATCAACCCGCGCTCAGACAGCACGTCGTTGGGTAAAAGAAAGCCGTCGGTGGTGACCAAATCCACCCTAGGATGGCCAGGCCAGCGCGTTAACAGTGCCTGTATGATACGAGCGGTCGTACTTTTACCAACAGCGACACTCCCGGCAATCCCGATGACGTAAGGCACCTTTTCGGCTAAATGTCCGAGAAAGGCGCTGGACGCGAGATAGAGATTGCGCGTGGCATCCACGTACAGATTGAGTAGTCGAGACAGGGGCAGATAAATTTCGTCGACTTCGGTCAGGGACACTTGCTCATTAATGCCGTGCAGTTGTTCCAAATCTTGTTCCGACAAAGGCATGGCCGTCGAGGCCCGCAAGTGGGCCCATTCCGCTCGACTAAAGCGAATATACCGAGAGAAGCTATTGGAATTCGTCGACTTCGACAACGTCTGTAGGCCCCCTGATGCACCATTCTCTGATCTCTCTTTACGACATAAGCTCATCCATCCGCTCCATGCGGTGGTCAGGAGTTTGCTACACTGGCACCCTGATAGGTGGAGGTGACTGTGCTGCCGGACGGATTGCCCGCCGTACTGCCCGACGAATCCACCGACGCTGTACTTCCCGATGACACGTTCGCAGCGCTCGAAGAGTTGTTGTTGGACGCACTGTTTGACGTGTTGCCTTGTGGTCCTTCAATCGTTACAGGTGTACCTACGTGCACCATCGTGAACAGTTTAGCCGCATGCGGGACGGGCAATTCCACACACCCCGCACTTTGTGGAAATCCGTAAGATTGCCGTGGAAATCCATGGATAGCGATGTTGCCGTCAATCGCCATAACCCACTTCACATCGGGCACGTTGTAGTGACTGCCGTTGGGATTGGTACCCTTCATATCCAAATGGGTCGCTTTGAAACGAATGTAGAAATGGCCCAGCGGTGTAGCATTATCCACGCCAGTATTGCACAAGGACTCAAATTCAATTTTGTTGCCGCGATAGAGCGTTAACGTCTCGGGTTGGCCCTCACGCACAATGATGTATTGCGATGTTGCGGTCACAAAAGGGCGTGTCACTTCATGGATGGGCAGGAACTGACCACTAACTCCAACCACACTGTGCGGACCTCCATCTAAATGCAACACCATGCGAGTGGTGCTTGGAAGAGGTTTCGAGGGAATAAATTCCGCCAACTCAGGCGTCAGCCATTTGACGTGTCCTGGTACATTGGGTGAGAAGTGTATTTCTTTGACCAATTGCTGCGGATTCGCAATGGGTGCGCTAAATTGAAATGTATACGGGCCATGCCGGGGCACCTGCAACTGCCACGGTCCAGGGTCCGTGGTCACGTGCAGTGGGGCCGGGGTGGATCCCTTCAACACCACGGACTTCATCTGTGCTCCATCATTCCAAGCGATGGCACTGTCCACCCTGACCTGAACCGCAGAGTCTCCCTGCGGAAGCTGCACTGGCAGCCACAACTTGTCCGTTGGTTTCGTCAGCGGTGTATCTTCCGTCTTGCCGTCATATGTCCAACGCACGTCCCGAACTGGGCCGCTGAAGAAAACTTCCACTCCCCGCAGCGTGTTAAATTGACTCTCGGGTACCAACAGTTTCAATGGCTCTGCCACGGCTGTGGATGACAGCATACGCAAAAACAACGTCAGCAACGCCGCCAAAATCAACAGCAAGACGCTCCGAACCACCGACATTCTCGACCTCATCATCGCTTTTCCTTGCCTCCTTGCACCTGCATGTTCCCCTTTTGACATACACTTTTCAGTCTATCCGTGTCGCTCGTAGAACTAGCATAGCACAGACAGGACCGCTCCGCGAAGAACGCCGGAGCGGTCCAATGTCCAGTCCACTCGCCTACACAGACAGACAAAAGCGCTATCAAACCTTCGCAGCGGTCCCTTCGGACGGTGATTTGCGGCTTGGTTTCGCCTCCAGTGGTCTCCTCGAGTCGGGCAAGACTTGCAACGCAAGGTAGCAAAGAGTCGCAAACAACACAGACACCAACGAGACGTGAACCAAAAACGAAGCTAGACCGTGATCAAGCACAATATAAGCGCCACTCAACGCCTGCGCTATCACCAGTCCAAAGAGAGTCCAGCCGATGCGCAGAATGTCTGGCCGTTCAAAGCGCACCTGCCAGGCCATCCGCACAAGCATCAAACTCAAAATAATGAGTCCTAGCGCCAAAGACCGATGAATCCAATCGTCGACCATCGCAAAACCCGCGACTTTGAACGACTCTGTAGGTACTGGCCAACCTTTGAAAAATTTCGATGCTCCGGTGCTCGAGATATACGCCCCGAAATACATCTCGATGTAGATGTAGATGACGGTAATCCATGTCCAGCGCCGAATGCGCTTGTCTTTATAATCCTTGCGCAGCTGATAATTCCCCGAACGCACATCTGCGTTGCTTCGGCGCAACTGGCGAATGACCAAAAAGAGCAGCACGGCACCATTCAATGCAATCAGCGAAATGCCAAAATGAAACGCTAAGAACCACGGCGGGTCTCCATGCAAAACACCGATGGCACCGAGAGCAGCTTGCATCAGAACTGCAGCGATAGCGATGACAATCAGCCAGACGACCTCTTTGACACGACGATAGAGTTTAAGCGCCATAGCCGAAGTCAAGAGGAGAAAAATCGTAGCAATCGGAACGAGTCCGCGATGGCTGAACTCAATCAACGTGTGCAAACCCATATGCGGCGGAATCAAGTATCCGTGACAAAGAGGCCACTGATGTCCGCATCCAAGAGCAGACCCTGTTTCGGTATCAACAAAACCCACCGTGTTGACAGCAAACAAGAAAAAGACAGTGAGCGCCGCAAAAGTCAGTGTCAATCGCGGCTGAAAGTTGCCACCGGACGGTTTGTTGTTCATCGGCAGTCCCTCACCCTTTCCTCTGCCTCTAGCGAATGTTCGCGACCATCATCACAAAGACAGCCGGTATATAGATGAGTGAGCAAAGGAAGGTTCTCTTGGCCCAGACCAAACTGTCGTCCGATTCCAGAAAAGAGCGGAGCACAAAGCCCAGAAAGACAAGCCCGATGACGCCGGCAACGGTCGTATAAATCCAGCCCACCTGACCCGTGAATACCAACAGCAGTGAAACCGCCAACAGCAGCACCGCATAGACCAAGCTCTGCCGTTTGGTCGATCTCGCTCCTTTCACGACGGGCATCATCGGAATGCCCGCTCGCGTGTAGTCCTCATTTTTGTAGAGAGCCAACGCCCAAAAGTGGGGTGGTGTCCACAAAAAAATAATCGCGAACATCAAAATAGGTGCGAGTGCCAAATGACCCGTGATAGCAGCCCATCCTACGAGCGGCGGGAACGCACCGGCACCTCCACCAATGACAATGTTTTGAGGTGTCCGCCGCTTCAGCCACATGGTATAAATCACCGCGTAGTAGAACGCCCCACCTAAAGCCAAGCCAGCGGTCAGCGGATTGACCGTCCAAATCAAGTAGAAAAATGAGATGGCAATCAGTGCAACTCCAAACAGCATGACATTTCTCGGTTTTAATTGACCCGTGGGAATAGGACGATTGGCGGTCCGGTGCATGATAGCATCCACATCCCGGTCATACCACATATTAATAGAAGCAGAGCCTCCCGTGGCAAGGGCGAGACCCAAAAGAGTGTTGATCGTTAAACCGATGCGTGGAATACCGTGCATCGCAACAATCATCGCCGCATAGCCAGTAAAAAGAAGCATGATTTGAATTTTGGGTTTCGTTGTTGCCACATACGCGCTAAACATTTGAAACGACTTGTATATGAACGATGGGTTTCGAACGATTTGCGACTGGGTAGTCTCTCTTTCAACCATCGACATGTTCGTACCCTTCCTCCCTGATGGATGCAGAACACTGCAGAATAACGCCTGAAGCCAACACAGAGAACAGAACTCAACCAACCATCTGTCCGCCCGATGACGGGCACTGGCGGCATATGCCTATACGCGTTATGCCGCCTCGACCCTGAGACCTACGCCACGTAACTCTTAAACGCCATAATCCAGATGGAACCTGCCACAACAGTGAAAGCAATGAAAAACGCGAAGAAAATCAAGAACTGCTGGTAGTTCGGTCCGAAAGTCTCTGTCAAATGCATGAACAGGAAGAGCTGAATCATCGCCTGGAACACTGCCAGGATGACGATGGCAGAGATGACGGCTTGGCTCGGCAGGTGTGAGCCGAGCACAAACCAGAGAGAACCGAAGGTCAACACCAGCGACAACAAAAAACCAATGATGTGTTTCCACGGAAAAGCTTCTTGATGGTGTTGACCATGCTTCGTCGTGTCGTTGGACGCCATCGCTTACAACACCTTTCCCATGAAGTACACAACGGTAAAGATGAAAATCCATGCCACGTCCAGGAAATGCCAGTACAGACCGGCGATGAAGATTTTTCGAGTCGTGACAGGGTTTAATCCGCGCATCGCCACCTGAATGATGATGGACGTCAGCCACAAGATACCGAGTGAAACGTGGCAACCATGTGTGCCAACCAGAGTAAAGAAGGCGGACAAAAATGCACTCGTGTGCATGGTGGCACCCATGCTTACATACTTGGTAAACTCCGAGACTTCGAATCCGATGAACCCAAGTCCGAGCAGTACGGTCACAATCAGCCAGGCAATGGTTGCATTTTTCATGCCCCGACGCATCGAATATGTGGCCAAACCGCAAGTGAACGAACTGGTCAAGAGCAAAAACGTCTCGGATAGAAACGTCGGGTAGTCGAACAACTGCTGTGACGTGAAGCTGCCAGCCGTGTTTCGGAACAAGAGAATGTACATCGTAAACAGGCAGGAGAAGAGCACCAAGTCAGAACCCAAAAACACCCAAAAACCGAAGATTTTAAGGCTACCGTCCTCCGTGGAGTACTCCATCGGTTTGGACGTGTCAATGTGGTGGTCGTGCTCCATGTCCGCTTCCATCGAATACGCCAACCTTACAACCTCCCTGCTGCAGCTTCGGTGCGCTCAATCACGTCCACCGGAATATAGTGGTCCGTATTGAGTTCAAAAGACCGAGCCCCGAGACATATTAAAACGATGAGCAGGCCGAGAATAGCTGGCACGTACCATGCAAACACGAAGCCAAAGCCAGCGAGACCAAATCCTGCCGCGAGAGTAATCGGTCTCCCAGAGTTGTTCGGCATGTGAATCGGTCGAATCACCGGTTTCTCTTTCTTCGATTTGTCTACGTACTTCTGATACCACCACTCATCGCGGTCATGAACGACGGGAGTTACCGCAAAATTGTACTCGGGTGCTGGGGAAGTGGTTGACCACTCCAACGTGCGCCCATCCCACGGGTCGCCGGTCAAATCACGTTCGCCCTTCCGTATGCTGTAGACAATGTTGTACACCATCAATACAAAGCCGATAGCCATCCCGTAAGCACCGATGGTCTCAACGAAGTTGTAGGGCATCCAACCGAGTCCGGCGGGATACGTGTACATACGGCGGGTCATGCCCATCAACCCGACGACAAACATCGGTAGGAAGCAGACGTTGAACGAAACAATCCAAGTCCAGAAAGCCCAGCGACCCGTGCGTTCGTCTAATTTGACGCCAAACATTTTGGGCCACCAGTAATACATTCCTGCGAAGCACCCGAACACTGTTCCACCCACGAGCACATAATGGAAGTGAGCCACGAGGAAGTAACTATTGTGGTACTGGTAGTCAGCTGGGGCAACGGCCAACATGACACCGGACAGTCCGCCAATCAGAAAGGTTGGAATGAACGCCAGCGCCCACAGCATTGGCATGGCGAATTCAACCCGCCCTCGCCACATGGTAAACAGCCAGTTGAACATCTTGACACCCGTTGGAACGGCGATGAGCATGGTCGACACACCAAAGAAATCATTCACACCAACGCCAGCACCCATCGTGAAGAAGTGATGGACCCAGACGACGAAGGAAAGAATCGAGATGGCCAAGAGTGAAACGACCATGGCACCGTAACCAAAAAGACGCTTGCGGGAGAAGGTAGCGACAACTTCCGAAAATACTCCAAACAGCGGCAAGATGACAATGTACACCTCGGGATGTCCCCAAATCCAGAACAGGTTGACCCACTGCATAGGCATACCACCTGCCGATATGGTGAAGAAGTGCGCCCCGAACAATCGGTCAATCAACAACAGCGCCAAATCGACAGCCAAAACTGGAAAGGCGAAGATGATGAGAATGGACGTGATGAGAACTGACCAGGTGAACATCGGCATCCGCATCAACGTCATGCCAGGCGCACGCATCTTTAAAATGGTGACGAGGAAGTTTACGCCTGTAGCGATAGTACCAATACCTGTAATTTGAAGGGCGATTAAGTAATAATTCTCTCCTGGACCAGGGTCAAAATGCGCCCCAGCAAGCGGTGTATACGATGTCCACCCGGCATTCGGCGAACCGCCGACGACAAAAGACAGGTTGAACAAGAGAGCCGCGACGAAAAACAGCCAGAACGAAATGGCATTCAAATACGGAAAAGCCACATCGCGCGCGCCAATTTGCAGCGGAACTGCTACGTTGAACAGACCGATAACAAACGGCATAGCCATGAACAGAATCATGACCGTACCATGCGTGGTGAAAATTTCATCGTAGTGATTGGCAGATAAGAAATGCTCATTCGGAAATGCCAACTGCGACCGCATGAGAATGGCATCTGAGCCACCGCGGAAAAGCATGGTAATGGCAGCAATGATGTACATGATGCCAATCTTTTTATGGTCGACCGTTGTCAAATACTCTCGCCATAGCCACTTCCACTTCTTAAAGTACGTCAGGACGAAGACAATGGCCAGCGATGCCATGATGATGGCACCATCAGCCCCCAACTCCAGGACGTTATGTGGGAAGAAGGTGAGAATAAAGTGGCGAACTGCTGGATTCACGTGCATAGCCCTCCCTCATGGTCTCCTGAATTACTGTTGATTCGTTTGAGCAAAGAGCGCTTGGTCAGACGGGTAAGAGGAGAATGTCATAGGCTTGACGACACTGGCCTGTTTGATGAGCTTGCGACTGAGTGATTCGCTGAGGGCAGGCTGTGTAGCTTTGACGTGCTGCACCCAAGCATTAAAGTCTGCTTCCGACTTTGCGTAGGTTTCAAATTGCATGTGTACGAAACCTTTTCCGGAGAACTGACCGCTGCGACCGAGATATGTGCCAGTATGTCCAGCTTCCAGCCACAGTTTCAAGTCCTTACCGGGCATTGCAAACTCCATGCCGCCAAGTTGAGGTATCCAGAGTGTGTTCATGGGACCCACGGAAGTCAACTGAAAGTCAATGGGAGCACGAGCTGGGATAACCACATAGTCGACCGTTTCAATCCCTTGTTTTGGGTACTGGAATATCCATTTCCAACGAGCCGCAATCACGTCAATGGTGACGGCCGCGTACTTGCTCTTTGGCGGACTTTCCAAATCTCCCGTGGTGAGAACCGCGGGTACGGCAATGGCCGCAACCAAGATGATGGGAACGACGGTCCAGATGGTCTCTAATTTCCGACTACCTTCCCAATCCGGAGTGTAGACCGATTTGGTGTCTGGCTTGTTGCGAAACTTCACCAACACCATGACAAACAACACGAGAACGACGATAACGACGAAAATCATGATAGCGAATGACCACACAATTAGATGCAACTCACTGCGTGCCACCGGACCTGCTGGTGACATGACCGCATACTTGGAACCACATCCCGTGGCCAAGAGCGCAGTCGCCACGAACATCAGCAATAGACTCGTCAGGCGGCGTTTGGGCGACCTCATCGACGTTTCCAACCCCTCTCCAAGCCCAAAGTAGAAAACTCAGCAGACACTAGACCTATCCTGCAAAGCCCATGGCTCCCGGAATAGATAATACCATTTGCAACCCTTTTCATAGAGCAAAAATCACCGCATTTCAAAGAAACCCATCAAGGCTGTTAACAGAAATACCACAACAAGTTCGACAAATTGTCACAAATACCCCTATGGAAGTATTGTAATTTCAAAGCGCTTTCAATGTGGCTGTTTTGAGCCCTTGAGAGGAACGGTCTGCAACAGTCTGTCGGGCGAAGTGTTCGCAGTATTGCCATGCCCTTAGCGAATTATCCACGAAAGGAATACATGAACAAATTCGTCATTGCCTCCTAAAACGAGAGCGGCATAACGTCGCCTTAGTTTCCCAATGATGGGCAATGGCTGTCTCTGGCACATGAACCGAGGTGGCGGTTCATGATAGGATAGATGTGCGATGTCACTCACAGTATGGGAGGAACCTTGATGACGACTACCCCTTTTCACAATGAGCCATTTTTAGATTTTCAGCTTCCAGCCAACAAATCAGCGATGGAGGCCGCATTGGCAAAAGTGAAGTCCCAGTTCGGTAAGACCTATCCGCTCTTAATCAACGGGAAAGCGGTTACGACCGAATCTGTGCTACCCTCTACCAATCCCGCCCGCATCTCCGAAGTGATTGGGTCTGTCTGCCAAGCGACCAGACAACACATTGAAGAGGCACTCGAAGTAGCGACTCGACGTTTTGAAGACTGGCGATATACAAGTGCAGAACTGCGAGCCACGTACCTATTCAAAGCTGCAGCTGTCATCCGCAGAGACAAATTAGAATGGGCGGCTTGGCAAGTCTACGAGGCCGGCAAAAATTGGGCAGAAGCGGACGGAGATGTTGCGGAAGCCATTGACTTTCTCGAATACTACGGACGAGAGATGCTGCGCTACGGAGAAGGTACACCACTCGTTCCGCTCCCCGGCGAATACAACCGCCAACTCTACATACCTCTCGGTGTTGGCGTCATCATCCCACCTTGGAACTTTCCTCTCGCCATTATGGTCGGGATGACCACGTCTGCCATTGTCACAGGCAATACCGTTTTGCTCAAGCCATCTCCCAATACGTCGGTCATCGCCGCGAGATTTGTCCAAATGATGCACGATATCGGACTTCCGGATGGCGTCATCAACTTTGTACCCGGACCACCAGAGGAGATTGGCGACTTTATGGTCGACCATCCAAAGACGCGGTTCGTGTCCTTTACCGGATCGAAAGCAGTCGGACTTCGTATCTCCGAACGCGCTGCCAAGACGGCGTCGGGACAGCGTTGGATGAAGCGCGTCATTGCCGAAATGGGCGGAAAAGACGGTATCGTCGTCGATGAACACGCGGACCTTGAACTGGCTGCGACAGACATCGTGTCGTCCGCTTTCGGTTTTCAGGGTCAAAAATGCTCGGCGGCTTCGCGCGCCATCCTCCACAAGAAAGTCTACGACGAAATCGTGGAGCGCGTGGTGGAAAAGACCAAAGCCCTGAAAATGGGGCCACCGGAGCAAAATTTCTACAACGGTCCCGTCATCGAGCAGAAGTCGGTCGACAAAATCATGCGCTACATCGAAATTGGCAAGTCGGAGGCAAATCTGCTGGTTGGTGGAGAGCGTGGACCGAGCGAGGGCTATTACATTCAACCGACGGTCTTTGCGGACGCAAAGCGCGGTCAGAAAATCATGTGTGAAGAAATTTTCGGCCCCGTTTTGGCGATGTATCGCGCCGACAACTTTGAGGATGCACTTGACACCTTTAACGACACGGAGTACGGTTTGACTGGTTCCGTATACTCCTACAATCGGGCTCACTTAGAACAAGCGCGTGACCGCATGCATTGTGGCAACCTGTACTTCAATCGCAAATGCACAGGTGCCCTCGTTGGCGTTCATCCTTTCGGGGGATTTCACATGTCTGGAACAGATTCCAAGGCTGGCGGCCCCGACTATTTGCTTCAATTCATGCAGGCGAAAGTGGTCTCCGAACGGTTCTAAAACGCCTTTTTCAAAAATCCATCGGCAAAAGCGGTTCTCTCAGAGAGAACCGCTTTCTTTAGATGGCCTTGGTGAAATCCGGAATAAGCGACCTGCCTATGACAAACTCTCAGAATATCCATGCGGATGGCTTTCGTGCCAGCGCCACGCAGTCTCAAGGATGGCCTCCAGATTTGTATAGTCTCGCCGCCAACCAAGCGTCTGCTCTGCCATCGCCGGAGAGGCCACCAACACGGCCGGATCGCCCGCACGCCGTTCCACTTCCCGTACCGCAATCGACCGCCCTGTGACTTTGCGCGAAGCATCAATCACTTGTTTGACAGAGAATCCGGAACCATTGCCCAAATTGAATGCATGCGCTCCGCTCGCTGTCTCCAACCACTCCAACGCCAAGCGGTGTGCCGTGGCGAGGTCACAGACATGGATGTAGTCGCGAATGCAAGTGCCATCAGCCGTTCCATAGTCGGTGCCAAAGACGGAAATGGCTTCGCGCTGGCCGAGTGCTGCTTGCAAGACGAGAGGAATGAGGTGTGTTTCCGGATTGTGGTCTTCTCCGATAGGCACCGACGGATGCGCACCGGCCGCATTGAAGTAGCGGAGCGATGCGGAGCGGACTCCATAAGCCGCACTGGACCAGTGCAGCATCCGTTCAATCCCAAGTTTCGTCTCGCCATAAGGATTGGTCGGCTGTTTTTGCGACGACTCGAGAATGGGAATGTCACTCGGCTCACCGTAGACGGCAGCGGTCGAAGAAAAGACAATGCGGTCGACCTTCGCGGCGACCATAGCGGACAGCAGATGTTCCGTCCCACAAAGATTGTTGCGATAATACGCGAGCGGTTTTTGGACACTCTCTCCAACCAGAGAACTGGCGGCAAAATGGACCACGGCCTCAATACCTCGTGACCTCATCAATTCGACCATCTGCGATTCATCCTGCAAGCTCAATTCGTGAAAGGCTACACTCGGAAAAGGGCGAAGTGCTTCGCGATGCCCTTGGCGCAAATTGTCGACCACCGTCACCTCATGCCCGTGGGCCACCAATTCCGCGACCGTATGGCTACCGATGTAGCCTGCGCCCCCCGTCACCAAAATCCTCACGACAACCACGCCTCCTTTGTCAGTTCCCGCACTCCATCACCGATATCCGTCTGGTAAAATGACGCATCGTAGCCTATCCGCTCTCGATAGACGCGACCGACCGTCTCCATGAAGTCGGACACACAGTCGGTTCTGACCAAAGACACGGTCGATCCGCCAAAGCCAGCGCCAGTCATGCGGCTACCGAGACACCCTGGTACACTCCAAGCGGCTTGTGCCAACGCATCGAGTTCCTCGCCGGTCACTTCGTAGTCATCGCGCAGAGAGACGTGCGAGTCGTGCATCCACTGTCCAAACGTGGCCGCGTCGCCTTGCTCCAGCAATCTTGGCGCATGCTTCGCGCGATGATTTTCAAAGACGACGTGCCGCGCCCTGCGACGAACGACTTCACTTGAAAAGCATTGCACTACCTGCGCAAACTCCTCGACGGAGATGGCCGCCAGATTCGGATACGTCAACCCGGCACGGTGGAGGTCCTCAAGCGCTCGGTCGCACTCACTGCGCCGCTCATTGTACTTCGACTCCACCAGTGAATGGGGTTTGTTGGTATTGGCCAACACCAGCGTCACGCCTTCCAAGGCGATGGGGACATACGCGTACTCCAGCGTATCGCATTGCAAAGACAGCGCATGATGAGCTTTGCCCATAGCCACGCTGAACTGATCCATAATGCCGCAATTGACGCCCACGAAGTGATTTTCCGCAGCTTGCGCCATCACGGCGATATCCGCCTTGTCGATAAGTGCGTTCAATAACCGCGAAGCAGCGTAACCCGTCACGACTTCGACCGACGCGGACGACGACAGCCCTGCCCCGTGGGGTAGATTGCCCACGAAGTAATAGTCCCCGGCTGCTCCTTTTGATAACTCATACCCTTTATTCTGCAACTCGGAGAGCATTCCCAGCGGATAATTGGCAAAATCCTGTTCCGACTGATACTGCAACGAGTCTAATTGTCCATCGACTACTTTTGAGAAAGAACTCGAAGCAAAGCGGACGCGTGAGCCAGGCTGTGGGCGGACGAACAAATACGTGCCGAGCGCCAACGCTGCTGGCAACACATAGCCACCATTATAATCCGTGTGTTCTCCCATCAAATTGACGCGACCTGGCGCAAAGAAGACGCGTATCTCCTCCACGGGACCCGGAGAAAAATCCAAAAACGCTGGCAAGTGCTCTGCAATCAAAGATATCACGACTGTCCCCCCTCGCGCGTTTGAACTCGCAAAATAGCCTCGCGCATCTGAGCCGCCGTCTGCTCGACTGCGGCTGGATTGGCTGCAGCTCCAGCACCCGTCTCTGAAGACGACAGAAACTTGATTTTGTCCGCGCTGCGAAGCGGCGGATAAAACTCTACGTGATAATGGTAATAGCACTCTGCCCTCGGCATGTGAGGAGGCGTGGGGTGCTGCGCCATCATGTATGGGAACTCGCGGTCAAACAATGCGTCCATGCCTGCTGTCACAAGATGCAGGATGTGCGCGAAGTGATGTTTCTCCATCTCTGTGAGAGCATCCAGATTCGGTTTATGTACTTTCGGTGAGATCCACACCCCGTAGGGGAAGTCCGTGAAGTAAGGGATGAAGGCAACAAAGTCTTCGTTCTCCGCAATGACTCGAGTGCCTTCCGCCAATTCCGCGCACACGATGTCACACAGCAGACAGTGTCCCGTGACATCATGATGGTGCTGACACGACTCAAGTTCCGTACGAATTTTGACGGGGAGGAATGGGTACGCGTAAATTTGTCCGTGCGGGTGTTGAATCGTAGCGCCTACTTCCCGACCGCGGTTCTCGAAGATGAACACGTATTGGTGCCGCTCGTCCGCCGTCAGAGCTCGATACCTGTCCGTCCACAGTTCCACGACTCTGCCCAGATGTTCAACAGACAGAGACGAGAGGGACGCATGGTGGTCAGAAGAGTAAAGGACAATTTCACACTTCCCATAAGCGTGGCGGGATCGATAAAGGGACGAAGATGGAGGCTGCGGGTTATCGGGGTGCGGCGACAACACCGGAAAGTCATTGTCATACGCGAATACATCATAGACAGCAGGGACTTTACTCGAACCTGGGCAAAATGGACACTGGCCGCTCGGCATGTCTGGTCGCGCCTGCCGATTGGAAGCGACCATGGTCCAGTCGCGTAGTATGGGATTGTATCGTAGTTCTGCCACAATGCCACCCTCCTGACCGATTGATTGTCATCTATTCAGTCTAACACGAAAGAAAGGTCAGAGCATCCGCTGGCAGTGGGACAATTTCGGTACCAGTCAGTCCTGCTTGGGAGACTGAATCGCAGCGGGGCTATGCCGCATTGCGTCAGGAATGGGCGGTGGTCGCCTCCGTGTCCCCGAGGGGGAGGGTCAGAGTAAACACGGCACCACGAGTACTGTGATTGGATGCGGTCAGCGTGCCGCCGTGGGCATTCGCGAATTCGCGAGCAATCGAAAGGCCAAGTCCCATACCCCCGGTCTCCCGAGAACGCGAGGTCTCTCCGCGGTAAAATCGGTCGAATACGTGCGCGAGTTGATCCGCTGGTATGCCAGGGCCGTCATCGGTCACAGTGCAACGGACGGTCGTCGACAGCCGAACGAGATGCACATCGATACTTCCTCCGGCGGGCGTGTATCGCATGGCATTTCCGAGCAAATTGACCATGATTTGCGTGCATCGATGCGCGTCGACAAACGCAGAGATGTGCTCTGCGGACGTAGAAAAAGACAGCCGCACACGACGTTCCTCGGCTTCAAAAATAAAATTGTCGACAATTCTTCGAACCAGCGCCACCATATCCGTCCATTGGCGGTGCAAAGGAAGCACGCCACCATCTGCAAGCGACAACTGATGCAAGTCATCGACGAGCCTTGTCAGGCGCATAACCTCGTCCAGAATGGGCAGCAACGTCTGCTCATCGGGTGCCACAATGCCTTGTTGAATCAACTCCAACTGACCTTCCATCACCGTCAGCGGGGTTCGCAGTTCATGCGCCACATCCGCCACTAGCCGGCGGCGGGCCGCCTCCGTCTGCTCCAGTCGCTCGGCCATCTGGTTGAACTGTGCCGCGACTCTTCCCAACTCATCCTTGGTCAGCGCAGGTACCCGCACACCCACATCTCCACGCCCGACTCTCTCAATGCCGCGCATCAGTACACCCAATGGTCTCGTCAAACGGCTCGCAAACAAAAGTCCCAAGAAGAGCGCCATCAACGTGGTGGTTAGACCACCGCCAATCGTCGCCACGTCCATCGAGCGCAAGACGCGAATTTGAGCGTCATGTAAACTGTCCGATCCGGTGTCTTCCACGACCACTCGGCCTACCAGCCGACCGTTGATGACGATGTCGGAGCGCATTCCCGACGAGAGTCCATCGTCATCATCCAAATGGTCTCGAGACGCCCCGGAAACATCGCGATGCCCGACACTGGTCAACACCCGTCCATCGGGTGCGAAAATGGTCACTTCCTCGACATAGTTGTGCGGATGGGCGAGATCGGACTGCGTCCGCAGAGCGTCTGCGTAGGACTCCACGCCCGACCAGGAGTCATGATGGGTGGAGTAGTAAAATCCAAGGGACCGCGCCCACTGCTCTGCTTCCCCGTGTTCGGCAATCTCCACATATTGGCCGAACAGGGATAGAAAGTAGCTGTGCGCAATCAAATAGAAAATGGTCGCCATGGAGACCACTAAAAACACCAAAATCGCGGTCAATTTGGTTCTCAGCTTCACGACCCTAACTCTCCAAAACGGTAGCCAATACCGTACACAGTCTGAATATAGACAGGATGAGCTGAGGTATCCTCGAGCTTTTGCCGCAAGTGACTGATATGCGTGTCAATGGTGCGTTCATAATTCAAATATTCTTCTCCAACCGCGGCCTTCAACAATTGCAAGCGGCTATAAACGACTCCCGGACGCTCAGCTAATGTCAACAGCAGCTTAAACTCGGTCGGAGTGAGGGGCACCTCTTTACCCTCTTTCCAGACCCTCACTTTCGCTTCATCAATGCGCAGACTGCCACGCTCCAAAACGCGATCCTCATCCACTTCCTCGCCCATGCGCCGCAACACCGATTTGATGCGCGCCGACAACTCGCGAAGAGAAAATGGCTTTGCCAAATAGTCGTCCGCACCCATTTCTAGCCCCAGGACTTTATCCGTCTCCTCCGCCTTTGCGGTGACCATAATAATGCCGAGTCGAGAAGTTTTACGCAATTCACGGCAGACCTCCAGTCCGCTCATACCCGGCAACATCCAATCCAAGACGACGAGATGAGGAGACAATTCCTGAGCTTTCCGCAACGCTTCTGGCCCGCTCGACGCACTGCTCACTTCAAATCCTTCGCCTTCTAGAAAAGGCTTCATAAAGTCCATCACCTTAGTTTCATCGTCCACGAGCA
The DNA here is from genome assembly GCF_024706985.1 of Alicyclobacillus sp. SP_1. Taxonomy (GTDB): domain Bacteria; phylum Bacillota; class Bacilli; order Alicyclobacillales; family Alicyclobacillaceae; genus Alicyclobacillus_I. Next base: position 24,618 of record NZ_JAMCCX010000105.1, on the reverse strand, counting down.
GCAAATGATAAGACACGACTGCACCTACTTCCTGATTGGCTCTATGGTCAACTCGCAGGAATCCGCCTGCGGACCCCGACTGGAAGCCGATACGTCACCGCTTGGTCGCCCAGTTGATGCCATGCCTGCAAAAAATCAGACTTATTCACCGCTTCGGCTTTCTCTCCATTCAGCGGATTGTTGATAAACAGTTGGGTGGCGTTATATCCCACGAGCAAGACCACATGCTCTTCGAACGTCGCCCTTATTGGACCTTGCGGACTTTCCCAGGTGACCCAGTCATCCGTTGGTTGGAAGGTCGCAGTGGTCCAAAGCATGACCGGGCGGCCCGCCGCGACACTGGCGAGATCGACCGAAAAAGGCTTATCCGTCAAGTCCACAGCAGCCCCTGGGACAATGCTGTCCAAAAAGCGCGCTACTGGGCCGTGATAGATTCCATACCCATCAGCACTAGAGTAAACATCTCCAACAAACCCTACATTTGGGTCACCCCAGTATTTCGGAAGACCATTAGCTCCTTCAATGAGCTGCGCCTTGGCCAAGGGCATGTGAGCGGCCAACCACATTTTGCTGACGGGATGGTGCATGGCTGTCAGCATCATTGACAAGCTGGTCATTTCACACCCATCGGGGAGTTGGGGCAATTGCGACTGAGCCGGCACGCTCAAAAGCACACTCTGCGGCAGTGGCGCTGGTCGTTGTTTTGCTAGAACAGATTGTGTTGGATGCGTAGAAGGGTGTTGCGACTGTGGTGAGCGCAATGCCGAGCGGGCGGGAGACCGTCGAAGGCTGGCACTGCGCCCAGAGATGCCGAGAACGTGAGGAAGGTAGGCGATAGAGAAAGCCACCGCCGCGGTGAACGCTGCTCCTAACAAGAGCGCCGCGGTGCGCCGCCCGCTCCGGCGCCTGCTGGCCATGGGTCGCCGACCACGACGGCCCCTGTGTTTATTCACATTCCGCCCCCCCTCTCGCTGAACGCTGTCTGGTCCAAATCTCCGTCAAGTCGATGTGTTTCCAGTGTACATGGTGCGGATTCAATTGACCATGGTCTATCTTGGCATGGTATTTCCTCACACCGTGCATAGACAGATTACGCTTCTCGACGCACCGACAATCTCTGTTGGTCCGCTCCAACGCTTTCGGTCGAAGGCATGGCCCACATAGCCAAGGTGAAGACCGTCCACAATTCACGCCACGCCGCCTGCCGGCCTCTCGCATGGTGAACGAAAAGCTCGTCAACGTAACGGAGGTTGAGATATTCACGTACCGGACTTGCGCTGATGACGTCGCGAATGTGGTCCTTCAAAGAGTGCTCCAGCCATTTTGACACGGGTACCGGAAAGCCTAGTTTTGGCCGTCTTGCCGCTGCTTCCGGAACAATCGGACGAACTGCCTCACGGAGAGCATACTTCGTCGTCTGCCCATGAATGCGCAGGTGCTCCGGCAAAGCTGTCGCTGCGGCAAAGACGCGTTTATCGAGAAACGGCACCCGTAGTTCCAAGGAATGGGCCATGGTCATCTTGTCAGCTTTCATCAAAATATCCCCCGGCAACCAGGTCTGCAAGTCTACCAACTGCATGCGTGTAATATCTCCCGCGCTCGTCTGGTCTTGATACACTTCATCCGTGACCGCAAATGAAGAATGCACATAACTGTGCTTCGCAAAGAGCTCCGATTTTGCGTCCTCAGAGAAAATTTTTGCATTGCCCACAAACCGGCGTTCGAGGGGAACTGCGCCGCGCTCCAGGAAGCTACGACCCTTCATACCGTCCGGAAGAAGGCGTGCCACTTTCCCTATGCGCATGCGAACACTTGGCGGGAGATGTTCAAAGACGCGCAAGGAATTCGGCTCATGATAGATGGGATAGCCTGCAAACAATTCATCCGCGCCTTCTCCGGACAGTACGACTTTCACTTCGCGTGCAGCCAACTCTGCCACAAAATACAGAGCACAGGCGCTGACGTCCGCAATCGGCTCGTCCAAAGCCACCAACATTTTCGGCAAAGTTTCAAGGAAAGTAGGAAGGGAAATGGATACCTCGTGATGGCGCGTTTGCAGTTGACGGGCGGTCGCACGAGCCGCCTCAAGCTCATTGCGAGTTCCATATTCATCATCAAATCCGACCGAGAATGTGTTCACGTCTGCATCGACCTCGCGCATCATCGCAACGATAGCCGTCGAATCCACACCACTCGACAAAAACGCCCCATACGGCACATCCACACTCATGTGCAGTCGTACAGACTCGCGCAGGGCACTCTGAATTCGTTCGATATGAACTTCCAAGCCACCCTCCGTGTCCGACAAAAAGGACGGCCGGAAATAACGGGTAATTTGAATTTGGCCTTTTTTGTAACGCATGTAGTGTCCAGGTGGCAATTTGTGAATCGAGGAATACATCGTTTGTGGATCCGGCACGTATTGAAAAGTGAAATAATCCCACATTGATTGTGCATCGAGTTTTGCGCTCACACGACCCGTCGCCCGCAATGCCCGCACCTCAGAGGCAAAAGCAAATTCGGAAGAAGTGTGCGTGTAGTAAAGCGGTTTGATGCCAAATGGGTCTCGAGCCAAATACATCTCCCGCCGCTCCCGGTCCCAAATAGCAAACGCAAACATTCCGCGCAACTGGTGAACGAGTTCCATGCCGTGCTCTTCGTATAAGTGAACCAACACTTCCGTGTCGGATTGAGTGGCAAACACGTGTCCACGCGCGACAAGCTGTTCCCGCAATTCCTGATGGTTGTATATTTCTCCATTGAACACAACCCATACCGTCTCACGTTCATTCGACATAGGTTGATGTCCACGCGCCAAATCGACAATCGACAGGCGACGGAATCCCATGGCTACTTCTCCATCCAGAAAAAAGCCTTCGTCATCCGGACCTCGATGAAACATCGCTTGCGTCATCCGCAGAACCATGTCTGCATCCACGACCCGCCCCATCGGTTCGACAAATCCACAAATGCCACACATGACTTCACTGCCCCATTTCGTTGAACCGTCTATTGGTCTAAAAAGTTCGCTATGTTCATGGTTGCCTGCAGTATAGAAGTTCATCCGCGACAGGAGGTTAAAGAACTGTGTCCCACTTGTGGTAAACCTGTGGAGATGCGCGGTGGATACTTACCGCTCTGCTCAGACTTCTGCCGACTGGCTTGGACTCATCCTTCGCGATACGGTCTCTGCGAATGCGCTATAATCAACCCATCGAATGGTGGAAGGATGAACAAACGCGTGGCAAAATCACTGACGGTCACCCAGTTAAATGCATGGTTCGGGCGCCAACAGGTGCTCAAAGACATCTCAATGTCGATTGAAAAGGGCCAGGTGACTGCATTGATTGGCCCCTCCGGATGCGGAAAATCAACTCTGGTCCGATGCTTTAATCGGATGCACGAGACGAATCCAACTGCACGCATAGGAGGAACTATTGTACTCGGCGAAGAGGACATTCTCGCCTTACCTCCAGCCACCGTCCGCCGCCGCATCGGCATGGTGTTTAAAGAACCCAATCCGTTTTTTCACTTCTCCATCTACAATAACGTTGCCATTGGGCTAAAACTTTCGGGTCTGCGGAGCAAGCGAGACGTGCGCGAACGCGTGGAGCAAAGCCTACGCGAATGTGCTTTGTGGGATGAGGTCAAAGACCACCTCAATGAAGACGTCCGACAGCTCTCTCTCGGACAACAACAAAGACTCTGCATGGCGCGAGCCTTGGCGATGGAACCGCACGTCCTGTTGATGGATGAACCAGCCTCCGCACTCGACCCCGTATCGACCGTGCGCATCGAAGAACTCATCGATCAAATCAAAGGGAGGTTGACCATCGTCATCGTTACCCACAACTTGCAGCAAGCGGCAAGAATCGCGGACAATACGGCATTTTTTCTCGAAGGCGAACTTGTTGAACTAGGGGAGACTTCGTCCGTCTTCACCAGACCCGCAGATGCGCGGACAGAAGACTACATTGCTGGGCGCTTCGGTTGAGATTCTCTGTGCTTGCGGCCGATTCGAGCCAGCCCGTGCAGGAGCAACAAAAGTACGAGCAAAAGGAGTAGCGCCGCCGACGCCAGATGTTTCTTGTTGCTGTTGGCGGTGGTCACGAACAAGAGCACAGTCTCCGTCAAGTATGGGATACCACCATGGCGACTAGCGGGGCCAGACAACTGGCTGACCCACCCAGCTGTGAACAGAAGCGGGGCGGTCTCCCCAATGCAGCGGGCCGTCAAAATGAGCAGTTCTCGGGTCAGTTTTCCGAGTGCAGGGCGCGCCAAGACACGCGTGACGACCTGAACGCGGGTCAGTCCAAGTGACAGCGCCGCTTCACGAGAAGACTTGGGGACACGTGAGAGAATCGCATCTGTAGATCCAAGCACTGACGGGAGTAAGATGACCACCAAGGCCACCACCGCGGCCCACAGGGAAAACACAGTTCCTCCATCCCAGACAAGAAGGACATAGACTGCGTAGCCGGCGATGACCGACGGCATCCCAGAGAGCAGATGAGAAAACACCCGAAGCACGTTCCCCAAGCGAAGCGTGGCCAACTCCGCGGTAAAAATGCCCCCCGCCACACCCACTGGCACGCTCACCACCCATGCGATGACTGTCAAGAACAGAGAAATGAAGAGTGGTCTGAGTAGACTCATAGTGCCTTCCGCACTGAGAAACATCTGCCCCGTCATGGCGATGGCTCCTTGACGAATGACAAACAAGAGGATGTCAGCGAGCGTGAGCATAACGAGCACGAAGCAGACCCATCCTATGCCCCAAGCAAGGCGGCTCCACAGAAACCCTGCGATGGAACGTCTCACCGCTCTCCCCTCCTGATGGGCGGTCTAAACGACCGCGTCTCCCGAACGAATCCCAAAGCGAGTCCATTCGTCAGTGCGGTCACGCCGAACAAGACAAGCGCCAACAGCGCCAGTCCCTGCATATCCTCTGTGGACCATGATTGACCGTGAAAAAAGCGTTCCAAGAGCATCGACGCAACCGTGTTCACCGGTGGTCTTGACGTTGCGGCAGAGAGCGCCCCTCGCAACGGAAACCAAGCCTTATCCCACGTAATCCCTCCACCCACAATCCATACCGCGACCGCCTCACCCAGAGCGCGACTCCACCCGAGCAAAATGCATCCAACCACCGCGCGCCGCGCGTGAGGAAGACTCACATATCGCACGACCTGCCAATCCGTCATGCCCACACTGAGACCCGCTTCTCGGACCAACTCAGGTACTTGCAACAAAAGGTCTCGGACCGTAACCGTGATGAGCGGTGTAGCGAGCAAGGCCAGCACCAGTGAGATAGACAGCAGCCGATAGCCTTGTGCCAATACCGGTTGAAGCCAAGGAACAGCTTGAGAGAGCCGCCAAAGCGAAGGCTGAACAAACGCTTGAAGATGAGGGACCAGCACGACTAGACCCCAAATCCCGACCATCACACCGGGAACCGTCGTGAGAAATTCTATTGGAAGCGACATCCACCAACTCACTCGCCCTCGCACCCGGTAGGCGAGAATCGTCGCAATCGAAATGGACACGGGAACTGCCACAATGAGGGCTCCTGCAGACAGCAAAAGCGTCGTCCACAACAATCGAATCACGGACCATGATGCTATCCAATCACGGTTGCCTCCCGACTGAGCGAGGGGCGCGGACATCGAGACGAGCAGGGCGAACACACCACAGAACAGCAACAGCGGCATCACCGCTGCCGCCCCGGACAACAAGAAAAACCAGCGGTCGCGTGCGGTCGCTTGACGAAATTTTTTCAACACCCGACATGGTCCCTCCCCCGGTCAACACGGTCTCTTCGCTCTGCGAACGCTAACCACCCCACGGCAGGTCCCAGAACTCAGATTCCCACACTACCACAGGGACGGCCGAGTGACTAGTCGCCGCTGCCAACACGTCATGATTACAGGCTGACAAAGGACAATAGCGCTTCGCCCAACTGCTCTAAAGCAACGGACAAATAGCGATAAAATGTCGGCCGACTGACGTTGCAGAGCGGATAGGCTTTATTGACGTTTCCACCACACTCCAAATACAGCACCCGCAACAGCGATTGAGACGACACGGTCAGTGGAGCAGGCGGGACCTCCTCGGAGAGTGACCTCTGAAACCAGTCATAGAGCGTATCACCATCCAACTCCAGACCTTTCGCCAACTCAGTGGCATACAATTTTTTGGGCGATCTCGCTACGGACAACGCCTCACGCAGCAACGAAACATCCACCGCCACTGGCCCTCCCATTTTCGCCGCCGACTGCGCAGCTTCCAGCAGTCTCCTCGTCCAGCGAACAAATCCGTCCTCGCGAAGGTCCAGTTCAAACACTTCCGCTGTGTACTCCGTGGTGTCGCACTCGCGACTGACCGTCTCTCTGCGCGAAAAGCCCAATCGGGTTAAGAGTTCTTTTAATGCTGGATGTGTGACCACCAGGGCAAAACGAATGCCCTGCCCGGACACAGAAAGGGTGTCCTTCGCCAAGGCTCCAATCATCTCCGCCCCTGAATAATCAACGGCATCAAACGCGAATGCGCCGAGCACCGCAAGAAAGCAATGTGCTTCTTCTAGTGGACAGGCAACATTCTCACCGGGAAAACACTCGCGAACTTCGGTTGCAAAGTGCCGAAGGACGAGTGGAGCAGTGCCCTCGTGTAAGAGCACACTGATGAACATGGCGACGACTTGACCCAGTTCATTGCGAATGACTCGAAAGCACTCTGGAAAGGACAAGAATAGTTCTTCCAAAAAGTCATGATAAGCTTGCTCTTCTCCAGGGTCTACGCTGTACGTGCACCAGTCGTCTAAAATGGCATGCAGTCTCGGCAAGTCGTCACGGCGAGCCGAGACCACCTCGTACTTCAGCGGATCGACCGTGACGTCTGCATAGTCACTGTGATACTCAAAAGCATCCAGCGCAAGCGTCAAGAGACTCCGAGCGTAAAGCATCTTTACTTCAGGTCGGGCACTCAGCAACTTGCGCTGGAGGTAGTCGTGCAGTCGAAAGCGCAGACGAGCCAAGCGCTGTGGTTGGCGTGAGCGAAAGTCAAACAAGAGATGTGAGCGAGCCACGTCATGCAGCGCAAGCAACGAAGGAGTACCGACCACGAAGGAGATGTCCATGAGTTGGTGGTATTTTTTCTGTGTAAACGTGGGACCGAGTAAATCTCGGAGTACGTCATGATTGGTCGAAGAGAGTATGGTCAAAATGTCGACCGCTGTGTGAAGAGACTCGTCCACTAGGTCTTGCAGCAAATGCCCGCTAACTTTCGCAGCGACAAACTGCAATAATGCATCCCCTTTGAGACCACTGTGAACGGCTTCGACGGCAAGTTGAAGCGAAAGTGGGTGGCCGCCCGTCAGGTGAATCAGCGGATCGACCTGCGTTGGGAGGATGTGCTTGTGCCTTAAGAAGTATTGCTGCATGTCCGCTTGGGACAAATGGCCTAAGGGCATGACTTGAAGGCGCTCTTGCCAGTAGTCATGCGACTCCCATATGTGGGAAATATGCTGTCGAGAGGCACTGACAAACAGCACATTGACATCCGGCAACCGCGAGAAAAAGTCCTCCATCAACCATGTTTCCATCGCACGCAACGCCTCAAAATTATCAATGGCGATAACAAATTTGCGACCCCTTAGAAGTAAGGGTAACTGAGCAAACCCGTGGGGTCGATTGGGCCCCAGCTCCATGTCCAAGGAGGTTCGCAAGTACTCTAGAAATCCAGTCGGGCTGGGTGAAGACAGACGTCCATCAAGGCGAATGGCAACTTGGTCGTGGCCACGCGCCATCTTAATAAATTCTGCCAGCAAGCTGGACTTCCCGATGCCTCCCATGCCGGAGACGGTCCACATTTGAGTTGGGGGTTCTGAAGCCTGAACCCACTTGCGAAATGTCTGAATTTCCGCAACCCGACCCACAAACGGCCGCTGCACTCGAGCATTTGCCACGTTTTGACTAGATGACGTCGGCAATGTTCTCTTCCACCCTTTCTGAAACGCGAGGCACCGTCACAGCGAGAATGACAAGCGCTGCAGCAAAGCTAGCGACAGCACTCGTCGCGAACATGGCGCGATAATCGTCACCAAAGAGTCGGATGAATGCACCGACTATCGGCGCGGCGAGCAGAAGGGCCACCGACTGCACCAGATTGGACATTCCGTAGAGTCCACCGCTGAGTTGATTGGCAGCGAGTTCATCCGATACGGCGCGGCGAAGCAAATCCGACACAAAAGCATAAGACACAGTCATATTAAGGGACCAAAAGACACCAGCTACCCCGACCAACAGGAAAGCTTGCGGTACGGTCTGGACAGAGTATCCTAACACAACTAGAATTCCGAATCCGATAGCCGCGACTACCAACAGCCACTTTGGCGATACTCTCCGATACAGCGCTCCAGACAGTAGACTCACAACAACGACAACCGCCGTAAACACAGACATGATAAGTCCCGAATCGAGAACCGTCCCATGCAAGTCTTTGACTGTAAAAAGAGTAAAAAAGGAGGCAATCGCTTCGAAAGCAATCCAAGAGAGACATTGAAACAGAAAAAAATATCTCAAATTACCAAATAGCAGCGGACGATAGGAACGCAAAGATGGTTTCTCACGAACTACGCGTTCTGGACGCTCTATCACGAACAGTCCCGTCACAAGACCCCCTGCAGCAATGAGGACGCCCGTCAACAGATAGGCCACGGAATGATTCATTTCCCACAATATCGGAATAACGAGAAACGACAAGAGGTTTCCAATTTGCCACCAAAAATTCAAATAACCAGACGCTATTCCCCGCTGCTCGAGCGGTGTGATTTCCGGCATCCATGCTTGATACGGACTGAGCGAGGACTGTTCGAACGCATAGAAAATAGCCAGTGCAAGAACCGCGAAGAAAACGTGGTGTACACTACAAAAAGTCCACCAAGCGACGGCTGCAATGGGGAGACAGACCATAACATACACCTTGCGACGAAGCCATGGCCGACGCGTTCGGTCACTCCAATACCCCGTCAGAGGGTTTAGAACCAAACCAAAGAAACCTTCTAATCCGAGAATGAGTCCAATGAGAAAAGGTGCTGGTAAAATCACTTGCAGTAGGTTTGCCGCAAACACCTTGTTCGCGGCAAACCCAACATTTCTGCTTAGCCCAGCCATGCCTAGCCAGTGTGTTTGTCGCAAATTGGACGATTGCCGCTCACTCATCCCGGTCCCCCGCGTTCTTACAAACTTCAGATTCTCCGTTTACTCTTTGCAATTCGATTCGCAATGACAATTATCCTGCAATTGTCGGGAAAATCCGACGTTATCTCTCCATCGGTCGACACATGGATGAACGTGGTTCTAGTCGTGATCGCAACGTCCCATGACTATCGCGAAACGACTGCGCGAAATTTCCTAACACGTCACCCCTTAGAACCAGCCGAAGCGGTTCGGTTGGACGTTGGGTCATACTTCCCCATAACTTTGGTGAACAAAATCACATACGCGAGTTGCAAAGCAGAAGCGATGACAAAGGGCCAAAAAAGAGACCCCATATCGAGCAACCAACCCCCAATGGCAGGGCCGAACGACGCAGCCAAGCTCCAACTCAAATTGTTTAAACTACTCGCGAAGCCCCGTCGTTGATTGCGGACCAGACCAACGGAGAAAGCCTGTCTCGCACCCATCGAGCCACGATTGACGATGGAGCGGACGACATAGAGGGTTGAGGCGATGCCAAATGTCGGGACAAACGGCATGGCAATGAGCATGGCGACACCCAGTAGCCGGGGTAACGTAATCGCACTAACCAGACCAACCCGCTGCGATAGCTTGCCAATTCCAATCGACGAAATGCCCGTTAAAATGAAGGTGATAGCGTAAATCGACCCGATGGCCGTAGGTCCGACGCCAAAGCGAATATCAAACCAATAGGGGAGTAGTGGCGCGACGAGGCCGACCCCTAAAGAGTTTACGAGATTCACCAGAACCAGTAACAACAGTGCCCTGTTTTCTCGCTTGCGGACCGTCTGTTCTTGTGCAGCCACAGCCTCTTTCTCCTCCGTCGTCGCACTCTCTGGCACCTCGTCAGCCACTGATTTGTCATCTTGAATGAAGACAATCTGAACAAAATTGACAACGGCGACGAAGAGATTGAGTAGGAAGAGAGGAAGATACGCGGCTGCGCCAACGACCCCAGGTAATAAATGGGGCAAAATGCCAGCCAATGCTGATCCAATCGCCATACCCCAAAACTGCAGAGCGGCGTTAAAGCTAAACACGGAGCCTCGCTTTTTTCCACTGATGTGTTGGGCTAACCAGGCTTGTTCCGCCGGAGCGAATGGTCCTGAATTCCCGTTGGCTCCTCGCCCAAATCCAAAGAGAACGGCTGATAAGATGAGAATCCAAATGTGCGGAAACGCCGCGATGGCTGCGGTGGCTAAAATCAGGCCAAGTTCATAGAGGAGTAAGAATCCCTTGCGTCCAAAGCGGTCACTCGTGACGCCCACGAGTAAACTGAGCGCGGCATTGGCGAGTCCCCCACCCATCAGCAAAAGTCCTATTTCACCTGCGTCCCACCCGCGTGCCGCGAGGTACAGGGTGAAATCGACGCCAAGAGCGCCTTGACCGATACTGCGCAGAAATCTGGTTTCAATCAGCCGCCGCGTAGACGGATGCAGGGAAGTCCAGAATTCCAGGCGTTGGGATAACCAGTTCACGTGACACACACCCTTTCGCGGCAAAAAAAGATGGCCCATGCTGAGCCATTGACTGCATGCCTTTATATTTTACTACTCGAAATGTCGGAATCAAATGAACCAGAGAGTATGACCTGTTAGCACCTGTTTTAGTGAATGTGCAGTGCTAAAAAATTTGCGTGGTGGAACAAACTCACAACCCAATACCCTCCGGTTGTAATGATGAATGCGGAAGCTACCATCCCGATGAGAATGCTGATAAGCGCGCGCACCGGATTCCATCCAAGACCATAAGACACAGCGACGGACGCATATGCTCCAAGAAAAGGAGACAAGAGCACGAGCCCCCAGACACCGTAACGGCCAAATTTCCCCGACCATTTTTCTGCTTTTTTTAACTTGCGACCAAGCCACCGCCACCGCCGAGTAATCTGCTGAAACATTAAGAGTAAAAAAGGCAACGGAATGCAATTCGCCAGTATGCTGATAACGGCGCCTGGAACTGGGTGAAACCCCAGAGGGACACTGGCCAAAGCGGCTGGCTGCGCCTCGAGCAAAATGGACCCACCAATCAGGGACAGTGTCAGGAGCGTCTTTCCCTGCATGATGCCAATCCACAGCGCACTTAAAAAGAACGTCAAGGAGGCGCCGATACAAAACAGCAACAACTGAAGAAAACTCCGTGGCTGCATCTGTGGTTGACCAAAACGCATTCCCGACGCCAACACCTCCCTACTTCGATGCCTCTCATTGTACTCAACTCGGACAATTTCCAAAAGCGAATTCCCCAAATTTCGAACGCTTCTTTCATACAACAGTGCAAACTTCAACCGCATGACCTCGTGCACCGCGCTTTGGACTGACGATAACTCCGCTCATCTCTTGGTTTGAGTAACATTTCAGAGCAGTCGGACATGCTTAAGAGGAAACGCTCTTTAAGAATGCCCACCCCCGGAGGTGCCGTAGATGACAACTGACCTTGCTTTTCCAAGTTCCTTCCCTGCTCAACATCAAACAACGCAACCCGGCATCGAATCCGCCATGAATCCCCGCCCGGTGACGATTCGTGCCAACTTCCGCCCAGGCGGTAAACTCATCGGCAAAGTGGCCATCATCACGGGTGGAGACAGCGGCATTGGCCGCGCGGTCGCAGTAGCATTCGCCGCAGAGGGTGCCGATGTCTGCATTGCGTACCTGACAGAAGATGAAGATGCCATTGAGACCAAGCGAGGCGTAGAAACACTGGGACGCCGTTGCCATCTCCTTCGAGGCGACGTCGGAGAGACGACATTTTGCAGTGAACTCGTTCAGGCGGCGCTCCAGCAATTCGGCAAACTCGATATTGTCGTCAACAATGCTGCCGAGCAGCACCCACAACAAAGTTTGCTGAATATCACGGCGGATCAACTAGAAAAGACGTTTCGCACCAATATTTTTGCGATGTTTCACCTGAGTCGGGCCGCACTGCCGCATTTGAGCCAAGGTTCCAGCGTGATTAACACGACTTCGGTCACCGCTTATGAAGGACATCCCGAACTCATCGACTACTCGGCGACCAAAGGTGCGGTCGTTACCTTCACTCGCTCACTCGCCAAGTCACTAGCGGGGCAAGGTATTCGCGTCAACGCGGTAGCGCCTGGGCCAATTTGGACACCCCTCATCCCCTCGACTTTTGATGCCAAGACCGTCTCCTCCTTTGGCAGCGATACACCCCTTGGGCGCGCTGGACAACCCTGTGAACTCGCGCCTGCTTACGTCTATCTCGCTTGTGACGACAGCTCGTACATGACGGGACAAATTCTTCACGTCAACGGTGGAGCTTCTACGTCCTCGTAGCCCAAAGGACGTGCGCATTTCGCTATAATGAGAGGAAAACGTGAAGGCAACGCGTTCCGCTCATGGACACATCTTGGGCAGAGGACGAACGACCGTCTCCGTGAGAGGTGCAGGCATGTCGAAAAGCACAGAAACATCCGCATTCCAAGAAGCCAAAGACCGGCTACGAGACGAGGTCCGAACGCGTTGGACCTACAGTGCAGAAACCTTGCGCAAAGAATTGATACAACGCAGATACTTTTTACCTGAAGAGTCCTGCCGGAAGCTCGTCACCTACCTCAGTCTCAACAAACCCGTCGGATTGCGCGGTGAACCTGGCGTTGGCAAATCCGAATTGCCCGAGCAACTCGCGCGGGTGCTGGAAGCGGAATTCGTTGACATTGAGTGTCATAGCCAGTTAGAGGCGATGGACATCGGTGTGTCATGGAACGGATTTAAGCAGATGGTCGATGCTCAGACTGGGCGCAATCATGGTGACTTATTCACCACAGCTTACCTCAATCGGACACCCTTGCTGACCGCCGTGACTTCGGAAAGGCCAGTCGTGGTTCGAGTCGACGAAGTGGACAAATTGAACGAAAACACCTCCAACTTCTTTCTTCGATTTCTCGACAAGCGCGAGTTGGTCGTGCACGACTTAGTTGATGCAGACAACGTCCTGTCTGCCAAAGCGCCAATTTATGTTTTTCTCACGAGCAACGAGTATCGGCCGCTGGATATTGCGATGATGCGCCGCGTAGCATGGATGGACTTACGCTTTCCTCCGGAGTCGGAGGTCTCCACCATTTTGCAGGCCAAAACAGGAGTTCCGCGAGCAATGGCGGATCGGATAGCATATTTGGTCCAACGACTGCGCCAAGAAGACTTGCGAAAGCCACCGTCGATTGGCGAGGCGCTGGACTGGACGCGCGCATTGATGCTGGAAACCGACGGACATCTGACCTGGACGGCGCTTCGAAGTACGCTGGGGCTGCTCCTCAAATACGAGAGCGACGAGAAGGACGGTTGGGAGGCGATGCAGGAGTGGCTCACTTTCGACTAAACTGGAACTCCCTCGCCGATACCTCTCGCCAGATGTGGCGACCGCTGTTGTCAAGACGCCGACTTCTCTGGGGCTCGCTCGATGCCCGCATAGACAAGCTGATAGCGATGGACCGGCGAAACGCCACTCATCGCCGTTCCGACAACGGCGAGCCAAACATGCCTGAACTGAGCGAATCGGAATGGATGCGATGGAAGGAGTCAGAGCGAGAAGCCAACCATCATTTGGAAGATGACGAAATAGACCGGAGCCTCCAGCGCAGCATGGCGAATGCGGGAAGCGATGAGACTCCAGCCACGGGAGAGACCGAAAAGCGAGGAGGCCCCGCAAACGCCGACTGCTCGGGACCCTCTCGTGAATCGCGCACCAGTGTGGAAAAACCTGCAAGTATCGATCCGGTCCGGACCGAGATTGCCCGTGAACTCGCAGAACTGGAGGTCACGTCGCTCGACTCCGTGCTGGAAACTATGTTTTCGCGGCATCTTGCGGAAACGGCTCGAGGGCAAGACCTTCCACGTGCGAAGACTCCTCGCAGCGACGCATGGTCCAACTTCGGCAAAGCACGAGAGATGGACCGGTGGACAGACGGACAAATCGAGCAGCAGAAACGAGAGTTGAAATGGTGGATACGCGACTTTACCAGCCGCGAAATCCAACGTCTGCCGTCGACGCAGGGAGCGCGGCGCAAATATGTCGACGCTCGCCGTAGCATCCGGTCCATGGCCCTGCACGGCGGAGTGTTTGAGCGATTCTACTATCGTCCAGGCAAAGCGCTCTCCGAGGAGCCCGTCCGCCTCCAAAACGTCGTCTGTCTCGGCGATGTGTCCGGGTCCATGGGCAAATACGTCGCCACCGTGCTCTTCCTTTTGAATGTGCTGACCGACGTGGCTGACGTCGACAACTATGTTTTTTCCGATACGCCCACGCACCTCGGGCCACTGCCCGCAGACGAATCGTTTCGCCATCAATATGAACGGTTGAGGCGCTCTGCTTCTTCTTGGGAGTACGGCACAAACCTGGGCGAAGCACTCGCAGAAATGATTGCCGACGGAGTCTTCGACCAAAACACCGTATTTCTGCTCATAACCGACGGCGGATTTCAACTCAGTCAATCAGCCTGGCAACAGACGGTGACGAGCTTGCGAACGATATCCGAAACCGTCAAACGCATCGTGGTGGCCACGCCCAATCCCGCACTCGTTGAAGAAGCTGCGGCCTGTGCAGAGGACCTTCCGGAAGCACTCCGCGAGGAGGGAGACGCTCTTCTGACGCCATGGCTGCAAAAGGTAGCTCGCTTCGGACTCCTCGCGGACACGAGCGATTCCATCGTTCTCTGCCAATCCCCGGACGCACTCCCACCACTCCTGGAAGCCCTTTTAAGAGAAGACCCAGCGAGGACGGTGACTGCGCCATGATCGGCAAAACCAATCGCATCTTGGCAACCATCACGACACGGGGCAAGTCACAAATTCACGTTCAGGCAGGCCTGCAAAATGCCTGCGGCGTGGCCGTCCCGCTCCTTCTCGGGCTCCTCGTCCATCAAGAGTTGCTGGCGATTGCACCAGCAGTCGGCGCGCTCGTCGTCGGCTTCTCGGGGACATCGGGAACCACGCGCAAGCGCATTCGAACCATGCTCTTGTCGAGCATTTGGATGTCTGTTGCAACCTTTGTCGGCACTTCCTTAGGTCATTTCCTCATAGCCGCCATCGTCTTGACCGTGCTGAGCGGGTTCCTCGCTGGTTGGATGGTCAGTATCAGCCCTGAGGCCGCACAGATTGGCGTATTGGCGAGCGTCGCGTTGGTCATCTTCACGGCATTCCCCGCCAATCCGCTCCATTCGCTGGAGCAAATGGGATTGGTTCTGGCTGGCGGATTGTTTCAGACGTTGCTACTCTTCGTCTTTTCCCGGTTTGACCGTCGCCCGGAGGAGCGCATTCTCGTCGAACGCGTCTATGCCAGTATGGCTACCTTTGCTCGCCAACGGACTCGCAAGGCCGATCTCGCTGTATCTCAAGCCTTCCAACTGGCCGACGCTGCTCTTGCCGACTCGTGGTTGCCAGGGCATTTGTGGATTCGGCTGCGGCGTCTGTTGAACGAAGCAGAACAGTTACGCAATACGCTGGTCGCTCTCAGTCTACAGACCAAAGGAGCGAATTTTCCTTCAAAACCGCCAGCCGAAGGAACCAACATGGCACCATTCGTTGGTATCGAGGCGGCGCCTGCGTCCGCGCACGACACAATGTTTCGCACGCTCGGCCAAATTTTTGATGGGGTCGCGCGTCAACTGGAATATTCGGACGCCTGGAGCACCGCTTCCAGTGCTGGGTTCCAGCATTTGGACCAACTCATCGTGCGTCTCGCGGAGCTTGGCGTGCCTGTGTCTTCGGTCACAACCACCAACGGTTTCAGCGCATCCGAGTCACCCAACTTAGCCGATACTACAAACTCCGTGAAAGCATTCCTGAACATTCTTGCGCGTGTCCTGGAGCATCTGCAAGACACCATCTCTGAACCACGTCCGACCAGTGCTAGACCGGACGGACGTTGGCAGCCCATTCAAATTCGTCTGACCACGCTTCGCGCCAATGCGACTTTGGATTCACCTGCGTTTCGCCATGCGTTGCGTCTAGGCATAACGCTCGGCGTTGCTGTCGTACTCTATCGACTCATCCCTCTGCCGCGCGGCTACTGGGTCCCCATGACTGCCCTGCTCGTTCTCAAGCCGGACTTTTTTTCTACCATTGGCCGAGGACTGTCCCGCATTTTAGGAACCGTTATCGGGGTTATCGCCACCTCCCTGTTGCTGGCCATTCCCCATCACGGATTTATCTTGCCGATGATACTCATCGTCGCGTTTGCCATCGCCATGTATGCGTTCATTCAGTACAACTACGGCGTCTTCAGTATCTTCGTCACCGGTGAGGTAGTCGTACTCCTCTCCTTCTTTGAACACATGACACCTGCAATAGCCATCAGGGACCGATTGCTGAATACCCTGATTGGCGCCGGCATCGCTTTGGTCGCATACATCCTCTGGCCAACTTGGCAAGAGCGAAACATCCCGCGAACCTTAGCAAAATTCGTCCAGTCAGAGCGCAGATATCTAGAAATATTGCTGTCTGCTGTGGATGCCATCAACGACAGTGCGACCGTCCTAGGCAGCCCCCTCGAGAAACAAATTGCGGACAAACGTCGCAGCGTTCGATTGACTCGAACCAACGCGGCGGCCACCCTCCATCAGGCGCAGAGCGAACCGAAGGCAGAACGGTACGATGCTCATGCCGTCCTCGGGATATTGACAGCACAGCATCGCGCGACCGACGCACTGCTGGCTTTGGACCAATACATATCGCAACCTCAAAGACCGACTGAGCTTGCCAGCGATTCAGCCACCTTCTTGCGCTGCTTGCGGGATGCTGCGAGACAGATGGAAACTCTGGAGCACCTATTGTCCGCAACAGATTCTCTACCTCATGCTATGCCTAGCAATTTTCTGAACGAACTGCGCGAACACTTGAATGACGGTAAGCAGCGCGACATTTCTTCCATCATGGATGGTCAACTGCGCATGATTGCCTTGCGCCTGAATGCCAGTGTGGCCACCTCACTCCGCATGATGCCGCTGCACAAGTCGAATGAGCATCCCATCTTTCTCCCGAGCACCTCTCCGTCGTCTTCCAAATATATCCCTTGAAACCGCGAAATGAAATAGAGACAATAGTGCGAGAGGTTGTTCCACAGGGGTGGGTAAAGATACTTATCCGGGACGCGGTGATGTATGTCACATCTTGACGGGTCCTCGGTCCAAGTCTATTTGACAAAACGAGGTGTTTTCGTGAGTTTTCTGAAATCCATTTGGTCTGCACTGCTCGGAGCATGGATTCATTTTGGACTGCATGTGTTCCCGGCAACGATTCATCCCATGATTGTTCACTTTCCAATTGCGCTGCTCTTCCTCGCGCTGCTGATTGAAATTTTGCGCATTATTTTGCCTCCGTCGGAAACACGTTTTTACGATCGCGCTGGCTACTGGGTCGTCTTTCTCTCGGTCTTTGCCTGTATTGCAGCCGCTGCAGCTGGCGTCATCTCCGAGCAGTATGTCCGCTTCACCCCAGCCGCCGCAAAAGTGCTGTCAGAACACCAGCTCGACGCGGTCATTACCATTCTCGCCGCCATTCTAGCCGTGCTCGTCCGGAGCTTCACACGGTACCCAGACTTCAATAAACGCGACAAAGAGCGTTGGACCTTGTTCGGGCGCGGGAGAGGTAGGCCAACCTGGCTGTCCACACTCCTCGTTCTGATTGCCGTCATCATGGTCTCCATCACCGGGCATCTCGGCGGCACCATGGTCTATCATTATGGAGCGGGCACTCCATCGACTTTCCGTCAGCCACTGCAGCAAACCTTGCGGGTGCGGGCGTAATTTTGACATGGGCGCTAAACCATGTCTCCGTTGGCCGAGTACACATACAGATTCGCTCTTCCCATGTTGATTTGGGAAGAGCGAATGCGCCCAACGGTCATTTATTTTTTATGCGAATGACCACAGGGATTTGGTCGACGTGGTCACTGCCACGGCACCTGCATTCAAAACTGTGGCCACATCTTCTGCAGATTTAATAAATCCTCCAGCAATCATAGGAATGCCAGACCTCTTTGCTACTTCTCTCAGTACCTCTGGCAAAAGACCCGGCAAAACCTCAATATAGTCTGGCTGTGATGCTTGAAGCACACGGTAACTCGTTTCTAGGGAATGCGAATCAAGGAGAAAAATGCGCTGAATGGCCGTGACACGGTGTTTTCGCGCTGTCACCACCACATTGGAGTGGGTCGAGATGATACCATCCGGCCTTACAACCTGACAGAGAAATTGTGCCCCTGCCTCATCCTGCTTCAGTCCCTGAACAAAGTCAGCATGAAGAAAAACCTTCTTTTGGCTCTGGTGCGCCATATGAACCAAACGCGGAATTTGAGCCAAATGCGCATTCAACAAGATGAGCGTCTGCTCACGCGCTGCTAATAATTCTTCGAAGTCTTTCACGGTTCGGGCTGCCGGAATCACTTTCTGCCCGTCAAAGTGCACTTGTCATCCCCCGCTATGCCCCGCTCCCGCGCTACCTTCCGTCGGTTTCAACGCTTTCCTCCGCGTACAGCTTTCGAACGGAAGTGCTTTTCGGGACGGACCGCTCGTCTTCAAACGTTCCTAAGAGAAAATCCATCCCTGGATTGGTCACGCCAAACCAATAGTGTTCATTCTTGAAGTGATGCCACAAGTGCACTTTTTTCATCCAGCGCCCCCACGGTGTTCGCGGCACAATGGGACGATGTGCGACGTAATGCGTCCATTCATAGACCAGTAAGTACCCCATGACACCCGTCAAAAACGCGTTGACCTCCACAAACCGACCCGTGACCGCATAACAAATCGCTCCAGCTATCAAGAAGTTCGGAATTGTATACCACAGCGGCAGAAAGAGTAAGTGGAGGTTCGTGGGATCTTCGTGATGATGATAATGCAGGCGCTCGACGAGGCGCCGCATCCAGATACGCTTGGGCGGCTGCATATGGAACAAAAAGCGATGTGTCGCATACTCAGAGACGCCATAAGTCGCTATGCCGATGAGCAACGAAATCCACTCAAACCACTTTGTGGCATTCCAGAGAGTCCAAACAAAGCTGAGTGCAAACAGTCCCACCATACCGGCAATGTGAGGAAACGTAAGAAATTCCCGCCAATACGCTTGTCTCGGTTCTTGTCGCAGTTTCTGCACAAGACCACCTCGCGATGTTCAAAGTGTCTCCTAAGGCGCAACTGTATAAGGAAAGTAACAGAACCGATAGAAAGAATAGAACACTTTGCTCTATAATACATCATGACAGGGAAAACATGTATCATCATGAGCGGGGGAGTAAGGCTAGTGAATCCATTGCGCAACGATTAAGAAGGCGTGGCAAAAATGTTCAATCAAGTTGCCTCGATATACGCTGATGCTTCCAGACCTTTGGCTCACTTTTTGCCATACTTAGAGGAATTTCTCGCAGAGAACGTCCAGGCCGGGAAACGGGTACTCGATGTCGGTTGTGGCCCAGGACACTTTACCAGTGGACTGCCAATGGACGTAGATGTCGTCGGCATCGATCTATCGCCGGCGATGATCGATGCGGCACGCCAATCGCGGCCATCAGGTACGTACTTAGTCCATGACTTTCACCATCCACTACCTACAGAATTAGGAAAATTCGACGTAGTCTTAGCCAGCGGATGCTTTGATTTTTGCGAGGATTTGACCGAAGTCATCGGCAATATAGCGGCCGTTCTTGCAGACGGTGGACGCTTCTACTTTACTGTCAGCGAGCGCCGAACCGGGTTGCCTTTTCACGATGCGCGAAGTATTGATGCGACAGCTGGATTGGCAAATATCCAGATGTTCTTCTGGACATTTTATGAAACAGCTGCCGCACTAGAAGCCTCTTCGCTACGCCCGCTTACCTATCACTTCGCACAGGGTTGGGAAAACACCATTCTACAGACAACCATTTTCTACGGATATTGGGTGGTGGAACACTCCGATCATCCCTAAGAAAGGTTGTTCAATGTTAGTTTTATTGTAAATTATGTAATTTTATAAAATTTACTGTTACAGTGGGTTCTTCATTGCCTTATTAATTATAATATGATTATATTATAATGGACTGAATTATAATGCGAGACGCCCTAAGGAGGTACCCACTATGCCGGAGAAACCCCTATTGTACTTCCTCTGTACCGGAAATTCGTGCCGCAGCCAAATGGCGGAAGGTTGGGCAAGGAAACTGTCCGGCGGAACGGTTACAGTTTATAGTGCCGGAATCGAGACGCACGGTCTCAATCCGCGCGCCGTGGCCACCATGAAAGAAGCAGGCGTCGACATTTCCGGACACACGTCAGACCTCATAGACCCCGAAATTCTCAACGCAGCAGATTATGTCATCACTTTATGCGGAGACGCGAACGACCGCTGTCCCGTGACACCACCACACGTCCGCCGCCTCCACTGGGGATTTGAAGACCCTGCAAAGGCCGTCGGCACCGACCAGGATATCGACAACAAGTTCCGCGAAGTGCGAGATGCCATCCGGGACCGCGTCAACCAGTTTCTTTCCGAATTGGAGCAGCGAATAGAGTAGCCGTTACCATGAGCGCAGAGCTTCACCCGTCCATTTCTGTCCATGCTGACACGGCGAGACCCTCCTCGCCTTCGTTCCTTGACGCACCGACCGGACGAAGAATGTACAGGGGGGCGCTTCTTTGGCGTCATGAGAGGATATTTAATCGTAGCCATGGTACTTTCCGTCGTAAGTATGGTACAAATAGCCCATTGACTGATACTCTTTAAAAAAGGATGGCTATGCAAGGACCATGAATCCATACACACCGAACACCTCACTAACAGCTTTCTTAATCGCAACCGCCATCGCACTCGTGCTTGGTGCAGCCATCGGAGCGGAGCGACAATGGCGACAGCGAACGGCCGGACTGCGCACCAACGCACTGGTTGCACTCGGTGCTGCTCTGTTTGTCGGAGTCGCCGTTCGCATTCCCGGTCCTCCGGGCTACGACCCCACTCGGATTGACGCCTACATCATTTCCGGCATGGGTTTTCTCGGAGCTGGAATTATCCTTCGTGACGGCGTCAACATCCGCGGCATCAATACAGCCGCGACGATGTGGTGCTCTGCAGCCGTCGGTATGTTGTCTGGAAACCACTTCTACCTCGAAGCCGTTGCAGCAACAGCGTTCGTCATTGTCGGCAACATATTCCTACGGCCTGTCGCACACGTGCTCGACCATCACCCCCGCGGAGGAGAAAGTGCCGAAATTGTCACCTCGTACCGCTTTCGAACGGTTTGCAAGGCCTCCGAAGAAGCACGTGTGCGAGTCATGCTGGCGGAGGCACTCTCAACTCCTGGCTTGCGATTGTATGCCCTGCGCAGCGAAGATTTAGCCGATGGACGTGATGTCGTTCAAGTTGAGGCGGATATTGAGCGAACGGGAGCAGACGACGTATCGATGGAGCAATTGGTGAGCCGCCTCAGCCTCGACCCATCCGTATCTGCCGTCAGTTGGACGGCGCTCGACGCACAGTAAAGTAGCGGACTTCAGGGCAGACCATCGCTTTGCCCTGAGTCTTGTTGACTCGGTCGGACGCGGCGAATTCACACCGATGGCACTACACCAGCGGCCAATGCCGAATAACTCGCCAAGTGCGGCCACTGTTCGTAGTCTCCTCCAGCACATACGACAAATTTTGAACGTCTTGTAGGTCTCGGCATAAGGCAAATCCATCTTGTCCATTGACAAAACTGACATCCATAACTTCAAACCAGGAATGTGCAGACAAAGCATTGTCATGCCAAGTGCGGCCACCATTCGTCGACTCCATCAAAAACCCGCGGCTCTCCCAAAGCCACCCCGCGCTTCGGTTGAGAAATTGAATGCCTTTCGCATACCCACCTAAGTTCAGCCCACTGAGAGACACCGTACTCTCTTGACTCTCGGTCGATCCGCTCCCTGGCAATCCTCCCAAGTTGTCTCCACTCACGGTCGTCCCCGTTGCGTTTCCCGCTCCCCCTCCCCCGCTCACCCCGGCTGCATCGGCAGCAGCCATGGAACTACCGAGATCGACATTATCCAAAGCGGCCCATGTGCGGCCACCATCTGTAGTTGCATAGACTGCTTTTTGCTGCTGGCCAGCGCCGGGCTGTCCGGCTTCAAAAATCCATCCGTCCCGCGAAGTCAAAAACGAAATACCGACAATCATCCCCGCGCCGACCATGGCGGGCATGTGGATCTCGCTCCAAGTTTGACCACCATTTACGGTCCGCAACAAACGATTGCGAAACTCGCGAGGCGATGAATCGGCATACCCCACGCGCGATGTCACAAAGTCGAGACCCCTGACTGACGCATGCGTCAGAGTCATAAACTTCATCGGGGCACTCGCTAAACTTGGCTGCTCTGGAAGCGGTGGAGTGCTAACGCTCACGGCATCCTGTCCCCCGCCAGTCGACGGCGTTCCGCCACCAACGCCGCTGACCAACTGCGCATGGACCAATGTGCTCGTCTCGTTGCCGCTCGCGGTGACGAATTGTTGTCTGAACCAAGCTTCAAACCCTAGAGCAAAAAGGCTTGAGAGCGTGCCTTCGGTCTGGTATCGTGGCACCCAATGTCGCCCACCGTCCGCCGTCAACAACAGTTGGTTGACCATGACATGTTGTCCGTTTTCCTTTACTTCCCCCTGACCAATCATCCATCCCAACTCAGGACTGGAGAAGGAGACGGAGACAGGACTGAAGTGAACTAAAGTGCGCGTCACGGCCATCGAACCGGAGACAACTTGACCGGTTGACTTCAGCAACGCAGGAGCAGAACTTTGGGATTTGCTCGAAACTCTCCCCTCTGTACTGGTATGAATCTCGTACGTATGAACGGGACCATGGCTTGACGGCACGGTAGCGCAGCCACTCACAGTACTGAAAGCAGCCGCCGCAGCCACCCAGAAGAGTGCTCTTGGCCGTCTATTTTGCCGAAACCGGACCGATTTCGAAAAAGTTGTCATACGCCGACTCAGGCCGACCATGGCACGATAGTTCATCCTGCTGACTCCTTTCGGGGCACACTGCTCCACCATTCCACAACATTCGCGCTACAACTCATGTACAATGAAGAGAGAACAGGGCATGGCCCATTTATTGCAACGGGTGAAGCTCTCTTACGACTCATACCTGTTGTGCAATGGACACGCAATGAAGGAGGACTTTCTGTTGACAAAAATACCGTTGAACACGCGTGACTTGGAAGCAAGTCAATTAGTGTACGGCTGCATGGGCTTAGGCGGAGCTGACTGGTCGAATCGCACCGAGTACACCGCCGAGGACGTCAAGGAAGCTCACGCTGCTGTCGAAGCGGCACTCGCCATCGGCATCAATATGTTTGACCATGCCAATATTTATAAATCGGGAAAAGCAGAACAAGTCTTCGGAGAAGTGCTCAAAGAACGCAAGCACTTGCGCGACCAAATAATTTTACAATCGAAATGCGGCATCCGTTTTGCTGATGAACTCGCACCCTTTACGCGCTTCGACTACTCAAAAGACTATATTCTCGATTGCGTCGACGGTATCCTCTCGCGACTCGGCATAGAAACACTAGACATTTTGCTGCTCCACCGTCCGGATATTCTCATGGAACCTGAGGAAGTAGCTGAGGCGTTCGACCATTTACTGTCGGAGGGGAAAGTTCGTCACTTTGGAGTCTCCAACATGAGCGCCTCCCAAATGGATTTTCTGCAATCCTATCTCGACATGCCGATTGTCGTCAATCAAATGGAGATGAGTTTATACCGCCACAGTTTTGCGGATTCTGTGGTCAACATCAATCAAGACACCTCACTTCGTGACTACTTCCCTGAAGGAACTATTGAATACTGCCGGACCGAGGATATTCAGTTACAAGCGTGGGGTCCTTTAGCGCAGGGACTATATACTGGCCGGCCCATAGACAAGGAGAATCATGCGGTTCACGTAACTGCGGCGAAAATCGCGGACTATGCGGAGCAGAAAAACACCACTCCGGAAGCGATTTTGCTGGCTTGGCTGATGCGTCACCCGGCACATATTCAACCGGTTATCGGGACTCGCAACCCCGCTCGCATTGAAGCGTGTCGCGATGCCGAAAAGGTATCTCTGACTCGTGAGGAATGGTATGACTTGCTTATCTCAGCGCGCGGCAACGCGATGCCGTAGAGGAGATTCAAACTGCGGTTGAATACGTGCCCAAACGGGAGCAAGAATCAGAAACCTGGAAGCCATAAGCTACCAGGTTTCTGTTTTTGATATGGCAAGGTATTCGCATCAAACGCCTCAAACGCCTCAAACGCCTCAAACGCCTCAAACGCCTCAATCGCATCAATCGCATCAATCGCCTCGAACGCCTCGAACGCCTCGAACGCCTCGAACGCCTCGAACGCCTCGAACGCCTCGAACGCCTCGAACGCCTCGAACGCCT
>NZ_JAMCCX010000104.1 GCF_024706985.1 Alicyclobacillus sp. SP_1 | reverse complement strand
CGCACCTCATGCCCAGCTTCTCGCAGCGGAGCGGCAATCGCCTGGTGAATCCCATCCGGGTACACCGCCTGTACGTCCGCACTGCGCTTCTCATGTCGATACTCGTTCCACACTGTCACCCGCATGATGATGAACCTCCTCAAGAATGGTCAAAATAGACTGCTTTGCCCGTTTGAGCCGAGGTGTAGATGGCTTCGAGAATTTCTGTAACTACCAGCGCTTCGCGCGGTTTCACGAGTGGATCCCGATTGTCCATCACAGACTCTATCCACTGCCGTGCCTCCCGGTCGGAAGGGCTCTCCTCCGAAGAATCGTAGAAGTCCACACCACCGCGGCCTATTTCCACCTTCGTCTCGTGCAAACGACCAAAACGCTCCCCATTCAACCGCAGTCCATCGACCATATCTGCGCCACCGAGCGTACCGGACAGAGAGCACTTGGCTTCGCCCGTCTGAAGCGTATTGAGAGCCCAGCTGGACTCCAGGATAATGGTGGCTCCGTCCTGCATCGTAATCAAGCCAAAGGCCGAGTCTTCGACCGTGAATTCAGCGGGATTCCAAGAGCCCCAAGCATTTGCGGCATTCTCCATTTTGCCCAGTTGATGATGAGTGGACCCGAGTACCGCCCGCGGCTTATAGTTTTGCATCATCCACAATGTGAGGTCGAGGGAATGCGTGCCGATGTCAATCAGCGGGCCCCCACCCTGCTTCTCCTCATCCAAAAACACGCCCCACGTAGGCACGGCTCGACGACGAATGGCATGCGCCTTGCCATAATAAATGTGTCCTAAATCTCCCGCCTCGCACACTTGATGCAAGTAGAGGCTGTCGGGCCGGAAGCGATTTTGATAGCCAATCGTCAACTTGTTCCCTGTCCGCTCTGCAGCTTCGACCATCAATCGGGCTCCCGCCGCAGTCTTCGCCATGGGTTTCTCGCACATGACCTGTTTGCCTGCTTCCAGCGCAGCGACCGTGATTTCGGCATGCATGTCGTTGGGTGTGCAGATATGTACTACGTCTACAGCCGGGTTTTCTAAGAGCCGGCGGTAATCTTCCGTCACCATGGCATCCTTAACACCATAGTCTGCGGCTGCCGAGGTCGCGCGGTCAACGACAATGTCACAAAATGCGACCATTTGTACTGTATTCAGTTTTTTCAGGCTGGGCAAATGCTTTCCTCGTGCTATCCCATTGCAGCCAATGATGCCAACGCGAATCTCTCCACTCATGAACAGGACTCCTT
>NZ_JAMCCX010000103.1 GCF_024706985.1 Alicyclobacillus sp. SP_1 | reverse complement strand
CTAGTAGATCGTTTCTTAAATCTCGTAATTTTCTACGAGTTTGGTATCCTTGTCTTAGGAGGGGATACCAATGGCCAACCGCCGTCACAAACCAATGCTGGTGTTGTCAGATGAGGAACGTTTGTCGTTACAAAAGATTGCTCAATCAAGAACCGAACAGGTTCGGCGAGTGGAACGGGCACAAATGCTGCTTCACTTGGCAACCGGTGCATCGGTTCGCAGTGTTGCGGCGGCAATGGGAACCAATGCGGTCAAGGTGCATCGCTGCCTGAACAAGGCTCTCGAATTCGGAGTTACGGCCGCTCTCGATGACTTGCCTCGTTCTGGGCGTCCCGCTGAGATCACGTCGGAAGCTCAGGCCTGGATTATTTCTCTGGCATGTCAGAAGCCGAAAGAAATCGGTTATTCGTATGAACTCTGGACGGTTCGCTTGTTAGCAAAACACATTCAGGAGAACGCGGTGAAAGCCGGTCACCCGAGTGTTGTAAAGATCAGTGCTGGCACCATATCGAAGATGCTGTCTGCGCACGATGTCAAGCCCCATAAAGTACGGTATTACTTAGAGAAGCGGGATGCGGATTTTGACGAAAAAATGGCCCAAGTGCTGTGCGTATATGAGCAGGTGCAGTTCATGTTAGATGAAAAGGAGAATGCGTTTTACACGGTTACGACAGTGTCATACGATGAGAAACCCGGTATTCAAGCAATTGGAACGACGGCCCCGGACTTGCCTCCGGAACCTGGAAAGCATCCAGCGATAGGCCGGGACCATGAGTACATTCGATACGGAACTCTTAGCCTCCTAGCTGGGATTGATTTAATGACGGGTGAGGTCATTGGTAGTGTGGAGGAAAGGCACCGCAGTCGAGAGTTTGTCTCGTTCCTCCAAAAGCTTGACGCCCACTATCCACCAGAATGGAAGATTCAAATCATCCTTGATAATCATTCGGCACATACATCAAAAGAAACGAAGGCATATCTCGAGACCGTACCGAACCGCTTTGCATTCATCTTTACACCGAAACACGCTTCCTGGTTGAACATTATTGAATCATTTTTTGCCAAGATGACAAAGAGCATGTTGCGACACATCCGAGTATCGTCCAAGGAAGAACTCCGACAGCGGATTGAATTGTACTTACAGGAAGTCAATCACAGCCCTGTGAAGTTTCAGTGGAGATACGGTATTGGGTCGGATACCCGCAAGCTGAGTTAGTGACGATATTTTGGAAACTCTGTACTAG
>NZ_JAMCCX010000102.1 GCF_024706985.1 Alicyclobacillus sp. SP_1 | reverse complement strand
TGGCCATTGGTATCCCCTCCTAAGACAAGGATACCAAACTCGTAGAAAATTACGAGATTTAAGAAACGATCTACTAGTCAATCACGTGTTGCACGATTGTTCTAGTTTGAAAAGAGTAGATAACTACGCGATGATGTATGGAAATCATTCGCGGAAGGTCCGAGGCATATAACGTAGGCATTTGCAGTTCTTTGTGATTGTGATAAAAAAACACATTCGTCCTAAGTACGTTGAGGCGACCAGATGTCGTCGGCATTATGGAAGTCCATATAAAATAATCATTTGCATAAAAGAATCTGCTGAAAACTCCGCCTCCGTTAAGGATAATGTGCTGAGCGTGAGGAATCGGAGTGATTTTCTTTGCAGAAATATTTATATAAAAAACGGAATTTGATCCTGAATCCCCCGTCGTATCTGTGTAAGCATCGTGTATCACGATGGGGATGTAAGCTCCCGAGCTAGGCAATAAAATCGGGGGGTATAATTTAAGGTCTTTGTTTTCGAGATAATTGCTATAGCCCAAATTTAGAGTAGTTACTGCATTCCCAATTGTGACCACAAGAGTTCGATGAACAATTTTAGCGTCAATCAACTCATGTCCGTATATGGACGATGCGTGAATTTTGTCCGGTTGCTTTCGATAGGAGGACAGGAGAGATGGGTACACATGAATGACGTCGGTCGAATGAGTCCCCGTATGTTTTGGGTGAACGGCACTCGTGCGAGACGCACTAATTTGCGTTGTTTCGGGGGCGCCAGTTGAAGGTGAAGCATGTTGAGCTGTCCCACACCCCGTCACGGTCAAACACGTCAACGCCAGCGCAGCTGCGCTAACTCCCCACAGTCGTTTTTGCATCGTCACCACTCCTCATGACTTATTGTAGACTACCGCCAATGATCCTTCCGTCTTCTTAGACGGAGTAGCTTCGGAAAATGTGACATCGTCGGTAGAACATCCTCCTCCGGAACGCGTTCCCGCTTGGCCCGGTAGGCCGCAGCAGCCGTCCGGTGCTCCGGAAGCAGGCTGTGTAGCCCCTCAAAGCCTCTGTCCGTTCGGACGAGAGCGAGCAGATGCTCCTCATTGTCGCGCTTGGAACGGGTGAAAATGCCGCATGCTGGCGACGGCATGAGCCAAGAGCAGGTTGGGCGACCTTGACGGAGACGCCGTGGACGTCCGCTCAACATTGGGCAAAAAGTGGCCCGAATCGGCCGGAATTCCCGGCTATACTGAAGACATCTTGAAGCCAAAGGAGCCAAAGTCGTATGAGCAAAGACAGTCT
>NZ_JAMCCX010000101.1 GCF_024706985.1 Alicyclobacillus sp. SP_1 | reverse complement strand
CAATTGTTGTTCGTCGTTGCCGGTTAGTTTAGCCATAGACTCTCGGCTGAAATACCGCCTTGCAACAACCCATTCATCGTTTTGCTCTTGAAGAATTGCACCGCCAAGACGAACCACGGACTCCCGATTCGGGAATATGCCAACCACATCAAAGCGCCGTCTGAGTTCGCGATTCAAACGCTCCAGTGGATTTGTCGAGCAAATCTGCTTCCAGTGCTCCTTCGGGAATGCCATGTACGCCAGCACGTCTTCCTCCGCACGCTCCAACACGTTCATCGCCTTCGGGAATTTCTCCTGAAGTTGCTGCACAACGGCCGACAGTTGCTGCTTGGCAGCTTCCTGCGTCGGTTGAGCAAAGATCGTTCGGACAATGGATGAAACCATCGCCTGTGACGCTCTGGGCACCTGGCTAAGAATATTGCGCATTGTGTGGACGCGGCAGCGCTGCCACGTGGCTCCGGTCAACGCAGACCCAATCGCACTGCGAAGCCCCTCATGTGCATCGCTAATCGCCAGCTGCACGCCTCGCAGTCCACGTGCGACCAGGCTGCGAATGAACGTGAGCCAAAATGAGCCGTCTTCGCTTGTGCCAATGTCAAATCCCAGCACTTCACGCTCACCGGTGTCTCTCACGCCAATGGCAATGACAAACGCCATACTCTGTACCCGTCCGCCTTCCCTTACTTTCGGGAAGGTTGCATCTAGCCACAGATACGGATACGTCCCCTCCAACGGGCGGTTCTTGAAGTCCTGGACTACGTCGTCGAGCTCTTTGCAGATTCGAGAGACTTCGCTCTTGCTGAGCCCCTGAATGCCCATGGATTCAACTAATTCATCCACCTTACGGGTGCTCACGCCATGTACGTATGCCTCTTGGACAACGGAAAGCAGTGCCTTCTCAGCCTTGCGCCGAGGCTCTAGCATACTCGGAAAGTAGCTCCCCTTACGCAGCTTTGGGATTTGCAGGTCAATCGTTCCAACACGGGTATCCCATTCCCGGTCTCTGTGTCCATTGCGGCTATTGCTGCGCTTCTCACTACGCTCATATCGTTCAGCGCCAATGAGGGAACTCACCTCCGCTTCCATCACAGCCTGGGTGAGGACTCTTAACCCCTCCTTCAAGAAATCCACATCACCATCTTCTAATCCGATCTTGCGAATGAGATCCAAAAGTGCGATCTTGTCTGTAGAAGCCATCGATGTGCCTCCCTCTACTATTTGCTTGACACTTTTAGTAGATTGCACTCGATGGCTTTTTCGTCAAGATCTAGCCGTGGAATTTACACCACTA
>NZ_JAMCCX010000100.1 GCF_024706985.1 Alicyclobacillus sp. SP_1 | reverse complement strand
TAAATTTCCGCTGGACGTAGCCCGAAAAACATGATACGATTGGAGGCGGGATTCGGTTGTTGGGCATTCTATCGGAACAGGACGAATGGATTATGGACTCTATTTGGACAGACCAGCGCCCTGTTACGGGCAGTTTGAGAGACTTTCAGCCTCTTTCCCTTATCCTTGTCAACGGAACCGAGGATGAAGGGATCTGGGACTACATGGTTCGCACATGGCACTATCTCGGCTACCATGCAATGATTGGTCAGCGGGTCAAGTACCTGGTGCTGTTCCGAGACGTGCCCATTGCCGCAGTCAGCTTTAACCGTGCGTCGTTCCACGTTGGTGTCCGGGACGCCTGGCTGGGCTGGAGCGAGGAAGGCAGACAGAAGCTGCTTTCCCACGTGGTCAACAACAACCGATTTCTCATCCTGCCATGGGTTCACGTCAAGAACCTGGCTTCTCATATATTGTCTCTTTCCCTGAATCGGGTGAAGACCGACTGGCTTCGCCTGTACGGTATAGAGCCGTATGCGGTAGAGACGTTCGTTGACCTCAACCGTTATCAGGGTACTTGCTACAAAGCCGCCAATTGGCGATATGTCGGGGAAACCCGTGGCTTCTCAAAGGTCGGCAAAGCGTTCGTTTATCACGGAAACCGAAAAGGCGTGTTTCTCTATCTGCTGGATCGCAGGCTGTTCAAATTGGTGTCCCAGTTCCCCCCACGACCGAATCCCAATCTCAAGCGTGTGAGGTCATGGGACATGATGCTGAGTCTACCGGACTGGAGTCCTGACTTGTTCACTGAAGTAGGCATTAACGAGCAAACTGTCACTGAATTGGGGACGCAACTCGGACAATACCTGGATACATATACGTCGTGTTATACCCATCCGGCGCAGCAGAAAAACTGTGAAACATATACCAAGGGATTGCTCAGTGACTTGGAGCGCAAGAGCATCGAGCCGATTGCCCTGCGCTATGAAGATGAGAAAGCCGTGCGCACGATGCAGATGTTCCTGAAGGATGCCCCGTGGGACGAGCAGCAGATGAAACAGATTTACCAAGCCCAGGTCTGTACCACTGCAAACGACCCGAATGGCATGCTGACGGTGGACGGCTCTGACTTTCCCAAAAAAGGCACCCACTCAGCCGGGGTCACTCGGCAGTATTGTGGCAGACTGGGGAAGGTCGAAAACTGTCAGGCTGGCGTATTCATCGGGTATTCCGGAGCGAACGGCTATGGTCTGCTGGATTCCAGACTGTATCTTCCAAAGGTATGGTTTGATGATAAACACGAGGCACTGTGGGCAAAGTGCGATATTCCTGAGGAAACGGAGTTTCGTACTAAACCACAACTTGCGCTGAAGATGATTGAAGAAGCCGTCAACAACCACGAGTTTCAATTCCAATGGGTCGGGTGCGATGGGGCGTTTGGCAGTGATGCGGAATTTCGCAAGGGACTTCCGGAGCACACCC
>NZ_JAMCCX010000099.1 GCF_024706985.1 Alicyclobacillus sp. SP_1 | reverse complement strand
CGTGTAATGTTTTCTCATATGCCGATTATAGCTTACATGACCCCTTTCAACTTGTCTGAATTCCTGGATCCACTATATTGCCTTATGGGCAACCCTAATGCGGTTTTATCGGATGTGTCACAAACCAACGTGATTACTGGAAGGCACCTGCGTTGTCTGCAGCCCATTGCTCGAACGTTCTAGGTTGATGACCTGTAATGTTCAACACGGTGTTCAACACGGTGTTCAACACGGTGTTCAACACTACTGTTGGGGTATCCCTTGAAATCTGAAACAACGTCTCAACTATCTCTGAAGGTGCAAATCGTTTCATGGTCTCCTTAGCAATGTCCTCAGGCAGATGTTCGAAACGAATGTCCTTCCCAAGAACGTTGCTTAAGATCTTCACCTGTTCAATGGGTGTCAGTAGTTCAGGCCCAGTGAGGGTATAAATCTCGCCCTCATGTCCCTTCGATACAAGAACCTTGGATGCAACATTCGCTATATCCCGAGGGTCAATTGGAGTTGTTCCAACGTCTCCAAACGGAGCTCGCACGACACTCTCTGTCCGAATAGTACCTGCCCAGCGCAAAGCGTTAGACATAAAAGCCCCTGGACGAAGAAACGTCCATTTTAAGCCCGATTGTCGTATTAGCTCTTCGGTATTAAAATGATTCCTACCAATCGCATTTTCTACGGGTAATTCAACAGCGCTTGATGACAGGAACACGATGTGCTCTACACCTGATGCCTTGGCGATTTTAGGAAATGCCTCACTACCAGGTACTCGTATGAAATACACGCTCTGAATTCCATCGAATGCTTTTTTCAACGTCTGAGGTGCAGTCAAATCACCAACGGCGACCTCAACTTCTGCAGGAAATGATACTTTTGCAGGATTTCTGGTCAGAACTCGAACTTGGTGGCCGCCTTTATATAAGTCTTCGACTACCTGACGGCCTACATTGCCAGTTGCACCCGTCACCAAAATCATCGGTTTCAACCTCCTCCACATCAGGAATAGCTACATTATCATTCAATTACTCAATTTCGGCATCCGTCATGAGGACGGTTTTTAGTCCGACTCGAGTCGGGGTCAGAAGTGTCACTAAACTCTCTCTATGTTCTTTCGCGGTCTCTCTCATTCGTAGTTTGTCACGCTTGACCCGACGGACCGCTCGGGCAACCACGCTACTGGTGACAACAAAAAAACCGCCGAAAGCCTCGTGGAGGCATCGGCGGTTTCGTTCGGTTCAATGAACGAGTTTGTTTTGGATCGCTTTCGCTTCATCCTGACTAAGGCCCGTCATGTCCACGACTTCGGCAAGGCTAGCGCCTTTGCGAAACATTCGCTCGGCGACCGTGGCCAGACCTTCTTGGCGACCTTCTTGGCGACCTTCTTGGCGACCTTCTTGGCGACCTTCTTGGCGACCTTCTTGGCGACCTTCTTGGCGACCTTCCTGCAGTCCTTTCTGCAATCCTTCCTGAAGCCCTTCTTGATACAGTTCTTCCGCGATTTTCGACACGAGTCT
>NZ_JAMCCX010000098.1 GCF_024706985.1 Alicyclobacillus sp. SP_1 | reverse complement strand
CCTACCTCGACCGGACTCTCACCGGTTAGTTGTGCCTAGCTTGGCTAGGCGCGCTGTGCAAAGTTTTACGTTCACGATGAATTAAAGGCACCTGACTATTCGCAACCTTTACTCAGAGTATGTAATGATGAGGGTGGCGGTGGAGGGGGCTGCACTACCAATGTCTGTGGTGCAAACAACGATAGCTGTGGGGCTAACAACGGTGAGTGCTTAGCTAATTGCTTCATCAATATTTTTTAAGACGGTTGTCGCGAAGGGAAGGTCCCTTCGCGACAGAATTCCTAATATTTTTTTCACACATATCCAGTCTCGTAAGTAACCTGGGCTAAACCTCC
Source organism: Alicyclobacillus sp. SP_1 (assembly GCF_024706985.1). GTDB lineage: Bacteria > Bacillota > Bacilli > Alicyclobacillales > Alicyclobacillaceae > Alicyclobacillus_I. Next base: position 1,221 of record NZ_JAMCCX010000098.1, on the reverse strand, counting down.
ACTTAGATAGTTCGACTTGCATTTAGTGGGTGCGCTAGGGCGCATGTGTTAAGAAGCCGTTCGACAAGTCCGTGTCCCATGTGTCTGCGGTTCAATCGGTAAGTGAATTCAGCAGCATACAGTTGCTTGAAGCGCTCTCGTCCATGGTATGTTCCGTCAATAAACGCCTTCAAATTGCTGATCAGCGTATTGACTCATTGAAATGTTTCATGAGCGTTTTAGTCACTCAACAATGTCACCCGATGTGGAATGTTCAGTTCCTTTGCACTGGCACCGTATGACCAGTTCCCGTCTGGTTCCAAGACGATATCCGTCCCGAGGTTACGTTTTAAAATGGGCAGTATCGAATTTTTAGTCAGGTCTTCTACCGCTTCAATGGAACAATATTGGGGTTTTCCTTTCGTCAGTGAAACCCCCATGACCATGGGCGACTGTGTAGTGCCACGTCCCCGTTTACCTTTGCTTTTGCCGCCAAGGTAGAAGTCATCGACTTGAACAATTCCTTCCAACGTATATTTCGTATTTCGTTCCGCCATAGCAGAACGGATTTTGTGAAGCATGTGCCAAGCCGTGTCGTACGAAACGGCGATGTGACGCTGAAGTGTTTTGCAGAAACATCCCGCTTGTCATGGCTGACTAGGTATATTGCAAGGAACCATTTGTACAGTGGCGTTTTGTTTTTATGAAAGATAGTCCCTGCAGTGACAGAAGTCTGGCGATGACAGTGCTTGCACTCAAACAGTGGCACTCTAAGGTCGGCGTCCCGCCTGTGTGCCGCATGAACGAGAATTGCCTCGGAATGCGGCATGTGAAGCCTTCTTTCCATCGCAGTTGAATGAGACGCTCTTCACAGGCTTTTCATCCGAGAACTTTTGCGTAAACTCCAAGAGATTCACGAATATCACCTCGTTATACGAACCTGAGTTCTTATAACGAGTTTACCACTTATCTTCCACTTTTCAAAGGAAACTTACGAGAGTGGATATGTGTGTATTTTTTTCAACATGGATCGAAGCGATGCATACGGTTAATGACGGCCAATGCTTCAGTGTGTTAGGGGAAATGTTCGTTGCTGAGTTTCTCAGAGAATGTGTTTGTTGATAAACGGAAATATCTGCACGCTTATATGACGATCTTCAGAAGTATTATCCCGGATTTCGACGGTTTTTGCTTGATGGAGTCTCGTTAGGTTTCCAATGAATATTTTGGAATTATAGTCTC
>NZ_JAMCCX010000097.1 GCF_024706985.1 Alicyclobacillus sp. SP_1 | reverse complement strand
AAGCAGTCCTGTAATGAAGCAATTTAAGATTTGCTAGATTAAAAAACCTCCTGGTATCGTGGTAGGTGACGAAACCAACACGAAATCACAGGAGGGTGAAGCAACCATGGCAAGGAATGTGAACGCCAAGATTCAGCGCATCACGGAGGGAACGCTCGTCGTCGGTATCGATATCGCCAAGCATACGCACGTAGCAAGAAGCGTCGATTGGCGAGGTATCGAACTAGGCAAGCCCCTCGCCTTCGAGAATACCAGGACTGGGCTCGAAGGTCTAGAGCAATGGCTGGAAGAATTGAAGCGTTCGCATACCAAGAATGATGTGGTGATTGGCATGGAGCCAACGGGCCACTATTGGATGGCGCTCGCTCAGTACTTGCAGCAACGGGGTATCCAGGTGGTTCATGTGAATCCGTCGCACGTCAAGAAGAGCAAGGAGCTGGACGACAATTCACCCACCAAGAACGACGTGAAAGATGCGCTGACCATCGCTCGTCTGGTCAAGGACGGTCGTTACGCGGAGCCCATCATCCCTCTCGGTGTACACGCCGAACTACGCACCGGCATGAATCAGCGGGAGCGCTTGATGGAAGATTTGCAGCGCGTGACAGGCCGCATCCACAACTGGTTGGACCGCTTCTTTCCAGAGTTCGTGCCGACCGTGTTCAAAGACTGGAATGGCAAAGCGGCACTGGCTCTCTTACGCAAAGCATGGCTGCCTGTGGATATCTCGAACATGGAGCCAGAACAAGTTGTCCACATGTGGAGGGAGGCGGATATCAAGCGAGGCGTTGGATTGAAGGCGGCAAAGAAGCTTGTGAGCGTTGCACAGAAATCCATAGGCCTACGACAGGGGTTAACTATGGCCCGTCAGGAGCTGCAGATCCTGATGAGCCAATATGACCTGATAGGGCAGCAATTGACCCAACTGGAGGGGCAGATCGCCGAGTTGTTGGCGGAGATTCCAGGGGCCACACAAATGCTTGGAATACCAGGTCTCGGCTTATCCACAGTCGCTGGATTCCTGGCCGAAGTCGGAGACCTGTCGTTATTCACAAGCTGGCACCAGATTCGCAAACTCGCAGGGCTGAATTTGAAAGAAGACAGTTCTGGCATGCACAAAGGCCAGACAGTCATTAGCAAACGAGGTCGGTCAAGGCTACGGGCCCTACTCTACCGAGGCGTGTTCTTCCTGGTGGCTACAAATCCAGAGTTCAAACTGTTGCACCAGCACTTCAAGACTCGTGTGGATAACCCGCTTAAGCCCAAACAGTCGCTTGTCGCACTCTGTGGAAAACTAATACGCATCTTGTTTACGATGGGCACACGGCATGTGGATTACGATCCCATCCGAGCCCTTGGACCGGCTTACCGACGGCTGACGAACCAGGCTGCTTAATTACGAGACTGACATCGTTTCGCTCAAGATATCGTACCAGCAATGAACATGCATTAGACAAACGTAGAGCACGGAGAAGCCAGCAGACATTTTCTCCATTCGGGCACAGACCCTGTACTTAAGCTTAGCTGGCCTCCACCCTTTCGATAGGTCGTACGAAGGACTGCTGAGGGCATAGACCCTGTGAGACATGAGAGGGTAAAC
>NZ_JAMCCX010000096.1 GCF_024706985.1 Alicyclobacillus sp. SP_1 | reverse complement strand
CCCCACTCTGTGGACCCAGATTTCGAATAACCAGAGGGAACACCAATTCATACCATCCTAAGTTGACAGCATTGGGAGCGATGCTCGCCGATGGGATGGACCATCGCTCTCTGAACAAGTTTGTGCGTCGGTACGGGACCATGGAACAGAAAGGACGATGGGCTACGGACGACGTTAAAACGGGTGGAACGATGAGTGAACGCAAAGTGTTGCTCAATCCGCCCAAAGAAGTCCCGGGCCTCTCGCCCACATTGTTTGTGCAGCATCTGGCGGACAAATGTGTCTTCCTGGAACTCGGCGATCTGGGACTCCCCTTAGTCGAACTCGAAGAGCGGCCGGTGTTTGTGCGCATGGATCCGGACCACGAACAGGCCTATGGCACGTTCCACGTCGATTTGGAGGCTGAGATGAAACGGCAATATGCGCTTGGCAACACAAAAGCGTTCGCCCAGTTCATCCCGGCGGTCGTGAATGCGGCGAATCAGCCGTATCGGTCGCAAACCGTCTGGCTGTCCGAGGAGGATGCCGTCGCGTTTGCCGCGACCCAACTCGAATCCGCCTGGACGCCCAAAGAACGTCAACTCGTCTCCGACGTTCAGGCCGAACTGGAACAGGGGCGACGCTGCGTCGTGTACGTGCGCTACAGCGGCGATGCCCTGCAAGACAAACGGGTCACCGCCGTCTTGCAACAAGCGGGCATTCGCGCCGAGACCCTTTCTGCGACGGTCGCCCCAGAAGACCGGGTCGCGTGGCTGGAAAGGTCTCTGGAACGCGGCGTGGACGTGGTTGTCTGCAACGCCAAGCTCGTCGAAGTGGGCCTCGATTTGCTCTCGCATCCGTCGCTCTTCTTCTATCAGTTCACGGACGAGATTGCGACGATGCGCCAGGCGGCGCGGCGGGCATGGCGCATTGGCCAGCATCGCCCGTGCAAAGTCTTCTACTACCTCTACCAAGGGACGTATGAGATGGCCCAGATGTCGCGCATGTTGGCCAAGCGCTCCCATGCGATGCTCCTGGAAGGTCGACTGGATCGATCGGAAGTGGCCGAATTCACGGCAAAGGATGCCCAATCGGCCTCGACGTACGCGATTGCGCATTGCCTTGGCGACGTCGCCGATTTATCGAGCCAATGGCGGGCGATGGCCGACAAGGACATCCCGCAAGGCGTCACCCTGCTGTCCGAAGAGCGGTTTCGAGGCGAGATAGGACGAGCCATGCAGCGCTTGGCGGAAGAGACGAAGCGAATGGCGGGTGTATCCCCTTCCGAAGAGTCTCCTTGCCTCACGCTGCAAGACACATCCGTCTCGGTCTCCGTCGCTCAAAAAGCGCCACTGCCCATGGAGCCAGAAGTGACGCTTGGCGAGTGGAAGAAGCGCCTGCCAGACAAGGCGAAAAAAGTCCTGAAGAAACAAGGTGTCGGGGACGACCAGCTGCTGTTGTTTGCGCTTTGACAAACACCATGCAGCACGAACGCAACCGACGAACAGAGCCCTCCAAGCGAGGGCTTTTTTTCTTGACACGAAGGGGGGATTTGCTAGAATGGGGGTGTATTCAAATTCCCCTTGAAAACTCCATGTCTCCCTTCGTGAGACCCTATAGGTCGT
>NZ_JAMCCX010000095.1 GCF_024706985.1 Alicyclobacillus sp. SP_1 | reverse complement strand
GATAGGAGGTCTCCGCGCATGACCGTTCACGAAGGTAACGTGATTGCAGCACTACACAGCCTGCTCCCAAAGCACCGGACGGCTGCTGCGGCCTACCGGGCCAAGCGAGAACGCGTTCCGGAACCAGCTTGGGATGAGCCGATGCTGGCACCGTTGGACTGGGAGCGGTCTGCGAGATCTGTCATATTCCCATAAACTGATATATTTGAGGGGGTGGACGGATGATTGGAAACCGCATACAATAACCTACGAGGAGTGGTGACGATGCAAAAACGACTTTGGGGAGTTAGCGCAGCTGCTCTGGCGTTGACGTGCTTGACCGTGACGGGATGTGGGACTGGTGGTGGAGTCAGTTCAGGCTCGGCTCATGCGAGTAATTTAACGAATGGCGTAATGACGACGAAAACTACAAATACAGAGAATGCCCAAAATAAAACAAATTCATCAACGTCATTAAATAGCTCTGCTGAAACTAACTCGACAAAGACAATTACCTCTAATGAAACACAGAGCACACCAAAAACAAACAAGGAACAGAGTGTCTATTTATTTAGTCAATCGATGTTGAAAGTTATTTATGCTGTTCAATACCTGAAACAGGTAGGTCCAGTTTTTGCTCCTAATTCAATTTCAGATGATGTAAAAAAATATGCCCCCAAGGTCTCTTCCGTAATGTTACAATACGCTCCAAAAAGCGAACGGCATTTAGATACAGAGCTTATACAAAACATTGAACAATCGGTTCAAGGGAAGGCAATGAAGCTAGTTTCTAATCTGCCTGGCTACACATTAAAGACATATGGGACTCCTACTGGTGGAGGAAAGTATTGGTGGCCTTCGCAAATAGAGTGGCCCCAATGGGAGAATCCTATAAAATATTAATCAATCAGCAAGCTCTTTTAAAAATACAAAGAGCTTGCTGATTGATTAATATTAGGTCACACAGTTATACGGAGATAAGCAACTTGTTGTAATTGTCTCATATAGACTACAACCAACATAACCGCATCCATTACACCCATCGCAGTCATCATTTGAAACGACAGGAGCACACACACTGTAATCCTGCCCATTTCCGGAAGCTGTAGAACTTATATAACAATTGTTGTCTACTGCTTCCCCGTTACAGGAAACACCGTTATATCGACCTGTTGCATAAATATCGCTTGAGTATCCAGAAGCAGGCTCACAACCTGCTCCCAGAGCCTTTGCTGCTTCTTCAAGGCCGTAATTGTCATATGCCCATTTCACAAATGCGTATTTATTGTTCATAGCTGAAATGTAGGCATCGACACCATCGGCCAGTGTTGAGAATGATGAGACCCCGCAACCTCCACATGTAGTACACGTTGGTTGGCCTGACACGACAAGATTGCCCGGATTGTTACAGCTCGGTAACCCTGCTGATGTTCCCCAAGCTGTCTCAAGCCCCCAATGTCCAAGTATAAAACTCACAGGCAAACCCGTTTGACTGGATGCAGTTTCTGCAGAACCGAGGTAGTTATTGATAAATGTTTGCTGATTGCTACTGCATGACGTTGGCGAACTGGATGGGAAGGAGCAACTACCTGAACTAGACGAACACGGGCACGGGACGTTAGGATTAAAGGAACCTTCGCAAGTCAAGGTAGGTTCTTCAACGGTCGGAGGATTTGAGAAATCAGTCGGGTATTCGCCGTTGAGTGCGTAGTATGCGTAGGCCATGGA
>NZ_JAMCCX010000094.1 GCF_024706985.1 Alicyclobacillus sp. SP_1 | reverse complement strand
CTTTTAGTAGATTGCACTCGATGGCTTTTTCGTCAAGATCTAGCCGTGGAATTTACACCACTACCTGAGACTCTAACGCGTTTGGACAATGGTTTCCTTCGTCAAGCGTCATCGGGGCTACAGGTTTCGTGGTGGTTGTACTCGGATTGCTGCTATTGTCTCGGCGCAGTTTTCGAACAATATAAGCACGTTCAACAAGGTAGCCCATGGGCTACCTTGTTGAACATACGGAGGCGAGTACGCAGTAAGGACGACCGTTCCAAACTGCATAAATATGAAGAATCCGGCATCACGGACGCCACTTTCTTCTTCATTTTTCAGTTGCGGAAAACAGCGCGGTCTCTCGCCGCTGTGAGGAGTTCGACGACGTCGTGCAGACCTTCAAGAACTGTCCGTTTGAGGACAAGCACCCATATGTGTGAATTAGATTATATTACCTAAAGCGAGATAGTGTGGAATGGTGCGGAGTATGGCGTTGGTGATTGTGATTGGAGTAGGAGACACTGGCGAGAGTGAAGTATTGGGGTTCGACATGGGCGCCAGCGAGGACGGTTCGTTTTGGCTGACGTTCTTTCGTAGTCTGGTCGCACTTGGGCTAAGTGGTGTGCGGTTAGCGATGGGTTATGCACACAGGACTTCGCAGGGCGATTGGCTCTGCGCTGACCGGAGCAACGTGGCAGCGTTGCCGTGTTCACACAATGCGCAAAATCCTTAGCCAGGTGCCAAGGCCGTCACAGTCCATGGTATCGCCGATTGTTCGGACGATTTTTGCTTAACCAGCGCAGGTGCCACCAAACAGCAACTGACAGTCGTTGTGGAGTGACTTCAAGAGCAGTTCCGAAAGCTGGTGGATGTGTCAGTACGGGCTAAGGCAGACGTATTGGTGTACATGGCATTTTCCGAGGGAGCAGTGGAGGCGGATATGCTCGAGGAACCCGCTAGAGCTTGTAAACTGTGAACTTAGGCGATGCCCGATGAGGCGGGTATCTTCCCTAGACGAGAATCCGTCCTTCGTCTCGAGGCCGCCTTCTCCAAGAGCAAAATGATGACTGGATGGTCACCAGAGGCTACCGCATCCAAGGGTCCATGGCCAAACTCACCGGCACCGACGAATAGCCATTGCTGGCGCGAACGTCCGTCTTGCATAAATCGTTGCACTAAGCAGTTGCACTTGACGGGACACCATTTGACGGGACACTACCCAAAGGAATTACGGCGAAAGATGTGACAACTCCAGTCACTGTATTTAAAGCTCATTGAAAACATTCAGTCGCCATTATCCAATACACAAATAGACACGCTATGATTTTGGTAGTATTCGTTCCACCATAACCCAAGACAAGAGTCGTAGGACAGGTATGATACATGCTACGATAAGGAAAAGAATGAGATGGGTTACTGCAAACATGATGAGACAAGTCACACCGAAGACAATTATGAGCCAAATCATTGCGATGCCGTTCAGTGGCGTGAGTCGAGGATTCCACCCAAGTGCTTGTTTCGAATAGCATGTCAAGTGATAGGCGGCTATGATGACCGGGAATTGCAGAATGGTTATGAGATCTCCACGCGAGGTAATTTCATCGTCACACCGTTCGCAGAAAATTTTCCGCTTCTTATTTTCGGATTCATCCATCAAAAAACCTCCTCATAATGAAGCATCACCATCAGTATACATGATACGACACTAATGGATGGTTTTGTCGAGGAGTTGTTCTTTTCGATCTCGATTTATTGACTTGGAGATGTTGCTGTTCGTCCTGTGGTCCCCATCCGTACTGTAAATTAGGCGGGTACCAACAAGACACCCGTGTTGGTGGCATAGGCACGGAGCCCGAAATCTTAGACGAACGGAATAGACAGGGTCTGCTCAATGACTCTAATAACTGACTCTAATAACTGACAATAGCCGACCCCTGAGCATTGACACCGCGCACGCGGTGATTGTGGGCGGACACTTGAAATTGAAAAGTGACCTGTTGATCTCGCCCCCAAAATGGTCCACTGAGCCGAGAACGGAGTGTCCAGTCGATGTAATGCGTGCCACTCGGTCCACGGGTAATTCGCACGTGGCCAGGGTATGAAGATTTTCCGACGTATTCTGGATAGCCAGTAAGGCTTTCGACCTCTTTGACAATCGAATTTGGCTTGGTGTGAATGAAAATGATGTCCAGTGCTTTCCAAGCAGGACTTGCAACGACTTCCTTCGGGTTTGTCAATGCTGGTCCTTGACCGAGACTTTGGCTGCTTGCGCTGGTTGATGTTGATGGTGTAGCAGGTGTCGAGCCACAGCCAGTCACGAGCAAGACGGTCAGGAGCGGCGCGGCCAAGAGCAACATGCCCATCTTAAGTCGATTCACTGAAATTCCTCCTTGTCCCTGCAAGCCAAAGTTTTGCCCCTCTATTATACCCACAAATACAGACAGTCCAAGGGTGGTCTTCTGTCCGTTTGGACATATAGAGTCCCGAAGCCATTGACAGCGCTTTCGTTGATTCGATATCCTTTATTTACGTATGGAAACGTCATTTCATATATGAAATTTGAATAGGGCAACTCATTTCTTCGTTTGCCGTCGGAGAGCCTATGAGGAGGCGATAAGGTCGATGGATTTTTCCCTCAGTGCAGAGCAGTTGGAGTTGCAGACGATGGTGCGGAAATTTACGAAGTCAGAAATTGTGCCGAACATGCGAGAGTGGGATGAACGTCATCACTTTGAACTCGGAGTGGTGAAAAAACTAGGCCAGTTGGGCTTGATGGGTGTTTGTATTCCCGAACAGTACGGTGGAGCCGGTATGGATTACAATTCGCTCGCGATTGTCTGTGAAGAGCTGGAGTACGGCGATACGGCCTACCGGACTGCCGTATCCGTCCACACGGGGTTGAACAGTATGACCTTGTTGCAGTGGGGGACGGAGGAGCAGAAACAGAAGTATCTCGTGCCACAAGCTCAAGGGAAGCAACTGGCAGCATTCGCGCTGACGGAACCGGACGCAGGGTCGGATGCGGGGGCGTTGCGAACGGCAGCGCGACGGGATGGAGATGAGTATATCCTCAGCGGATCGAAAATATGGATTTCGATGTGCGACTATGCTGACAACTTTCTGGTTTTCGCAACGGTCGCTCCAGAGTTAAAGCACCGAGGGGTCACTGCGTTTCTCGTGGAGCGGACGATGAAGGGTGTGTCTACGAGACCGATTCGAGGCAAGCTCGGAATTCACGGTGGGGACACGGGAGAAGTGATTCTCGACGAAGTGCGGGTTCCGGTGGCGAATCGGCTGGGAGAAGAGGGAGAGGGTTTTAAAATTGCCATGTCAGCGCTGGACAATGGGCGATTCACGGTCGCGGCAGGGGCAACCGGACTGATTCGGGCCTGCTTAGATGCATCTGTGACGTATGCGAAGGCACGTCAGACGTTCGGGGTGCCGATTGCGCAGCACCAATTGGTCAAGCAGATGCTGGCGAAAATGGAGGCCGCCTATCAGACGTCGCAACTGCTGGTCTACCGGAGCGGCTGGTTGAAAAACCAAGGGCTGAGGAACACCCGCGAGACATCGCTAGCCAAGTGGATAGCCTGCAACGGGGCCTTTGAAAGTGCTTCCGATGCGATTGAAATCCATGGGGCCTATGGGTATTCAAACGAATACCCGGTAGAGCGATATTTGCGCAACTCCAAGGCGCTGGTGCTCTATGAAGGCACACGGGAAATCCACACGTTGATGCAAGCCGAGTACGTCCTTGGCGAGCGGCAAGACAAACCACTCAATCGCATGTTGCCCGCGTGGCGAGGCCCGGACGACAACTGAGCGCTGGGGCAGTTGAGTGAATGGACAGTACTTTTAGCTGAGGAACAATCGGTAGAAAGGTGGGTGCCCCATGGATTTTACGCTGTCCGAGGAACTATTGGCGATGAAGGAGACCCTTCGTGACTTTATTGCCGCGGAAGTCGAGCCTTACGCGATGCAGATTGAGGAAGAGGACGAGGTGCCAGAGGAGATTCTCGAGAAGTCTCGGAAACTCGGGCTGTTTGGGCTCAGTGTGCCTGAAGTGTACGGTGGCATGGGATTGTCCATGCTGGGCAAATGCGCTCTATTCGAGGAGCTAGGCGCGACGATCAACGGTTACACGACGATTTTGGGAGCGCACAATGGAATCGGTTCGGTTGGGCTTGTGGAATTCGGTAGCGAGGAACAAAAGCGACGGTATTTGCCCAAGATGGCGAGCGGCGAGTGGATTGGAGCGTTTGCGTTGACCGAGCCACAAGCGGGATCGAACGCTGCCGCGCTAAAGACGACGGCTGTGCGAAAAGGTGACCGCTATGTGCTTCAGGGGCAGAAAATCTACATCACCAACGCTCCCTACGCACATGTCTTCACCGTCATGGCAATGACGGATGCAACGCGCGGTGCCAAGGGCATTACGTCCTTCATTGTGGAGCGAGACTTTCCGGGATTTTCTGTCGGCAGTGTGGAGAAGAAAATGGGCCTGCACGGGTCGCATACGGCACAGTTGTACTTTGAAGACTTGGAAGTTCCCATCGAGAACGTGCTCGGTGCAGAAGGCGAAGGATATGTCAATGCTCTGAAAATTCTTGCCAATGGGAGAGCTGGATTGGCAGCCCGCTGTTTGGGCTCCTGTCAGTACTTGTTGGAACGCTCGCTCCAATATGCATTGGAGCGAGAGCAATTCGGTCATCCAATTTTTGAGCAGCAGATTATTCAACACTATTTGGCGGACATGGCGACGGAGATTGAGACCTTGCGCTGGATGATGTACCGAGTGGCATGGATGACGGACGCGGGAAAGAACGTGGTGAAAGAGGCTGCCATGCTGAAACTGTACGGTTCCGAAGTTTACAATCGAGTGGCGGACAAAGCCGTGCAGATTCACGGTGGAATTGGCTACATCGCGGACTATCCGATAGAGCGGTTTTACCGTGACGCGCGTATCACACGAATTTATGAGGGTACGTCAGAAATACAGAAAAACATCATCGCCGCGCAACTTCGCAAGGAAGCAGAACGGTGCAATTCTGGCGCTCGGTGACATGGCAGCCCGGCCATCGGTTGGCACGGGTTAGAGGAGAGTGAATGAGATGGAAAAAGTGTGGCTTGTGGAGTATGTACGAACACCGATTGGCCGTCAAGGCGGGGTGCTGAAGCAGGTTCGCCCGGATGATATGGCGGCGCTTGTCATTCGCACCGTCATTGAACGAGCGGGTGTAGCCGCATCGATGGTGGAAGAGGTGTTCTTTGGCTGCGCCAATCAAGCTGGTGAGGACAACCGGAATGTGGCGCGGATGGCTCTGTTGTTGGCGGGGCTTCCGGAGAGCGTGCCAGGAGTCACAGTCAATCGACTCTGCGCGTCCGGTTTGGAGGCCTTCAATCAGGCGGCCCGCGCCATCATGGTCGGCGAAATGGATATGGCCATTGCAGGCGGTGTGGAGAGCATGACGCGTGCTCCGCTCGTGTTGCAAAAGCCTGAGATGGAATATGTGCGTGGCAATCAGACGATGTGGGATACGACGCTGGGGTGGCGGATGGCCAATCCCAATTTCCCTTATCCGACGGAGAGTATGGGTGAGACCGCAGAAAACGTGGCGGAGCAGTTTGGCATTTCTCGGGCTGACCAAGACGCATTTGCTCTCTCGAGCCAGAAAAAGACAGCTGCCGCTACGGCTTCTGGAATTTTTGCGGAAGAAATTGTCCCCGTTCTCGTCCGCCAGAAGAAATCGGAGGTGATGGTGACAGAGGATGAGCATCCCCGCCCAGAAACGACCGTGGATTCACTCTCCAAGCTGCGTCCCGCGTTTCGTGAGGGGGGCAGTGTGACGGCTGGCAATTCCTCTGGCATCAACGATGGGGCGGCTGCACTGTTGCTGGTCTCCGAAAGTGTCGGGCGGCGTCTGGGACTGCGTCCGCTAGCTCGTTACGTGGCTTCTGCGTCGGCTGGCGTCAATCCGCGAACAATGGGGATTGGTCCAGTACCTGCCACAAGAAAAGCATTGGCCAAGGCTAACATGGATGTTTCTGACTTAGATGTGATTGAACTGAATGAGGCGTTTGCGGCTCAGTCTCTGGCGTGCATTCGCGAATTGAGTCTTCCGCCCGAGAAGGTCAACGTCAACGGTGGAGCCATAGCTCTCGGTCATCCGCTCGGCTGTTCCGGGGCGCGCCTAGTTGGCACATTGGCACGGCAATTGGGTCGATCCGGTGGACGTTACGGCCTAGCTACTCTCTGCGTGGGGGTAGGCCAGGGGGTGGCAACCATACTCGAACGCGTAGATCCTCTGACCGACTGAGCGTCTGACGAACGTGACAGAGGGGAGCGTGTGGTGGAATGAGCTACCATGTGCCATCGGTTGCGGCTGCGGCTAAAGTGCTCAAGTTGTTGAGCCGATATCGGCACTCTAACAGTTCTTTGACGGAGATTGCGGAAGCTCTTCAACTTAATAAAACGACTTGTTTGCGTGTGTTGCGCACGCTCGAGCAGGAGGATTTTCTATGCTATGACCCGGACACGCGCAAATACCGTTTAGGCCCATACCTCATTGCGCTCGGCAATCGCGCGGCGGAGATGGGGGACGTGGTGTCCGCGGCGATTGCGGAATTGCCGCGCGTTGCTGAGGATGTTGGACTGACGGTGGTGCTCGTTCAGCGGCTTCAAAATCAGCGTCTCATTTATATTGCTTCAGCGGCGCCAAATAATGAGGAGGTACGGATTGAGGTCTCGGTGGGACAACAGTTTCCGGAGTCTAGGGGCGCTTTCGGGCAATGTTTTGCGGCATTCGAGACCGAACTAGAGTCGGCGCGGCGGACGGAGGAAAGACCGGATCGACCAGACCCACCGCACAGCCAGCGCTCTTCTCGTTCGTCCGAGAGTCACCTGCGGCATATCCGAGAAATTGGCTATGCTGTCTCGCACGGCGAACTAATGCCGGGTTTTTCTTCCATTGCGGTCCCCATTTTTAATCGCCGCCGGCAGGTGGAGTTGGTAGTTGCATGTTTGGCCGTCTCGTCTCAGCTCTCGCCAGAAGTTGTGACTAAGACGGCTAACATCCTATTGGATGCGTCCGGTCGGCTTTCGCGATGGTATGGCTGTGACCGTTCCGACAGAACTGTAGAGGGCCACTCTGCACGAGTCGTCGAAGGTACCTTGTAGAGGGGGGAGTGACGATGTCAAGTAGCGTTTTTCGTGATTGGCTCTGTGAACGCCCGCAGGCTGTGCTCATTCTCATGCATGGCCTCGGCGAATACAGTGAGCGCTATGATTGGGCGGCCGAGGAGTTTCGCCGCTCGGGCTATGCCGTGTTCTCCGGCGATTTGCCGGGACATGGCGAGTCCACAGGGCGGCGTGGGCATATTCAGCGGTTTGATGATTTTCTCGATGTTGTCGACGAACAGTGTCAGCGAGCTGAGCAGAAGTATCCTGGCGTTCCGATTGTTTTGTTTGGTCACAGCATGGGTGGGCTGATAGTCATCCGGTATTTGCAGACGCGCTATCGACCCGGCTCTGTGCCCAAATTACACGCTGTTTTGCTCAGTTCACCGAGTCTTCAGACGACCGTGCAAGTCTCGCCAGCGCTGATGAGGGTCGTGCGTACCATGAGTCGAGTGTCGCCAACGTTGTTGCAATCTACGCGCATTCAACCGGAAGATGTCTGTCGGAGTGCCGAAATTCGCGAAGTTTACGCGCGGGACCAACGGATTTTACACAAGGTCACGGTGCGATTTCTCGATGAATTTTTTCGCGCGATGGATGCAGCCGTCGCGGCACCTGTCAGTGTCGAAGTGCCGGTCTTGTTGTGCCAGGCCGGGTCGGACAGATTGGTTTCCGCCGAGGTTAACAAGCGCTTCATGGAGCGCTTAAATGCTCCGCAGAAGCGCTATAAGGTCTACCCGACATGCTATCACGAACTGTTGAATGAGCCGGAGCGGGAGACCGTCCTCACAGACATGATGGACTGGTTGCGCAAGGTGGATATTCCATCGTTATAGGCTAGAGCTAGAGGTGTGGTGGCAACTCCTTGGGGCCGCTCCAATGCGTGCGTATGGCCCCGCCGCGACTTACGAAGATACACCATTGGAGTTCGTCTCCAACCAACGATGAAAAAACTCGCGGCGCAGGGCCATGGACTCTTCAGGTTTGACCAGCGCCTCTAGTTCGGTTCGCGGGCAACGTTCGTCCGCGTAGACAACGCGCTCCGTATACTGGGTGGCTGTGCAGTCGACCCGGTCTCCATCAATTCGATTGTAATAGTGCCACTCTTGGTCGACTCGGGTACGCAACAATTCGCCGCCGAGCAAGTCTTGAAGAAAGAGAGCGGTGACCGCCCCCTGGCCTCGCGAAGGCAGGTCAGGCGTATAATTAGAACTCGTTTCTTTCGACCAACATGCCTCTAAAACGCGCAAAATGCTTTCCAACTGGTTGTGTAGCACGGGTCACTTCATCCCCTTTCCAAACAGGTCGCAAGCAGACAGAGCAAATGTGGCAGTTTGTTGAAAGTGTACGGCGTATGCACGGACTCATCTGGCTGGTGAGCGCCAATACCGGTGGAACCGACCATCAGAGTAGGCAACGTTCGTTTGGGGCCCGCAGTCGCGAATGCGTCGGTCGGAAAATTGGCCGAGAAGGTAGGGTCGTCCCAGTCCGGAGAAGACGTCAAAAAACTGAGATCCGATATGTACGGGAAATAGCGGCGAACCTCAAATTGCAAGTCGGCTTCCCTGCCAAAGCGCATCAGGCCATGAACGAGGCTGGTTTCTACAAGTTTGCCCGCATCCACTCGAGGAATGAGTCCGTTGGCGAAGTAGACCACGACTACCGGGCCTGTCTCTTGCCGCTGATGTTGAACTTGTTCTACCAAGTATTCTACCAACAGACGGCAGCGCTCCCGCAGATCTACCCCAAATGTGAGCGACGAAGCATAGTGCTGTGCGCCTTGGCGAACCTCCTCGTTTGCCATCTCCCACAGTGTTGCGTAGGTGTAAACGGGCACCTGATGAGTGGTATGGCTCCCACTTCGGCGCGTGGCATGTTTCATGGCCGTCTGAACCGCACTCTCCACCTCACTTCGAAACCGAGCTAATTGTTCCGTCGGGGTACGATGCATATGAAATAGATTGTAATACCCCGTGGCAGAAACCGCAGTTTGCACATCGTAGTATGGTTTGCCGTCTTTTTGACTGAGCGATACAGGCAGTGGCGAGCGTTCATCTCCCTCTGCATCACACAGATCCTCGTTGTAAACAATGCGCGCCGTGACGTGGGCGAGCACAAAATTCGGGTCTAGGCCTGCTTCTGGTTCTGCTGCGTGGCTGGGCACGCCGCGAACGTATACGGCTGGCAACAATTTGCCAATGCTGCCAAGATAGACCGGATGCGGAGCGGAGGATGGTGGGTCTTTGACATAGTCCGTGTTGATGGCGGCAGTCAAGACGATGCCGTGCGTTTCGAGATAGTGGTCTAGCCATGCGGAAAGCGTCTTGACGCCGAGGGAACTGACCTCTTCGTCGGGCGTAGCCGCAAAAAACAAGTGGTCTTCGACATCTGCGTCGAGCAGGTGCTCAAAGGCAGTCAGTGCAGCAGCCACCCCCGATTTCATATCCAGAATTCCTCGACCAAACAGATATTCCCCACTTTTCGCGCGCGCCGCTGCGGCTGCTCCGAAAACTCCATCTTTGACCAACTCTGTGAGTTCCATCGGTCGATACGCCAGCGATTCCAGCGCTCCGTAGTCGGAAGTGCCAACCGTGTCGGTGTGTCCGAACAGCAAAATTCCGCGTTGTGACCGCCCTTTGCGGTGCGCGATGAGGGTTGGACGAAAGAGCGGATCGTCCGTCGAAGGAACCAGAAACAACTGAAAATCGCCGCGTCCGTAGCGCGGATGGCGCGAGAGGCGATGGTGCAAAAACTCGACGATGGTCGATTCCCCGGCACTGCCGTTGACGGACGGTATGGCAACCAGGTCGAGCGTCAAGTTACGGGTGGCCAAGCTGAGAGATGTGGATGATGTCACGCGGCTCTGCTCCTGTTCGTCTGCCTGTCAGTAGGCGTATGTTGCATCAAGAATCTTTCGGTAGTCCTCTTCGCGAATGTCTCGTACGTTGCTCGGCGTGGAGTTGTTCTCCATTGCCAACTTCGCCAGTTGGTCAAAGTCGTCGACTTGGACATAACCTAGGTCGCACAGGCGTGGAATGGCGAGTTCTGCCGTCCACTTTGGAAGTGCTGAAATCATCGCTTCGACGGCTTCTTCGGTCGCAGATGAATCGCTCGCAAAGCCCATCAGTCGGCTCACTTCAGCATGCAACTCGGGTGCTGCTGGGGCGTTAAAAGCCAGCACATGAGGAAGAAAGATGCTGTTTGCCACGCCATGCGGCGTATCGTAGACGCTACCAAGCGCCTCGGCTAGGCAGTGGACTGCGGCAACGTCTGCGGAACCGAAGCAGAGGCCGGCAAGCAGGCTGGCTTCAAGCATGTGTGTGCGAGCTTCCATGTTTTGTGGATCCGCCATGACTCGCGGCAACCAGGGGACAATCAGGCGCATCGCAGCTGCGCCAAACGCCCGGACGATGGGGGACGCTTGTTTACAGGTGTAGCCCTCGATGGCGTGGACCAGGGCGTCTACGCCGGTAGCGGCGGATACGCCAGCGGGGGCGGTCACGGTCAAAAGCGGATCGAGCACAGCCAATACGGGCCGCAACCGGGCGTCTTTCAGCGTGTATTTGCGGTGACTGCGGTCGTCGGTGATGACGGCGGAGCGAGTCACTTCGGAGCCAGTGCCGGCGGTGGTTGGCACACAGACGACGGGTAGCACGTCCTCATAGGGCAGGTGCCCGCCCGCAAATGCCTCGATGGAGCCCGGTGTGCGGCTCAGGAGGGCAATCGCCTTGGCGGTATCCATCGTGCTGCCACCACCGATGGCGACGACGGCTTCCGCGCCAAATTTAGCGCAGGCTTCGGCGCCCAATTGGCAGTCGCTCTCGCGCGGATTTTCGGCGATGGTTGTAAACCGCTCAATTTGATATCCATCGTCCTGTAGGGCTCGCTCAATAGAGTCGACGAGACCGGCGCGGACGACGCCTGGGTCTGCGACCAAAAACAGGCTGGGGCCGAGGCCCTCGGCAGCAAGGTGGGCAGACAGGTCACGCGCTTGACCGACACCAAAGTGAATTTTCGTAGGCATACAGTAGCTGAACAGGAGCCTCTCCCCCAAGGTCGCTCGCGAGCGCAATGATGTTGGCGAATGCCAAACGGTTCTTAGCCTATTTTATCAACTCATGCAAATGGCACAATGAATTTCTGCAGGGATGTCGAAGTTTCCATCGTCAAACAGAGAGAATGCGGCGAGGGGGGAGAGGGTCTGGAGGAACGTGAGTTGATTGAAGGTGCAAAAAGTGGCAATGCAGAGTGCTGGACAGAACTCATTCGCCGCTATGAGCGGTTGGTCCACTCCGTCTGCGCGCGTGCTGCGGGAAGTGGCGACGTAACGGACGACTTGGCGCAGGACACGTTCCTTCGGGCGATTCGAGCGTTGCCGGAATTTCACGGGCAGTCCTCCTTCTCTACGTGGCTCTACCAAATCGCCATGCGCCGCTGTTTGGACCATCGGCGCTGGCTGGCTCGCCACGGCAATACGGTCGACGTAGAGAGTTTGCCTCTGTGCGGAGCGGAGGATAGTCCGCTACAGCCAGGTGTGGAACTGATGGGACGTGAGCAGGACAGTAGCGTGCGGCGCTGGGTAGAGGCCCTGCAGCATCCATACCGTCGGGTCGTTCAGATGTACTATTTCGAACGGTGCACGTATCAGCAGATTGCCGAGCGGACGGGCGTCACGGAAAAGACCGTAGAATCGCAATTGTACCGGGCACGGAAGTTACTGAGGGAGGAGGCGATGCGAGATGAATTGCGCTGAAGTGGAAGAGTGGCTTCTGGAGCATGTGACGGAGGACTGGGAAGAAACGTCTGGTCTCGAAAACCGCAGCGAGTCTTCAACGGCAGACGATTCATCGCTGGCGTATGACAGGTTGGCCGAATCGGTGTGCGAGCATTTAGAGAGTTGTGCGCACTGCCGAGAATGGAAAGAGATTCTCGACGACAGTTGGCAGATGTGGAGTCAGTCCTTGCCGCTTTCTGACCGTGCGGTGCCTGAGCAGCTTACGCCACAACGCCCGCGTCCCTCTCGACGGCGCATTCCGGGAACACTGTATCACTACAGTTTGGCGGCGTCTCTGACGGCAGCATTGTTCTATTTCGGAGTTTTTCAGCACATATTGCCAAATGTTTTGCGCGTTAGTTACACGCTGAGCAATCATGTCGCAGGTGCCGTGGTCATAGCGAGCCACTTCCTGCAGAAGGGGAATCTGAGATGACGCCAAAGAGTAAGTTTGTCACCTTTCTGTTGTCGGTCTTCGTCCCCGGATTGGGCCATCTCTATCTGGGGCTACAGCGTCGCGGACTTTCCTTTATGATTTCTTTCTTCGCATGCATCGCATTTTCGTGGCTGTTGACGTTCATCTTCCCGTTTCTTCTCGCCGTCATCTGGTTCTATGCACTGTTTGATGCGCTTCAGCAGGCGACCATCATTAATCTAAAGTTGGCGGGTCAGATGCCTAGGCCATTTCCTGATGTTCATTCGAACACTTTCGACACTCCGCCGAAATCAGGAATAGAAAAGCCCTCTTTGAACGATCTCGATGCCTTACCTGACCCAATTCAACGTGTGTTGCGAGCGAGACCTTCGTCGTATGTATGGCTTGGTGTGGCACTCGTGGTCATCGGCGTGCTTGCCCTGTTGCGGCTGCTTCTGCCTCAGTTGTGGCAATGGTTTGAAATGGTTCATATGGATGGGGTCGTACTGGCACTGTTGTTAGTTGGCTTTGGCATATGGCTGATTCGGACCAATTGGAAGCGCCGATGATGAACACAGGAGGGAACGGAGATGGCTGTTCGCAAGGTGGGATTGTGGACCGCTTCCATCGAACTGATTGTCGTTGGAGTGGTCGTATTGTTGCAAGTGTTTCACGTGGTCTCTTGGAGCGTATGGGAGTATCTATGGCCAATTTTTATCATTTTCTTCGGCGTAGAACTGCTGTGGACCCACTATCGTTATCGAGATGCGCGCATTCGACTGTCTGGGTGGGGAGTCACCTTCGTCATATTGCTGATTCTTCTCACCGTCTCCATTGAAGGAGCACATCGTGCGGACGCTTTTGTCCGTCGTTATGTTGGAAATCCAGGGGTGTTTGTGCATAGTGGCATGTTCGGCAACGGTGGGAACTCGTCTGGGCCTGCGGTATCTACCAACATTCAGGGTAGTCAATTCGTTTCGAGTGGCATCTCCACTATTGAAGTCAAACTTCCGTATGGACATGTGAATGTCCAAGGATCGGCCACTAGCCAGCTTTCCTATCACGCTCAACTGACAGCTCTTGCATCGGATGTTCCATCGTCAAGTGCACTGCATCGTGAGTGGACAGTCACTCGTGTGGGAAACGTCCTGAAACTGGTTTGGAATGCCCCGTATTCAATGACCATCCCTTATCAAGACGATACTTATATCGACGTGACGGCACCAAAGAGACTCGTCGGGGATGTCAAGGTGCTTGATGGCGGACAGATGGACATCCGTGGTCTGGCGGGGGTGAATCTTCATGTGACGAACGGGACGGTGGCGATTGCGGACATCCGAGGAAATGTCGATGCACAAACGACCAACGGAACCCTCAAAATCTCTCAGGTCAGTGGAAAAGTGAAGGCGAATACCATCAACGGCATCATGTCCTTACGGTCCATCGATGGAAGCATCCACTCATCTTCCGTGAATGGCGTGATTCGCGTGCAGTCCGAAGTGGAAGGAGCTTGGGATATACGCACGGGGAATGGACAAATTGATTTGTCTGTGCCGAGGTCGACCAATGCGACCATCACAGCTACTACAGGGCTCGGCGCCGTGAGCGGAGACATTCCATGGAGTCAAAAAAGCCACAAATATGGGTCGGCCACGCTCGGTAACGGATCGAACCAAATTCAATTGAATGCCACTCTTGGGAGTATTAACGTGTACTACGGTTCGTAGTCACTTCGTGAATTTGGTACACTGAGGTCGAATTTGTGAAGAGGGAGGACGTCTGGATGGAAAAGCGCAAGCTGGGGACCCAGGGGCTCGAGGTATCTGCTTTGGGTCTTGGTTGTATGGGGATGTCTGAATTCTACGCTGGCCGGGATGACGCGGAGTCCATCCATACCCTGGAAATGGCTCTTGACCTCGGCATCACCTTCTGGGATACAGCAGACATGTACGGAGTGGGACGAAACGAGGAATTGGTTGGGAAGGTCCTTCAGAACCATAGGCAGCAAGTCATTCTTGCGACCAAATTTGGAAATGTGCGTTCTGCTGATGGTCAATACCTGGGCATCAATGGACGCAAGGAGTACGTTCGGGAAGCGTGCGATGCCAGTTTGAGACGACTCGGGATAGATCATATTGATTTGTACTATCAGCATCGGGTCGATCCGTCCACACCGATTGAAGAGACGGTTGGAGCCATGGCGGATTTGGTAAGAGAGGGGAAAATTCGCTATCTGGGCCTCTCTGAAGCATCCGCGGAAACGCTCCGGCGAGCGCAGGCCGTCCACCCGATTACGGCGCTCCAGACCGAGTATTCGCTGTGGAGCCGCGATGTGGAGGAGGAGATTCTACCGACCTGCCGTGAACTGGGTATTGGGTTTGTTGCATACAGTCCCCTCGGACGCGGATTTTTAACGGGCCAGTTTCGAACTTTCGAAGATCTTCCTGAAGACGATTATCGTCGACATTCGCCACGGTTTCAGGCTGAAAACTTCGCGAAAAATCTTCAATTGGTAGATAAAATTGAAGAGATTGCAGCCCAAAAAGGTTGCTCTGCAGCGCAGTTGGCGCTCGCGTGGTTACTCGCTCGCGGCGCTGACATCGTGCCAATCCCAGGGACCAAAAAGACTACCTATTTGCGTGAAAATGTGGCTGCCACCGAGATCATGCTTACTTCCGAAGAACTTGCTAGTATCGAGAAAATTGCCCCCAAAGGAGTTGCGGTTGGCGAGCGCTATCCAGCAGCAACGATGGCGAGGTTGACTCAATGAGTTCGAACGGAGTTCATCGACGCCCGCTTTCCGCAGAAGCAGAGCGCTTTGTGTCCGAGCTGTCCATGGAGCCCCATCCCGAAGGCGGATATTACGCGGAGTTTTATCAGTCTCGTGAGTGGGTGACCTCTGTTCAGCGAGAAGATGCACAACAAGTAAGGGACTTAGCAGCCCCGAGACGGCTTGCCACGAGTATCTATTTTCTCCTCACGGCATCGGATGTATCTCGTTTGCACCGTTTGACATCCGATGAACTGTGGTATTTTCATGCGGGGGAGAGTTTGATCGTGGTGATGTTGTCGCCAGACGGCCAGCTTACGGAGGTACCGCTCGGGCTGGCGGTCTCACGCGGACAAAGGCCGCAGATTGTGGTTCCGCGAGGTACTATTTTCGGAGCCTACCTCGAAAAACCGTCTTCTCCGGATGCTTTCAGCCTAGTTGGGTGCATGGTCAATCCAGGGTTCTCCTTCGATGACTTTGAGTTGTTCGACCGAGATACCCTGTTGTCCGCGTATCCACAGCACCGAGATACGATTCTCCGCATGACGTAACGTTCGGTCCAAGGGGGAGCTACATGACCTGGATGGCGGAGGTACGCTCCAGCTCCTCCTCTTGGCTCATACTTGGTTGGTCTTCTTCCGATTCCCATTCCAAGAGTTGGTGCAGATGGTTTGCATGCTCCTTCATGACGAGTGCGGTACCGTGCACGTGACGAGCATGTTCCACCTGTTCTGTGGATGCTTCCAGTAATGCCGTCATATGGCCCGAGGTCCTTTGGAGCTGACTGGACAAGGTGTCCATCCATTCATCCAAATGGGTCGTCGTTGCCGCCGTTTCTCGAAGTGTCGCTTGAATGTTTTGGCGGCTTTGCTCCATCCGGTGGAGTCGCTCGGTGACTTCTGCGGTAGCGCGCACCACTTCCATCATCCAGCGATGACTGTTCTCCACTTGCTCTGCAGTTTGAACGAGCGACTGTGTCACGGCGCTGGTCACTTCGGCCATGACGCTCGTGACGCTTTGTATGTTCCGCGAAGCTTCTGCCGAACTGAGGGCCAATTTGCGAACTTCGCTGGCCACCACGGTGAATCCCCGCCCTGCGTCGCCGGCCCGTGCGGCCTCAATGGACGCGTTAAGCGCAAGCAAATTTGTCTGTGCTGCAAATTGTTGAATTTGTTGAACGGCCTTTTGAATGCGATTCGATGAGGCAGACAACTCACCCATATGGGATGTAGATGACCGCATCCATTCGTTGGTATCTGTGATTTGTTGAGATACATTCTCCAGCAGGTTACTGGATTGAAGCAAACTGGCACACAATTGGTCAAAATCTTGCGACTCTGTGGCCGATGTGCCGAGAACGCCGTCTACCTGTTGTCGCCATCCGCGTACGTTGTCTTGGGCCTTTTCTAGTTGCAGTAGGGTCTCCCGTGTTTCGTGATGAAGAGCGGTCGCATCAGAGGCGGTCTGTCGGGTCGTCGCGGTAAACTCTTCGGCTAGGGTTGTCAGCAACTCATTTTGCTGGTCTAACTGGTGAGAGAGTGTGAACGCTTCCTCTAATAAAGCACGTTGCTTTGACATCAACCGTGTGAGCGACACGCCGATGGAGCGGAGGTGGCCTGTTTGCTCAAGGGACAATTCTGCCTCTAAATTTCCGCTTTCCAACTCGTGGATGTACACAACAATGGAGTGGATTGGTTTGACGAATCGACGATAGTTGAGCCCAGCAATGACTGCCCCGATGACGATACCGCCCCCCATCGCGATGACGAGGTTCCAGACAATTTCTTCGCTTCGTGAGTGATTGACGAGAGAAACGAGAATACCGAGAATGCTCGCGGATGGAGCAGCGGTGAGGATGGTTCGCAGGAGATAAGCTCGAAGAGAAACGGTGGGCGTCATGCTTTAGTCACCTTTCGAGTAGTATAAATTCGGAAGAATCAAGACTTTCTTCGAAAGACGATTTCTCTCGGCGCTTATAAAATCCTGCTTGGCCC
This sequence comes from Alicyclobacillus sp. SP_1, assembly GCF_024706985.1. GTDB lineage: Bacteria > Bacillota > Bacilli > Alicyclobacillales > Alicyclobacillaceae > Alicyclobacillus_I. The sequence continues at coordinate 103,227 of NZ_JAMCCX010000094.1, read as the reverse complement.
GAAAAATGTTTTGTCCCCACTTCTGACAAAAAGTCTACACGTCAAAACACAATTTGTTAGATTATATAACAAATCTTCTTGATTTGAAGGGTTGTCAATCATTATAGTGAGTATACATAACAACGGCGCTTTGGATGCTTTCTACTTTCGTAGCGAAATAGACTGTGGTTTCTGCTGAGTACGATGGTAGAGGAGGGATGGCTGGAATGAACCGAGTCTGGTTTGAAACGTTGACGTTTTCGCGTGCCGATAGTGCCCAAAATCAGATATTGCTGAAAGAACTTCAAGAGCGGGTCGCCCGCTCCGAAATTCGCATCGTGGATGTGCGAAGGCATCAGGATGTTTTGGTTATTACTTTTCGGACCTTGCAAAGAGACGGTCCGCAACCAACCCATTGAGAATTTGGAATCAGCTCGGTCTGGTTGCGGTTCCATACATCCACGGGGGGCAGGCGCGTGTGAATCCACGCAACCACTACATCCTCGTCATGACTCACGCGGGATGAACTGAATGGAGAGTTCACTGACTCCGTACACGAAGGAACTGAGAATGGGTTTGAGTCCGTGCCCCGCTATCATCCGCATTTCCTCAGTAGAACGAAGTAGTGCTGGAAGAGCAATTTCCGCCTCCAGTCGAGCCAAAGGAGCACCTAGACAAAAATGAATTCCGTGACCAAATGCTAAGTGGCGATTGGGTTGTCGGTCTGGAACAAAGTCCTCCGCTTTGTCAAAAACAGAGTCGTCGCGATTGGCAGACCCAATCCAGGCCACAAGTTGTTCGCCGGCCGAGATTTTTTGCTCCCCGAGTAAAACGTCTTCGCGTGCATATCGATTCGTCGCCTGAATCGGAGAGTAATAACGAAGAACCTCCTCTGTACTGCTTTGAATTAAATTGGGATTGTGGCGGAGTTGGTCTTGAAGTCCGTAATCTTCCACATATCGTCGCACGGCGTTGGTCAGTAGGTTGGTGGTGGTCTCGTTGCCAGCAGCCAAGAGCAGGATGCAGAACTCCAATACTTCTTCTTCAGAGAGTCTCTCGCCGTCGACTTCGGCCTGAACCAATCGCGATATAAGGTCGTCCTGCGGACGGTTTTGTCGATCTCGCAATAAAACTCGAAAGTAATCGTCCAGTTCTGTCTTGGCTCGCTCCTTGTCATGAAGCAACATTTCGGCCGCTGCTTGCGTGTTATCGGCTGCACCTTTTGCAATCACGTCCGACCAGCGTTTGAACAGAGCGTGATCTGACGAGGGGACACCAAGCAGCTCCGCGATGACGATGATAGGCAGTGGAACGGCAAAGTCGTGCACGAATTCCATCTGACCCTTGAACAGATTGTGTTTCAAAAGTGAGTCGACGATGGATTCGATGCGGGGGGCCAAGCCTTTAACCATCTTCGGTGTGAACGCACTACTGACAATGGTGCGCAGCTTGGTATGCCGTGGAGGATTGCTGCCGATGATGCTACCGAGCAAGACAGGTCCAGTTTTTGGGCGTTCTGATGAGAATAACTGGTGATGGGTGAGTACGTGATGCACGTCATGGTAAGCAAAAACGTCCCACGTCTTTCGTGTTTCGTCATACCGGACGGGAGTGAGAATGCGCATGCGGGAGTAAAAGGAGAAAGGATTGAGCCGTGCCTCAGGCGAGGCCAATCCATCAACTGGCACCATCACGGCCGGTAAACCGATGCTTTCTGTGGTCATTCCCATCCGTCCTCTCTATGGATGTTACTCTGCGCTACCGCACTGGCAATTGTGCCAAGTGATGATAGTGTGGTGCAAAGCGCGCGATACTATGTCTGTAGAGAGAACAAGATGCACATGCGGCTTCTGCCAGTGGTCGCATCTGGTACAATAATGACAGAAATTTAGAGCGTAGAGGCGGAGCTTCATGTGCCGTTTTGCATCAGGGAAAGGCAGATAAGGCGTTGTGTGAGCGAAGGAGTGGAACGAATGAGCGAGCGTGGGACTAAAGTAGTGGTTGTTGGCGGAACGTCGGGCATTGGTCTTGCCGTAGCAGAGAAGGCGGTCGCAGCAGGGCTACAGGTTGTGGTTGCGAGCCGCACCGAACAGCGCGTAAAGCGTGCTTTAAATACGCTTGGGGCAGGCACCGAAGGATATACGGTCGATGTGATGAAAGAAGAGTCTATTCGCGACTTTTTCGCACAGGTAGGCAAGTTCCATCACTTGGTAGTGACGGCTGGAGAAACGCCGATGGGAGGTTTTGTAACGACGTCGGTGGAGGCAGCGAAAGCAGTCTTTGACAGCAAGTTTTGGGGTCAGTATATGTCCGCCAAAATCGCTGCGCCGTCCATCGCGGAGGGAGGCAGCATCACGTTTTTCTCAGGCTCCTTCTCTCGTCGTCCTGCGTCGGGAGCAGCGGCGTTAGCTGCCACTAATGCGGCGGTGGAGGGTCTGACCAGGGCGTTGGCGGTCGAGTTAAGCCCGCTGCGAGTCAACTGCATCGCTCCGGGGCTTGTGGTCACTCCGATGTATGACGGTATGGACAAAACCAGTCGCGATGAGATGTTTGCTCAAGTGGGGGCAAGTTTGCCAGCGAAGCGCGTTGGGCAGCCGGAAGACATTGCAGAGACAGCGTTGTATCTCATGAAAAGTCGGTTTACGACTGGCACTGTGGTCCAAATTGACGGCGGCGCGCTCCTTGCCTAAGCAGACGAAAATAGGCACTCGGCATGGGCCGAGCGCCTGGTTTTTGGTGCAAGAATGTCAACAAAGTCGACCTGCATTTTCTTCTAAACTGCGGCCTTAAAGGTCATGAATGATTTTATAACCGCGGGTCACACAGAATGACGCACTAGGGCCTTTGTGACCTGGGCGTTGCCTCGCGTTATTGCGAAGCCGGACTATGTGAGCGGGACCCCCGAACGACCAAGGCGAGACAGCCTTTGAGACCAGCCATCTGGCCTAAACCGGGATCGACAATATACTGGTCTATGGTTTGACCGAGCTCCCTTTTCTCGACGTATCCAGCAAGGAATGTCTGTACCTCCCGTCGAATGAGGGGAAGCAACTGTGCCTGCTGCATGACGCCACCACCGAGAATGATTTTTTCTGGAGATACGGTGAGAATTAGATTCGTCAGTGCCTGTCCTAAATAGTAAGCCTCCAACATCCAGACCGCGTCATTGTTGGCGAGAAGAGAGGCTTCCTCACCCCAACGTGCTTGAATCGCCGGACCTGACGCAAGCCCCTCCAAACAGTCTTGATGGTACGGGCAACACCCGGAGAATGTGTCTCCTGCGCGACGGCGGACCAGCATGTGACCGACCTCTGGATGTAGCAATCCATGCACCAAGTTACCCTCCACAAGCAACCCAGCGCCAATCCCGGTACCGACGGTGATGTATATGCAATTTTGATGCCCCGCTGCTGCTCCCCAAGAAGCTTCGCCGAGGGCGGCCGCGTTTACGTCGGTGTCCAGGTATATATCACATGAAAACTCGTCCTTCAGTGCTCCTAGCAGGTTAAAGTGCTGCCAGTGTCGCTTGGGGGTCGTGGTGATGTGACCATAGAGAGGCGATTGTCTATCCAATTCCAGCGGGCCAAATGCACCCACACCCAGTCCGTCGATGTGTTCGCTCTGGAAGAAGGCGTGCACGTGTGACAAAGTTTCTTCGGGCGTGGTGGTCTGGAATGTGATGGATTTTGCTACCTGCCCATGTTCATCGCCAATGCCGCAGACGAATTTTGTACCACCCGCTTCGATGGCGCCGATTTTCACAAAAAATGTCCCCCTTTTGTATGAAACGTGTCGAGGCGGGCATACTACGGTTCGTAAGGGAAGGTGATGTGTGATGAACAAGCTCACCGAAAACGCGAATACTTCGAGTTGAGGGTGTGGTTGCCATGAAAACATTCACTGCAGACCTTACATGGTATTAGCGGAAAGGGAGCGGGAAACCGCTCTCTTTCCGTTTTTAAAGACGACTTGGTCAGGGTGTAGGATGAAACAGGGCATTCAAGTAATCGTTCAGAAACATTCCAGAAGGGTCCACTATAGCACGAATCCGCTGAAAATCGTTCCAGCGTGGATAGAGTCCGGCCAAAGTCTCTGCGCGTTGAGTATGCAATTTTCCCCAATGAGGTCTGCCGTTTTTCGTGCGAAAAATGCGTTCCATCGCGGTAAAGTAGGGTTCATATTCCATACCCTTGTACATATGCACAGCGATGTACGCAGAGTCTCGTTGATAGGCGGGACTCAACCAAATGTCGTCGCCGCGGACAAAACGGCACTCAACGGGGAAGTGCACGGCAAATTTGGCGCGTCTTACTTCCTCCTCCATCTCCAGCACCGTTTCTCGCATGGCCGCACTCGGCAGATTGTACTCCATTTCATTAAACCGAACGAGTCGCTGTGTGGCAAATAAACGATGGCTGTAGTCAACCGTTCTGCTCACCGGAACATTGTTGGCAGAAAGGCGGCTGACCGTTTTGCACAATGTGGGCATGGTTCGGCACAATTCTGACAACGCGCCGTAGACTCGATTTTCCATCACGACGTCTTGAAAATATTTTTTCATCGAGCGCACTTGGACAGCGTCTGCCGTCTCGTCCATCCATTTGACTTGCGCCATGTCCGTGTGTGGAAACCAGTAAAATTCAAAGTGCCGATGATCCGCTTTTAACTCATCCAATTGGTTCAAGCACTCCAAGAGCGGCATGCGACGGCTTTCATAGACCATTCGGAAGGATGGAACTAGGCGTAATTTGACTTTGACGAGCACTCCGAGTGCACCGAGTGAAACGCGCAAGGCGTAGAATAACTCTGGATGACTCGTTTCTGAGCAATCGACGACTTCGCCGGAGGCCAATACCACCGTCAAACCAATGACCTGGGTGGCGATGGTGCCGAAGTTGCCGCCCGTTCCGTGTGTTCCAGTAGAGATGGCGCCAGCAATCGATTGAACGTCTATATCGCCCAGGTTTTCTTGGGCCAATCCGTGATGGTGAAGTAATTCACCGAGTGTTTTGAGTCTTGTGCCCGCCCAGACGGTGGCTGTTCTTTCTTCCACTTGCACGTCGACTAATCCGGAGAGACGGTCTAGTGACATGAGTACGTCATGGGTGGCGGCGAGTGGAGTAAATGAGTGTCCAGCTCCGACTACGCGCAGATTTTGACCGCGAACAGCACAGCTTTGAACCACTGACACGACCTCTTCGACTGTAGAGGGATAGACAATCGTTTGTGGAGATGTAACACAGACGCCGGACCAGTTACTCCAGCGGTATCTCGATTTGTGGACGACATCCTCTACAGAAAGCATTGGCCATCCCCCCGATAGGTTGTTACTTTGTCGACTACTTGTCCTCCTGAGACGAGATATAGGTGCGTAAATCGCTCGCACAACTCACCTGCTTTGCTGTGGCGAAAGAATACAGGATAGCCCAAATTTAATTCGCTGCCCGCATAGCGCAGAGGTGTCTGAACTTCTCCAGCACCTTCTAATGGGAGCAGTTGCAGACCTTCCGGCAAAAAGGGTAAAGGTAATTTTTCCACTCCAACGGCTCCCGAGGCGATATACCCGCCGCCCGCGCAGGTGTACAGATTTGGCCCGGGTCGACGTACGATTTCAACGGCGAATCCAGCAGCTGGCTGAAAGCGAAATTGACGGTAGTGATCAAACAAACCGGGGCTGTAAAATCCAGAACCGACCGTCACCTCAGTGACACATGATTCTGAGCATGTGGAGACCATGCTGCCGGTTCCGCCTCCGTTGACAACGCGCAAGTTTACTCCGAGGGCTTCAATCTCAGCGACGACTTTGGCGCGCCGCTCCGCAATGCGCGGGATAGACTGCCTCTTAAGCGCACGAATAATGGCATTCTTGGGTGCTTGCCCAGGGAAGTTGTCAATGACGCCAGCAATTTGGGCTTCGTAGCCCATGATGGCATCGAGAATTAACCACGGTGAGGCAAGAATTTCTTTAGCAACCGTGAGCGCACTTTCTGGCGCCCGGACAGGCGACCGCCTCACTCCAAAGTGAAATCCCACGTGTTCCGTGGACATGTCGATGTCGATGCAGACCGGAATGCGTACCCCGACCTGTTCTGCGATGTTGGCGATGTGACGAACGTGATCGACCGAGTCTAACATCAGAGTAATTCTCCGACCGTCTCCGATGGCTCTCGCCACGGATTGAATGGCGTCTGGATGCCATATGGGATAGCCGAGGAGAAGTTCGTCAAACCCTTGCTCTGCTAGATACAAGGCTTCCTGAGCAGTGAAACACATCCAACCGGAGAGCGGCAGGGAACTAGCTTTAAGATGTCGAAGCATGGCAACGCTGCGCACCGACTTCGTGGCGACGCGAATTTGCTTGTCAGCAGCACGTGCGGCAACTTCTTCCACGTTCTGTTGAAACAAATCGAGATTGACAAAAGCAAAGGGCATCGGCATTTTACCGAACAGTTCTCGGTACTCTGTGTAGGTTGGCATCATCGGCAGATGCCGAGACGGCAGAAATGCAATTTGGATATCATTGAGAACATTCCTCCCGGTATGCGCGTGACAAGACCACTGTGTCTCGCGATTCATTTCACCAATGGTTAGTATGATTCTGAATAGAACATGTATTGAATATTACCCCAGACATGGTATGTTGAGAAGACCAAACGACTGGTTGGAGGGAAAAATTGTGACCGCTCGCATGTCCGCCACAAATCCGGCTACGCTTGAACGTTTGCAAGAGGTGGAAGAGACCCCTGTTGCGGCAGTGGCCGACCTGTATCGAACCGCCCGAACGGAGTTTGCTCAGTGGTCGAAGACAAGCGTGGAAGAGCGCCTCATCAGGTTCAAGAAGTTGCGCCTTCACCTGGTGCAAAATTTAGACGCAGTATCCCAGCAAATTTCCGATAGCACGGGCAAACCGCAAGTCGAGGCGCTGACGACTGAAGTGTTGCCTGTCTTGGAGGCCATATCTCACGTCGAGAAATCTCTTGCGGATTCTTTGCGGCCACAGAAGGTTCGCACGCCGCTGTTGTTGAAAGGCAAGGCATCTTTCGTGGAATATCATCCGCGCGGCGTAGTGCTCATCATCGCTCCTTGGAACTTTCCGTTCCAACTGACAGTGATTCCAGTTTTGAACGCGTTGGCCGCGGGCAACACGGTCATTCTCAAACCCTCGGAGATAACGCCGCTCATCGGCACAGTCATCGAAAGTGTGTTTGCAGCGGCAGAATTTCCTCAGCACGTTTTGCAAGTGGCTCACGGTGGGCGAGAGTTGGGCTCGAGCTTGGTAGAAGGTCATCCGGATTATATTTTTTTCACGGGGTCTGTCCAAACGGGTCAATCGATTGCGGCTGTTGCGGCGCGCGAACTCATTCCTACCACCCTGGAGCTCGGCGGTAAAGACCCGATGATCGTTTTTGCAGACGCGCCGTTGGAGCGAGCTGTGGAGGCCGCATTGTGGGGAGGATTCATGAATTCTGGTCAGGTCTGTATGTCGGTCGAGCGGATTTATGTAGAGCGTGCCGCATACGAACGGTTCGTAGAAACACTCAGCGCCAGAACGCAGCAATTGGTTCAAGGAAGGGGGCCCGATGCCGACATCGGATCGATGACATCCCGGAGCCAAGTGGAAGTGGTTTCCCGACATGTGCGCGATGCGTTGGAGCACCATGCACAACTTGAGACGGGCCAGAGTCCAGATGCCTGGAACTTAGAGAACGGCTATTTTATACCGCCGATGGTTGTCACTGGCGCACGTGCAGACGGACCACTTTTGCAGGATGAGACGTTCGGTCCAGTCTTGCCAATTCTCCCGTTTGACACGGAAGAGGAAGCCATTTGCCTCGCCAATGACTGTCTTTACGGCTTGAGTGCCAGCGTCTGGAGCAAAAATCTCGGCAAAGCTCGACGCGTCGCATCCCAATTGGTCACAGGCAATGTGTTGATCAATGATGTAGTCATCACCATTGTCAACCAGCATCTCCCGTTTGGGGGAGAAAAGTCGAGTGGACTAGGCCGTTCGCATGGCGCCGATGGAATTCGCATGTTCTGTCGACAAACCGCGGTGATGGTGGACAGGGGTGTGAATTTGCGGGAACCCACTTGGTTCCCGTATCAGGGGAAATACGTACTCTTTCGCCAATTGATTCGGAGTTATTATGGCGAACGGCGCAACTGGTTTGCCTTTCTTCAAGCGTATCGCCAATTGACCAAACGGAGTCGCGATGAGGCTTGAGGCACGGTCGAAGAGTAGATTCGACCATGAGACGAGAGACGAAACTGGTTTTTGTGTACCTTTTCGCACAGTGCCTGAGGTCTTAAAAGCAACTCTCGTAACGCCTTTGAAAAGCATTTTGGGGAGCTTCTATACGCAAGAAGCATAGTAGTATGCAAGTTCAAATGAGCGGTCCATCTGGCCTCGTCTGTGATGTTTACGGACAAACGAGCAGATGGACTCGCTGCAATGTGTCTTAAATGTTCCCTATGGATTCCTTGAACAGCGAAATCGTTTACTAGCCCACATCCGAACCTAAGAGAGGATGCAGTCTTCAGACGATTCGACTGGCACCGACATAGTGATTGGACCAGTACGAGTTGTCGAGGGATGCAATTTGCACGCCACTCTGCGGTGTCTGCGCACTGATGAAACTCCCATTGCCGAGATAGATGCCAACGTGGGAAGCGCCGCCACCGTCCGTATCAAAAAACACTAAGTCCCCCGGTTGTAAATCCGACTCGGCTACGTGCGTACCTTCGTTAAACTGAGTGTAACTCGACTCTCCCAAATTCATGCCAAAATGGAGATAGACAAAGTAGACAAGACCCGAGCAATCAAATCCACTAGGGCTGGTCCCTGCCCACACATACGGATAACCTTCGAATTGTTTGGAGAATTCTGCAATTCGTTCCCCGAGAACGGCATTTGTAAGTTGAGCGCTGGCCGGGCTGTCTCCGCGAGCACTGAGCACCATCGAGCCGCTCGTGCCGTAAAGGCGAAGCTTTTGCCCTGTATGTAGGATACTGTCGTTGTTCAATCCATTCCAGCGCTCTAATTCCGCCATTGTCACTCCATGTGCCTGGCTGATGGACCAAATGCTGTCCCCAGGTTCTACCGTGACCGTGCTTCCTTGTGACGACTGGGTGTTCGTGTCTGCATGTACAACCAACTCTTGACCAACGTCAATTAAGTTGCTGTCGAGGTGGTTCCACGTCTTCAAGTTGACGACGGAGGTGTGATATTCTTCTGCAATCTGATAAAGAGAGTTTCCGGACTCGACACGATAGTGCAGGGTGTCCGCCAACGCTACAGAAGTGTTCAACCCGGCGAACAAAGCGACCGACATGGCGAATGAGACAGACTTCTTCACTGATGAGCTCCTTGTTCGCCTACGAGGTTAGTTGACGGGCTCGGGCAAGCAGCTGGTGAGTTCCCTACTTAATCTTGTGCCGCTCGCGTCTTGCGCGTTTCGCGCAAAACCGCTAAACTGCCAAGAATAGGATTCGCCCCAAAATGAATATCCCCCATCCCCGGACGCCAGCGGGGTTCGGCGTTTTTTGACAGCGTCTGGCGAAAGTATACTGGACTTTGGCGAATGAGGTCAACTATTTTTCTTGAATAGCAAAACTATTTTTGTTTGGATGAGCATTTTCTTTTTGAAATGATGTCAATTAGCATGGCAACTTATGCTAATCTTAGAGGCGAGAAGACGTATGCGAGGAGTTGCCTGTGCCAACCATTATTAAGTCGATGAAGTACGAAATCATTCGCCCCGTCTCCTGTGAATGGCCTATATTTCAGTACATTTTGAAGACCCTTCAACAGGAGTCGTTTCGACTCAAAAATCGAGTCGTTCAATACTGCTACCAGCAGGAGTTCTTGCCTGTGGCACCCACGGATAAGCCGTTTCGCACGTGGCTCTATCAGGTTATCTCCGACGAATTTGGGATTGTCCATGCGAAGAACTTGACATCGACTGTGACTCAGGCTGAGCGTGTCTGGCATCAGTCGCGCCAGGCTGTCTTGGCGGGACGCCAGTCTTTCCCGAGTTTTCGCAACACGAATCCTATTCTGCTGCACAAAGCGAGCATTCGTCACGGTGCTTTTGTCGACCATGGCCGGCATGTGGAGTTGGAGCTAAGTCTTCTCAGCCGAGTCGGTCAGCAGTGGGTGCGCTCTTTGCCACATTGGACCGAGGAGCAGCGCGCTGCGATGGGTACGACCTATACCGTAAGAATTCATGCGGGTCGAAATTTAGCTCGACACATTCTCGAACAGTGGATCAATGGGGAGACACCCATTCGGGAAAGTTCCATCGTTTATCAGGAGACGAAACACAAATGGTTTTTGAACTTGACCTACGCGGTCGAATCGAGCCAGTTGCCTCACGATTCTCGCGTCCTTGGAGTGCGTATGGCGGACCCGAATCGAGCGGTCATGGTGGTCAGTGACCGACCGGACTGGAGTTGTGTCATCGAGGGTTCGGCCGTCAAGCAGCATCACCTGGCTATGGAGTCTAAACGCCGTCGGCTGCAGCGGCAAATTCGCGTTTGTGGGTCCGGACGAACGGGGCATGGGCGCAAAAAGCGTCTTGAGCCATTAACTGAGCTGGAAGACAAAGTGAGCCGCTTTCGAGCCACAGTCAATCACACCTATGCAAGGAGAATTGTCGATACGGCAGTTCGCTTAGGATGCTCCTCAATTCGCATGGATGACTTGTCGTTGCGGTCGAGCGGTTCGGCATTTTTAGGCGCCTGGACCTACTTTGACTTACAGATGCAGGTACTGCGCAAAGCTGCGGATAAAGGGATTGACGTCGTCAAGATGGACCCCCGCATTTTGGAACGACAGTGCTCACAGTGTGGAGCGGGATCGAAATCGTCTGGTCCGAACTACCACTGTGAACACTGCGACTATCAGTCCACCACGGAAGAGAATGCATTGCGAAATCTGATTCGGCTTCCGATGGAACGCCTGCCGAGAGGCGAAGAGACGAGATAGCCAGCGGCTTGTGTCCGCGGGCTCTCGTCAAGGTAGTGCTGCGTTAGCAGCCTGAAACTTCGCGCACAAAGTCCGCGCGAAACCCGTGAAGGTTCGGAGGTATACTGTCGACAGACGAAGAGTGGCGCGGTGGCGACACAGGTGACGGTCGGGTTGCTCAGCGGATGCGGGCGACAATGCCGTTGTGCGCTTTGATGGTGCCGTGACGAAGAATTTCAAATCCACTTTCGTACAGATAGAGGCCCATCTGTTGGACCGTCATCAGTTCGCGATACGTGTAGTTCATCCATTCTGCTAAGACATGATAGAAGAGGCGCGATTTCCACTGCAGCCTGGGTGTGGTCAGAATGGCATAACCATCCGGCTTGAGAAAGCGGCGGTGAAAGTCGATGGCCTCCGCTTTGTGCTCATCCGGAAAGTGCTCAATCAATCCGACACTGACCACGATGTCAAATTCTCGACCAAACGGGAGATTGCGGATGTCGTCGGTGATGAATGAGATGTTCATTTGGTCTTTGTACCAGACTTTATGGGAGCCGGTATTCGGGTCTACTCCCAAGAATGGATATTGCTCCGGGAATTTCCCAAATCGGTCCGTTCTGCAAAAATCATCATAGTCCACCAATACGACTTCGCCGCCGGGATACATCGCGTAAAGCTGCATGGCCTCATAACCGTCTGCTGCGCCAAGAAACAGGACGCGCGGCTTGTCAATATCGAGTCCCTGAAAGAGTGCGCGCTTGCCCCTGGGATCCCAAATTGCATCTTGAATGCGGTGCGCCGTATTCCAGAGAGTCAACTCTTCCAACTCGCCGAGCACCCGCGCCGCCCGCTTCCAATGCAACTGAGAGACATTTTTGAGAAGGGCCGTCATCACCCGTTTGCGCTCGGTTGGAACGTCTTTCATGAATAACGTGTGAAAGGACTGATTGAACAGTTCCCAAGATTTTTGCACTGGCAACGTGTCTCCGTTTTTCTCCTCCCACCGTCGTTTCCCCTCCGCATAATTGACCACTCGGAAAGGCTTTCCAACTTGTTTCCAGGTAAGAGACGACCAGTCCTTTACAATGTTGTCCTGGATAAACGCGTTTAGTTCTGTGGGATGCGGGGAACGTAAATCGGCACGGTATTGCGGAAAGAGCGCGGTCTGACCGATGTCGCTTTCGTCATAAGGCCAATTCCGTTCCACAGTTTCTCCTCTGGTTTCAGTCAAGGGGAGACTCACTCGGGTCACCTCCAGGTGGTCGTTTGTGCCACGATATCTTCGCTGTTCGAGAAAAGGTTGAGCGAAAACGACATCGTGACACTTCGTCTATACCTCATACTATACGCGCAATTCGCGCGATTTGGAGGAAGTCGCGAAAAATTAACGGATGAACGGATGATGCGATGTCATTTTCCTGGTATAGTGAATGGTGGAGTGAGTTTCGTGCACTGAATCTCATCAAGGAGGCGAGGAAATGGCTACTGCTCACGAAATTTATGTTGCGGTTCAGTCTGGACTTGCAAAAAAGGGAGTTCCATCCGGTCAAAAAGACGCCGTTTATCAGTTGAACTTGTCGGGGGATGACGGAGGACATTTCTATATTCGAATTCGCGAGGAAAAAGCAGAGGTCGCGGAAGGAAATGCTGAAGATGCGGACTGCACGCTCAACATCTCTGCCTCGGATTTTTCCAAAATGATGGACGGCTCCCTGAATGGAACCACGGCATTCATGATGGGCAAATTGAAAATCGAGGGTAATTTGGGACTTGCGATGAAATTGGAGAGTTTGTTGAAGTCGCTCCAAGCATAGTGCAGAAGGCAGAGTGGCGAAACGAGCAGGATGGACGGGCTGATAGACCGTGTTTATCCTGCTCGTTATTTTTCTTCGGAGGACCGTTCTCTGCCCTTTAGTTATGTCACACGCGAGTAAGACGGTCCGTTGCTATCGAGGCGTCAGTCTGCATTGGCTGCGTCCAACTCCGCCTGTGTCGGACAACCGGCTGTTTGCAGGTCACTTTGCGTGTACGCCTTTCCTAAAACGGGAAGAATTCTTGCAATGTGGCTCACGCCGATACGCTGTGGCTGGAGTGAGTGAATGGGCATGACCACGCGCGGATCGATCTGTAAAATCAGTTGATGGATGTCGCTGCGCGACCCGTGTCCGGTCGATCCGGTATAGACGAAGTCCACTCCGAAATACTGAAGCCATCGATGTAAATTGTCCCAGGCCAGTTCATGGGGGCCAAGCGGGTTGCCGTTCATGTGAAAAAATTTGGAGCCCTGAGCGGGCTTGATATCAATCAGAGAGCCAAGGAGCGGATAGGGCAATTGTACAAAAAATTCGCGGTCGCGGCCGTGCAATTCCCGGCTGGAAATGGTCTTCCACCCTCGTTCCTTGACACGCTGTGCCAGTGCAGGTGACCAAGTCTGTTCATCGTCAGACAGAAGGAGAAACGTGTCGCTCGCAGTGGGGCCTTCAAATTCGTCAAATAAGTACGCGCTCTCGGCGGTCAATACCAGTGTTCGAGATGTCGCCTTGACTGCGTTCAAGAAGCTGTGAACGCGCTCTGGATGACGTGGATAGAAAGTGAAATAAGCGCCAGTGGCCGTGTGCAGTCCTTCGACCAGAGCAGGCTCTATGTCTCGCTCTTTGAGGATATTGTCATTGTTGACTGCGGGCGATCTCGTTCCTTCAATCCAGAGTACATCTGGTTTGAAGGCAGAGGCCATTGCGGCAAAGTCTTCGGTCCAGTTTGGATGGAGCCCGTGCAGCCGCAGGTCGCCGGAATAGACCATGCGCATGTCGGGGGTCTCAATAAGCATGGCTGATGCGCCTGGCGTATCGTGATCGACCGGGGTCAAGAGAATTCGAAAGGGACCAAACTCCCGCACTTGTCCGAAAGGGATTTCTTCGTAGTTTAATGGTTTCCGAAATCCGTCGGACACTAAGTCTAGTGCGGTCATCATGTGATGGGTGTCTGGTGACACCAAAATGGGTATCTGTGGCTGAACGTACGGTAACAAGCCTGTATGGTCAAGATGATTGTGCGAAAGCGCTAAGAGCGTCTTTCCATCCCACTCTTCGTCGCCTTGAAATACTCCGTGAAGTTGCGGTGCGTTTCCGCTGTGCTGCAAATCGCGGATGCTCCTCGGCAAAAGAACGGCGTCGAATGCAGGGAGTTTGGCATGATGGACTCGGCCCATATCAAAAATCAAGCGATGCCCTTCGCACATCACGGCGATAATCGTACCGCCAATGGTGTCAATCCCACCGTGCAATGTGAATTGTGTGGACAACTAGAGTCACCCTCCTCGAACAGCTGAATGGAAATTTTCCACCCACGCGCGTTGCGCAGAGTCCAGAATAGCACAAGCATTCTGCGGAAATGGTGCATGGCATGTAACGATTTTGTAAAGAGGCTTTACAAAATCTTAACTTGTCCGAGAGAAATGGACTGACCTAGGATGGTAATATGGCGTATGGAGCCGCAGACGATTCATGTCACGTCGCTGGACTGACAGTGCGTGAACACAGTGCGTGAATAAGACAAGCGGATTTTTCTGGAAGCGTCTGAACGAATTTGGTGACTCGGTTCCGTGGTGCGGTCGCAAATGCGTATTTTGGCACAATGTGACGAGATGAAAGTGGTACACAGAGACAACCTTCAGGGGGATGACGTGGTGCAGGAAGCGGTCAGGCAGCGGTTGAGAGATTGTCGATTATATGTATTTGATTTGGACGGCACTGTCTACGAGGAGACAAATCACTTTCACGTCTATGGCGAAGAACTGGCGAATCGACTGCCAGGCGAGCGGCAGCAGCGTTTTCGGGCGACGGCTGGTGCAGCCTTGAGGCAGGAAGGGGAATTGGCGTTTGGGGGTAGCTTTGATGCGGGAAACGGTCGCTACTTTGCACAGGGGATGGACCTTCCGGAAGGCGTGGATGCGGGCAGACTCATTCATGTTGACGACCCATGGGGTGTCTATGCGGCACTCGCACTGTATCACGGGATTACTCCGGAAGGACTAGCAGAAGCATTTCTGACGACACGAGAGCACATGGCCTCGGACCAGTTCTCCATGAAGCCGATGAAGGGGTTGAGAGAAGCCCTCCTTCGAATGAAGTCACTTTCCGTGCATTTGGTATTGGCTACGAATAGTCCCGAGCCGGACAGTCGGGCTCTACTCCGAAAACTTCAATTGGACGACCTCTTTGAAGACCACTCGTTTCTGTCGCAAAAACCTCATCGTATTCGCGAACTTTTTCGCGGTTGGAGTAAATCCTTTGATGTACCTTTGAATTTAATGGCTAGTGTAGGGGACCATTATCGAAATGAAATGTCTCCCGCGACAGAATTGGGCATAGCCACCATTTATATTGATCGATACATCCGGAAACCTCATCCAGAGTTGACGTTACAACTGACGCACCCAGGACAACTAGCGAGCACTCTTTTAGAGGTTTTTGGATAAAGCACTGTGTTTCGAACCGAGCGTTCAGAATGTCACATGTGTCTGCTGCGACTGGCAGACAAGCCTCGGTATGGGTCTCGAACGGTGAGAACGGCGGACCGTGAGAATCGACGAGAGCTCCTCGGACGTGCGCTGAGGAGCTTTATCTCTTTTCTGGATCATTGTCCTGAAGGAGCCGTTACGCTACACTAAAAAATATGTTTGCCAAAGGGGATGTTTATTGTGTTACAGCTTCAATTGGCCCCAGTTGATCATTGGTTCCAAGAGACCCATATGCAAAATATGATCGGACAATTAGAATTGGCGCATCGACTGTTGTGGGACATGAATGTACATAAAGGCAATAAAGGATGGTTGCATTGGCCCGCAGAAGACCACAAGCGCCTTTTGGAACAAGTTTTCACCATTGCGAATCAATTTCGCCAAATGTCAGATGTTACCGTCGTTGTGGGAATTGGCGGGAGTTACTTGGGAGCGAGAGCAGCACTGTCGATGATGGGGTCAAGTTTCCCCTATCCTGAAGACGTGGACCGAATTTTGTTTGCGGGAAATCAGTTGAGTTCGCAGTATATGACAGACTTGTTGCGTTATTTGGATGACCACGAGGTCACGCTGGTCGTAATATCGAAATCGGGCGGAACTTTGGAACCGCAAGTGGCGTTTCACGTTCTGAGAGATTATTTGGAAGAGCGGTATGGCGAGAATTCCAAAGAGAGAATTTGTGCCATTACGGATGAATCCAAGGGAGCCCTGAATGCCTTTGCGCGTCTCAAAGGATATTCTGTGTTACCCATTCCGCGCGACATTGGAGGGCGATACTCGGTTCTCACAGCCGTTGGACTGTTGCCGATGGCCATTGCCGGGTTGGATGTGGATGAAGTGATGGCCAGTGCCGCTGACGCGTATAACGCGATGAGAAGCACGCCGATTATGACTAATCCGGCGTTCATGTATGCGGCGCTTCGCCACTTCTTGTACATGCGGGGTTTTACGACAGAAGTGATGGTGACCTACGAACCTCAAGTTGCACACTTTGCTGCATGGTGGCAACAATTGTTTGGTGAGAGCCAAGGTAAAGATGGCACTGGCCTTTTTCCAACTACGTTACAGTACACGACAGACCTTCATTCCATGGGGCAGTACGTTCAAGATTCCCGCAAATTTCTTATGGAGACGGTGCTGGATGTCCACTTTGCGGACGAAATCAATACGGTTGTACTGCCAGAGGATTTGGATGAACAAAGTCAGTATCTCGCTGGTAAGACGTTCGAAGAACTTCAAGACGTTGCGGTGGAATCTGTGGTAGCCGCTCACGTCAACGCGGGTGTGCCGAATGTCGTCGTTCGGATGTCGGGACCCAAGGAGCAGGTGTTTGGAGAGCTGGTGTACTTTTTTGAATTTGCTTGCGCGATAGGTGGGTATTTGGCGGGAGTCAATCCGTTCGACCAGCCTGGAGTGGAAGCTTATAAACAAGAGATGCAATCGCGTCTTCGCTAGTCTGGCTCGCTCTGGGGACTTGGTCCAGATGCATTTGGCTCCGCCCACGTCCGTATGCTGTCTTTGTGCGCGGTAAAATGTCATTGGACAAAGATGCTGGTCCGGGTTCAAATGAAGAAGGTGCAAAATAGTTATTTGTAATGCATCCACTTTGTATTGAGAAAATGAGGGGAATTCATGAGTCGTGCAATCGTACTTGGAGTGGACGTGGGCGGAACGAACGTAAAGGCGGCTCTTGTTGCAAAAGATGGTCGGGTGGTTGCTTCGGTCTCTTATTCGACCGAGGCGGAGGCGGGACCGGAGGCTTTTGCAAAGACGCTCCACCATCGTTTGGAAAATTTATTAAAAGAAGCTGGGCTTCATAAGGCAGATGTGGCGTCTGTTGGGATTGGACTTCCAGCCTTCTTGGACGTTCCTAAAGGAATCATCGAACAGGCAGTTAATTTACATTGGACGGACGTACCGATTGTCGATCTCGTTACAGCAGAGCTGGACTTACCTGTGATGATCGACAACGATGCAAACTTGGCTGCCCTTGGAGAGGTATGGAAGGGTGCCGGTAAAAATGCAAAAAGTGCGCTCTGTGTCACTCTTGGCACGGGGGTTGGCGGCGGAATTGTCCTAGATGGTCGGGTGTATCGCGGGGTGACCACGATGGCTGGTGAAATTGGCCATATCTCGATTAAACCGGATGGCGAATTGTGTAACTGCGGACACTACGGGTGTTTGGAGACTTTGGCTTCCGCAACAGCACTCGTCCGAGACGGGGTGAGGGCTGGACTCCAGTCTCCGCGGGGCCATGATGAACCCCTCAGCGCAGAAGATGTCTTTCAATTGGCGGAGAGTGGGGACCAAGCGGCACAGACGGTCCTGTCCACCATGATTCACTGGCTTGCCGTAGGCCTCAGCACGGTGGCAAACACACTCAATCCAGACACCATCGTTGTGTCTGGTGGTTTAGTCAATGCTGGTGATGCGTTGCTCGGCCCGCTCCGAGTAGAATTTTCGCGGGCGGCCCTTCATCGTGTGGCCAATGGGTGTAGAATCGTTGCGGCTGAACTCGGGTCGAGCGCTGGAATGCTCGGTGCAGCTCGCCTCGCTTGGCAGTTTGCAGATTCGGAAGCATGAGAAATCGCGTTACCTCATCTTGATGCTGTCAAAGAAAAAGTCCCTCTCCAGAGCAATCTCTGGGAAGGGACTTGTGTCTACAAACGGAATTTCTATTGTCTTTCTGGAAGTCTTTCAAGCATGATGAATATTGCTGCACGAGACTACACGTAGCTTTGGACGCGTTGGTATACTTCTTCGGGAGACAGGCCATCGGCAGAGATGATGGGGATGTTTTGTGTTACGCTTTGCATTCCCATTAAATTTTTGTCTGATCCAGTCACAACCATGACGGATGCCCCTTGTGACAAAGAATTGTCGTTTTGGACATCCACCACCTCGCACCCTTGGGAGCATAGATACTGTTTGACAGGAGACAATCCTTGTTCCACCGCTATGGTTTTCATCTGCACCCTCCTCCAATCCGCATCCAAATTGCCGCATGATGAATTTGTGTAATCCGGCATGGATAGTGTGTGTCATTTGGACGATGTTATGCGTCCGGCAGTTCTCATCCGAGTTTGGACAGCATATCCACAATACAAAGGAAATGGAGGTCCTCATTTCCTCTCGTTTATTGGTTGGATTTGTTGTAGAATGGGTAAGGGAAATGAATGGGGGGAACGCCGATGACTCTTCACCAACATTGGGAATTTGACTCGGAATGTCCGCGTTGCGGGAAATTGAATCACGTGAAGGCGCCGGTAGGCGAACAGGTGGTTCGTGTTCACTGTGAACATTGTACCCACGGGTATGAATATACGCACATTGTGCAAGAGCACAAATTAGTCGAAGACCGACAGGCGTAAAAGTTTATAGGGCTTTACGGTTTTGCAAGGCCCTCGCGGGCCGCGGACTGATGGGGATGGATGACGGCTTATGCCGTCACCGTCCCCGTCCCTTTTTAGGACCTCGTGACCGGACTTCATACACTGCAAATTTGAGGTAATTATTCTCCGGAGCAGCGGCCAACTCTGGATGGTCCGGACCAGCCCCGCGAAATTCTATAAGGCGCACCAATCGATGCGCATCGACAGCTGCGTCCAGCACTGTGTCTTGAAACATCTCTGCCGTCACATGTGATGAACAACTCGCCGTGATGAGAAAACCTCCTTCATGAAGTAACCTCAGCGCTCTTAAGTTGATGTCCTTGTATCCACGTAAAGCACCCTCAACTGCGTTTTTTGACTTTGCGAAAGCAGGTGGGTCAAGCAGAATGACATCATATCTCTCTCCATCAGATTCTAACTCTCGTAAATAGTCAAACGCATTGGCACAGATAAACGTGGCCCGGTCCTCGAGGCCATTCAACTCGAGATTACGGTGTGCCGCGTCTAACGCCGTCTGTGAAATGTCGACCGCAGTCACATGGTTTGCTCCATAAGCAAGCGCATGAGCGGTGAAAGCTCCAGTATGGCAAAAACATTCCAACATTTTAGCTCCGCGTCCGCTGTGCGTAGGTGCGACGAAAGGACGAATGAGTCGGCGATTGTCGCGTTGGTCAAAGAAATGACCGGTTTTTTGCCCGCTGTATACGTCAATGTCAAACTTTAGTCCGTTTTCAACGATGAGTATTGGCTTGGGCACCGTTCCATACGCGACCTCTGTATAGAGCGAAAGTCCTTCCAATTTTCGAACCGAGACATCATTTCGCCAATAAACCCCGGTTGGCCGACACTCTTCAACGAGTGCTTCGAGAATCCACTCTTTGAATCGTTCCATGCCTGCAGTCAAAATCTGTGCCACTAGAATATCTTTGTATCGGTCAACAACCAATCCCGGCAAAAAATCTGCTTCACCGTAGATAAGGCGGTAGCCTTCTGCCGACCCCAGCAATCGCTCGCGTAGAGCTTTCGCCTGCCGTACGCGCGTTTTGAAAAATTCCAGGTCTATGTCATCGAACTCGTTGTAGCTGAGGATTCGGCAGACAATTTGCGAAGATGGATTGGCATAAGCAGTAGCCATGTAGAGGTTTTGATGATTGAGGATGTGGACTAACTGTCCTGATTCGAAGGGTCCCTGGATTTCATCAATTTCGGACGAAAATATCCAAGGATGTCCAGCCTCCAATCGTCGCTTTCGATTGCGCTTCAGCACCACCGAAGTCCACTGGGTGGTCGGAGCTGTTGAGTGTGGTGTCATTATCTATCCCCCATCTTTTCACTTGCGAGTTCCATGCTCTCATGTTTTGGTCAAGATTTCAATGTCGAATCGCCGCTCAACGGGGACGATTTCTGCATGATGTTCCTACGGACGGATCATACTGCCCCTAGATAGGAACTTAGAACTGGAGATGATGAGTTGAGTACAGAAGAACATCATACGACACTGTCTGAATTGGGTTTTCACTTCCGAGACGAGGATTTGCCGATTATCAACGCATATGTGGGAGAATGGAGTGTCACCAATCCAGAGCATCCTGCGAATAATTACTGGGTGGTGGACACGGATGGCAAGGGACATCCCGTGTCCGGGCACGGTAGTCCAGCACAAGTTTTGGATGAAGGCCAAAGGCGAGGCTGGCAAGTTGCTTATGTGGCTCCCTACGGACATTATGTCGAGGGGAAAGAAGACGCGGTTCCCTTGCATCAGTGGATTTTAGAAGGGCGGCGAAAGAACAAGAAAGGCATGCACTAGAAATTCCGGAATATGCGAAGAAACCTCGTGATGGCCAGGGCTTCATGACAAATTCCACATTCAAGAATTGTACACATCATTCACTAGCACTCCTCGGGCGCATTCCATTGTACAATGAAATGTAGAGCCTGCGACGAGTGGGGGAGACGGATGTCTTTCCCACTTCGTTGCAAGAGGGAGTTCAACCATGATTCAAACGATTCACCTGCAATTGACAGACCCGGGCAATGCGTGGACAGACCGGGAACGCCATTTGTTGCAAATGTTAGTTTTGCATATCTGTGCCCATACCAACTATCGTATTTTGGGAAAGCCGATGCGTGTGCGGCCAATGGTCGTTAGTTCCATCCATCTCTTATTGAATCATCAGTTGCAGTTTGAGGATCCGGTTTCTGAGGCGGAGGTAAAGCCTTTCCTCGAAAGCCTTCAAGTGGAGTTGGAACGTACCTTGTCTCTGTGCCATTTACAGAAGGCTGACATTTTATTGCTCACTGAATCTGATTAGAATCTTGCCGCAAGCGCACTGGAGGGGTACCATCATATTAAGATTAAAGGAGGCCAAGACGCTTTGAAGCTACACATTTCGATTTTTCAAATGCCCGATGGAATGCATGTTGCCACTTGTGCGGAAATTCCCATGTGCCAAGTGTTGCGCCATAACAAAGGCCACGCCATGACAGACTGTAAGCGGATGGCCGCGCGGTTCCTGGCAGAACGCGAACGAGAAGGTAGGCCCTTTGTGCCACAAATTGCCGAGGTAGACATCACCGCAGAGATGGCGAACGAGGACGTTGGACCCCACCAGGGACCTGCGTAATAGACAATGGATTAAAAGCATGATTTCGGCCTAAACAAAACGGCCGATGGTGTGTGCGACTATCGACGACTTTCGAAATCTGTACTCGATTCGCCGTGTTGGGAAGGAGGGGGAAGGATGTCGAAGAGCACATTAGTGACGCCAAAAGACGAAGCAACCAATCAGATTGAAATATACTCCAAGTTTTTTCACGGATTGTCGAATCCTACGCGCCTGCGTATCGTCGAGTTGCTTTTGGATGGAGAGAAGAGTGTCACACAATTAGTGGAGTTGCTCGGAGCCACTCAGAGTCAGGTCTCGAATCAACTCGCTTGTTTGAAGTGGTGTGGCTACGTGAACTCGCGTCAAGACGGAAAATATGTGTTGTATCGAATTTCAGACGTTCGCGTGCGGCAGATTGTGCAGCTCGCGAAAGAAATTGTCGCGGATAACGCAGAGCATATCCGCTCGTGTACGCGTATGGACGGATGAGAGGAAACAGGACAGTTGGGCTGAAGACGAGCCGCTTTTTTGGATGGGCTTATCTCTCCGGGCATTCGCCCCATCCCTTGGGGAACAATTCGGCATACATTACATCATCCCACGAAAAAGGAGATGTTGTTCCATGTATGGCGTATTTGGCGGGTATACCCGGTGGGCAGTTGTGTTCCTAATTATCTTTGTGTTGTTCTTCCTGTTTGTTCCTGCCGCTGCGAACGGCGCTGCTTATTAATCCATGAACCGCAACAGAGGCCAGCATTCTTCCAAAATGCTGGCCTCTGTTGCAGTTGTAGCGTCAGTATGATATTTGGCTCAACTATTCCGCTGCGCTCCCATCAAGTCCCAGTTCCTTGGCAATTGGGCGAAGCGCTTCAATGACAAAATCGATGTGTTGTTCAAGGGGGATGTTCAATTCCGCGGCGCCTTGATACACATCTTCGCGATGAACTCCGCGTGCAAATGCCTTGTCCTTAAGTTTCTTCAGAACGCTTTTCGTTTCGAGTTCCGCGAGGTTTCTCGTTGGTCGAACCATGGTGACAGCCATCACAAATCCAGACACTTCATCGGCAGCAAAGAGAACTTTGGCGAGCAGTGTGTTGCGTTCCAAGTGATTATAGTCTGCGTGCGCGCGAATCGCATAAATGACTTCCGGTGGGTATCCATGTTCCTCCAAAATGCGGGCGCCGACGACCGTATGCTCCTCTGGCGTTGGATATCGTTCATAGTCGAAGTCGTGCAGCAGTCCGGCCAGCCCGTACCACTCTTCGGACTCCCCAAACTGTCTTGCATAGGCGCGACAAACTGCCTCAACGGCATACGCATGCCGGAGCAGTGATTCGGACTGTGTGTATTCATGCAGCAACGACAATGCTTCTTGGCGCGTTTTTTGCTCGGTCATGCGACGAGTTACTCCCTTCCTCGTTCAGAGCGGCAGAACGAATGACGCGCACCAAGGGAAGAAGTCTGCGTCCCTATGGACAAGGACTATGAGGTCTTCCGTTGGTGGCGCATCGGGTTCAAGTCCGGAGGGTTCCAAGTTTTCTCAGTCTGTCCGTATCGACAACAGGTTCATGTGGGCGTCAACTACCCGGGGAAAAAGTGCTCTCTTCGTAAGGGGTCGATACCCAGCCGGATGGTTCAATGAAGAGACGCACAGCGACAACTTGCCTCTCTTCAGTCAAGGTGAAGTAATGAGGATTGCCTTCCGGCACCGAGATAACATCTCCTGGAGACAGACGCACATCGAAATATGCACCGTCCCGCCCCTTGATGATAAACGTGCCGCTGCCTGATACAATCGCCCGCACTTCATCCTCCGCATGAGTATGCACTTGCTCAAACTTGGCTAGTAAGGCGGGCAGGTCTGGGGTGGCTTCGGACAGCGCAATGACGTCCCACCACTTGTAACCGCGCTCTTGTGCCAGCGCCTGAATGTCCTCCTCGAACGAGGACAGTACCTTCTGTTTGTCTTCGTCGGTCAGTTGAAATTGTCCGCAAAGGTCATCAGGCAACTTGGTCACATTCCAATGGTGGTAGTAAACTCCATTACTTTCCAGAAACGAGAGAACGTCTGCCTCTTCTTGAAGGTTAAGTCCAGTCTTCTGCACGCGGATCGTCGCCAACGTCCACACCTCCTTCTCTTTGCATTACGTGAGTTTATGATAAGCGCCGCATCGGCGATTGTCCATAAAGCCTCGCGAAGTAACCGTTCGACTTGGTCAGTTCTGTGTACGTTCCGCGCTCTACGATGGAACCATTGTCCATCACGAGGATTTCGTCCATATCTCTCAGTCCCTGTTCTCGATGGGTCACGAGGAGTATCGACCGGCCCGCACTAGCCACCTTCAGCGTGGCATAGAATGCTCGTTCAGTTTGGTCGTCCAGATGTGCAGTCGGCTCATCGAAAATCAAAATGGGTGCTTTCGTCAGAAGGGCGCGAGCGAGCGCCATTCGTTGCCGCTCCCCGCCCGAAAAATCCAGTCCACCTTCGGTCAACACCGTGTCGTATCCGTCCGGCAGGCTCTCAATGGCGTCGTCAATGTGGGCCATTCGGGCCGCATTGCGAACTTCTTGCAAACTTGCGTCAGGCCGTCCGAGTCTAATGTTGTCGGCAATGGACAGGCGAAACAGTCGATCCGCTTCCGTTACCACACCAAACGTCTCTCGCAACGTCTCAGTTGGGACCTCCTCTAACAGGTGTCCATTTCTGGTAACCTGTCCAGATGTGGCAGGCCAAAGTCCGAGAATGACTTTCAGTAAAGTCGATTTTCCACAGCCGCTCGCGCCGACAATCGCCACCTTTTTACCAGCAGGGATATGGAGGTCAATGTGCTGTAATTGATTTACGCGCGATTTTGGGTAGCGAAAACAAACGTCGGTCAGGGAGAGGTCCACGGGGTGTGGCTTCTTGTCTTCGGTTGGTTGAGCGAGATCGGACACAGTTCCTGCTTTGAACGAAGCATCTGTCGCGGGGTTCGGTACCGTCGTCCGAGCCGGGATGTCGCCGAGTTGATGCACCCGATGTAATGCTGCGAGGGTCTGGCCGGCTTGTTCAAAAGCGCTGAAGAGAGGGCTGACTGATTCGAAAGCAGCCATCGTGAACAGGACGACCATTGCCAAATCGACCGCAGGATAGTGTTGGTCGAGGACGGCTCGCACACCCATGATGCCAACGGTAAAAACGGTCACTCCTTGACCCGCCGAAAATGCAGCGCGGGCTATTGCCTCTATGGTACCGAGGCGCATGTCGCAGACTGCAATGTCCTCACTGAGTGCCTGCAAGCGGGACTGGAACCATTCTTCGCGGCCAAAATTCTGGATGTCGCGGAGTCCGTGTGCCGCGTCCGTCAAAAGTGCGGACAATTGCGCGCGCTTCTGGCGGGATGTTCGTCCAAGGCGCCGACGATAGATAAATAACATGAGGGGTAGACCAAAGCCAGCTATGGAGAGGCCTGCGGCAACGGTCCAACCAGCGCCAGGAAGGAGAAATCCGAGGGTCAGGCTGGCGAGGACGATGCCCGCCAAGGCTGCCATACCTGGGGCCACAGTGCGGATGTAGAAAAATTGCAACGTGTCGATGTCATCGACAGCAGCGGCCAATACATCGCCGCCTTGATGGGTTTGATGGAGCAGCGGCACGCGGACCGAGAGGGTGCGGTAGAGCCAGTCGCGAATGTCTACGAGTACGCGAAAGGCGAAGTCGTGCTCCACGTAGCGTTCGGCGTAACGAAATGCCGCCCGAGCCAAGCCAAAGAAGCGGACGGCCACCAGTGGGACAAAGAGTAGCAGAATGTTGGCCGGGTGGAGCGCCGCTTTACTGATGAGGAGTCCGCTGACTCCGAGCAGTCCAAAATTCGAAGCAAACGTCAACAAGGCCAAAAAGGCTGCGAAGATGGCGCGCCATGTGTACGGACGAAGCCATTTCCAAAGCAGAAGGGTGGCTGGTCTCTGGGATGCAACGCTCGGGGAGCTCACGACAACAGTCTCCTCTCCGTGGTACCACCAATGTCTTGGCTGAGTTGCCCATTCTCTAGGGTATAAACGGCATCAAGTGTCATGGTTTCCTCTTGGTTATGGGTCACCCACACGACCGTCCGCCGATGGAAAGTGTTCAAAAGCAACTGTCGAATCTGCTGTGCTGTAATCGGATCCAAATGTGCCGTCGGTTCGTCCAGTAGCCAGATGGGGGTGTTGCAAAGCAATGCTCTGGCGATGGCGATGCGCTGCGCCTCCCCCGCGCTCGTTGGCCACCCACCATCGCCAATCGGCGTTTGCAAGCCGTCTGGAAGGCGCTTCAACCAATCGGTCAGACCGACAGCCTGGCATGCGCGTTCAAGGTCTGCGTCGCTTGCCTCCATCGCGGCGATGCGTAGATTGTTCGCGATGGTATCGGCAAAGAGATACGGGTGTTGGTGCAGCAAGGTCACTTGGCTTCGCCACTCTGCACGAGTCAGCGAGTCTACCACCTCTCGACCAACCTGGATATCTCCGGAGACTGGCTGAAGTTCACCAGCCAGGACTGAGAGGAGGGTGGATTTGCCACTGCCACTAGGGCCGACAATGGCCGTTTTCGAACCGGCTGGGAGCGAGATGGAAACGCCGTCGAGAATGTCTCGGGACTTCTCCACCAAGTCGCTGTTCGCGGGTCTGCGCAGTGGATAGCGAAAATGAACGTCGTGCAACTCGACATCGGTCGTGGCGTCCAATCGACCTTTTACGGGAGCGCTGGCCTGCGCGGGGGAGCTTTCGTCCAATGTGGCAAACAGTTGCTCTGCCGCCGACAGACCGTCAAGTGCTGCGTGAAACTCGCTACCGAGTGCACGGATTGGTGTAAAAAATTCTGGAGTTAGCAACAAGACTGCAAATGCCGTCGGGAAAATCATGGCCCCCGATGTCAAGCGAAGCCCTAAGGCGAGTGCCACTCCTGCTGTTCCTAGAGTTGCGAACAACTCCAAAACAAACGACGAGAGAAAGGCAATGCGCAGCGTTTGCATGGTTGCGCGCCGGTGCTGTTCGCCTAAGCGACGCAACCCGTGCGCCGCGTCCGCTTCACGATGAAACAAAACCAAAATTTGCAGGCCCTCAATTCTCTCTAAGAGGCGAGCCGACAACTGTCCAAGAATCGACCATTGCTTCTCTGCAGCCGCGTTGGCACCCTTCCCGACGAGAATCAGGAAAAAGACGAGCAGTGGTGCTGCAATGGCGAGCAACAGCGCGGAAATCCAGTCCAAGCGAACGATGAATAACCAGAGAACAGCCGGAATGACAGCAGCCGACGCCGCTTGAGGCAAGTATCTGGAGAGGTAGGTCTCCAGTCGGTCTACGCCGATGACGGCTGCAGTCACCATGTCGCCTGTTGCATCGTCGCTCGTCCGAGCTTTGCGACGATAGAGCGTTTGTCGCATCCATGCCGAGCGCAGTGCGGCTTTTGCCTTGGCAGCTTGTCGACTGGCGAATATGCCGGACAGTGCAATCAACGCGGAGCGCACGCCGAGTGCGACGAGAAATGACTCCGCGTGATGCCACTCCTCTGGAAGAGAAGAGTGGCCGAGAAATACTCCAGCAATCAACTGAGTCAGTGCTTCCGCTTGCCAGATGAGCGTAAGGCCGCTGCAGAGGCCCAACACCGTGGCCACGACCGTAATGGATTTCGCAGCAGGAACTTCGCGCATTAAACGGGATTGGATGCTCATGGCACACCTCAGTAGTCGAGTTCGTCATGGATAGACAGGCGCTTGCGGAAAATCCAAAAAGTCCATGCTTGATATGCGAGCACGAAGGGCAACAGCGTCAGAGCACAAATGGTCATGACTTTGAGTGAGTACGAATTGGCCGCCGCATTGTAGATGGTTAGACTCCAAGCCGGATTGAGCGAGGAGACCATGACGCGCGGAAACAAGTCGAGAAACACCGTCGCGCTGGATAAAATGACCGTGAACGTGCTCATTAGAAAGGCCCAACCATCCTTCTCGTAGCGAATCAAAAAGGGTAGGGACACAAGAGTAAAGCCTGCCAGCACCGGGGTCGGTCCTGGGACAATGCCCTCCTTAGTGAACATGTTGGTGTAGAAGTAACTCAGGATGATGAACACAAACATCATGATGGTCGTCCAAACTCCTACTTTTCGAGCGATGCTTCGGGCTCGCACGCGGATGTCATCGTGCGTGCGGAGGGTTAGGAAGATGGCACCGTGTAACATGAAGAGAAGCGTCATCGCCAATCCGCCGGCAATGCTGTACGGGCTGAGCAGTTGCCAAAAAGTGCCCACGTCTTGCATTTGTGCGTTGATGGGAATACCTTTCATCATGTTTGCGAGCGCCACACCCCAGAGCATGGGAGGGAAGACACTTCCAGAGAAAATAGCCCAATCCCAGAAAGTCCGCCATTTGGCGTGCGCTACTTTGCTGCGAAATTCAAATCCTACTCCGCGTAAGATAAGGGCTAACACGAGTAGGAAGAGTGCGATGTAAAAACCGCTAAAGAGCGTGGCGTACCAATTTGGAAATGCCGCGAACATCGCGCCACCGGCCGCCACAAACCAGACCTCGTTGCCGTCCCAAAACGGGCCGATGGTGTTGATGAGCAGTCTTCGCTCGGTATCGGTTTTACCAAGGAACGGTGCGAGAATGCCAACACCAAAATCAAATCCTTCCAGTACGAAGAAACCTGTGAATAAAACTGCAATCATCACAAACCAGACCGTGTTTAGCATGCGTCTATCGCCTCCTGGAGATATGGCATTTACAATCCGAGAGATATGTCACTCGTCATCGATACTTCTTCGTGAGGTTCTACGCCTTGACGAATGGTGCGCAGGGCCAAGAAGATGGCCACTACCGCCATGGCCACGTAAACGATGGCGAAACCAATCAGCGTAAAGAGAATCATCCCGCTGCTGACGTTCGGAGAGTTCGCCACATCGGTCTTTAATAACCCATACACGACCCACGGCTGCCGACCCACTTCGGTCATAATCCAGCCAAAGGTATTGCCCAGGTAAGGAAGAATCATCGCGAAGGGAAGAATGCGCAAAAACCAGCGGCGCTCCACTTCCCGATTGCGGAGAATGAACCACATGCCAAGCAATGATAGAAAAATCATCAACATGCCTGCGCCGACCATAATGCGGAAACTCCAAAAGGTCAGATCGACCGGGGGAATGTAGTTTCCCGGACCGTATTTCTGAACAAATTGATGCTGCAATTCATCCATTCCCGTCACTCTACCACTCAGGCGGTTGTACGAAAGAATGCTCAGCAGATACGGTATTTTGATGGCAAAGGTGTTAGAGTGTGTGGCTCTGTCAATGCCCGCAACCAGCTTCCACGGCGCATGCAAGGGACTGGTGTGCCAGAGAGCTTCGGCAGCGGCCATTTTCATGGGCTGCGCTTTGACTAAGTGCTTCGCCATCTTGTCGCCTACGAATGCGACCAAGGTACTGGAGACTAGGCCAAATGTCATTCCCAGTCGCAACGTCAGTTGAAACAGTTCTGTGTGGTAACGCCGATAGACGTACCACGCGCTGATGCCAGCCATGAAAAACGACCCGGTAGCGATGGCAGCAAGCCACGTGTGTGGGAATTCATCCCATAACTGAGGGTTTGTCAAGAGTGCCCCGAACGAACTCATTTCCGCATGACCGTTGCGAATGGTGTACCCGACCGGTTCCTGCATAAAAGCATTGGCGGACAAAATCCAAAATGCAGACAGTGTGGTGCCGAGTGCGACCATCCAGATGGAAATCGCGTGCAGTCCACGTGGAATGCGCTCCCAGCCAAACAGCCAAATCCCAAGAAAAGTTGATTCAAGGAAAAATGCCGCAAGTGCTTCAATAGCAAGTGGTGCACCGAAGACGTCTCCAACAAAACGAGAGTAAGAGGACCAATTCATCCCAAATTGAAACTCCTGGAAAATCCCTGTAACCACGCCGACGGAAAAGTTAATGAGTAACAATTTTGCCCAAAATTTAGCCAACTGTTTGTAACGGTCATCTTTTTGAAAATAGTACATTGTCTCTAAGATTGCGATGAGGAATACCAAACCGATGGTCAGTGGGACGAACAAAAAGTGATAAATGGTTGTCACAGCGAATTGCCAGCGCGCTAGTAGCACCGTCACGGTGCACCGCCTCCTTCAGAGTTCAGCATAGAATCAAAGAACTTTTTGTGAATCGATTCACAAAGTGCTGTGTATAATTTGTGAACAAATTCACAAGGCTCCCAACGACAAGCATTTGGTTCTGCTCCAACGGTGGATGTACGTTGTGCACCGGTAGTTCCGGATGAGATAACAGTAGCACCATTAGCAGTTCTGTAACAGGTACAAAAAGCGACACTTTATGTCAGAATGACGAACATGGGGACGGGCACCAGGTAGTGGAGATGGAGAAGAGCGCCAGCGCCGACGAATGGCTTGCTGGCGCTCTTTGCGCAAAGTGTCATGGACAGACTGTGATTATGAAACGGAGGAGGCCATAGCGGCTTTTTGCTCCGACATGCGCCAAGCTTCATAGCCACCTGCCAAGTTCTCCACGTCAGAAAAACCGTGGGCGGTCAGTAGACTCGACGCGATGGCGGATCGACCGCCAGTTTGGCACTGCAGTAAAATGGGCTTGTTGCGCGG
Organism: Alicyclobacillus sp. SP_1; assembly: GCF_024706985.1. Lineage (GTDB taxonomy): Bacteria > Bacillota > Bacilli > Alicyclobacillales > Alicyclobacillaceae > Alicyclobacillus_I. The sequence goes on along the minus strand of NZ_JAMCCX010000094.1, from coordinate 73,143 downwards.
CAGTTCTCCCACATGTGCGAGTAGTTCGCCGAGCATATGATGATGTGCCGTGGCTACATGACCTGCCTGCCATTCCGACAAATTGCGCACGTCCACAAGGTGTACCGCACCAGACGCAATGCGGTCCCGGGCTTCCTCCACAGACACGTTCTGATAACTGCTGATGTTGTCCGAATCGGGGGGCGCAGCATCAACAACAGAACTGTCCATAATTCCGGCCACATTGTCCAGCCCGATAGAGGACAGGTCGTGGAGGATGGCTTCTACCGTCGATTCCTCTGCGAGCAAGTAAATGGGTTGGTCGTACGGCAACAACCATCCGGCCCAGGTGACGAATGACTTGTTGGCCGGAATGTTGATGCTGCCTCGTATATGCGCCGAGGCAAAGTCGACTGCTTTGCGAACATCAAGCAGGGTCCCTTCGGATGCCCAATGTACGGCCGTCTTCCAGTCTACTGAAGAGCGGTCCGGTACGCCGACGGAAGACAACAGAGTTGGCCCCATCCGGTTAATTTCCTTCATCTTGGCAAAATACCGCGGTGGCTCGGGTTGACCAGCCAGAAGGTTGGTCACGAAGGTCGCTTCGTCCTCTGTCTGCAGTGCCCAATTCGTCATCTTCTCGTAGCCGACGGTGCTCGACGGAATGGCGCCGAGTGCTTTTCCGCAGGCGCTGCCTGCGCCGTGACCAGGCCACAGTTGTAGGAAGTCAGGTAGCATTTTGAACCGCTGAAGCGATTCAAACATCTTTTTTGCCAGCATGTTGGTCGATCCGCTGACACCCGCAGCCTTCTCCAGCAAGTCCGGGCGCCCGACGTCGCCGACAAAGACGAAGTCCCCAGAAAAGATGCCGAGCGGCTGTTGCGATGTTTGTGCGTTTCCACCATCGGTCACCACAAACGAAATGTGTTCTGGCGTGTGACCTGGAGTGTGGAGAACTTCAAATCTAATGTTGCCAATTGTAAAGACGCTGCCGTCCTTGAGGGGCACATGGTGGTACTGTGTAGCGTATTCATAGTGCCAACCTTCTCCACCTTCGTCGGACAAATAGAGCGTTGCTCCCTGCTCTGCTAACTCGCGCGCACCCGAGACGAAATCGGCATGGATGTGCGTCTCCGCTGCTCCGACAATGCGCAGACCTTCCGCCTTGGCAGTGGCGAGGTAAGGGGTGATGTCGCGAGCGGGATCGACCACGATAGCCTCACCGGTTTTTTGACAACCGACCAAATAGGAAGCCTGCGCCAGTTTTGTATCGTAGAAATACTTTAGCAGCATATCATTCGACGCTCCCGTCCCATCTAGACATCCCACCCAGTAAATTGTAAATCTTGTGGTACTTTTTTGATTCCAGCCATTCACAAGCGCGACTACTTCTACCACCACTCAGGCACACCATCACGGCTGGCTTGTCTGGATTGATTTCACGGTGCCGCTCCTGCAGTTGCCCGAGCGGAATGTTCTTGGCACCAGGAATATGTCCACTGGCAAATTCTCCAGGCTCGCGCACATCGATAATTTGGAGCGACTTGTCCTTAGCCATGTGTTCTTTCAAATCAACGGGCATCCATTGCAACATCAGAAAATCCATCCTTTCCACACGGGAATATATTTTGCGCATCCTTTGCGTGAGGATAACGTCGTCAGCGATGCGACTAACGCCATTATATACCCATAGGGGTATATGTCAAGAAGGAGAGATTGCAAGAGTTATCCACAGTTATCGGTGAATAACTCCTGTTCACATGTGGATAACTCTGTTGGCAAGTGCCAGTTTTCTTCGGATTGTAAGGATGGTCCGGCTGTGGATGCTGTGGATAGTATGTGCTAAATCGATTGGCATTACCCGAGGGGAACGGGTTCCTTTGCTTCGTTCCGTGTTGATGGAGCGTGCTCTGCAGAGACGGGAACGGTCGCCTCCTCAAGATGTACTTGTAAGTCTTTCTCCATGCAATCCCGCTCCGCGTCAGTCCATCCCAGTCGCTGTGCCATATACGCCGCGACCGGTGTCATCCACTCGCGTACAAAGGCAATATTAAAATAAAGGCTGGCTGTCCGCCGAACGAAGTAGTCGGAAGGCGTGCAAACCATCTCGTGGTCCATCCCGTATTGGAGCGTTGCATAGACCTCTTGAGATAAGTCCCGAGCTACTTCAGGTCGGTCGTGTTCAAGGTAAGAGAACACATCCGTTATGTTCGATCCGTAACGGCGTACTAACTTTTCTGCAGTTTCGGCGGACAAGCCCAAAGCTACACCTCTTTCGGTTTGTTCGCGGATGAACGATGCAAACAGCGCAGAAGATGAAAAGTGACCTCCCGACAGTCGCAGATGCTCTGTCTGACAAGGGGGATATGACTTTTGGTGGACGGCGCTCAGTCGCTTTGTGACTAAGTCCACCACTTTTTCTGCCATCTTGCGATACCCGGTGAGCTTGCCACCCGCTATGGTAATAAGGCCGCTTTGAGACTCGAAGACTTCATCTTTGCGCGAGATTTCTGATGGATTTTTACCCGCTTCATGAATCAATGGGCGCACTCCCGCCCAACTAGACTCAACGTCATTTTGACTTAAAACAACGCTGGGAAACATAAACTGTACAGCGTCGAGTAAATAATCTCTGTCCGTGACAGTCATTCGTGGATGCAATAGGTCTGCATGAAAGTCTGTGTCCGTCGTGCCAATATAAGTTTTGCCGTCCCGGGGGATGGCAAAGATCATGCGCCCATCGGGCACGTCAAAATAGACAGGATGGGATAGCGGGAACTTGGAAGCATCCACCACGAGATGCACGCCCTTTGTCCAATGGAGCGTCTTTCCTTGTTTCGAACCGTCCATTTCACGCAACACGTCTACCCATGGTCCGGTCGCGTTAATGATTCGAGTCGCCAGAAGAGTGGTCATCGTCTCCCTGTGTAAGGTGCTTTGCGCCTCAACTCCAATCACGCGCCCGTCCTCTTTCTGTAAACGCGTCGCTTTGGTGTAGTTGAGTGCAGTGCCGCCACGGGCGACCGCCTCTTTGATGATTTCCAAGGTTAATCGAGCATCATCCGTGCGGTATTCCACATAGGTTCCGGCCCCTTTGAGACCTTCTGTGCGAAGTAGCGGCTCGCGATGCAGGGTCTGTTCTCGGCTTAACATTTGGCGTCGCTCACTTCGCTTTACGCCTGCCAAGTAATCATACAGGCGGATGCCAAAAGAGGCGGCTAGGACTCCGTACGAACCGCCTTCAAGCAAAGGTAACAGCATCCACTCTGGCGTGGTGACATGAGGCGCATTCTCATAGACAATCCTTCGTTCTTTCCCCACCTCTGCTACCAAACCTATCTCGAACTGCTTCAGGTAGCGCAGACCGCCGTGCACTAGTTTGGTGGAGCGGCTGGACGTACCTTCAGCAAAGTCCTGCATTTCAATCAGGATGGCCTTCAGTCCGCGCTGCACTGCGTCGAGTAAGATGCCTGCGCCCGTGATGCCTCCGCCGATAATCAGGACATCCCATGGGTTTTTAGACGCAGCATCGTCTAGGGTCGATCCGGTTCTATGCAACGAGTCTTGTTCACTCACAGTGTTGCAACCTCCTCGAAAAATCTTTTCAAAAAAACGCCACAAACTCTATGCCAAAGCATAAAGAATGTGGCGTATCTCCTGGACTCCATCCACGCTATTAACTTGTCTTTGTCACGCGCGTCTATTCCTTATGAAAAACGTTTTCCATCCATCTTTTCACGTAAATTATACGGTCTTTCGGCTGAGAAGTCACGTCATTACGTGACCCCATGAATCGCTAAGATGTCTGTAGAAACTTGATTTTGATCACTTTTTGGAGAAAAATGGTCATTGGAAACAAAATAGCGTATCGAAAGGGTGGAGAACAGTGCCGCTACATCCAGAGGTAGAAGCCATGTTGCGACAAATTCAACAGCAACATTTGCCGCCGATGTCTTCCCTGACACCAGAGCAGGTCCGGCAAGGTCAAGCAGCCGCCTACGAGATGATGCGTGTACCCGGGCTCCCGGTGGCACGTGTAGAAGACCAAGTATGGTCGGTCTATGCTAAGCGACAAACGCCAATACGCATCTATTATCCAAAGGGGGAAGGCCCATTCCCCTGCCTCATATTCTTCCACGGCGGGGGATGGGTATTCGGAGATCTCGAGCAATATGACAACTTATGCCGTGGTTTTACTCACCATGCAGGGTGCGTGACCATCTCTGTCGACTATGGATTGGCACCCGAGTATCCTTTTCCTGACCCGGTTGAGGAAAGCTATGCCGTAACACAATGGGTCATGGAGCACGCGAATCGTCTTGATGTGGACGCCTCGCGGGCGGCGGTTGGCGGAGACAGTGCAGGTGGCAATCTGTCTGCGGTTGTCTGCCAACTGTCGAGGGACAGAGGTGGTCATCTTCCAGTGTTTCAACTTCTTCTATACCCGTCGGTCGATTTAGTTGGGCAGTCTGCTTCTAAACGAGAGAACGCGAATGGGTATTTTCTCGACGCCGATACAATGATATGGTTTCGAAATCACTACTTGCCAAACCTTGAAGACGCAAAAAATTCGATGGCATCGCCCTTGTTGGCGAAAGACTTCTCGCATTTGCCGCCCGCCTACGTTGTGACGGCAGAGTACGACCCGCTTCGGGATGAGGGAGAGGCATATGCTGAGAAGTTGCAGAGCGCAGGCGTCGTCGCAGAAGTTCGGAGATTTCCGGGGATGATCCATGGATTTCTCTCCATGGACTCTGTTTTATCGCCTGCAAAGGAGGCACTGGTCGAGATTGCCCACGTACTAAAACGACATCTCGGTTAAGATGCAGAGGATGATTTGAACAGAGAGGGAGAAACATTCTCCCTCTGCGGCTCAATCATAATTATTTATTATACAACTTATCAATAATCAATATTTTACTTATCTAAGACCGCGGCGCATGATAGAGGCAGTTCAGGACCAACTCTTCGCGAGGTGATATCGTTGAAAATTGCCCGTCAATTTGGAGTCAACTGGTTTACTACGGTCATGGGTGTGGGCATCGTTTCTGCATTGACGTATGCATCGCCAGTGCACTTTCCTTTCCAGCACGGCTTGGGGGAAATTCTCTTTGTTCTCGTCAATCTCATCTTTGTGGTCGCACTGTCTTTGTGGGCTGCCCGTTGGATCCTGCATACGGACGAAGCTCTCGCTGACTTCTCACATCCGACGAGAGCGCTCTTTTACGGAGCTCTAGCGATGGGTATCAATGTGGTCGGAAACGCCTATTTTATTATCGGATCCCGCTTTCTTCCGTCGTCTCTCGCTTTCGACATCAGCAAAGGCTTGTGGGTAGCAGGTGTGACTGTCTCCATTTTTACTGTGATTGTCGTTCCTTACCTGCTGTTTACCAAACATGAAGTGTCTCCTCAGGATGCGCTTGCAAGTTGGCTGATTCCAGTAGTACCGCCGATCGTCGCAGCAGCGACCGGAACCAATCTCATTCCGCTGTGGGGTGGTCCGTCTCTGCAGGCGGCTGTGTTGTTCGTCATCATTGCGATGTTCGGCATGACCTTCTTCCTTTTCTTGATGGTCAGTGCATTGGTCTATTCTCGACTCGTATTTCATCGCCGTTTGAGCGGAGATGTCGTTCCGAGTCTGTGGGTGGAAATTGGGCCCATTGGGATGTCTATGGCTATCTTTAGCACGCTACCCTTTAAAATGCCTGCTCTTCTTGCGCCCTATGCAGCGGGGTTGCATATTGTGGGCCTGCTCTTTGCCATCAGCATGTGGGGAGTGGGAGTATGGTGGATTGTCATATCGTCCATGCACACTCTGATGCATTTGGGCAAACATGGTGAAGGAATTCCGTTCAATCTCGGCTGGTGGAGCTATGTGTTCCCCATTGGTAGCTTCACCACTGGCACGTATGCCATTGCCCACCTCACGCATGCGGTGTTCTTTCAGGTGGCTGGCGTTTTGCAACTTGGAATTCTGTGGTTCTGCTTTGCCATTGTGTTCTATCGGACATTGCGCGGGGTGATAGACGGGTCTTTAATTACTTGGCGCAAGCCTAGATTGTCTGCGCATCGGCGCGTGGCGTAAATAGAGTCAACCTCGATTCGTTTCGGGAGCGGATGGATAAGTCGCTATGGCGACCTATCCATCCGCTTTGTACTTTCTTCGCCCAGATTGTGAAAATTGGCAGAAATTTAGAGGGAACTCCGTTATAATGCGAAGGAGGGGTCTATGCGCGTACAGGGCAACGGGAGGTATACAAAGTTGGAGTACGTTGTTGCGGTTTATAGGGTTGAGGCTCAGGAGGCCAAGCTCACTTCTTTGGCGGAAGGTATCGCTGTTGGGCTCACGGTAGGCAGTTGGACAGACCTTCCCGAACTGCGTCGGACACAAGTGATGGAACATGCAGGACGAGTGGAACACATCTCCGTCTTGCGTCGATTGGGAGACGGACTGGCTATCGCCGAAATCTCCATTGGGTATCCTGTTGTCAACTTTACCCCTGTTGTAGCATCCATCCTCACTACAGTTTTTGGGAAACTCTCGATGGATGGTCGCATTCGCCTCGTTGAGTTAAGCATTCCTGAGCAGTTGCAGCGTCAGTTCCGAGGCCCGTCCTTTGGGTCTCTCGGCCTTCGAGAACAGGTGGGTATTACCTCTCGACCTTTGGTGATGAGTATTTTTAAATCGTGCATCGGTCAATCTCTTGCGGATTTGACGGAGAACTTTAGAGCACAAGCGCTTGGTAAAGTAGATTTTGTAAAGGACGACGAGATTTTTTTTGATGAATCTAATGCGACTCCAGAGCAGCGGGTACAAGCATTCCGGCGCGCGGCCATGGAAGTCTTTGAAGATACGGGTGTTCGCACGCACTACGCAGTCCATCTCTCGGGCCCTGTCTCGGGTTTGCTCGCTCGTGCCAGACGGCTCGTCAATTTGGGAGCGGACGCCCTCTTGTTTAATGGATTTGCTTACGGGTTAGACGTGCTTCGGGAAATTGCTGAAGACCGTTATGTATGCGTCCCTATTTTTGCACATCCTGCGGTTTCGGGCGCCATGTATGCTTCCGTTGATACAGGCATTTCTGCTCATATCCTGCTCGGTTCCCTGCTGCGAATGGCGGGTGCCGACGTTGTGTTATATCCGTCGAGCTACGGTAGCGTGACGCTCGCCGAAGACGAATGTGCGAGGATTGTTGAGGCTCTTCGGCGTCCGGCGGTGCATCGTGCGGTGATGCCAGCGCCGTCTGCAGGATTGCACCCAGGGATGTTGCCGAACCTTTATCGTGATTTGGGAAGCGATTTTTTGTTGGCAGCAGGCGGGGGGATTCATGGACATCCCGACGGAATAACTGCGGGAGGATTGGCATTTCGAGCGGCCATAGACGCGCTCGAAAACGGTCAATCGCTATCCGACGCGGCTCTGCAGTCCGAGCCCCTGCACAGGGCCATTGCGAAATGGGGTATGGTAGGATGAACGCGCCTGTATCCATCTTGTGTGATTTTGACGGCACCATATCGATTCGCGATATGGTGGCAGCTGTATCCTTGGAGTTTGCTCCACAAGGAAGTCGTGCTTTGATTGAGTCCATCCAACGCCAAGACATGACGGTGCGGGACGGAGTGACGCAGATGTTTCGCCTGATACCTGCCGACAAATACCCGGATATGGTGCGCTATGCGCGCGAGAGAACGGTTTTGAGGCCGGGTGTTTTTGCTCTTATTGACTACGCTATGAAAAATTCGTGGAAATTTTCTGTAGTTAGTGGCGGATTTGACTTTTTTGTTCGTCCGGCCCTCATGCCAGTAGCTTCTTTTATCGACATATACTGCAATCGCGTGCGTGCCCGCGACGGATTTTTGGATGTGGTTTGGCCCTATGGGTGCGATGACGAATGTAACGGCGGGTGTGGCCTTTGTAAGCCCGCGATTCTTCGCAAGAACCGAGCTGCCGGATATAAGGTGGTGGTCATCGGCGATGGTATTACCGACCTCAAGTCTGCTCGATTGGCTGATTACGTCTTTGCTCGGGGGATTTTAGCGGATCGACTCAAGGACGAAGGCATTTCGCACACCACCTTTGAAACGTTCCACGACATCATTCGCGAATGGAGTTCTTCGGAAGCGGAGGTTCATCAATATGTCGGATAGGGTGCGCGCGAAACAGCAAGTTTTGGAATTGGCCGAATTCTGCTCGAGAAAGGGCTGGCTACCAGCCACCAGCGGCAACTTGTCCGTACGCCTCACCAACCGTCCTTCGCTCTTCTTCGCGGTGACACGAAGCGGCGTGGATAAGACGGCTTTGAAGGAAGCCGATGTGATTGTGGTGGACGAGCACATGAGCGTTGAGTCCCCCGATGAAGGAGTACCATCTGCAGAGACGGAGGTTCACTTGAAGCTCTATGAAAGGTTGGACTGCGGGTCTGTGATTCACGTGCATACCCTGTTCAACAATCTGATGTCGAATTTGTGCGAGTCCGAAGGATATGTGGAGTTTCGACAGCACGAGCTGTTGAAAGCGCTCGGCCACTGGCAGGAAGACGCAGTGCTTCGCGTCCCAATTGTGCCGAATCACGCAGACTTGCATCAACTGGCACAAGCGGTCCATGCGGCTGCATCTGCAGATTGCCCGGGGGTATTGGTGGTGCGCCACGGTATTTACGCGTTCGGAGAGACGCCGGGCGCAGCGCGGCGTCATCTCGAAGCGATGGAGTTTCTATTCGAATATTTGTGGCGCTCTCGTTACCGATAGAGCGGTGCTAAGTGTGGTCAAACGAGTTCCACGCGATACGTGCGAAGCCAGTCATCCACTTCCATAAGATAGTGAAACATCTGTGGAATGGCCATAATTTGACCAAACCATGGTCGATGCTCTGACTTTTGATAGCTTGCTTGCACCCAGTCGGAGATGGCTTCCATATTCAAGAGCGGGCGCAACGGCGAGTCAGGCTGCGACATGCGGTCTTGAAATGAGGTCCTCACTAAGTCCACGTAGTCGGGATGTGGAGTCGAAGGGTACGGGCTCTTTTTGCGCTCCAGTGCGTCGTCCGGCAGATAACCTTTCATAGCTTTGCGAAGAATGCCTTTCACTTGATTCCCTGCCGTCTTTTGATGCCAAGGTATGTTGAACACGTATTCGACCAAACGGTGGTCGCAAAATGGTACGCGCACCTCCAACCCTGTGCCCATACTCATCCGGTCTTTTCGGTCCAACAGAGTAGGTAAAAAGCGGGTGATGGAGAGATAGGAGATTTCTCGAATGCGCGCTTCTTCGGCAGATTCTCCCGGCAATCGGGGCACTTCGGCGAGCGCATCGGCATATCGGCTCTGTACGTATTCGTAAGGTCGGGTTTTGGCGATTGTGTCTGGATGAAGAATGCTCATTCTATCTGCCGTCCGAAGCGCCCAGGGGAAAGTTTTGGCCTGTAGTGACTCCGGGCGATGAAACCATGGATACCCTCCGAATACTTCATCTGCAGATTCACCAGACAGGGCGACCGTAAACTTTTGTTTGATCCGCTCGCAGAACAAAAAGAGCGAAGTGTCGATGTCTGCCATACCAGGCAAGTCGCGTGCGGGCAACGTGAGAAGAAGGTACTTAGCAAGGTCTGGCGTATCGAAGATCTCGGAGTGATGCACCGTGGACAGAAAATCTGCTACCTTGCGGGCCCAGGGGCCGTCCAAACTTTTCTGGAATTCATTGGCCTGAAAAAACTGGTCCATATTTGCGAATTCAATCGAAAAGGTGTGCAGAGGCGACTTTCCTTCCCGCTGAAAATACCGAGCGGCAATGGCAGAGACCACTGATGAGTCAAGACCGCCAGAAAGAAAAGTGGCCACTGGTACGTCGGAGACGAGTTGCCGCTCGACCGTGTCGACCATTAGGTCGTGAACCGTGCGTGCGGTCGTCTCTTCGTCCTCCGTGTGCTCGTAACTTGTGAGCTTCCAGTAGGGATGGAGGGCACAACCTGACTTCGAAATCCTCGCCGTGTGACCTGCCCGAAGCTCATGAATGTGGCGAAAAATGCCGTGTCCGGGTGTCCGCGCCGGACCCACGGCGAGGATTTCGGCGAGGCCTTCCGCATCGACTTGGTGGGAGGCTTGCGGATGGGCCAAAATGGCTTTTATTTCGGAACCAAACAACCAGCCGCCATCGACAGGACTGTAGAAGAGCGGCTTCACGCCAAGCCGGTCCCGGGCCAGAAAGAGTGTTTGCTCCTGCTGGTCCCAGATGGCGAAAGCGAAAATGCCGTTGAAACGTTCTACGGCGGCTGGTCCGTAAGCCGCGTAGGCGACGAGGACCACCTCCGTGTCGGAGTAAGAATGAAACGCGTATCCACGCTCTATCAAATCACGCCGCAGACTGTCTGTATTGTAGAGTTCCCCGTTGTAGACGAGGCAGAAGGTGCGGTCGCCGAAGCGGCGAGTCATAGGTTGTGCGCCACCGACCGGATCGACCACGATGAGTCGACGATGTGCAAACGCACAGTGCTCACTGAGCCAGACGCCTGCGGCATCGGGGCCGCGCGCGGCGAGCGATTCTCCCATCGGGCGCACGGTAGTTTCCTCGTGCGATAAGTCGCGCGACCAGTTCACCCAACCTGCAATTCCACACACGTGTGAATTCCCCCCATCGTTCTGAGACGCCGAACGGACTGGCTGTGCATTGGCCCATGGGCCCTTCGACACACTATGCAGTTGGACAGAAGGGCGTGCGCGGAGGGTCCTTAACCTTATGCACCGCCTAGAAAAGTCCAATGAATACCGCCATCTGTCGTTCGCCAAATACCGTCGCTGGTTAAAATCCAGCCGTCCATTTGATTGATAAACTGGAGCTCCGGATGATTTCGATTTGCAATGGGAGGGAATGTCACAGTCGGCGGGAACGTTTCCACTGACCACGTGCGCCCGCCGTCTGTCGTGCGTTCCAAGAGAAAGAGCGGGTGCTCGGAGAAGGGGTGTTTGGCGAGCAAAGCATATCCGATTTGTGGCTGAGGGAAAGACAGTCCTTCTCCAGCAACATCGTTTTTCCAACGATATAGCCGAGTAGCAGTCATTTTGGGCCGAATTTGATACAGCTGAGCCCGCGGCAGGTTGTCCCGGTTGGTCGTAGTGAGCAGGTAGCCGTTTTCTGGCTGCGGAAACGAGACACTCGCCCAACTGGCTGGAGCTTTGCGGCCAGTGAAGAAGGCATGTGTCGTTTTCCCGCCGTTGTCGCTGAAGCGAAATTCATACGTCGGAAATCCGCCAATCTGAAGGAGTAGCCGATTTTTAGAGAAAACTTCGAGTGCATTGTGAAGAAATAACAGGTTACCCGATTGCGCTTCTTGTTGCATGGCATGAGGGAGTATTTGCATCGATATGGGCTGCCACGACACGCCTCCGGTGTGTGTCATCCAGAGGGAGACGCTGGGCGTTCTGTTGGACTCTGTCCATGTGTCTACTTCCATCCAACCGATTTGGCGGGATAGGAAGCGGACGGTGTCGATCTTATGAAACGGTTGACGAGCATATGGACCGCTTGAAGTGGTCACGACGGACCACGTCTGACCACCGTTGGCGGTCGACAAAAGTGCATTCGGGTCCATGGCGTTACCGAGCCCAAAACCCACATTTGCGGAGATAAAGTCGATTTGTCGAGTTGGAGTCATGGCCGGGGAAAGCTGTTGCCAAGGGCCAGTGGCATGGGTCGCGTGAAGGATGAGAGACTCACCTAGCAAGGTGTTTCCGGTAGCCATCCAGTCGTGCACTCCAACCCTGTCAATATCCGTCATCTCCCAGCCGGAACGCCATCCGTCGGAAGACAGCACTTGCTTTCCGCCTTGGCTGAGGACGGCAATTCCTCCAGCCGACTGTGCCGACGCAGTCGTGATATAGAGACGTCCATGGGCTCCTGCTACGGCCGACGTGACGTCCACGGTCGAGGGTATGACATGGTGAATAGCACCGACGGATGGTGCTTTTTGTAGAGAAAAATCGATGCCTCCGTCGGATGAGTGCGCTATCCATAGAGACATCGAGTAGAGACTTTGGAAGAGTACCCAAACTTGACCGTTGGGGGTGCCGCAAAGAAAGACGTTGTCCAGCGTGTGTGCTGAGCGTCCAAACGCGCGCATGTATGTCCAGTCATGTCCACCATCGGTTGTTCGATAGAGGCTGACTTTCCTGAGAGGCTGGTTCTTTTGCAGTCGCGGGGTGGCGAGAATGACGCCTTGACGGTCATTGAAAAAATAAGATGACAAAACGGCCCAATGGTGTGGAATGGCAATGGAGTGCCAGTGACTCTTGACGGGATGGCCCGTCAAGAGTTCGCCGGCGAAAGTTGCAAAACCACGGTCAGACGAAACGATTTGAAGGGTAGGTTGAACTTGAAAAGCGGTGGGACTGGCCTTTTCCTTGACGCTGGCGAGCGTCGTCCAATGGACGCCGCTATCCTCGCTGTATAAGAGCTTTTGTGCGACGGAGGGGCTGCTTTGTTCGTCTGCAGTGGATGCCACGGCAAAGAGTGTTTTGGAGCCGACTGCCGACAGAGATTGCAATGGCAGACCGGGCATCTTGTTTTGCAAGCGAAAGTGCCGCCCGCCGTCCACAGATTCCTCTAATCCCCCTCTGTCGTTGATGGCAAAGCCGACGGCGCGAGTGACAAAGTCCAACTGAGTTACGGCGGGAGATGGATGCATCGGTAAACCTTCGATGGTTGCTGTCTTATGCAGAGGCTGCAGTAATGATGAATGGAAGTGCAACGGCTGATTCTGGACAGGCGATGCATTTTCTAAGGTATTGACGTGTTCTGAGTATTGTGGGGCAGTGGCACAAGCGCTGACGAGGAGGCTCATCGCCATAATTGGACATGCCCAACGGAGAAATCGTTTCATGTGCCCGCTCCCTCCTCTTTTCTCAGCCAAATGAAGTCTCGTGTAAAATCAGACGGAGTGAGCGGTTGGAATGTGACAAACTGTTCGCTTTGCCATAGCGGTTCGATGTGAGAATGTGCTCTGACGAACCCTAAAGACATTGCGGTAGAATGGGGGAGTAGAGTGCGGCAGTCTGCTGATTTCTCATGTCCGAAATGACGGCAAAGAAGAAGTGTGTCGCACGGATAGACGAGTGGCTGGCCTGCGCCGATGCGAGAGGAGAACGCTTGTGAATTCGAACATCATGTCCCAACTGTTGTCGGAACTAGAACATCTGCCCGAAGACGAGCTTCATCATGTGCTTGGTCTGGTGCGAGCAAAAAAAGCAACCTATCATAAACCGCTGGCATTTATTCAGGCCATTATGAAATTCCGTTCTCTTGGTAAGTTGGAAGATGGACAATATGAATTTGAGATGACCGTCGCGGATGAGCTGCTCAATCGCTATGGCATTTTACACGGGGGACTGATGACCGCTTTTTTGGACACGGCGATGGCGGAGACGGCATTCCTGATTGACACGACAGTCGAACGTGCGTTCACGCTTAATATTCACGTCGATTTCATCAAACCTGGACTGCCTGGACAAATCCGAGCGGCCGTAGAAGTCGTACAAAACAGTAAGACGATCATCGTCTTCCATACGACTGCCTACAACGAGGATGGCGAGGTGGTGGCGATGGCGATGGCTCACTTTTATAAACAGCGTCACAAGTCACCCAAAGAAGACGCATCGGAAGTGTTGTCCGCTTCGGCCGAATGAAACAGGTCTTTCCACAGTTCTCGAGCGACATTCATTTGTCGACTCCGCCAGCGTGCTTCGATTTCGTCATAGAGGCGCCTGTCCTGCAACTGTGCGAACAGTTCGTGACTTGGTCCACCGAGCGCATCGTTGGTATTGACCTCAAAGAGCCAGAGGTCGCCGTGCCTGCCGACGCCATAGTCGATACCGACTTCCTCAAAAAAGTGGATTTCGTCCAATTTGGAGCAGAGAGCATATGAGATAGTTTGAATTTTTTCGACGACTTGCGGATAGAGAGCGCGACTTTTAAGAATGTGTGGTAATATTTGATTGGGCGGTTGAACATTCCCAAAACTTACTTGAACGTTCGAGACAACACTGTTTTCACCGCCGATTCGTACCAACATACCACTCCAAATCCATCGGTCGGACTCGTCTCGCTGGAGCAGTGCGCGGATGTCGAGCGGTCGACCCATCCAGGAAGCGACCGGTGCACACTGCTGTATAATGGTCTTGGTTTGATAGCGTGGATTCAACACATTCCAAATTTCTTCAACTGAAGACAAGAGGATGGGTTCATCAGAGGGCGATTTTACAATCCAATGCCCTTGCACCTGTTGGATGCGCGCGATGGCCTGGCCGCCCCACGTGTCTGTCGGCTTAATGTATAGACAACGATAGTGTTCACAGAAGGAGTGCAATGCCTCTTTGCTCCAAAGTGCAGTGTATGGCAGGTGAAGGTCGGGTACTGTGTGCCGAGAAAGTAGAATATGCATCTGCCATTTGTCTATAAATTTTCGCTGTTCGTCAAGATGACCGTTTTCCATCGGTACTCCTCCTTCAACAAGACTCTTCGCATCTTATGCATGGGACGACGGATATTGGCGCGGCTGGGGGGGCTTGGTTATGTTGGTTAATGTGACAGAATTGTTGGTTCGTCATACGCTGGAGGAACATGAGTGGGAGTCGAGAATGCCGTGCGCGTGTGAGCAGTGTCGCGATGACATTATGGCCATCGCACTCAATCAGCTGCCTTCTCGGTACGTTTCGACCGACCGAGGACAAGCTTATGTCAAAGCACAGTACATGAATTCCCAATTGCAAATGGACATTGTCCGAGAGCTCGCGGTGGCCCTGACCAAAGTTCAGCAGAATCCACGCCATCAGGGTACATCGAAGTGACCGTATGGACTGACTTGGAATCCGACCGAGAGGCCGAGTGGTCTCCCGAATTTGGGATGCGCCTTGCGCTTGAGGAGGCCATGCGCGGCGCCAGACTCGGCGAGGTGCCCATTGGAGCAGTGGTCATGCAGGGCGATGAAGTGCTCAGTCGTGCACATAACTTTCGAGAGACGTGGCGAGACCCCACTGCGCACGCAGAACTCATTGCATTGCGGCAGGCGGCTCTGCGAAGAGGTGGGTGGCGCCTGTTTGATTGTCAGATGTACGTCACGCTCGAGCCTTGCGCAATGTGCGCTGGGGCGATTTTGCAGGCGCGGATTGACCATTTGTACTATGGTGCGGTCGATACCAAGGGTGGTGCCATCGTCTCACAAGTTCAGCTCTATCAATCGCCCGGGTGGAACCATCATCCAGCTGTCACTGGTGGCATTTTGGCGGAGGAGTGTGGTATAGTACTGAAGAACTTCTTTCAGGAAGTTCGTCAAACGATGCGACCGCGGAGAGATGTCTGAGTGGTCGAAAGAGCTCGCCTCGAAAGCGAGTAGGCCTGTAAGGGTCTCGTGGGTTCGAATCCCACTCTCTCCGCCATCACGGACGGGCGAAGTTTGCCCGTCTTGTCCCTGCTTCTTTTTTACGAAAAGCATGAGTGTCTAAGCCGCATTTTTTCACCAAAGGCTGAGCCGGGTCCTACGCGACGGAAACTCACGAACCGTGTCAGATCCTGACGGAAGCAGCACTAAGGGAGACCTTCTGGGTGATGTAGGGGTACCTGGTTCGGCTTTTGGTGAAAGCATGTGGCTCTTTTTTTGCGCAGACATTCGTCGCTTATGAACGAGTCCGATGTGCGAACAGGTGTCACACAGTGTCGAAATCCTTGTCTTTTTGTCTGGTGGAAGGAATGTCTCATGGTCGTGGTTAATAGTCCATTCAGAGAAGGACTTTCACTTTGGATGGAGGCTATTTCATGACCTATTTGGCCGCCTCAAAACAACCGTTTTCAGATGTTCCTCCGCCTTCCTTACATCTTCTCAACGCGGCGGTCCTGTTCATCTCGCTGCGCGAAGAGTTGGTTTTCTATAACGTTGCGGCATGTCGTTTGTTCGACCATGCAGAGATACTCGCTCCGCCCGTTGCACTTAGCCGCTGTCTGCACTCGGACTCGGAAGAATACCACCTACTCGCGGAAATGATTCGTGAGCGCCGTGCCTATCGGGATGTCATTGTTACCTGGGAGCAGCATGGGGAGCTTTTGCACTTGTTGGTGGACTCGTTTCCGGAACACGATGCATCCGGCAAGTTCCTCGGCATTTACGTCACAATGAAAGACTTGGGGAACTTTGGGGTTCTCGACCAGAAGATGCAGAGAGATGAAAAGCTTGCGGTCATTGGGAAGGTTGCGGCGGGCATTGCACATGAAGTGCGCAACCCACTTACTACCATTAAAGGTTTTTTGCAAGTGATGGAGCGGAGGTCGGCTCGTGCTGGAGATACTGATGACAAGAGCGTCGCTCGGATGATGCTGATGGAAGTCGAGAGAGTGGACGAGTTGGTGGAAGAACTGCTCCTTCTCGCGCGTCCGCGCAAAGTCGTCGCAGAGACGTGCACTGCTCTTGATTTGATTCAAGCGTTGCAGTCCGCGATTGAACTGGAGGCGGAAATTCGCGGAATTGACTGTCGTTGGAATGTCGATTACCATGCGCGGTTGTTTGTGGATGTGCGAATGATTCGTCGTGTCATCCAACATCTGGCCGAAAATGCGATGGAAGCGATGGACGCTGGAGGCCAGTTGACCATCTCTTTGCGCCGTACAGACTCTTACTGCGAGATTTTGGTGGCCGATACGGGTCCGGGCATTCCGTATTATCAAATGGATAAGATTTTTGATGCGTTTTATACCACCAAAGAGAAGGGTACTGGGCTGGGGCTGCCTATCTGCCAGAGAATTGTGGCGGACCATGGCGGAGACATCCGCGTATCATCGAAAGGCTTTGGCTGTACCTTCTCTGTTCGCCTGCCCGTCTCCGATGGTGTGCCTCGAATCCCGCAACGACCGTCTGGACTTTGCTGATTGTCCTTGACTCTTCCCTGTGATACCTTAGTCACGAGGAGGGGGCAGTTAGGCATGGGCTATCAGGCGCTCTATCGGACAAGAAGGCCGCAACGCTTCGAGGATATCGTCGGACAGGCGCATGTTCGCACCACACTTCAGAATGCGCTGCAATCGGGTCACGTTGCCCATGCGTACCTGTTCACGGGACCGCGCGGAACAGGCAAGACTAGTGCAGCGAAAGTATTGTCTAAGGCCGTCAACTGCCTCTCGCCAGACGGTGTGGAGCCGTGCAATCAGTGCCAAGCGTGTCGGACGATTATGGACGGATCGAACGTAGATGTCGAAGAAATTGACGCAGCGTCTAATCGCGGCGTGGATGAAATTCGGACATTGCGGGAAAAAGTGAACTACGCCCCCACAAGTCTACAACGGAAAGTTTACATTATTGATGAAGTTCACATGTTGACCTCAGAGGCTTTCAATGCGCTTCTCAAGACGTTGGAAGAGCCCCCACAGCATGCCTTGTTTGTGTTGGCAACCACCGAACCGCACAAAATACCTGGAACCATTGCGTCACGTTGCCAACGATTTGACTTTCGTCGCATCGAACCGAGTGCAATGGTCGAGCGCATGCACTCAATTGCTTCTGAGGAAGGCTGGGAAGTCTCAGAAGAGGCTTTGTGGCAGTTGGCAGATATTGCTGACGGAGGTCTTCGGGATGCGCTGTCACTTTTGGAACAGTGCGTTGCGTACGGGCAAGCTCATGTGGATGCGAATGTTGTGGCCATGGTCGTGGGAGGCATACAGCCTGCCAAAAAAATGTCGTTGCTAAAGTGTCTGCACGAAGGACAACTTTTGGAAGTCATGGACACGCTCGGAGAATTTTATGAAGCGGGGAAAGATGCAGCGCGTATCGTTGCAGACATTCTCAAAGCGCTTCGCGATGTCCTCATCGCCAAATTGACCGTGGAGCAGGGACAGCAATTACCGCCAACATTTCTGCCGTATGAACCGTTGGCGGCCGCCGTTCGCACGGAGTGGGTGCTGAACGCTCTGTCCAAGCTCAACGATGCATATACGGGACTGCGTTTCGCAGAACAGCCTCGCTTGTTGTTGGAAACGGCTTTTTTGGATATTGCCCGGGAGCAACTCATGCCTAAAGTTTCAGTGGCGCCGGTCAAGACGATGGATGCTGTCAAGAAGACGAATGAAGCGGCCATCCAAGCGCGCGCGAGTTCGGTTGGAGCTGCGGGAGCGGGATCGGCCGAACGGAAGGTCTCGACATCCGCTCCATCAGACGTGCCTGCGCACCGCTCCGCGCGCGCTCCAATGGGAACGAAGAATCGAAAGCAGGAAGTTCTCGACCAATTGCACCAGGCCGCAGATCTTGGTACCTTGCAGCGGATTCAGGCACAGTGGGAAAGTCTCTTGACAGAAGTGCGGCAGCGGCGCATCCAGACGCATGCATGGCTGATGTATGGACAGCCTGTTCTGGCGACCACTACGCAGGTGGTATTCGTGTTTGCCAGTAAGATTCACCGAGATGCAGTCATGAAACCAGACGAGCGAAGTACGATTGAGGCGGCGCTGGAAGAAGTTTTGGGGCAGCCCATGAGCATTTTGGCGCTGTTGCAAGTAGACTGGGATGACTGGTCGACATCCTCCGCTTCGGCCACCTCGACGAGCTTGGAGGATCGGCATGGGGGAGAAGAGTGGATTCATGCGGTTGAGACGCTGTTTGGAAAAGACTTGGTGGAGTATTCGTCAGAGGAGTGACGTGAGTTGAAGAACATGAACCAGTTGATGAAGCAAGCGAAGAAAATGCAGGAAGACTTACTTAAAGCACAGGAAGCCCTAGGCGCCCGCACGGTGACGGGGACATCCGGTGGCGGGGCTGTGACAGTGGTTATGAATGGGCACAAGAAGGTAGAGTCTGTTACCATATTGCCGGACGTTGTCAATCCTGAAGAGATTGAAATGCTCCAAGATTTGGTCATGGTGGCGATTCAAGATGCATTTCAAAAAGCAGAAGAAATGTCGGAAGCAGAGATGGGAAAATACACGCGCGGCATGAACATGCCAGGATTATTTTAAAGCATGTGGGGATATCCAGAGCCAATCAACCGATTGATGGAAGAATTCATGAAACTGCCCGGAATTGGACCGAAAACGGCGGCCCGTTTGGCGTTTCACTGCATGACTATGTCGAGCGAGAGCGTCCAATCGTTTGCTACAGCGTTGAATGATGTCAAGACCAAACTGACAGAATGCACAACGTGCTGCAACATCACTGAGAGGTCGCCTTGCTCCATCTGCTCGGATGCTCGGCGTGATGCACGTTTACTGTGCGTGGTCCAAGATGCGAAAGACGTCATGGCCATGGAGCGCACTCACGAATACCATGGCCACTATCACGTCTTGCACGGGGCGATTTCCCCGATGGAGGGAATTGGCCCGAATGATTTGAGAATTCGCCCGTTGCTCGAGCGAATTGCGGAAAATGACTGTGCCGTTGAGGAAATTATTCTCGCTACCAATCCGACCGTCGAAGGTGAAGCAACGGCGATGTACTTGTCGAAATTGCTCAAGCCATTTGAAGTGCGCGTGACGCGCATTGCGCGCGGTCTGCCAGTAGGTGGAGATTTGGAATATGCGGACGAAGTGACCTTGGCCAAATCTCTCGAGGGACGGCGAATGCTTTGAGTCTCGGGAACACGTCACCTTTTTGATCTGGGCCACTTTTGCATGGTTTCATAGCACTTAAAAATCTTTCAAGCCACACATCACCTCGACCTGGCCGTTTTGCTGGGATTGAGGTTTTTTATTCTTTTATGAGCTTCTTGAGTCAGAAATCCCTGGTCTATTCCAAGCCGCCCTTGTCTATACTCTAGTATTCGAGACAAGGGAGGTCGTTGTTGTTGAGAACTCCTCGTTTGCGCCAGTCTTCCAAGCCTAGCAAAAGTCAGACAGCCGCAGCCCAAGTTGACGAACCGACGGTTCGCACTTTGGACGGCGAGCGCCTGTTTCGCGAGATTGTCGACTCTCACCGCGACTTGGTCAACGCCGAACGTCAATTTAACGAAGTGAGCGACCCCCGTTTGGTTGACCACATGGTGTTCCGTCTCGATGCGGCAGAACAACACTTCCGCTATTTGCTTCAACAGGCGCGAGTGTATGGGGTGTCTGTGTCTGGTGTTCGCTTTGAATGGGCTGAGGAAGATTAGTGCAGTGCGGACGGTATTCTGTCGCTGGCAAGCGAACAGGGGGTGTAAGGGATGAGATTGGAATCCATCTTGTTGTGGGTTGGTGGCGGCGTTCTCGCTTTGCTTATTGTGGCACAATTTTTTCGTAGCCCGCTGCGCGGTATGTGGATGTTGGTAAAGACCGTCGTCTTTGGATGTGTGTCAATTTTTGTAATCAACTGGGCTGGAAGTTACGTTCATTTTCACCTTCCGTTTAATCCGGCCACGGCCCTCACCGCGGGTTTTCTCGGTATACCTGGACTAGCCGCCTTGATAGCCCTCAAATTGTGGGTCTTTCCCGTTTGAACGCACCGAAGGACGGCCAGTTGTCGCGGATCTATTTTGCAGAGACTTCTGGAAAGAATCGCCGCGAAATGCTGGCCAGGCGGCGACCAATGCCCGGCAGGGATTCCAGTTCTTTTTCCCGTACAATGCCTAACTTGAGAATGAAATAAACGTAAGACCAGGCACCTACCAGCACAGATATGATAAGAACCGTAACATTCTCAAACCGCACCGAATGTACGAGCAACTCGCTCAAGAACCAGCGAACTCCAGTCTTCGACAGCCAGAGAACGGCCAAGAGACCGACGGTCGGAGTGGCAAAACGGAGAGCGTAACGACCAAGAGACATTTTTACATTTCCATATTTCTTCACAGCCAGCACATTGAGTGCCGATGAACAGATGTATCCGATGGTCGTGGCAATGGCAGCCCCCATGACACTGTGCAAGCTGAGGATGAGAACCACGTTTAACACGACCTTCACGCCCACCCCGAGAAACATATTGCGCACAGGGCGATAAAATTTCCCCAGACCTTGCAGGATGTAAGTCGATATCAGCTCCAGGCTAGAAAAAATAGCCATAAATGACACTGCGGAAATAATCGGAGCTCCATCGTAATTACCGTATAGACTCGAGGAAATTGGACGAGCCAAGATGAGGAGTACGGCTGCTGCTGGAAAGCTAATTAAGAACATGCCGCGCACGGTCGATCGAACGGTGCGCTGAAGTGTCTTGTGGTCACCTTTGGCTGTCGCTGCTGAGATTGCGGGCAGCACCGAAATGCCAATCGCGTAGGCGAAAGACAGCGGCAATTGAATCAGATAAAGCGCTTGTCGCGTTAAAATTCCATATCCGGCGGTGGCTTCTTTGTAAGTTTGACCGGCAGCCATCAACAAGTTTTGGACGGTAAAGCTGTCAGCTAAATTGGAAATCGGCACCACTAGACCACCGAGCGAGATGGGCAGAGCTACTTGATAGAGAACCCGCAAAGCTTGTCTATAACGGAGCGGTGAGTCGTGGACGGACACGCGGTATTCTCGCCTTAAGGGAATAATGGCGAAAGCTAGGAGGAGGGCGCCAGCGGCGGCTCCAACCGCCGCGCCGAGCGTTGCTGCCGCACTGCCTGCAGCAACGGAACGATGTTCCACGCGGATGACGAAATACGCCCCAACAACCATCGCGACTACGCGAAAAATCTGCTCAATGGCCTGCGAGTAAGCGGGTGCCTCCAATTGTTGAAATCCTTGCATATAGCCGCGAAAACCACTGATAAATGGGATGAACAAGAGTGCCAGCGCCAGAGTGTGAAACGACGGCACTAGGAGTCGGGCGGCTTCTGTCGGGTCGCCCACGGCTGTCAAATAGCTGTATAACGGTGCACCAAACCACATGAGTAGGAACGCCAAGAGACCCAAAGGCACGATGGTCCGCATCGCGACTTGGTATATTTGTTCAGCTTCTGCAAATCGTTCGTGGGCAATCCTCTCGGAGATGAGCTTGCTCATGGCCAACGGGAATCCGGATAAAGCAAGTTGTTGAAAGATGGTAAACACTGCGTATGCATTGGAATACAGTCCGAGGCCTTCCTGTCCAATCAAGGCGGTGACTGGAACAACCCAAATGATTCCAAGAAATTTCGCCAAAGCGACGCAGAGTACCATGATGGATGCGCCACGGGCAACATTGGGTGCTTTCGTCAGGTCCACCTCCAAATCCGTCACTGCATTATAGCAAATCGATTTCCGACTGTTGAACCAATCTTGCCTGAGGGTCATAGCGTGTAGAACTGGGAGCAGGAGATGAAGATACTGTCTCGAACCGATGCTTGTGTAAAACGTCTCGTCTCCATGGTCAAACTAGTGGAAGAGGACGTATGGAAGACTGCGAAACTAGACAGACTGATAGAAAGGAGATGGCACGCCGGATTCTTTGTGTCCATTGACTTGAACAGCGAAAGGGTGGTGCGGTCTGGTGCAGCAATGGACGGATACGACGGAATGCATTGTCTGCCACTCCATCAAGCCGGAGGGTATTCGAATTTGTGGGGAGTTTATCTGCATCGATTGCGAGCAAGCCATTGTTCACACCTCGGTGGACGATCCGGAGTATCCGCTTTATGTAGAGTGCATGAAGAAAATTTGGATTTCGGCGCTATCTTAGACTTTGCGATTCTTGCCGTGCAGGTTATGATGACCGTGAATGTACAATTTGTCTTTCTAAGGGAGTATCCATGGGGATTTTATCACTGGAGGAAACTCCAATTTTACAGGCCCTCATCCGGCTTAGTCAGAAAAATCGCCAGCCTCTGCACGTTCCCGGACATCACCTCGGGCGCGATTTGCCGCCTTTGTTTGCCGATTGGCTAGGTCCGGCAGCCCGTCTTGATATGACGGAGCTGCCCGGACTCGACAACTTGCACCATGCGACCGAGTGCATTGCCGAATCGGAACAACTGGCAGCCACACACTATGGGTCCGGACGGTGTTTCTTTTCGGTCAACGGATCGAGCGCGTGTATCATGGCTAGTATCTATGCAGTCGTTCGTCCGGGCAGACAGAAAGTGGTCCTTGTTGGTCCATTTCATTGGAGTGTATGGCGCGGAGTGGAAATGGCGGGAGCCACGCCGCTGGTGTTCCCTTCACGGTTTGACCGCGAAAGCTTGCTTGCGCTGCATCCCCCGGTCGATTCTGTGCGCGTTGCGCTTGCGGGGTATACCGATATTGCGGCAGTGGTCATCACGTCGCCAGTCTATGCAGGCATTGTGGCGCCTGTCGCAGACTGGGTCCAACTAGCTCACGAGTTCGACTGTCCGTTGATTGTCGACGAGGCTCATGGCCCGCATTTTGGCCTCTGTTCGTCGTTGCCGCCGCACAGTGTCTCTCACGGTGCAGATTTGGTTGTGCAGAGCGTTCATAAAACTTTGCCTGCATTGGGTCAAACTGCATGGCTCCACGTCAGTGGTCGGCGCGTGGAGGAAGAGGCGGTTGAAGACGCATTGCTGCGCTTCACCACCACGAGTCCGTCTTATCTGCTTTTAGCTTCGCTCGACGTCGCACAGGCTTGGTTGCGCACCGAGGGAGCGGTCATCGCATCGCGAGCCGTTGCCACCCTCGGGTTGTTTGACGAGATGCATGGCTTGTCTCGTGATGCGGAGCGCATGGACGGACTCAGGCGCTGGTGGCCCATAGGAAACGCCGCTGCAGCCTTACATCTGGAGAGGTTGTTGGAGGCCGAGGGAATTTTTGTAGAGTATGTCGATCCGTCCGGGGCGCTGTTTCTCTTTCCCTACAGCGTTCGTGTGAGGGAGTTGGAGCGTCTTGGCGCGGTTCTGGATGTCTGGCGCCCAGCCAACGACCAGCGAGATGCGAAGTTGCTGGATGCGCTTCGATTTGTGTCCGAAAGGCATGTGAATTTGGTCGTCGGCAAGCCGGCCGCGCTCACTCATACGAAGCGTCGCTGGTGCAGGGCCCGCCAAGCGATGGGTCAGTTGGCGGCGCGCGTGGTCGTGCCCTACCCGCCGGGTGTCCCCATTCTTTTGCCAGGTGAGCGCATTGAACCGGGACACGTGGAGGCGCTCATCTGTCTTGCAGAACTGGACAGAATTCCGGTTGGTAGCAGAGTCGGGCAGGCCGGACTGGAATTGAGTATCTTGGCTGACTGACATGGATGGACAAAATGAGTAGGCGAGGCGCGAGGCGGGGGCCAAGCCAAGGAGGTTGCCGTGATGTTCATCACGTTTGAGGGGCTCGACGGTGCGGGCAAAAGTACGCAGATATCGAGGTTGGTCAGCCGCATGGAGAAGGCCGGGGGGGCAGTCGTTGTCACTCGGGAACCAGGCGGAACCGATGGCGGCAATCTCATTCGAGAGTGGTTGCTGCGCGAAGACGCAGATTGGACGTCCATTGCTGAGGCGTATCTTTATGCAGCTTCGCGGGCACAACTGGTCGAAACTGTAATTCTCAAAGCGCTTGCCGAGGGACGGCATGTGGTCTGCGATCGTTACGTGGATGCATCGGTTGCTTATCAAGGGGCGGGTCTAGGGATTGGCGAGGAGCGAGTTCGCGAGATGAACGAACTTGCGATTCAAGGAGTGCTGCCAGACTTGACATTTTTGTTCGATCTCCCTGTGGAAACGTCGAAATTGCGCACGGCGGCGGGGCGCGGAAGAGCGCCGGCGGATCGGATTGAACAGCGAAGCGTTGCTTTTTTCGAGCGCGTGCGTGCTGCGTTTCTGCGCTTGGCGAAAGACAATCCTGAGCGTGTGGTCGTACTCGATGCCACGCGTTCGGCAGATGAGTTGGAGCAGGACATTTGGGAGACGGTCGCGAATTCTATACATTTAGGGAAGGGGGCGCGATTTTCATGAAGATGATTGTTGCAGTGGTGCAGGACAAAGACAGTCCGAGACTGGCCCACAATTTGATTCAAGCGGGTATCCGCGCGACGAAGTTGGCTTCCACCGGTGGCTTTTTGCATGCGGGTAACACCACGTTTATCATTGGTACGAGTGACGATAAAGTAGACGAAATTCAGGAAATTATTCGGTCGAGTTGTCGGGCACGCGAGCAGGTCGTTACGCCGATGTCGCCTATGGGGAGTCAATTGGAGTCTTACATTCCATATCCAGTGTCTGTCCAAGTGGGCGGCGCGACGCTCTTTGTGTTGGATGTAGAGCAGTTTCTTCAGTTTTGACGGCGAACGGCGAAAGAGATATGCGCATATTTCCTGAGGATGGGTTGAAATCTGTGGATGAACAGGGAAGTGAACTGCGTCTGCAGGCCTTCTTGACCGAGTGGGCTCACACGTACCCTGCTTTGGAAGGTTTGGCTCGGGCGCTCCAAGAGAATACCCTACCGCACGCGATACTTCTGACAGGACCCACAGATTTAACGTCTCAATTTGCAGGCCTCTTTGCCGAAGGCCTGCTCTGCACTGGAGCTGTGCCACCCTGCGGGGAATGTGAGTCGTGTCGGCAGTATCGGGCAGGAGTACATCCCGATTTTCATCGGGTCGGGGAACAGCAGACCGGGCCAGTGAAGACAGCGGATATTGAGGTTTTGCAGACGTGGTTGAGCCGAAAATCACATTATGGCGGAAATAGAGTGTATATCTTACAGCATCTTGACGAAATAACGCCAGTGGCGGGCAATCGATTGCTGAAGGGCTTGGAAGAACCGCTCTCCAATGTGCTGGCGCTTATGACTGCGAGGTCCTCGAGTGCTGTGATGGGTACGCTCTTGTCGCGCTGTTTTGTCTATCCCATGCAACATCGAGAGTCCTTGGCATTTGAAGATGCTGCAGTGGCGAGGTCTCTGACCGCGTTGTCTGCGGAGGTTCCGTCCACGACGGGGGAGACATCTGGAACAGATGCCACGGATTTAATTATCGCTTATTTTGACCGAGTGCTACAATGGGTTCAGGCGTGGGTGCGACAGCCGACGCGCGTTTTGAATTTGGCAGATGACTTTCTCCGAATATTTTCTGCGGCTCATGTCGCGGATGGACTACATGTTCTTCTCGCGGTGTTGCGGGACATGATTCATGTGACCGTGGGTGACAACCGTCGGTTGCGCAGTCCCTCGTTGCTGATGCAGTTTCAAGCGACAGACAAGCTTCCTCTCAGTGTCTGGTTGCGTGCGGCGGACATCGTGCAAGAGACACTCACGCGGCACCGGGCACACGTGGTGCCCCAACTAAATCTTGAGCGGATGTGCATCCGTCTCTGCGAGGTGAGAGAAAGTGTATAGCATTGTCGGCGTGCGGTTCAAGCCAGCGGGCAAAATATATTATTTTGAGCCAGGAAATTTCGAACTCCATAAAGGGTCGCACGTCATCGTCGAAACAGCTCGCGGTCTCGAGTACGGGCAAGTGGTGGTGGAGCGGCGGGAAGTCAGTGAGGCGGAAGTCGTCTTGCCGCTGAAGCCGGTATTGCGCCAGGCCCGAGAAATGGATGCTGAGACGGTTGCCAACAATGAGTTGAAAGCGCGGGAAGCGATGGCCATTTTTCGCGAAAAAGTTTTGCAGCATGAGCTCGACATGAAGTTGGTGGATGCGGAATTCACCTTTGACCGCAATAAACTCATTTTCTATTTTACGGCCGAAGGTCGCGTGGATTTTCGTCAGTTAGTGAAAGATTTGGCAAGCGTCTTTCGCGTCCGGATTGAATTGCGTCAAATTGGGGTGCGTGATGAAGCCAAAATTCTTGGCGGAATTGGACCGTGCGGACGGTTGTTGTGCTGCAGTACGTGGATGGGTGAGTTCGATCCGGTTTCAATCCGTATGGCAAAAGACCAGAGCCTGTCCCTCAATCCTTCGAAAATATCCGGTCTCTGTGGTCGCCTGATGTGCTGTCTGAAGTTCGAAAATGATTCTTATCAGGACCAGGGCATCACGGTCTAGGTTGCGGGAGCGTAACGATGGATAAAGCATCGCTGTTTGTTCAGGTGGCCAACATGGAAGAACGGATAGGGGAACTCTATGTGGAACTTGGGTCGCTCAAGCAACAAATTCTCGTTTTAATAGAGGAAAATCAGCGCTTGCAGCGGGAGCAGGAGCGGTTGTTGCAAAGCGACCCATCGGTGAGTGGGGACTCCTCGGAAACTCATCGGAATTTGAAGCGAATTTACGAAGATGGCTTTCACATTTGCCACGTGCATTATGGCAGTTTGCGAACCGATGGAGAGTGCCTCTTCTGTATGTCGTTTTTGGGATTGACTTGACGAAGAGGGTTGTCCGAGACACGGTTTTCGAAAGGACGCGTCACTTTCGTGAGATTGCAAAGTTTTTCTAAGGAAGGCGCCAAACTCTATATTTGTAGTACCCCGATTGGCAATTTGGAGGACGTGACGCACCGCCTGCTCAGGACGTTGGCAGAGGCGGATGTGGTAGCCGCAGAGGATACCAGGCAAACGAGAAAGTTGCTGACCCGTTACGAGATTCGCGCCAAATCACTGATTTCCTTTCATGAACACAACGCCACTCGTCAAGTTCCCGTTTTGCAGGAGACGTGGATGCGGGGTGGAGTGGTCGCACTGGTCACGGACGCAGGCACCCCCTGCGTCTCAGACCCTGGGGATGTGGCGATTGCCGCAGCTCACGCATCCAACGTTCCGGTTGTTCCCATTCCCGGAGCAAGTGCTGTGTTGGCCGCTCTCATCATCAGTGGCCTGCCTATGAAGCGCTTTGCATTCCATGGCTTTTTGTCCAAATCAACGGCTACCGCGATGGACGAATTGCGAAGCTATGAAATGTATGACGGGACTGTGGTGTTTTATGAAGCACCTCACCGACTCCTGGCAACGCTCCGAGCTATCGCGCAGGTATTTCCGGGACGGTCCATGTCGATTTGCAAGGAATTGACGAAACGGCACGAGACCGTTTGGCGTGGGAGTTCAGAAGAGTTGTTAAAAGAGTTTGAATCTGAGGACATCCGCGGCGAATACGCGATTGTGTTGAACACTGCGGACGTTGCGCCGTTCGTCGACGAGGAGAGTCGGACACAGGTAGAACAGGAAGGGCAGGCGCGGGCTGATTTCGCGTTGCAGGAAGTGTTGCGCATGCTAGCAGGTGGACTCTCCATGCGCGATGCCACTGCGCTAGCAGCGAAGCAGTATGCGATGAGTCGAAAAGTACTGTATAGAGCAGCACTTGACGCAACGCACACGCAAACTATGCAGGATTTCATGTCACCAGCCCAAGATGGCGATGAGAAGTCGCAACCTGAGTGACGGGGCAACCAAGAAACGGATATGAAAAATGGGCCAGACGTCGGTCTGGCCCAATCTACTGTGCGTTCTTACGCTTGCATTTCTGCAATGCAAGAAGGGCAGATGTTTTTGCCTTTGAAGTGAATAATCTCGTCAGCCTGTCCGCAGAAAATGCAAGCAGGTTCGTATTTTTTCAAAATAATGCGGTCTCCGTCGACGTAAATCTCGAGGGCGTCCTTTTCTCCAATACCCAGTGTTCGGCGCAACTCAATTGGAATGACGACTCGACCTAACTCATCCACCTTGCGAACAATGCCTGTTGATTTCATGCGTATCATCCCCTGTGTGTAATTTTTTTCTTCTCCTGTAACCCATGATGTCTTTTGCTTTACTTCAAATCACACGCGATTCCCAGCTAGGGATGTCTTTCTACTCCGCGCAATAACTTGAATTGACTTTACTATACCTTATCTCAGGTTTTTTGCAAGACCTTACAGTTGTTGTGCTGAGAAAAAAGAGAAAGCATCTAAAATTGTTCACAATCACCAATAAAAACGTGACTTAGATCACGATGCGCATTTAATGGTTATGTAAGGGTTTTTTGAAAGACCATATATTTCTATATATGGATCATGATATTGGACGATTGATTCCGTGTGCAACTCTATCTGGAAACCGTGTGTTTTCGTTTTAGTGTCCTCTGCTCGGTACCTTCGCCTTGTATGGCTACGTAGGTCCGTGCACTGCACGGGGATTACTTCGGTATCAAAGTGTGCTGAGTGCAATGGCAATGATTCGTAGTGAGGCATTCGTCCACAAATCACCCACCGTTCTTCTGGTTCTGAGGGAAGAGTCGGTGGGTCATTGTGACACGTGCAAAACAAGTTTTGTCGTCAGTTGGGATTCGGATGTGAGTGTCCATTGCTGTGGTTGTCCAAAGAGGCACAAGAGGTCATCGATGGGCGAATTTCGCGTGTTGCTGGCGAAGGCGCTGGTCAAAATGCGTCACCGAGTCTAGTCATCAAAATCATCTTCTAAATTTTCCAGGGCACCACGACTCTCCAGTTCACTCTCTAAAAAAGGGAACATGGCAATCGCCTGTGGCCGAGGAAAACGAGCCATGGGCTCTTCTTTAATAGACCTCAGCAGGCTTCGTCTTAATTCGAGAAGGTACTCACTGGACAGTGTGCGAACGATTGCCTGTATCGTCTCCGGACTAGGCATTCTGCTCATCGTCTTGAACCCAACCTCACGATATAGAGGCCCCTTTCTGCAGAAGAAGAATATACTAGATTATAACGAATTTTGAAGGGGAAAATATATGCGTTGGAACTCTGAGGTACGTATTTCGTGCAATATTTTTCGACACCGGTGGCAAGGCGTGTACTTTGTCTCAATGATTTCGGATGGAGCAGAACGATAGGCGTACTCGACGACCCGGACGGAGAGTGCAACTGCTGAGCGATTGGCACTGTCGCGGCGCGTTGACTCCATCGAGAGAATTCGGTACACTCGGGCTGTCGAGCGAAATGGGTCGTGACAAAGTGTTCAGTGTGTCTTTGAAAACTTCAGACTGCCCGTGAAGAAATGGTACCCAAGGCGCGGATCTACAGCGAGTCGGGATGGTGGAAGCCGATGTTCAAGCGATTGGGGAGTATGGTTTCGGAGGCTGCGGGTCGAGTGTAGGGCGATGTATCCGGTCGCAGTGCACGAGGCTCGTGCGGGTCTTCCCGTTATCGAAGAGAGCGTCGAACGACGCTCGCCGAAGGCATGGTCTGGTGCTGTAACAGGTGCTTGACAATGCGAATTTGGGTGGTACCGCGACAGAGCTCGCCCCAACACTTGGAGGGGTGAGTTTTTTGTTTCTCGCATTTTGAACGCTCATTTTGACATCTATTTTGCGCATTCACGGAGAGAGGGATAGGGCGATGACGTCGAAACAAACTTTCTATGTGACTACACCGATTTATTACCCGAGCAACAAGCTTCACATTGGCCATGCATATACAACCGTGGCTGCGGATGCACTGGCCCGTTACAAGCGTCTCAGTGGATTCGACGTGATGTTTCTTACCGGGACAGACGAACATGGGCAAAAGATTCAAGCGAGCGCCGAGCAAGCGGGTCAGGAACCGTTGGAGTTTCTCCAAGGAATTATCGATTGGATTATGCAGTTGTGGGAACGTCTCGACATTTCCTATGACCGCTTTATTCGCACGACGGAAATACGGCATACGGTGGTCGTTCAAGCGTTGTTTGAGCGCCTCATTCGTCAAGGAGACATCTATCTATCCGACTACGAAGGATGGTATTGCACTCCGTGCGAATCGTTTTGGTTAGAGCGCGAGTTGGTGGATGGAAAATGCCCGGACTGCCACCGCGAAGTAGAATTCACCAAAGAAGAGAGTTACTTTTTTCGGATGAGCAAATACGTAGACCAGTTACTGGAGTTTTACGAGCAACATCCCGACTTCATTCAACCCGAGTCGCGAAAGCAGGAGATGATTAACAATTTCATCAAGCCCGGCTTGCAAGATTTGTGCGTTTCTCGGACCTCCTTTCATTGGGGAATCCACGTCAAGAGCAATCCAAAACATGTGGTCTACGTCTGGCTTGATGCATTGACCAACTACATTACTGCGATTGGATACGGCAGCGATAAACCGGAAGAGCAGGCGACATTTGAGCAGTTTTGGCCGGCAAACGTTCACCTAGTCGGCAAAGAAATTGTCCGTTTTCACACCATTTATTGGCCCATTTTCTTGATGGCGCTCGGTCTTCCGCTGCCGCACAAAGTATACGCGCATGGATGGTTGCTCATGAAAGATGGGAAAATGAGCAAGTCGAAAGGCAATGTCATTGACCCGAATGTGTTGATTGAGCGCTATGGACGAGATGCCATTCGCTACTTTCTGCTGCGCGATGTTCCCTTTGGTCAGGATGGCGTTTTTACGCCGGAAGCATTGATAGAGCGACTGAATTTCGATCTCGCGAATGACCTTGGCAACTTGGTTCACCGCACAGTGGCCATGCTCCACAAGTTTTCGGGTGGAGTTGTGCCGAATCCATCGGAGGAGGCTCCTTCGCCGCTGGACGAAGACTTGTCCAACCTCGCTCGCAGCACTATCCATGCGGTCGAAGAGCATCTCGAGAAATTAGAGTTCTCGATGGCTCTCAGTGCCATTTGGACGCTCGTCAGACGGGCTAACAAGTATATCGACGAAGCGGCCCCATGGGCGTTGCACCGTACGGGAGACGAAGTGCGACTGCACATCGTCTTGCATCAAATGGTTGAAGCCATTCGGGTCATCACCATCCTCTTACAACCCTTTATGACGGATTTCCCGCGGGCGGTGCGAGCGCAATTTGGCTGGTCAGACGAAGCCTTTGCATGGGCCGCCGCGCATGACTTTGCCCTCCATTCCAGGGGCAATACTGTCGTGGAAGCGGGTCCTATTTTTCCTCGCCTTGACATCAAGGAAGAGGTGGAGGCGTTGACTGCTCTAACGGGCGGTCCGTTGAAGGAAGCACCTTCGGATGGCGAACCGAAGCCAACTGCCAACAGAACGGCCAGCACGGAAGTTGTCAAGGAAACGAGCGGATCGGCCAACAACGCAGCCGTGTCGTCGGACATACCGGGCATTGCGACGATTGGAATGGATACATTCGCGGCGGTAGAACTCCGGGTTGGCGAAATTGTCAGTGCGGCAAAGGTAGAAAAGGCAGACAAACTGTTGCAACTGCAAGTCCATCTAGGCAGTGAAATTCGACAAGTTGTCTCCGGAATTGCGAAGCATTTCACGCCTGAAGCTCTCATTGGCAGAAAAGTGATTGTGGTCGTCAATCTTAAACCCGTCAAACTGCGGGGCGTAGAGTCGAATGGAATGATTTTGGCCGCATCCGAGGGGGAGCGATTAGAACTCGTGACGGTCCCGAGTGACATGCCGAATGGGAGTGTCGTGCGATGAAGCTGTTCGACACACATTGCCACTTAGTGGACGAGGCATTTCAGAGCGACCTCGAAGAAGTCTTGGCAAGGGCCATGGCTGCGGGCGTGCAGTCCATGGTCATCCCCGGAGTGGATGCGGCGAGTTCCGAGTTGGCAGTGCGATTGGCGGAGCGACATCCTTCGCTCTTCGCAGCCGTCGGTATTCACCCCGAATCGGCACTCTCTGCAGGCGAACAGGAATTTGCGACGGTCGCCCGACTCTCTCTGCATCCGAAGGTGGTGGCGATTGGTGAGATTGGACTGGACTATCACTGGGATACGGCGCCGCGGCCAGTTCAACACGACGTGTTTGCGCGCCAAATCCAACTCGCCACAGAGATGCATTTGCCCGTCATCGTCCACAATCGCGAGTCGACTGCGGATGTTCTGAACATCTTGAGAAGGGAGAATGTGGGTCGCGTGGGTGGCGTCATGCACTGTTTCACGGGTAGCCTGGAAACCGCAGAAGAGTGTATTCAAATGGGACTGTTTCTTTCCTTTGGCGGGCCAGTGACCTTCAAAAATGCCCGCAACGTGCATGCGGTAGCGGCACACGTCCCAAGTGAATGGTTACTCGTGGAGACAGACTCTCCGTACCTGACTCCGCATCCCCATCGCGGCACCCGGAATGAACCCGCGATGGTTCGGCTTGTTGCAGAACAGTTGGCACAGCTGCGCGGTGTTGAAGTGGAAGCACTGGCAGAACAGACGTATGCGAACGCACTGCGACTTTTCCAGAAAGCAGAGGAGAGTTCGCGTGGTTGATTCAGCAGGCAGCGCAAGGTTGGTTTTGCGCCCACTCGTGGTGGTCGAAGGATTGCACGACTTGCAGAAAGTGAAAGCCGCTGTCGATGCGGATGTATGGGTCCTTGGTGGCGACCGAATTAGCCACCGCACAGTGGCGGAACTGCGGCGAGCTGAAGCGACTCGAGGCGTGATTGTGTTGACCGATCCCGATGGGCCAGGCGAACACATTCGCCGCCGTTTGGATGCCTTGGTACCCGGCTGCATGCACGCCTATGTGACGAAGGCGGAGGCGCTCTCTGGCGGTCACGTTGGTGTGGAGCATGCGTCCGTGGCGGCGGTGCAGAGAGCTCTGTCGGAAGTGCGGACGCACGGCTTTGCCGTGGCTCCTGAGGGGCGCAACGAGCCAGAATATACGTTGGCGGATCTCGTTGCGGTCGGACTCACTGCGCACGGCGAAGCGGCAAAGCGGCGCCGGCAAGTCGGGGAACTGCTTGGCTTGGGCTATGGGAACGCGAAGGCATTCGTTCACAAGTTGAACGCGTTGCATGTGCCACGTGCAGAGTGGGAACGAGCTTGCCGGATTGCTTTGGGGAAAGGGGAGGAACGTCTCGGAAAACCTTGAGATGGTCAAGCCGACGGTGCTGCGGGCCCTGTTGATGAAGCACGGGGTAACCCTGAAAAAGGGCTACGGGCAGAATTTTTTGGTCGATGGTCACGCGCTGCAAGAGATTGTCCAGGCGGTCACGTTGGACCGACAAACGGGAGTTCTGGAAATCGGGCCGGGCGCGGGGGTGCTGACTGCAGAGTTGGCGAAACGAGCAGGTCGCGTTGTCGCGGTGGAGAAAGATGTGTCCTTGCGTCCTCTGCTGGAAGAGTCGCTCGCTCCTTGGGACAACATTCGCTTGCGCTTCGCCGACATCTTGGACGAACCGATGGAGGCGCTCATCCATGACGAACTAGGTGGCTTTCAGCGGATTGTTCTTCTCGCCAATCTCCCTTATTACGTCACTACCCCGATTCTGTTTCACGTTCTTGAGGCGAAGACGCCTATCTCTGATATTGTGGTTTTGGTTCAGAA
Source organism: Alicyclobacillus sp. SP_1 (assembly GCF_024706985.1). Lineage (GTDB taxonomy): Bacteria > Bacillota > Bacilli > Alicyclobacillales > Alicyclobacillaceae > Alicyclobacillus_I. The sequence goes on along the minus strand of NZ_JAMCCX010000094.1, from coordinate 39,231 downwards.
AGAAGTCGCCACTCGCATGGTCGCTCGTCCCGGCGGCAAGGACTACGGAGTACTGTCAGTTACCGTTCAATACCATGCGGATGTGCGGCTGGTCGCGGACATTGCGCCCCATTGTTTTATGCCACCTCCCTCTGTTCATTCCACTGTGGTACACTTGAACTGTCAGAAAATGACCCCCGTCCGCGCAGACAGCGAGCTTTCTTTCGTCAAAGTCGTTCGCTCCGCGTTTGGCACACGCCGGAAGACTCTAGAAAATGCGTTGGCGGCCGGTCTTGGTTGGAGTAAGGAGCACGTTCGGGAAATGCTCGAACAAGCGCACATTTCCCCACAACGGCGTGGAGAAACACTCTCGCTCGAAGAGTTTGTACAACTAGCCAATATCTTTGCAACGTGGAAGTCGTAAAACATCGTACATCGTCTGTCCTTTGGTCGGCGCAAGTTCTGAGACTGCTCCTTTTCACCAGGCAATGGTTCAGCACACGCTAGAATGCGTTTCAGCTGTGGGAGAGTGATACAGAATGTGGATGTTTCAGAGCCCTTCACAGGGAATGATGACTTTATCTGAGTTGTCCGAAGATATGAAGAGAACCGTTCGGCAATATCCTGAAGATGATTTTCGGTTGATTATCGGATCGGATTCGCAACCTAAGCCCCAGCTGAAGACGGTCACCTTTGTCACGGCGGTCATTCTTCATCATGTGGGAAAAGGGGCGCGATACTACATTCATCGAGAACAAGTGCCTCATATGTACTCGCTTCGCCAAAGAATGTTCACTGAGGCATCGTATTCCCTTCAAGTGGGTGGAATGTTGTCAGAAGAGTTTCCCACGGCCGACGACCGATTGCATGTTGAAGTGCATTTGGACATCGGCGAGCGCGGTGCGACGCACCAATTGATTCGCGAAATTGTCGCCTGGATTACGTCGAGCGGCTATGAAGCTCACATCAAACCGGACGCCTATGGTGCTTCTAAGGTGGCGGATCGATATACGAAATCCTGACGTCCCACGGTCGAGGCATTGCCCATCGACCTTTCTCCTCCCAGACCCCGCTGTGTAGTCTTTTCCAGCAGAGACGGGCTTCAGCCGCCAAGTGAGTCTCTCGACTCTTATGCTCAATGTACGATCCGCTCGGATGGCCCAACCACAGAAGTGACTTAGTCGGGTAAAGTTCCAGTCGCAAGGACGTTCTCAATAGCGTTTGCGCCAACCACTCGCCGGGACTTTGTACCCAGAGTGGGTGGACTGCGTGGACCGATCGTTTCGATATCCAAAGCGGTACGCGTGCGAACGCCGCGAATTGCCAGAAGCGTTTGGCGTGTGGCGAGAGGGTGGTCAATCCGGGCTCGGAGATGGGGAGGAACCTGTTTGGGGCGTGACTTTCTTGTTGACACCAACAGACGTCGGTCGATTGCGCGTAGCGCAGAAACTCTTCCAGGTGCGGACCGAAACTGCCGCGCAAGTCTCCGTCGATGAACACGGCGCCATCCGCATCCGGATGCCAGCGCAGCCCTGCCATCAAACCAACTGCGCGCGGGATGTCCAAGCCGAGCGCTTGGCACTCTACGATGCAGAGCGCGTCTGCCGTGCACGCGACAGTCTGGCGCGCCACTTGAGCGGTATGGTCCGAGCATCCGTTGGCTATCAGCACGTGCTGGCGGATGCCGGCGCGGTGCAGTTGGCGGAGAACGTTGGCGATACTTTGCGCTTCGTTTTGAGCAGGGATGATGCTGAAGGCCACGGCCGTTCACTCCTCCGGTAGAAATGGCCCCACTGGCCTCTGGATGGCGGCACAAGTTGTGCGTGTGTGCATAGGCTAGAGTACGAAAATGGGCGGGGAGGAGTGCTTATGTGGAAGGCTGGCGATATGGTCGTGCGACAGTCTTACGGAAAGGACGTCTGCTTTCAGGTGGTGGAAGTCGATGAAGAGACGGAGACAGCCATTCTCAAAGGTCTGGATGTGCGCTTGATGGCCGATGCGCCGTTCGCTGATTTGGAGGAAATGTCGGAAGAAGAGAAACGCGAATTCGAGGTTCAGCGAAGTCAATCCGAGGGAGAGAGTTTGCGACTCATTCGTTCGCGGCGGGCGGTGGAACATGAAAAGAGATCGCTGAGGCGTGAAGTGCGCTATCAGTCCAATCCGGATTTTTTTGAGCGGCCCGGACGAGTTCTGCACCTGGATGGCGATGGGACATATCTTCAAAAATGTCTCAATATGTACAAAGAACTTGGGGTCCGGGCGGTCGGGGAACACATTGCAGAGGCAAAGATGCCCGAGGCGGTCGCAACGCTGTTGGACAAATACAGTCCAGATATCCTCATCGTCACAGGGCATGATGGCGTCATTCGCAAAGGAAAAGATTTGGCAGATGTACAGAACTACCGCAATTCCCAAAACTTTATCCGAACGGTAGCCAATGCACGAAAGAAAATTCGAAACTTAGATGACTTAGTCATTATTGCCGGAGCGTGTCAAAGTCACTTTGAAGGTATTATCGAAGCGGGGGCCAACTTTGCTAGTTCTCCGCAGCGCATCATGATTCATGCTCTCGATCCGGTCTTTATCGCGGAGAAAATTGCGTTTACGCCGATTCATGAAACGGTCAACCTGTACGACGTGGTGAAAGCGACTTACACGGGTACGGACGGTGTTGGCGGGCTGGAATCGCGAGGAAAGTATCGTCTCGGCCTGCCGAAATCGTTTTACGGATGAACATTTGAGGAAATCGTGTTAATATATCCATTGACAACGAATTTGATGCGTTGCTATAATAATCGGCTACATTGACAGGCCTCTTTCCGCGTGATATACTAAAGCAGGAAAGAGGTGGTGTGTGTTGGCGAAAAATGCGCTCCACGATATTAAGAGAAATTTGGAAGGTCTCATTGGTGAGCGTGTTCTCTTGCGAGCCAATGGAGGGCGCAGAAAGACGGTAGAGCGTTTTGGCGTTCTGGAAGAGACGTATCCTTCAGTTTTTGTAGTCAAGCTTGACCCCCCGGATGGTTCGTTTAAGCGAGTGTCATACAGCTATGCGGACGTGCTGACGGAGACAGTGGAACTCGTATGGTGCAAAGACGATGAAAACACGCATGTCATGTAGCGTATGCAGTCGTTGGAGTGAAAGGTACGAGGTCATGAAGAAGTAAAGATAAATTCAAGTCGGAATGCGTATATAGATGATTAATAGCAATTTGAGTGGAGAAGACCTCACCCTAGTGTGGGGCTTTTTGTTGTCTGCGTATATCTATTCGGCTCGTCGTAAAGCCTAGGGCTGTTATCTAGTTCTGAAGTTTCCTGCTTTGGAGTTGGATAGCGCTAAAAGACGATCTGGCCGCGTTACGGCAATCGCGTGTGGCGTATTTGTCGGCGCGGGAGGAGGGAAGTCGGTGACAGGGCAGGCGGGTCCCCTTGTGATCGTGGGTGGCGCGGAAGATAAACGTGGAGACTGCAAAATTCTGCGGCATTTTCTCGAACTTGGTGGAGACAAGCACGCAAAAGTTCTGGTGATGACCGTTGCCACGGAACTGCCCATTGAAGTGGGAGCGGAATACATGGAGGTGTTTCAGCGTCTCGGTGCAGCGGATGTACGAACGTTTGACGTCTCTTGCCGCGAGGACGCTAATCGCGACAGCGCAGTCGATCTTGTGCGTTCTGCGACATGCATTTTTTTCACAGGCGGAGACCAGTTACGAATTACGAAGCTACTTGGAGGAACGCGAGTGGACTCTCTGTTGCACACTGTCCATGCGGCAGGTATACCGCTTGCTGGCACCAGCGCGGGGGCCTCGATGATGTCGAGTACCATGATTGTTGACGGGGAGGCAGAGACCAGTCCACGCATCTCTATTGTGGATATGGCTCCGGGCATGGAATTTTTAGATGGTGTAGTGGTGGACCAGCACTTTGCAGAGCGTGGTCGCTTAGGCCGACTGTTATCAGCAGTTGCTCAATATCCGCATCATCTGGGGCTAGGCATTGACGAGGACACGGCCATCTCCGTCCATCATGGCGTTCTGCGCGTGCTCGGACGCGGAGCAGTGTCCATTGTGGACGCCGGGGCACTGTCGCACAGTAATTTGGAGACGGCACATCGGGATGAGTCACTTGCCTTGTGTGGCGTCCGTTTGCACATTCTACCGGAGGGGTATGGATTTCACATGAGAACGCGATCCGCCATTACCGACTGGTCAGAGTGGGAGAAGAGTGTCGACAAGGAGCTGTCGAAATGAGAATAGTCTCGGTGCGCCATATAGATGGCCCGAATGTATTTTTGTACAAGCCGATTTTGATGGCGAAAATTCATTTGGAAGAATATACGGGGCGAGAGAGTTCGGACTATGAAGGATTTTCGAGTCGATTGTTGCAGGTGCTGCCGGGTCTGTCAGACCATCATTGTGCAAAGGGCAGACCGGGTGGATTTGTCGAACGTCTGCACGGTGGCACGTATTTCGGACACATTGTGGAACATGTGGCCATAGAACTGTGCACCTATCTCGACTTGGATGTGCACTATGGAAAGACCATGCTGGCGGAAGATGTGGGTATTTACGACATCGTTATGGAGTGCAAAGCCTACGAAACGCAGCGTTACCTGCTCTCTGCCGCGGTAGATGTCGTGAAGACTTTGGTTGACAACGGATCGGTCGAGATTGACCCTATTCTCGCCGAGGCTCGCGACATCTTTCGCGAGACGGAGTTGGGGCCGAGCACGAAGGCCATCGTCGAGGCTTGTAAAGAGCGTGACATTCCGGTACGCAGGCTGGGGACTGGCAGCGTACTGGAGTTGGGATACGGCCGCCATCGTAAGCGCTTGGAAGCTACCTTGACGGACGCCAGTTCAGCTGTCGCTCTGGACCTGGCGTGCGACAAAGAGCAGACGAAACTGGTGTTGGCGGAAGCGGCCATCCCCGTTCCGCGAGGTGGAGTTGCCTATACGGAAGAGGAGGCACTGCGGGAGTTTCGAGGTATCGGGGCACCGGTGGTTGCCAAGCCGCGGTTTGGCAATCAGGGCCGCGGCGTGTCGCTCTGTCTTGCGACCGAGTTGGAAGTGGTAGAGGCGTTTCGAATTGCCTGCCGATACGGAACAGGCGTAGTCATCGAGGAATACAAACGGGGCCAAAATATTCGTGCGCTCTGCGTTGGCGGAAACCTAGTCGCGGCGGCGCTGCGCATGCCCGCCACGGTGGTCGGCGACGGAGAGAAGACCATCCGACAATTGGTGGATGCCACCAACGCCAGCCCACTTCGCGGCGTGGACCACGAATGTCCACTCACGAAAATTCACATCGATGAAATTGTCCTCGCAACGTTGGACAAGCACGGTTTGACTTTAGACAGCGTCCCTGCTCCTCTCGAAGCGGTGGTGTTGCGAGACAGTGCCAACCTGTCCACGGGTGGCGAGGCCGAAGATGTGACCGACAAGTTGCACCCAGTGTATGCGCAATTGGCCGAGCGAGCGGCTAGGGCCATTGGTCTCGATGTCTGTGGTATCGATCTCGTCATCGAGCACCCGTTCAGCGCCCAAGTTGTGGGGGGTGCAGTGGTCATTGAGGTCAATGCAGCACCGGGCATCCGCATGCACGAGCACCCGTCGTTCGGCCATCGTCGACGCGTGGCCAAGGCTATCGTGGACGCTCTATATCCGAATGACGCAACGGGGAGAATTCCGATTGTGTCCATCACGGGGACGAACGGTAAGACCACAACCACCCGGTTAATAGCGCACGGTTTGCGAGAGCAGGGACACACGGTCGGGATGACGACCACAGAAGGCGTCTATGTGGGCGACTCGTTGATATTGTCCGGAGACACAACGGGTCCGCAAAGTGCGCGTGTGGTATTGTCCGATCCGACCGTCGACGTGGCCGTCCTGGAAACGGCCCGAGGTGGTATTTGCCGCGGGGGATTAGCCTATGATTATGCGGATGTCGCGGTGCTGACGAATATCAGCGGGGATCATCTCGGACAAGACGGGGTGGATACGATTGCGGATTTGGTCCGTGTCAAGTCACTCGTCGCAGAGTGCGTCAAACCAACGGGCTATGTGGTGCTTAACGCGGATTGTAAAGAACTTCTGGAACTTCAGCAGCGGCTCAATAGTCGCATCATCCTCTTCTCAGCCAGTGACGCCAATCGCGATATCATGCGGCATGCTGCGCTCGGCGGCTGGTCGTATTACGTGGACCGAGGATTTGTAGTCGAAGCTATGGGGAGTTTTGAGCGAGCGTTTCTGCCGATTGCCGATGTTCCCATCACACTGGGAGGGAAGGCTCTGTTCCAGGTGGAGAACGTATTGGCGGCCGTGGCGGCGTTGCGAGCGCTCGGCTTGTCTCGAGAACGCGTTGCAACTGCGCTTTGCGCTTTCGAACCGCGTCACAATGCGGGTCGAGTCATGCTCTATCGACTTCAAAACGGTGGACACGTGCTGTTGGACTACGGGCATAACCCAGCCGGATTTGCGTCGATTGGCGACTGGCTCAAGACGCTCCCGGTCCGACGGCTCATCGGCGTGGTCGGTGTGCCGGGAGACCGTGCCAATGAAGTGGTGATGGCTTCCGCCGATGCTTTGTCGAACATCTTCCACCGTATCATTGTCAAAGAAGATGAGGACAAACGCGGTAGAGCCGATGGTGAAATCGCGCGCCTTTTGGCCCATCGCATTCAAGAGCGTCGCCCAGACCGGTCGTGTCAAGTGGTGCTCGATGAACTGAGCGCATTTCGAAGTGCTGTCTCGGAGTGTACGGCTCAGGATATGGTGGTTGTTTTCTACGAGCATCGTGAACCACTTGTGGAGCACTTGCTTGCAGTGGGTGCAGTTCCAGTAGAGACGGTCGAAATGCCTCTCTCACAACCACAGTACGTGGTACTATAACACGAACGAACCGTAGGCAAGGTGTGCGGGGTTCCCTGCACGCTTGACTTGCACCCCATCACGTCGCATTCTATAGGGCGACGAGGTGGGGCTGTTGGTGTTGGAACAAGCCTATGCGAAGATTAACTTAACATTGGATGTACTAGGTCGGCGCTCCGACGGCTACCACGAAGTGGACATGGTGCTCCAATCGGTCGATTTGTCCGACCAGATTTGGCTGGAGAGACTCGATGGAGAGGACCAGCGCATTGTCATGGAATCGGCTGCAACGAACATCCCGCTTGATGGCAGAAATCTTGCGGTTGCGGCGGCGCAAGTGTTTTTCCGGAAGACAGACATTCACCTGGGCGGAGTGCACATTCACCTAGACAAGCATATTCCTGTAGCTGCGGGTCTGGCTGGTGGGTCGTCTGATGCAGCAGCCGTTCTGCGCGGATTAAATCGGCTCTATCAGGTCGGCTTGTCCATGGAGGACCTCGCCACGCTTGGCGCTGAAGTGGGTTCAGACGTGCCGTTTTGTGTCTACGGCGGTTGTGCCGTAGCGCGTGGGCGTGGAGAGCAATTGACACGTGTGACTCATGGACTTCGGGGCTGGGTAGTGCTGCTCAAGCCGCCGCTGTTTGTGTCGACGGCAGATGTCTATCAGGCGTTGACCCCTGCCCGCTACAGCTCTGTGCCTACCAGTGATGCGATGGTCGAAGCGCTACAGTTAGGCGACATCTCCTTGGTTGAGCGGCGATTCTTCAATGGGCTCCAGCCAGTTACTTTAGAGATGTACCCGGAAGTTGCTGTCCTCAAGCAACGCATGGAGCAGGTCTGTGGGAGCCGAGTCTTTATGTCCGGAAGCGGGCCAACGCTCTTCGTGCTCGCACCCACACAGGCGTCAGGTCAGCGGATTTACAATGCCTTTCGCGGCTTTGCAAAGGATGTTCATCTGGTGCGCCTCTTGCAGGCAGAAGAGTTTCATTGAGGGGAGGCGTAGCCATGCAGCGCACGGAACGTGTTCTGGCGATTGCGAAGCGACTTCTGGACAAACCTCAACACGTTGTCTCTTTGACGGAATTGGCTGAGGGTTTGGGTGCGGCCAAGTCGTCTTTGAGTGAAGATGTCGCCATCGTCCGGCATTTTCTCGAAACGACGGGCGCGGGAACGATTGAAAGTCTTGCGGGTGCAGGTGGGGGAATTCGCTATTGTGTTGGCGTTCCTCCCCATGAGAGGCAGGCTTTTTTAGAGCGCGTGGCGAATACGCTATCGAATGCATCGCGCCTCCTGCCAGGCGGCTATGTGTATATGTCCGATGTGCTAGGGCAACCCGACGTGCTCGATAGTATTGGCAGAATCATCGCTTCCGGCTATGCGCGCACCGCCCCCAATGTCGTTGTGACAGTTGAGACGAAGGGAATCCCGATTGCAGTGGCGACCGCCCGCTACCTGGATGTGCCTGTGGTCATCGTACGCCGTGAGCACAAAGTCACGGAAGGCCCGGCGCTCTCGATGCACTATGTGTCTGGCTCGCTGCGCCGTATTGAAACTATGTATGTCTCCAAGCGCGCTTTGCCAGACCAGGCCAAAGCACTGATTGTGGACGACTTTATGCAGGCTGGAGCCACCGTGCAGGGAGTCTCTGCTCTGCTCGCCGAGTTCAACGTGGCGGTGGTTGGGTCCGCTGTCTTTGTGGCCACAGAGGAGCCACAGGTCAAACTGGTGTCAGATTACACGGCACTTCTTCTTCTGCAACATCATCCAGAGCGCGGCGAGATAACCTTGAGACCCTCTCTGCCGGGAGAGACCACAGCGCGTTAGACAAGTTTTAACGTTCAGTGAGCAAAGTTGCTTTAAAATCTACTTATTGTAAATGCATGGGTCTTACATTTATTCATCGGGAGGAATTGACTATGAAACAAATTTCGACGACGTCTGCGCCCGCAGCCATTGGTCCGTATGCACAAGCTGTAGCGGTAGGGCCGTTTCTCTACACTTCCGGACAAATTCCACTCAGTCCGGATGGGACGTTTATGCAGGGGGATATCGCTACGGAGACGAAGCAAGTATTGGAGAATCTGGATGCCATCTTAAAGGAAGCCGGATATGGCCGGAACGAGGTGGTGAAGACGACTATTTTTATGACCAACTTGGCACATTTCGCGGAAGTCAATGAGTTCTATGCGGAGTTCTTCGGCGACCACCGTCCAGCTCGCTCGACCGTCCAGGTGGCGGCGCTGCCACGCGGAGCGCAGATTGAAATCGAGGTCATGGCTTATCACGCAGTGAATGAAAACTAGCTCATGAATTCGCCGTCTTGGGCCGGAAATCACCAGGAATTGCCGAAAGTCAGTGGTTCCGATAGTCGTGATGAGCAATTATGAAAAAATTTTGACGGGAAAGCAGGAAACCACCAATACCTTGTAGAATTGCAAGCTTGCATGGGGATGCGTTTCTTTCGGTAAAAGGGTGGTGAATCTCGATGCAAATCACAGATGTCCGTCTGCGCAAGGTGGACAGCGAGGGTCGCATGAAGGCCATCGCGTCCATTACCTTTGACAACGAATTTGTGGTTCATGATATTCGAGTCATCGATGGCAATCATGGGATGTTCGTAGCAATGCCAAGCAAAAAGACGCCCGATGGAGAGTTTCGAGACATTGCACACCCCATTTCTTCAGGCACTAGAGAAAAAATACAGCAAGCTGTGCTTGAAGAATACTACCGGACAGGCGTGACGGTGGAAGAGCCGAGTGCGTGACACAGAAGACATAGAAGCCCTGACTTTGAACGCTGGTCAGGGCTGTGTTTTGTGTTTTGGAAATGTGGCATTTTTGCAACGGTGCCGATAAAAATTGAAATTAGTTTACCCCTTCCTGTACACTTGAGGGCATGCACATGAAGGAGGCTGGGGCGTGGGCCGCACTGCTATCATATTAGCTGGCGGACTCGGGACGCGGATGAAGTCTTCGCTGCACAAAGTCCTTCATCCAATTCTCGGGAAACCGATGATTTTACACATTTTACATCAGTTGATGAAAGTAGACATTCAGCAGATTATCGTGGTGGTCGGGCAACATCGAGAGCAAGTGATGGAAGTCGTGGGGACATCTGTCGAATATGCTATTCAGGAGGAGCAGTTAGGCACCGGACATGCAGTCTTGGCGGCACTTCCACTTGTGAAAGCGGATTCAAAGTCGACCGTCGTCCTTTATGGAGATGCCCCGCTCATTCAAGCTACGACCATCCAGGCGCTATTAGACGTACAGTCGGAGACGGCAGCGGCAGGGGTGGTGTTGACTGCGCGCGTAGAGAATCCAACGGGTCTAGGGCGTGTATTTGTCGATGCAGGGGGCTCTGTGGAGAAAATTGTCGAGGAAAGAGATGCCTCGCCAGAAGAACGCGAAAATCATTGCATCAATACCGGAATTTATGCATTTGATACACGGTCGCTCGGTCAAGCCTGTAAAAAGTTGACGCCGAGTAATGCGCAAAAAGAATACTATCTGACGGATGTACTACCACTTCTGAAGCAACAAGGGCTACGTGTGGTGGCCTCAGAGATTGCAAATTCAGACGAGATTGCAAGTGTCAACGACCGAGTTCAGCTGGCGCAGGTCGAAAAATTAGCCCAAGCTGCTCGAAATCGAGAACTTATGCAGAGTGGGGTGACCATGCTGCATCCTGAATCGACCTACGTTGGCGCGGATGTGACGATTGGTCGCGATACGGTTCTCTACCCGGCCACCCATCTCGAGGGCAAGACCAGCATCGGTGAACAGTGCATCGTTGGTCCAAACAGCCGACTCCTGGATGCCACAGTGCATGACAACGCTACGATTCAATACAGCGTCGTGTTGCAAAGTGTGGTTGGAGAGCATGCATCCGTAGGACCATTTGCCTATATCCGGCCGGGATCGACCATTGGAGAACATGCAAAAGTAGGCGATTTCGTCGAGATTAAGAATACACACTTGGGAAAAGACTCAAAGGTCAGTCACCTGGCTTATCTAGGCGATGCGTATGTAGGCGAACGAGTGAATATTGGCTGTGGAGTTATCACGGTCAACTACGATGGAGAAAAGAAATATCGCACGGAAGTAGGAGATGACAGCTTTATCGGGTCGAATTCGAACCTCATCGCACCAGTCCGGGTGGGGCGTGGAGCCTATGTTTGCGCTGGGTCGACGATTACAAACGAAGTACCAGACGATGCCTTTGCGATTGGCAGAGCACATCAGGTCACAAAGGAGCAATATGTTAAAAGATGGAAATTGAAGAGGCAGAGTGCGGGCTCCGCAGGGAGGGAATCTCAAGATGAGTTTTGACGGCGATCTCAAAATCGTGACGGGAAACGCCAATCTCCGTTTGGCGCAGGAAATTTCCGAATATGTCGGAGTACCGTTGGCGGCTTGCGAGGTCGGGCGCTTCAAAGACGGCGAAATTCAAATCAAACTTGCGGAGAGCGTGCGTGGAAGTAATGTGTTCATCATCCAGCCTACTTCCGCCCCGGTCAATGAGAACCTGATGGAACTTCTTGTGTTGGTGGACGCTGTGAAACGTGCGTCCGCTCGGACCGTCAACGTTGTCATCCCGTACTATGGATATGCGCGACAAGAACGCAAGTCGCGTGCTCGAGACCCGATTACAGCCAAGCTGGTGGCCAATCTCTTGGAGACAGCAGGAGCCAATCGCGTCATTTGCATGGACTTGCACGCCGCGCAAATTCAGGGTTTCTTTGATATTCCGTTGGATCATTTGGTGGGTATGCCGATTTTGTCTAAGTATTTTGTGGACAAGGACCTGCCCGATCCGGTGGTGGTTTCCCCAGATATGGGAGGTGTTACGAGAGCGCGAGCTTTTGCCGAGCGACTCGGTGCCCCGATTGCCATTATTGACAAGCGCCGTCCTGAAGCCAATGTGGCTGAAGTCATGAATATTATTGGAGAAATCAAGGGACGAACTGCGATTTTGATTGACGACATGATTGACACAGCAGGAACGATTACCTTGGGCGCGAAGGCATTGATGGAGCGTGGTGCGAAAGCGGTCTATGCGTCTTGCATCCATCCGGTGCTGTCCGCCGACGGTGTTGAACGCCTGGAAAACTCAGTGATTGAAGAAGTGGTGGTCACGAATACCATTGAGTTGCCGAAACATAAACAAATCGCGAAAATTACGGTTCTTTCTGTCGCGGAATTGATTGCGGAAGCCATTATCCGCGTTCACACGCAGCGCTCCATCTCGCAGCTGTTTGACTAGGGGAATGCCGATGAAACTGATTGTTGGGCTTGGAAATCCGGGGAAGCAGTACGAGCGTACCCGGCACAATATTGGATTTGCGGTGGTTGATGAGGTAGCCAAAATCCTCTCTGCCCCCGGGTATCGCTCAAAATTCAAGGGTCTGCTTGCAGAAACGGTGGTCCATCACGAAAAAGTGTTTTTGCTCAAGCCACAGACCTTTATGAACTTGAGTGGTGAATCGGTTCGTGAAGCGGTCTCATTTTTTTCGGAGTTGAAGGTCGATGCTGACGTTTGGGTGGCTTACGATGACATGGACTTTCCGGTAGGTACCGTGAAGTTGCGGGGCTTTGGCAGCGCTGGTGGACATAACGGAATGAAGTCCATCATTCACTGTTTACAGACGGATGCGTTTCCGCGCATTCGAGTAGGCGTTGGCCGCCCCCAACCGGGGATCGACGTCATCTCTCACGTTCTCGGACACTTTTCGAAGGCGGATGCCTCTAGTGCCAAGGAGGCTGTCCAACGCGCCGCTGAGAGTATCGTTTTTGCACTTGAGAACAATTTTGATGCCGCGATGAATCAGTTCAATCGCTGAGAGGCTCTGTCTATTCGCGTATTTCTGCAGGCGGAACCCACCATACTAAGAGGAGAACAAAAATCCTTGAAGGTGGTGTGTCCACTGCACATAGAATATATATGTCGGCACTGTCGTCAGAAGATCGGAGAAGTGCGTCGGCCGGACTGGTCCTTGGCAGACGCCGAGGCTCGTCTGGGAGTGTCCGAATGGACAGAGGCAGAGCGGCTGGACTCCATTCGCATGAACCCATCGGGCACGATGCAAGTGTATACCGTCTGTGATTATTGTCATCACGCTGCAAAAGAAAACCCGGAGCTATTGGTGGAAGGAAAACTTTTGCAATGACCATGGCAGGTGAAGGTTGCGATGACCGGTCGCAATGACCCGCGTACAAGAGCGAACGGCCTCGGCTTGATGCTGAGGCTGCTTTGGGCGTTCAGAAAGTACAGAAAGTAGTTTTTGAGGAGGAGTCACATGTTAGAGTTGGCGCGCATGCTCGCCGAAGACGAGGCGTTTGCCAAGTTTGTGCAATCGATGGGGCCGGGGAAATACGATGGCCTGTTGACCGGTCTTGGTGGTAGTGCTCGCCATTTGGCCTATGCGGCTGCCATCGAAGCCAAGCGAAAAATTCAGAAAGATGCCTCGTTGCTTGTGGTGACGCACAGCGCCAGCCAGGCGGACATAGTAGCCGATGACTTGCGGTCGTTTCTTCCTGAGGAGACGATTCTCGTCTATCCAGAAAGAGAATTTGTGATTGCCGACATTTTGGCCGCAAGCGTCGACGTGACGGCACTCCGGCTACAGGCACTCTGCGCTCTGATGGGCGAACAGCGATGTGTCGTCGTGACCACGATTGCGGCAGTAGCGGAGTGGATAGGTGACCCGCGGTATTTTCGTTCTCAGATGAAATCCTATCGTGTAGGCGATACGCTTCAACTGTCCGACGAGGTAGAGCGGCTCGTGAGAATTGGCTATGAACGGGTCGATCTCGTTGAACGCGCTGGGCACTTCTCACTCCGTGGCGGCATTCTCGACATTTATCCGCTTACTGAAGCACATCCAGTCCGGATTGAACTGTTTGACACAGACATTGACTCCATCCGAACGTTCGATATCGTGACTCAACGCTCCTTGGAAAAGCAAAGCGAGATTGAGTTGATGCCAGCGATTGACATACTTTTTCCGCAAGCAGAATTGCGCAAGGCGGCGGAAGCTGTAGAAGGCCAGCTGCGCCTGCGGATGCGAACCGTCACCGACCTCGAAGTGAGAGACCGCTTGCAAGAAATCGTTCAGCGAGACGTGGACCGCTTGCTCCAGGCAGAGCCTTTCTTCGGTCAGACGCGCTATATGATGTATCTCAAAAGTCACACGTCGACACTGTTAGATTATCTCCCTAAGAACACGCTTATCTGCATGGAAGAGCCGACTCGTCTTCAAGAGCGAGAGCGTTCGTTGCAGCGGGAATTCAATGAGTGGTTGTCCGCCGGACTTCTCAAAGGAGAGCTTTTGTCTGGTTCGGTTTTGCCGCCAGAGTTTCATCGTGTCTACGAGGATGCACGATTTGCTCGCATCCAGTGGAGCAAATTTCAGCGCGGAGCCGCACGCTATAGTGCGCACCTGGCCTTGACGGCGAAAGATGCGCAAAATTTTCACGGCCAAATGAACGTGTTAAGGACAGAGTGTGCTCATTGGCGAAAGTCCGGATATCAATTGGTTTTTGTGGCACCGACCGATGAACGCGCTGAGCGCATGGAGCGAGTCTTGGAGGACTATCGAATTCCAACCGTGCGGCAATCGCACTTTCAGATCGGCGACATGCCACAGATACTCATCGGAGACATCTCGGCTGGATTTGAGCTACCCTCGTTTCACCTCGTAGTGGTGACCGACCAAGAAGTCTTTGGGAATCAGCGCCCGAAAGCGCGTCGGGCGCGTTTGGAAATGACAGACGCCGAGCGGATTAAGAGTTATCAGGATTTGAAACCTGGAGATTACGTGGTGCACGTCCATCACGGTATTGGCAAGTATGTCGGAATTCGAACTTTAGAAATTGATGGTCACCACAAGGATTACCTTCACCTCATCTATGCGGGAAACGACAGCTTGTACGTTCCCGTAGAGCAAATCGATCAGGTGCAGAGATATATCGGATCGGAAGACAAAGAACCGAAGGTGTACCACCTCGGTGGCGGCGATTGGACGCGCGTCAAAAATAAAGTGTCGAAGACGGTGCGTGACATTGCGGCAGATCTCGTCAAGTTGTACGCCGCAAGAGAGGCGACACCGGGGCACGCGTTTGCCAAGGACACGGCATGGCAGGCGGACTTCGAAGGGGCATTTCCGTATGAAGAGACGCCAGACCAACTTCGAGCGATTGAAGATATCAAGCGAGACATGGAGCGGGGGCGTCCTATGGACCGCTTGCTCTGCGGGGATGTCGGATATGGGAAGACCGAGGTCGCCATTCGCGCTGCTTTCAAAGCCGTGATGGATGGCAAGCAGGTTGCGGTCTTGGTACCGACGACCGTTTTGGCCCAACAGCACTATGAAACGTTCAAAGAGAGGTTTAGCGGCTTTCCGGTCACTGTCGAGGTACTGAGTCGCTTCCGCTCGCGTACAGAGGCACAGGCGTGCATTAAAGGGTTAAAGGACGGTAGTGTGGACATTGTCATTGGCACGCATCGGCTCTTGCAGAAGTCGATTGCTTTTAAAGATTTGGGACTGCTCATTGTCGACGAAGAGCAGCGGTTCGGCGTGACACACAAGGAGCGTCTCAAGCAGCTGCGGGCGAATGTGGACTGTCTGACGTTGACCGCTACCCCCATTCCGAGAACGCTGCACATGTCGATGATGGGGGTTCGCGATTTGTCGGTCATCGAGACACCCCCAGAGAATAGATTTCCGGTTCAGACGTACGTCATGGAGTACAACGACGGTCTAGTTCGAGAGGCTTTGGAGAGAGAGCTCGGTCGCGGCGGTCAGGTGTATTTTCTGTATAACCAAGTGCAGAGCATCTCCAGTCAAGCAGAGAGGCTGCAAAAATTAGTGCCTGGCGCACGCATTGGTGTGGCGCACGGGCAACTCGCGGAAGATGAACTGGAGCGGGTCATGCTGGAGTTTTTGGACGGCGAGATTGACATTTTAGTGACGACGACCATCATTGAAACAGGTTTAGACATTCCCAACGTCAATACGCTCGTCGTGCATGATGCCGACCGTCTGGGACTGTCTCAACTGTATCAACTGCGCGGTCGTGTCGGGCGGTCTAATCGAATTGCTTACGCCTATTTTATGTATCAGAAGGACAAAGTACTGACCGAAGTCGCAGAAAAGCGCCTGCAAGCCATCAAGGAGTTCACGGAGCTCGGCAGTGGATTCAAAATCGCCATGCGTGACTTGGCCATTCGCGGGGCCGGAAACTTACTCGGGGCAGAGCAGCATGGTTTCATTAATTCAGTGGGCTTTGATATGTACAGCGAGATGCTGGCTGCGGCAGTCAAAGAATTGCGCGGAGAAGCGGTTGAAGAACAGCGCGAAGTCGCGGTCGAACTGAGCGTGGATGCGTATCTACCGGATGAATTCATTCCGGATGCAGCGCAGAAAATCAGTATGTACAAGAAGTTCAAATTTGTTCACACACCCGAGCAAGCGAACGACTTGGAAGAAGAATTAGAGGATCGCTATGGAGATCTTCCCAGTCCTGTACGGAACTTGTTGGACATCACGCGGATTAAAGGCTATGCTGGCAAGTGCGGGGTTGACCAGATTTCCCAACAGGGCTCAGAAACGGCACTCAGATTTTTACAGGATGAACAGCATCCCATTGACTACACCAAGTTGCAGGGCACTGCGCTCAAGCATGCGGCGGTGGTCACACGCCGTCCGAATGGGACCACGTTTCTTTTGCTGCGGACGCGGGGGTTGTCTGACAGCGAACTGTTGAAGCGGTTGGTAGAGGTGCTTCGGGACTACACAGAAGTATTGAATGCGAAGCGGGAGGTAGAACGGATTGCCAAGTAAAGGAAAACTGATTACAGCTGCGTCCATCTTGGCGGCTGTAATGATGGTTGCCGGATGTGGGACAGGGCAGGGAACGACACACACGGCCAAAAACAAGGCCGCTGCGACGTTGAACTTGCCGGTGAGTCAACATTATTCGGGGCCAGTCGTCGCTACTTACAATGGCGGCAAATTGACGAAAGAAGAGTTTACTCAGCAGTACAACTTGCAGGTGGTTTTGCCGAAAATGACGGCACAGGAGTCAAAGACACAATTTCTGCAAAGTTACGTGCTGTTTTACAAGTACATGTACGGGAAGGCAGTTGCTTCAGACAAGACGCCCGTCAACGTGGCCCAGGCGAAACAATTGACGGATCAATACCTTAAACAGTTGGTCGGACAACAGTACAAGACCCAAGCAGATTTGGATAAAGAAATGAAGACGCTCGGAGTCACGAAAGCGGATTACATTACGCTGGCAGAAAAAGGACAAGTTCTCCAGGACTACTTGCAGCAGTTGCTGAAGAATGTCAAAGTCTCGGATGCCGATGCAAAGTCGTACTACAACGCTCATAAGTTGGACTACTTGCAAGTGACGGTCTCAGAAATACTGCTCAAAACTAAGGCGCAAGCCAACACCATCATTGCCGAGTTGAAAAAAGACGATGGTAAGAACTTCGCAGCGCTGGCCAACAAGTATTCGCAAGACCCGGGTGTGAAGACCAATCACGGAACCTATGCAAATTCGATGGCGGGGCAATTCGTACCGCACTTTGCCGAAGCGTGTGCCACTTTGCCGATTGGAAAAATCGGAGGACCCGTGAAGACACGGTATGGCTACTTTGCCATGCGCGTAGACGCTCGGAAGCAGCTACCGTTTAGCCAGGTGGAAAGTAGCATCAAGCAGCAATTGCTGCAACCTGCACAAAACGCCAAAGAGCAAAGTATCATCGCTGCTGCCAAAAAAGCTTTAGACATGAAGATGACGGTCAAAGCTGCGGATCTATAATCCAACAGTTCTTTGCGCACATTTCCGAGACTGCCCAAGTTTATCCAATGACCGCTCCGTGCCTGAATTGGTGTATAGAGGAATCCCCGCCTTCACATACTACCTTCACGCCAGACACCGCAGACTTCTTTTGATGAGGGTGGGGATCTTCGTTTGAAGGCTACAGGCATCGTACGTAGGATTGATGATCTCGGTCGTGTCGTGATCCCGAAGGAAATTCGACGGACGCTGCGAATTCGTGAAGGCGATCCCTTGGAGATTTTCGTCGACCGGGACGGCGAAGTCATTCTCAAAAAGTATTCGCCTATCGGTGAATTGGGCGACTTTGCGAAAGAGTATGCCGATTCATTGGCAGAATCCACTGGGCACATTGCCCTGATTGCCGACCGCGATGTCATTATTGCAGCAGCTGGGGCATCGAAAAAGGACTTTTTAGAGCGGCCAGTATCGCCGGATGTAGAGCAGGCGATGGAAGACAGGAAAACTGTGATGGATTTGACGGCTGGCGAATATGCGGTGGTTCGCGACATGCCGGAGCATTTGAGTGCGCGCGTCATTGCGCCCATCATTGCGGCGGGCGACCCAATTGGTGCTGTGATGCTGTTGTCCCGAGATGAAGGGACGAAGATGGGCGAAATGGAGCGTAAGCTGGTGGAGACAGCAGCGGGTTTTCTGGCAAAGCAGATGGAGCAATAACCGTCCCTCCCTGGGACCGTGAAACGCGCCATCCAATGGTTCCGCAAATAGCCTGTCTGTGCGGCGATGGCCGTCAGGCAGGCTATTTGTCTCTGCATAGCGCCGAGTCGTTGCTTCAGACTGTCGGCACTTCCCTATGGCCAGTCCACAAAGTGGGACTAACCGAGGCGCTTGGCCCATATCTTTGAAGGGAGATTGAGTACTTCAAAGGAGGCGTCTCGGTGCGGCGACAGCAGAGTTTTGTGCAGGGAGCCATGCTTCTCGCAGGTGCGGCGATGCTCTCCAAGCTCCTTGGGTCGGTGTACACGATTGTACTTCAAAACATCATTGGCGACCATGGTATGGGTCTATTTCAGATGGCCTACCCCATCTATGCCACGTTACTTGCTATTGCAACAGCGGGTTTTCCGGTCGCCGTGTCTAAACTTGTTGCGGAAGAACTGGCGCGCGGTCACACACTCGGTGCACGGCGCGCGTTTCAGCTGTCTGCGTTGTTTCTCTCCAGCGCTGGCGTCGTGACGTTCTTCATACTCTATCTATGGGCACCGGAATGGGCACAGCTTGCGGGCGATCCCGCTGCCACGCTAGCCATCAGGGCTATCTCTCCAGCACTTCTCTTCGTGCCTATCCTCAGTGCCGTTCGTGGCTATTTGCAGGGCTTTGAGTGGATGGCCCCGACGGCTGTCTCGCAAGTTGTCGAACAATTTGTTCGCGTGGCGACCATCATTGGCCTAGCCATTTATTTGATTCAATCGGGTTACGGTACTAGGGCTGCAGCGGCAGGAGCGGCATTTGGAGCGGTGACGGGGGCTGGTGCCGGTCTGTTGGTACTGCTCTATTTCTGGCGTCAAAAGGCGAGTTTGGAGCCCACGGAGCGGGTGGGCAGTTTGTCTACACCTCGGTTGCTCGGGCGACTGCTCTACTATGCTTTCCCCATTTCTTTGGGGGCGTTGGTCGTACCCCTGATGAATAATGTGGACGTTCTCACGGTAGTTCATTTGCTCAAACAAAGTGGAGTCTCCCAGCGTGCCGCTACTACAGCATTTGGGCTTTTGGCGGGTCGGGCTTCGAAACTGACTATGTTGCCAATCACCCTCGCTGCTGGCATTGGTATTGCCGTCATCCCAGCGGTCTCGGCTGCAGCAGCGCGTGGCGACCATGACCGAGTCCGCAGCCAAGTCGCGTCCGCGGTCCGTTTGACGACCATGATTGCCCTGCCAGCAGCCATCGGCATGACGCTTCTAGCGCGTCCGATTGATGTGGTATTGTTCGAAAATGTGGATGGATGGACAATCATCGCCGTGTTGTCGGCATCCGTGTTGTTTGCCAGTTTGCAAACGACCACTTCCGCCGTGTTGCAGGGGGCTGGTATGGTATACTTGCCAGTGGTTTACATGGTCTTGGCGGCACTCTTGAAAGTTGTTCTCAACCTGTTTTGGGTTCCTCGCTTTGGTCTCGTCGGTGCTGCGTTGGCGACGGACGTGGCATACGCATTGGCCGCCTATTTAAACATTCGCGCGGTCATTCAGCGCATCCCTGGAGTTTCCTTTCGGAGCCTAGCCTTGCCTCAAGTGACGATGGCGAGTGTCGTTATGGGCGGCGGTGTATTCGCATTGGTTCGTGGCTGGGGGCTGCTTCGGGACAGTGTCGCTGGCCGCCTTGCAATCGGTGGCGGAACGGTCATTGCCCTCGCTGTCGGCATTCTCTTGTACGGTCTCGCCGTGACCGCGAGTGGGGCTCTGACCAGCGAAGAAATTGAGCGTATCCCGCGCGTTGGACCTACGTGTGTCCGTTGGCTTCAACGTCTGGGATTGACGCAATGACAAAGGACGGAAAGAAAACATGCGCATTGATGTCGTAGGATTGGGACCGGGATCCGCAGAAGGAATACCAAGAGGTGCGTGGACATTGCTCGCTTCGGGGAAGCGCGTGGTCCTGCGCACGCAAGTGCACCCGTGCGTGTTGGACTTAGAAAAACATGGAATACCATTCACATCTTTTGACACGTTGTACGAACAAATTGACCAATTTGAGGAACTGTACAATGCCATGGCGGAGAAATTGCTAGCGATGGCCGAGATGGAAGACGTCGTCTATGCGGTACCTGGGCATCCGCTTGTAGCGGAGCAATCGGTCCAGACGTTAGTCGCTCGCGCGGCGGGGACTTCCGTGGAAGTTCATGTCGGACCAGGACACTCGTTCTTGGATGAACTCTGGACGGAACTTCATGTGGATCCCATCGAAGGTTTTCTTCTCTTGGATGCGACGGCGTTGGTAGACGGGTGTTTGCAGCCGCGACTTCATACGGTGGTGGCACAAGTATTTTCAAAAGAGGTCGCCTCGGATGTCAAGTTGACCCTCATGGCGGTATATCCAGACGATTATCCGGTGACGGTCGTCACGGCGGCCGGAGTGCCTGACTTGACCGAGAAGGTCGTTGTACCGCTTTACGAGCTAGACGTGGAAGCAAGCTTCGACCACTTGACCACGGTTTATCTACCACCGACCGCTCGCACTGATGTTTTGTTGCGGGACCCTGCGTATGCTGTGGAATTGATGGCTCGCCTGCGGGCTCCGGATGGTTGTCCGTGGGACAGAGCACAGACGCATGAATCTCTCTTGCCATATGCTTTGGAAGAGGCGTATGAAGTGATGGATGCGGTTCTCCGCGATGATATGGCGAATTTGGAGTCTGAGCTCGGAGACCTGCTGATGCAGGTTCTGTTGCACGCTCAAATTGCCGCAGAAGCTGGAGACTTCGACTTTCGCGACGTTGCGGCCACACTGTCGCAAAAGTTGATTCGCCGCCATCCGCATGTGTTTGGTGAGGTACCTGCTGGGAATGCAGAAGAGGCTCTAAGTCGCTGGAATGAGGTGAAACGCACCGAGGGAGACACAGCCGAGGACGAGTCGCTCCTTGCTAACTTGAAGGTCGGGAGACCGGCCTATGAAGTTGCGGAAGAAATTCAGACACGAGCCGCTTCCGTCGGATTTGATTGGCAAAGAGCAGAGGATGTTTTAGAAAAAGTAAAAGAGGAAATAAATGAATTTGCACAAGAGTGTCAGTCGGGTAGTTCCGACTCGCGCATGGACGAGTTTGGTGACATCCTGTTCTCCTTGGTCAACGTGGCTCGCTGGTATCATATTTCGTTTCATCAAGCTTTACATAGGGCGAATGTAAAGTTTGAAACTAGATTCCTGAAAATGGAACAAGAGATGCGAGAGGTAGGCAAAACATGGGGTGATTATTCCCCGGAAAGCTTGAATGAGCTGTGGAAATCGGCGAAATTATAGCGAAGTGGATTTTTTGGCAGGAATCTGGCGGATAAGCACGAATACTTTTTCCGATATTCCCATGAAGGGGGCACTTACGGAGTGAATAAGGCAGATTTGGTTAATAAAGTCGCAGAGAAGTCTGGTTTGAAGAAGAAAGAAGCAGAGATGGCCGTGAATAGCGTGTTTGAATGCATTGAAGACGCGTTACGTGAAGGAGATAAGGTTCAGGTCATTGGGTTTGGAACCTTTGAGACCCGCTCTCGGTCGGCCCGTTCTGGGCGTAATCCACAAACTGGAGAGACGATTGAAATTCCGGCAGCAACCATTCCCGCATTTAAGCCTGGAAACAAATTGAAGGAGCTTACAAAGTAATTGCGCCTTGATAAATTTTTGAAAGTGTCGCGACTGGTGAAGCGGCGCACGCTCGCAAAAGAATTGTGTGATGCTGGCCGGGTTACCATTGGGACTCGAGTAGCGAAGAGCAGTTCTGTCGTTCAAGTGGGAGATGAATTGTCGATTCGCTATGGACACAAGCGTGTGCGCGTAGCCATCGTCGCTCTGATGGAGAACCCGCGCAAAGAACAGGCAGCATCCATGTATGAGTTGTTGTCTGAAGAAAAACTAGAGCATACGGACCACGCGTTCCTTGATGACGCAGAGGAAGACCCTAACGGATTGAAGTAGGTTGTTCTTTGCCGCAACTCATCGACCATGCACGGCGCGGGAATCAGGTTGTCGAGGGAATCTTCACAGGAGAAGCCGCAGAGTCAATGCGGCTTCTCTTTTTGGTGCGCCGGGAATGGTCGCTTTCTTTGACCAACACCATTCTCTGCAGACATCAAAAGGTCTAACTCGGAGCGGAAAGCATAAATTTAGAGGGGACGAACAGGTCAGGAGGTGTGCGCCGATGTCCGATGCGTCTGTACATCACGTGCAATTGGAAAACAGGCAACGTGCCGAGATTACGGGCGTAACCAGCGTGGAGAGTTTTGATATCACTGAGTTCACACTGACGACGAGTGCTGGTGTGTTGCAGGTGCACGGGACGGACCTGCACATGAAGCATCTCGATTTGGAATCGGGGCACGTCATCATCGAGGGCTTGGTTACGGGGATGCAATACCTTCCTGAATCGAAAAAGAAGAGGGGTTTGACAACCCGTCTGAAGTGGTGATGAGATGAATTCAACGGTGCTCTACATGCTCGGAATGACGGCCATCGGATTTGGCATGGGGACTGTGTTTGACTTTTACAATACGGTTCTCGGGAGTAGCAGATGGCTACGCCGAATTCGCCCAAGTCTGGATATTTTCTTCTGGGTGGTGGCCGCCGCAGTGGTTTTTCGCTGTTCGCTGGCGACTGACAGCGGAAGATTTCGCATGTATACGTTTGGCATCCTGCTGGTCGGCTATCTGCTCTATCGAATCTCTATTCGCCGTGTCGTGATTGGCAGTGCGGATGCGCTCGTACGGTTCGTTGCGTACCTGTTGCGAATCGTTTGGAGAACATTTCGATGGCTTGTCTGGAATCCATTTTGGTATATCCTGAAAATAGGGTTTGAGGGGGCACGGGCGGGTTATCGAATCGGCGTCAAACTGGAAGACGTCTTAGTGTGGACGCTGAAGCTCGTTCTTCGGGTTTTGTTTTTTCCACTCTCCAGCAATTACCGAGCAACCAAAAACTTTTGGAATCAAGTCGGTCTTCGGTGGGAAGGATTCTGGAATCGCCTGTCGAACCTATTGAAGCAGCGATCCCGCGAAACTTAGGCCTTGACGAGCTGGTTGGCCCCAAGGAGAGATTGGTATTGCCGAGCTCTAATCCGCGTGTGTCCCCTAGAATGGGCAGTGTCAACGCTGTCTCCAGCAAGGCATCATTGAAGCGCCGTTTGTTTAAACTTAGGTATGTGGCGGTTGCGGTTGTCTGTGGGTGGGCAGCATTCCACTATGTCACCTTTCAACGCCCCATGTTGCAGAATTTGGAGATGCAGCATGCGGAGTTGGCCAGTAAGTTGACGCAATTGAAAGTAGTGCATCAAGATTTGCAAAAGCAAGTCGTGGAGTTGCATTCGAAGCAATTTATAGAAAACTACGCAGCTTCGCATATGAATTTGGTAATGCCTGGTCAAGTACCGTTTACGATTGGCGGACGTTAGACAGACGCCCAAATCTGCTTTCTTCCTCCCTTGCTTGACACGTTTTTTTCTCGTTCTCTATACTGTATATTGGTAGCGTTTA
This sequence comes from Alicyclobacillus sp. SP_1, assembly GCF_024706985.1. Classification (GTDB taxonomy): domain Bacteria; phylum Bacillota; class Bacilli; order Alicyclobacillales; family Alicyclobacillaceae; genus Alicyclobacillus_I. The sequence goes on along the minus strand of NZ_JAMCCX010000094.1, from coordinate 15,343 downwards.
AAATTCTAAGGAGGAAGCTTGTCTGTATGTCCATTGAGGTCGGCAGCAAATTGTCTGGAAAGATTACGGGTATCACGAATTTTGGCGCATTTGTCCTTTTGCCGGGAGGCGAAACAGGTCTCGTACACATCTCTGAGGTGTCAAACAGCTACGTGAAGGAAATTCGCGAGCACTTGCAGTTGAATCAAGAAGTCACTGTGAAGGTAATCAATGTGGACCCGAGCGGCAAGATTGGATTGTCCATCCGTCAAGCGGATGACAGTGCGCCTGCTGTACGACCGACGCGAGATTCTGGGCATCGCGGACGAAGTGGACATATTCCTCACCGGATGACATTTGAAGACAAAATGTCTCGGTTCATGAAAGACAGCGAGGAACGGTTGCAAGCTCTCCGTCGCAGCGAGTCCAAACGTGGAGGCCGCGGTGGACGTCGTGGTTAACAGAATAAGAACAGAGTGATTGGAGAGAAAAACAGGGCGCAACGAGGCGCCCTGTTTTTCTCTGACACGGATTAAGACAAGGAGGAATATCCTCGTGGAGGATTTTTATTATTTGGAGTATTCGTTGGCGAATGAGGAACGTGTCTTGTTGAGGTTCTCCGATATCAACCAGAGAGATGGCTGCTACATTTCGTTGGACATGTACAAAGCGCAGTTGGGTCCGGTTACGCTAGATGTCTTGAACAACATCTGCAAAAAATTTTCGGGCGAGCGGATGGATGGGCGACTGGAGTTGTAGATACGCCCAGTGCTACGTCCGACATACGCCCGCTTTTGGTCGCTATTGTCTGTGTCAAAAATGCAACTCGGCTGATACAGAGGATGATTCCATTATTGAGCGTTTTCCGTTGACTTGCTGCGATAGCGGAAAAATGCTGCGTTCAACATCTGTATGGATTTTGCATCGCGATTGAGAAACGCTCGTTTCAGTTGACTGCGCAACCACTCTGGCATGCTTTACCCACCTCGTTGACTCGTGATGTGTAAACGGTCGATGGCAGCAGAGTTAGACTCCGTTTGCTCACAGTGTACGCAAGTCGAGCTTGTCACGCGTCACTCCTCATTCATTTCTTCAGTTGTGGGATTCGGAGTTTGAGTCGTCACCAGGAGGTCTAGCCGGCTCTGGACTCGATGCACAGAGACTCCGGCGAACTTCAGCAACTCCTTCGCGTATGCATCCTCGCGGTAGGGGGTTTCGTAAAAAATCTCTGCGATACCGGCTTGAATCAGGCTCTTTGTACACTGAAGACAAGGCTGGTGAGTTACATACAGATGCGCTCCCTCCGTGGCAATACCGAAGCGAGCGCATTGCAGTAAGGCGTTCTGCTCGGCGTGAATGGTGCGCACGCAGTGACCGTCCACAATCTTGCAACCCACATCGATACAGTGTACATCCCCTTTCAGAGACCCATTGTATCCGCTTGCGATGATGCGTCGGTCGCGAATGAGTAGGCAGCCTACTGCTAAACGTGTGCAGGTTGACCGGATCGACATCAACCGACTCAGAGACGCAAAAAACTCATCCCAACTCATTCTTGTCGGTTTCTGCGGATTGAAAACATCCACGATAAAATCTCCTTTCCCATCCTATCGGATGCGTCGACATACTCCCATTATAGCGAGCGTTCGACGGCCGGGGATTTGAACCGCTCCTAGCCACTTCGCAAAATGTGGCGAATTGTCTTGGCAAACAGGGGAATCTGTCGCAAGATTTTTCTCTCGAGCCTACGGAGTCTGACAAAATCAGCGGCATGTGCCACCTATACTGGCCATACATAGGACAGGAAGGGGACCATACGATGTCGCACTTATCGCTCGTGGGCAATGCTCATCGTTCCAGCGAATCGCCAAGGACCACCCGCCTTCAACTGCGCTCTTGGCGCCGCTTCATTCTACTTGCTCTGATTGCCTTCGTGCTGGGACGTGCCTCGATTCTTCACGTCATCTCTCCCTTTGGATTTGCATTCTTTGTCATTCTCAATGAGCGGGGCGGCCGTGCAACGCGAACGGCCGGGTATGCAGCCGCTCTTGGTGCTTGGATGGTTGGGGGTCTGCCCACGGCGCTCTTGATGCTCCTGCAATTCGTCTTGTACCGGCTCGCGCGCCGCTACGTTCTTAAGCAAAAAACGGTCAATTATCGGTTTATCCCGCTTTTGGCCGGAAGTGTAGCACTTCTCTCTAACCTACTGGTCATCGGCACAGTCTGGACCAAAATGGACTTGATGCTGGCTCTTGCCGACGCCGCTCTGGTGACGCTTCTTGGGCTGATTTTCATTCAGTGCATCGGACTCTTTCTCGCTCCCGAGTCGTCGAAAGAACTGCGCAGTGAACAGGTCGTCTCGCTCGTTATTCTCGCGGGGTCGTTCGTTATGGGCTTGTCGCAATGGACGGTTCACGGCGTGTCGGTCGCGACGGTCGCCGTCGACTGGATGGTACTGATGTTAGCCTGCGGAGGCATGGGGATTGCTGTCGCAGCTGCCATTTTGCTCAGCCTACTTTCAATGTTGAGTCACAATGGCACCTTGGCGGACGCCGCGGTCTGCGGTTTCGGGGGCTTTCTCGCGGGGCTTATGAAAGAGACGAATCGGTTTTGGATGGGCGTGTCGTTCTTTCTCTCCGTGGTCGTTTTGTCGATGGCTACTTCTCCTGATTGGCACGGCCTTTTCGCGACTGCTGGTGCAGCCTTGGCGGCGTTCACGCTGTACTTACTAACGCCAGGCAGTCTCCGTGAAGAATTCGCGTCGTTCATCCCGGGGACGGCGGAGAACCGTCAGTCGGAGCGAGATAGAGTCCGTCGCATGAATCAACTGATGACCGAAAAAATCGAGCAGTTCGGCCAAGTTTTCGAAGAATTGGCCGTGACGTTTGCGGATACTGGAGAAAATGCGTTTGCTTCGGCTCAACAACTGGTTACGCACATGGTCAGTACGAGCGCCAATCAAGTCTGCAGAGGATGCGCGCGCCGAGCGGTATGCTGGGATAAGCAAGGCATGCAGACCTACCAGGCGATGGCAAACACCATCAGCCAGATGGAAGTCAGTCCGAGGGGGAAGGCACTCCCCACTGCCGACTTAAAAGAGCGTTGCTGTCGTCTGGATTCGATGATGGGCGTCCTTCGATACAATCTCGACCTAACCTACCGTGATGAGAAGTGGATGAAAAAACTGTACGAGCAACGGACGTTGGTCGCCTCGCAGTTGGGTGGAGTTGCAGCGGTAGTTCGCGCCATTTCGGCGCAAATTCAGACTTCAGACCGGATTGCGTTGTCGGAGGAAGAGCAAATTCTCGCGGGTTTTGAGGAACTCGGCCTGTATGTTGACCGCATTCATATTGTCTCCCTTGAGTCAGGCAAAATTGAGATTGAAATCTCATTGCCAGCGGCAGGCGGGGAGGAGACTGCCACGCGGATGGTGGCTCCGCTCTTGTCGGGCATTCTAAACGAGACGGTGTCTCTCGCGCGCATGGATGCCAAGGACCATGACCTCGTGCGCTGCACGTTTGCGTCCGCGCGCCGATACACGGTCCAAACGGCAGTCGCCGGTGCAGCGCGAGGTGGGCGGTTGGTCTCCGGGGACACGCACACCACGGTGGACTTGGGAAATGGGCGTTATGCCCTCGCCGTCTCTGACGGCATGGGTAATGGAGAGCGCGCCCGCAGGGAGTCTAAAGCTGCCATTGAATTGGCGAAGAAGCTGCTGCGAGCAGGTTTTGATGAACACTTGACGATTCAGACCATCAATTCAGCACTGCTCTTGCGCAATCAAGACGAGATGTTCACGACGCTCGATCTCGCTCTCATTGACCTCTTCAGCGCACGGGCGGACTTTCTCAAAGTGGGGTGTGCCCCTTCGTTTATCCTTCGCGGGCAGGAAGTTCTGTCGATTACCGGGGACGGGGTTCCGATTGGTATTCTTCAAAACATCGAGGTTCAAACCGTCACGGAGCAGTTACAGGCAGGTGACATCCTGGTGTTGCTCTCCGATGGAGTTTACGACGCGCCGCGTGCTCACTACGACCGCACGGATTGGTTGCAGCGGCAATTGGAGCAACTGGACACCCGAGACTTGCAATCAATTGCGGACACTTTGGTAGAAGCGGCGGTGCGCGTTAACCTCGGCGAAATTTCCGACGACATGACCGTCGTGGTGGCCAAAGTGCAGCCGTATGAGCCGGAATGGGCCAGCATCAAGTTGCCGCGCGTGGAAGGGTTGCGGCGCAAAAAAATCGTCGGTCGGAGTACGGCGGGAGCGTAGGTCGAGCCCCTTGTCCGTCACGCCCGGAGAAGACTCGAAAGACCCCAGAAAATCTGTCGGATGGAGAATGTTCCCCTCCTCGTTCGCCCATACTGCTAGGGATACCAGAATTGGGAGAACGGCGGAGGTGTTTTGATGTTGCGTAGCGAGGCCAGGTTGCGACAAATTCTACTGATTACGGACGGGTGCTCAAACATTGGAGAAAATCCGGTGGATGTAGCGGTGGAAGCTTTCCGCAAAGGCATTTCGGTGAATGTGATTGGCGTGGTCGACGGGGGCGATATGGGCAGAGCCGGACGCCAAGAGGCGCTGTCCATTGCGGACGCGGGTGGTGGCATGTGCCGAATTGTCGAACCGCACAACGTTGCCGCGACCGCTCAGATGATGACGCATCAGACCATGCAACTGACTCTGCAGCAAGCTGTGAGTCAGGAACTGCAGTCGGTGCTCGGCAAAACGACAGAAGAGTTGCCGCCCGAAGAGCGAGCCCGAGTCTCACAAGTTGTGGACAAATTGCAAGAAGAACTGACACTTGAATTGGTCGTATTGGTCGATACGAGTGCGAGCATGAAACACAAAATGGCGATGGTGCGAGAAGCGATACAAGACCTTTCGCTGTCGCTTAGTGCACGTCTTGGAGACTCCCAAGTGGCGGTCGTCTGCTTTCCGTCTCGCCATGACGGCATGGCAGAGACCATCCAGCCGTTCACTTCGAAGGTAGATGAGTCCGCCTTGAAGCGCTGCTACGTAGCGAGCGGCGGTACCCCAACCGGACCGGCTTTGCGTACGGCTTTGACGCTGCTGCAGCAGCGTCCGAATGAGGACGACGGCGCACGTCTGGCGTCTCTGTGACCGATGTTGAAGCCGGGGACGGTTTTGCGAGGAAAGTGGAGTCAACAGGAGTTTGTCGTTCAACAGCGTCTTGGGTCGGGCGCCAATGGTGAAGTTTATCAAGCGACTCAGACTGGCAAAGGCAACGCGTTGGTGGCTTTGAAGGTGAGTGCAGTCAGTGCAGACATTGCGTCTGAGTGGCGTTTATTGTCCGATTTGGCGTCTGCCAGCCCGGCTTTTGTGCAGCCGGTCTTGATGGACGACGATGCACTCGGCAAGCCATTTTTTTACGTGATGGAATTAATTTCTGGAGATACACTTCCAGTGGCGGCAAAGTCGCTCGGCGATCCGGATTTGGACCGCCTCTTTGGTGACTATTTGTCGGCACTTTCCTCGCTCCATGAAAAAGGTTACGCGTTTTGCGATGTGAAACCAGAAAATCTGCTGGTCGAGCGCAAGAGCGAACGGCGCGCACGCCTAGTGGACATTGGAGGTGTTACGTCGTTCGGCAGGTCTGTGCGGCAATACACCCCGACCTATGATCGCGGATTTTGGGGGCTTGGCTCGCGGACTGCAGATGCTGCGTACGATCTCGTTGGCTTGGCACTCGTGTTTTTGTTTTTACGTCAGCCCCCACCGGCCGATTTAATGCAGTCTCCGCTCGAGTCGAGACGAAAGTGGCTGTACAGCATACTTTCTCAATTGACTCCGGCACCGCGGCGCAACTCCGTGTTAGTTGGCATTCTAGAAAGTCGCATACGAAGTGCAGAGACCGCCGTTCAGATGCTCCAGGCCTCTCCTGCAGTGTCCACCAGTGGAGCCGCACGTGTCTCTGTGAGCCAGGCAGAGCGCATGGACTGGACGGAGCGATTCATGTGGTTTTCTGTCTCGTCGGCGACGGCTGCGACGCTCGCCGCCTGGGTGGTGCTGTTGAAATCGTCCTGAGTTCGGAACTCTTTCGCGGACTCTGGTATCATGGGAGCGTACATCTTGTGGTGCAGAGGATGAGAATATCGTGTCAGCCGTCGACCAAGGTCTCGACCGAGAAGCATGGTTGCAACATTTGCAGGCAATTTTGCCAAGTTTGCGCCCCAGACGGATGCTCGTAGCGTGCTCGGGGGGATTGGATTCCACGGTTTTGTTGCGCATGCTGCACTCGGTCGCCGCCCGCGCAGACTTGCAGATTCATGTCGGCCACGTCCACCATGGACTTCGCTCGGAGGCAAACGACGATTCAGACTTTGTCGTCACACTGGCGCACGAGTTGGGATTGCCTGTGAGTGTAGAATATGTACAATTGGGGACCATTTCAAATCCGGATCGCAAGGGATTGGAAGCAGACGCACGGCGGTTACGCCACGAAGCGTTGCGGCGTCTGTGCGAAGAGACGGGGTCGACCATCTTGGCACTGGGCCATCATGCGGACGATGTCGTCGAGACGTTTCTTTGGAGGTTTCTGCGAGGGGCTCACTTGGCGGGGCTGGCTGGGATGCGAGATGTGTCGCGAATAGAGTCGACTCCTCTTCTGATGGTGCGGCCATTTTTGAAATTTACGAAACAGCAACTGGCGGCGGTCGCGGCCCACGAAGGATGGAAGCACCGCGAAGATGCCTCCAACCATGACGACGCTATGGTTCGGAATCGAATTCGGAGGCAAGTCGTACCTCTGTTGCTGGAGATGCAGCCCGAACTTCACGCCGTCGCACGCCGGCAGAGCCAGCTGTTGCGGGAAGAAGACGATTGGCTCCAGGAATGGGTTGCCGGGAAGTTGATGCCGCTGGTTTCTGTGTTGGCACAGGGTCAGGCTTACCGAGTATCGGTAAAAGCCCTGCTCGAGTGGCCGCTTCCTTTACAACGCCGCGCAATTCGCCTACTATTGATGTATTTCCCTCAAGTGGATTGGTCTTCGGTGCACATTGAGGCAGTGATGAACTTGGTTCATTCGAAGAACGTGTCCGCTTGCATCCATCTCCCTGCTGGTGTGAAAGCTTGGCGCCTGTACGACGAAGTCGTCCTTGGGTATCCTGCCGTCGGTAGTTGGATAGAACAAAGCGGACGTGCGGTGGAGTGTTCGCAGCGATGGTCGATGTGTACCTCGGAAGAAATCACGACAGCTGACGGTTGGAAGTGGACTTGCCGACCTTGGATGTTGCACAATGAAGGTATACATACGCCGTCCGCATGGCAAGTCAGATTTCCCGCAGCGCTGAGGGAAGTCGACATTCGGACCAGTCATGTTGGCGAGCGGGTATGGCCGCTTGGCATGACCGGATCGAAAAAAATTTCCGATGTATTTGGCGAACGCAAACTGCCCAAAGGTCTACGGAGTGCATGGCCAGTGGTAGCAGAAGGGGACCATGTTCTGTGGATTCCGGGGATGGTACGATCTCGTTTGAAAACGGTGGATACTGAGGACTCTGGCTGGACAGTGACCGCAGTGCCGCCGCGGGTGGTGGTTGAGTTGTTGCCACCCGCACTGGCCCGCACAGTACCTAGCTCGTGAAGCGTCGAGGGCGGCGGACTCAGGGTTTTGAAAGCGTGGAGGAGTGGAGGGAAGTCATGCACCAGGACATTGAGCGCATACTCTTCGATGAAGAGCAAATCCAACAGCGCGTGGCCGAACTAGGGGACATCTTGAGCCGAGAGTGTGCCAACTGTCATCCCTTGTTCGTCTGTGTTCTCAAGGGTGCGGTCATTTTTATGGCTGATTTGGTCAAACATGTGACGGTGCCGTTGGAGATGGATTTTATGGCTACGTCGAGTTACGGGGCCTCGTCCAAGTCCTCTGGAGTGGTGCGTATTTTGAAAGACTTGGAGGCATCGGTCGAGGGGCGCCACTTGATTTTGGTGGAGGACATTGTCGACAGCGGATTGACGCTTCGCTATCTGCGGGACAATTTGCTTCATCGAGGAGCCGCATCGGTCCGCATCGTGTCTTTGTTTGACAAACCGGAGGGGCGTTCGGTCGATATTCGTCCCGACCATTATGGTTTTCGAGTACCGAATGAATTTATTGTCGGATACGGCCTGGACTATGCTGAAAGGTATCGGAATTTGCCATATGTAGGTGTCCTCAGAGCGGAAGTCTATCAGACATGACGAGTGTCCTCACAACTGTCACAAACGGTTCAAGGCATCGGCTTGCATGGCTGTCGCCGTCTCTGTACGTATGGTACAATATTCCCGCCGTGACCGAGAGGAGGTAAGGCATGAACAGGTTTTACCGCAGCATTGTCTTCTATGTCTTGATTTTGCTGGCGATTGTGGGTGTGGTGGACTTCATGACCGGCTCGCGCCCACCTCAGTCGACGATTGCTTACAGTACCTTTATTAATGATGTCAAGACGAACAACATTTCCGGACCGGTCTACGTGACGCCCGATGGCCTCACGGTCACGATTGACGGGACACTCAGTGACGGCAAGAAGTTCTCGACCAGAGGATTGTACGATGACAATATTTATCCATTGTTGGTCAACAATAAAGTCAAGTGGTACACCAACCCGGAACCGAAGGAGTCTGTTTGGATTCAGTTCTTAACGTCCATCATTCCTTTCGTGTTCATCTTTGTCATCATGTTCTTCCTCTTCAATCAGGCGCAGGGCGGCGGCAACCGCGTGATGAATTTTGGTAAAAGCCGCGCGCGGCTGTACACGGAAGAGAAGCGCAGAGTGACGTTTCGCGATGTCGCTGGAGCGGATGAAGAGAAAGCGGAATTGGAAGAGATTGTCGAGTTTTTGAAAGATCCGAAACGGTTTGCGCTGCTGGGTGCGCGCATCCCGAAAGGCGTGTTGCTCGTCGGGCCGCCGGGAACAGGTAAGACACTGCTGGCCCGTGCGGTTGCAGGAGAAGCGGGCGTGCCGTTCTTCTCTATCAGCGGATCGGACTTCGTGGAAATGTTTGTTGGTGTCGGTGCATCTCGTGTTCGTGACTTGTTTGAAACGGCGAAAAAGAACGCACCTTGCATCATCTTCATTGATGAAATTGATGCTGTGGGCCGTCACCGCGGAGCTGGGCTCGGCGGAGGACACGATGAGCGAGAACAAACATTGAACCAGCTGCTTGTTGAGATGGATGGATTTGGTGGAAACGATGGTATCATCATTATTGCGGCGACGAACCGACCGGATATTCTCGACCCAGCGTTGTTGCGCCCTGGCCGATTTGACCGCCAGATTGTCGTCAATCGACCCGATGTTCGTGGTCGCGAAGAGATTTTGCGCGTGCATTCGCGCAACAAGCCTTTTGCGACAGACATTCGCATGGACGTTATCGCCAAGCGCACGCCTGGCTTTACGGGTGCCGATTTAGAAAACGTATTGAACGAAGCTGCGCTACTCGCCGCTCGCAAGCGGGAGAGTAAAATCACGACCGTCGATGTCGATGAGGCGATTGACCGCGTGATGGCAGGCCCAGAGAAGCGGTCGCGCGTCATCAGTGAGCACGAACGAAAGTTGGTCGCTTTCCACGAAGCCGGACATGCGGTAGTGGGGTATTATCTGCAGGCGGCAGATACTGTGCACAAAGTCACCATTATCCCGCGAGGCATGGCGGGTGGCTACACAGTGACTTTGCCGAAAGAAGACCGTTACTTTATGACACGACAAGAGATGTTCGACCGCATCTGCGGACTCCTCGGCGGGCGGGTCGCGGAGGAAATTGTTCTTGGCGAAGTCAGCACAGGAGCGTCCAATGACTTGGAGCGCGTCACGGGCATTGCTCGGCAAATGGTCACTGAGTATGGCATGAGTGAGAAACTGGGCCCCATGCAGTATGGTAGTCGTCAAGGTCAGGTCTTTCTCGGCAAAGACCTGTCGAGCGAAGCGAACTACAGTGACCAAGTGGCGTTTGAAATTGACGTGGAGATGAAGCAGATTGTCGAAGTGTGTCACGAACGCACGCGTCGTCTGTTGACGGAGCGCCGGGACAAACTGGATGCACTGGCCAATTTGTTGCTCGAAAAAGAAACCATCGATGAGTACGAGATTCGCGCCATCATGGAAGGGCGAGACCCGGAGGATTTGAGGACGGATGACTTGGCACAGCGCTTGGCCATGGATGGCGTGCCAGTCCATCTTAAGCCGGATGTTCAGCCTCCGGCTGAACCAGACAGAAGTCAGCCGCCCGTGGAGAACTCATCGGCTCCGCAAAACCCGTCACCCGCGCAGGGGCCTTTGCCGGGTACGGTTCCAACAGAAACTCTCTCGTCCTCGAACCAAGAGCCTGGAGGACATGAGGCGTCCGCGGAGGACAGTGGGGATAACGCCACGCCCGATGGCGACAATTCAAGTGCACCGAAAACAGAGTGAGTTTGCATGATTTCCGGAAAGTAATCGCAGACAAACAACCCTCGACTTGTTCGGGGGTTGTTCCTTGTAGTCAAAGGCTTTTACTGCCAAGAGGAGAGTGTCCAAATGAAAGTGGTCAATGAAGTGGTGCGCGCCTCCATGCTTTCTGGAAGAGGACTGGCGTTTGCCTGTGTCAGCACAGATGTTGTTCAGACGATGCAAACCCGGCACCATACGTGGCCAGTGGCTACGGCGGCACTGGGGAGAACTGCGACGATTGGTTTGATGATGGGGCGACTCTTAAAGAATGAAGAACGACTCACTCTGCGTGTGGAAGGCGATGGCCCACTTGGTCGCATTCTCGTCGATGCCGATGCCAACGGCCACGTCCGGGGATTCGTGGACAATCCATTTGTGCACTTGCCAGCCAACGCGCTCGGGAAGTTGGATGTGGGAGGTGCTGTTGGGAGAGGGACACTGTATGTGACAAGGGACAGCGGATTGAAAGATTTCTATACCGGATCGTCCGAATTGCAGTCGGGAGAGATTGCGGACGATTTCACATATTATTTTGCTACGTCGGAACAAGTTCCGTCAGCAGTGGGAGCAGGGGTCTTGGTGGGGACGGAGAACCAAGTACTGGCGGCGGGAGGTTTTCTGCTGCAACTACTGCCTGACGCTCGCCCCGAAGATATTGACTTGTTGGAAGCACGTCTGCGGGCCGTGCCGAGTGTGACGGATGTTCTTCAGCACGGGGCGAGTGCTGTAGATTTGTTGCTCTTAGTCGCTCCTGATGCGGTGCAGACGGAGTCTGTTCCGGTGGAATTTCGCTGCACATGTTCGCGAATCCGTCTAGAAAACGTGTTAAAGTCTCTTGGTAGAGGAGAACTCGTGTCGATGCTCGAAGAAGATGGGCAGGCGGAAGTTGTATGTCATTTTTGTAATGAGCATTACTTGTTTGACGCTGATGACCTGCGCCGTTCGCTGGCAGAGTTGGACGAGTCTCGAGTGGAATTTGAGTGAATTCTGGGCGACAGCCAGCTGTCGTCAAGAGAGGAGGCGCGGTTTCATGCGCCAGCCCATTCTCATTATGGGGATTGTCAACATAACTCCCGATTCGTTTTCGGACGGCGGGCAATTTTTTGCAGTTGATGAAGCGGTCGGTCGCGCTTTGCAATTGCAGGAAGAAGGGGCAGACATCATTGACTTGGGGGCGGAGAGCACGCGCCCGGGGCATACGCCTGTGTCCATGGATGAGGAGTGGCAGCGGCTTGAACCCGTGCTTCGAGCGGTGTGTGGGCGCTTGCGAGTCCGCATCTCCGTTGATACATATAAGCCCGAGATTGCGAGGCGGGCCCTGGCGATGGGGGTGGACATGGTTAATGACGTGTCTGGTGCGCAGTGTTCAGAGTCCATGTTGGAACTTGTGGCCAAGGCGCATTGTGACTATGTGTGGATGCACAATCGCCCGGTCGAACCGACTGGGGATGGACTCTCCGAGTTGTTCGCAGAGACCCGGATGGGCGTGGAGCGATGTCTTCGCGCAGGCATCGCGCAGAATCGACTCTGGATTGACCCGGGCATCGGATTTGCTAAGACCCACGACCAAAACCTTCAGGCGCTGCGGGCGCTGCCTGAGTTTGCGAAACTGGGGCCACAAGTGTTACTCGGCATAAGCCGCAAGAGGGTCGTGGGAGGCGTGCTTGGACTTCCTGTGGACAGTCGGCTCGAAGGAAGTTTGGCTGGTGTGGCCTATGCCGTAGCCGCTGGGGTAAGAGCAGTGCGCGTGCATGATGTCCAGGCGAGTGTCCGCGTTGCTCGCATGATGGAGGCGATGGTCGCTGAAGATGCAGTCGTCTCGTGATGTCGAAGTGTTTGTTGCGCTCGGGTCAAACCAAGGTGGTCGAATTCACTACCTGAATCAGGCGGTCGAAAGCTTGGGAAAGTTGGCGGTAGGTCCGGTGGAGACTTCCGCTGTGTATGAGACGGATCCGGTTGGATACCGGGATCAACCTCAGTTTTTGAACATGGTCACCCGTTTCTTTACTCAACTGTCTCCTTTGGAATTACTTGCAGAATGCCTGCGTGTGGAAGCACAAGCGGGTCGGCGCCGCGAGTTTCCGAATGGGCCGCGCACGCTCGATGTAGATTTACTCCTGTACGGGAACGGCGCAATCTGTTATAAAGTGCTACAAGTACCTCATCCGCGCATGTGGCAACGGGCCTTTGTCATGATACCGTTGGCGGAACTGTGTCCGGGCCGGCGCGGACTGGGCGGTCAGACCTTTCAACAAATAGCCGATAGATTGTCGAAGGATGGGGTGAGGTATGTCGGACGTTTTTGGTAGGAAGTTGCGTGCCTACCGGAAGTTGAAACACTGGACCCAGGAAGAGTTGGCCATCCGGATAGGAGTTTCTCTGGCGATTATCGGCTCTCTAGAACGGGGAACGCGAACGCCTACGCCCGAATTGTTGAAGCGGCTTGAGCGTGAATTGACAGTTTCGGCTGCAGAATTGTTTGGAGAAGCAGAGAGTGCGGCGGCGCAGGAGGACTCGTAAACCCACGAGTGCGGCGTTGGTATCCGTTGACAACCCCACGGGGCGTCTCTATAATTGCCGATAGACGTCAGTTCGGTGCATGGCTGAGAGCACTGTCGGGATTTCCTGACGGTGCTCTGTCCCATCTTGGGAGCATACATCCACCTGTGGTTGGCATAAGTAAGTAGCTGTACTGCTTTGAAAAGGGGCGATTGGCATGGCAGAAAAAGAGGTGCTCTTGACTCCCGAGGGTTTGCGTAAGCTCGAGGAGGAACTAGAGCAATTGAAAAGCGTCAAGCGGCGGGAAGTCGCGGAGCGTATTAAGCTCGCCATCTCCTATGGCGATATCAGCGAAAACTCGGAGTACGAAGACGCCAAGAATGAACAGGCATTCATTGAAGGGCGCATCATGACACTGGAGAAAATGCTCCGCAACGCGCGAATTATCCACGAATCCGAAGTTGACACAGGAATGGTCTCCATCGGGTCGACCGTCGTTTTGAAGGACATAGAATTTGACGAGCAAGTGGAATATACCATTGTTGGCTCGGCTGAAGCGGACCCTGGTAGCAATAAAATTTCGAACGAATCCCCAGTAGGGCGCGCGCTGCTCGGTAAGTCGATTGGGTCGACCGTTGATGTCGCCGTGCCTGCAGGAACTATCCAGTTTAAGATTCTCGAAATTCATCGATAGGACACAAGGAGTTCTGTCTGAAATTTGTGTATGTTTTCATGAGGACGAGGCTGGGCGTTGGCCCCCTCGTCTATTTTGGGAGGAGCGTTGAGTTTGGAAGAGCACGAATTAATCGCAGTTCGCCGAGAGAAAATGAATGCCTTGAGGGAGCGTGGTGTCGATCCGTTTGGTCACCGCTACCCTCAGACGCATCACGCACAGGATGTTCTCGCCTTCAGCGAGGGCAAGAGCAAAGAAGATTTAGAGAGTGCACACTACGTGGTTCGCATCGCTGGTCGCTTGACGATTCGCCGTGGTCACGGTAAGGCGTCTTTTGCGGTGTTGCAAGACCGCACGGGGCCAATTCAAATTTACGCGAAAGTGGATGTGCTGGGAGAAGAAGCATACGAGCTCTTTCAGTTGCTCGACCTCGGAGACTTCCTTGGCGTGGAAGGGCCAGTGTTTCGGACCAACCGGGGGGAAGTCACTGTTCTGTGTCAACGGATCGACATCTTGTCTAAGGCGCTTCGGCCTCTTCCGGAGAAATGGCACGGCTTAAAAGATGTCGAGACGCGCTATCGTCAGCGATATTTGGACCTGATTGCCAATCCAGAGATACGAGCGACCTTTGTGGCGCGCTCCGGAATTATTCGAGCGATTCGAACCTATCTCGATGGGCTTGGCTTTCTGGAGGTGGAAACGCCCACGCTCCACTCCGTGGCGAGTGGTGCACATGCTCGACCGTTTCAAACGCACCACAATGCACTGGACATGCCTCTCGTCCTGCGCATTGCCTTGGAGTTGCACTTGAAACGCCTGATTGTAGGTGGATTGGAGCGCGTCTATGAGATTGGCCGAACGTATCGCAACGAAGGAATATCGACTCGGCATAATCCAGAGTTCACCATGTTGGAACTCTATCAAGCATACGCGGACTTCGAAGACGTCATGGATTTGACAGAGAATCTCATTCGCGCAGCTGCCGCCGCCGTCCATGATCAGACGCTCATTCCATACGGGGAACACCAAATTGAGCTCGCTGGTCCCTGGCGGCGCGTGCACATGGTAGACGCTGTACGCGAGGTGACAGGGGTCAATTTCTGGCCCGTGAGGTCTGCACAGGACGCTGCCGCGCTGGCGAAAGAAGTTGGCGTTCACTGTCCTCCGGGAAGTTCCTATGGGCATGTGGTCAACGAAGTTTTTGAACAAAAAGTGGAACAAACCCTGATTCAGCCCACGTTTGTTTTCGGGCATCCAGTGGAAATTTCGCCGCTCGCGAAAAAGAATACCGAAGATGAGCGGTTTACGGACCGTTTTGAGCTGTTTATCGTGGGGCGCGAACACGGAAATGCCTTTTCTGAGTTGAACGATCCGCTCGATCAACGGGAGCGCTTTCTTCAACAGATGGCGGAGCGTGCCGCAGGCAACGAGGAGGCTCAAGAGCTGGACGAGGATTTCCTGCTGGCTTTGGAGCATGGTATGCCACCCACGGGAGGTCTCGGGATTGGGATTGATCGATTGGTGATGTTGTTGACGAATCAACCATCCATTCGAGATGTGCTGTTGTTTCCATTGCTACGGGACAGAATTGAGGAGTAAATCATCACGCGGGTGAACCTGTGTCCAGAGGGGCCGTCAGGTGCCCGCCTTTTTTATTTTGAAAAAAGCGAAGAAAAGTCGGGAGAAAGACTTGCAAAAGGAGCGAGGGCGAGGTAAGATAGTCGCTGTCGCTTCACCACGGAGCGGGGCGAAAGAGCCCTG
>NZ_JAMCCX010000093.1 GCF_024706985.1 Alicyclobacillus sp. SP_1 | reverse complement strand
GTTGCATGCTCTTCATGTTTCGAAATGCTTGTTCCACTTGTTGCAGGCCCTTGTATGTCTCCACCACTTCTTCCATGGACATCTCCTCGTGCGGAACATCCGTGCGGACGATGTAGATTCCGTCGAGTCGCGCCTCTTTCTCAATTCGTTCCTCGTCACGTTTGTATCGGAATATCCCATCTGAGATTTCCAAGATGAAGTGTTTCGCCATTTTGTGCTTGTCAATGATCTTGCCGACAGCCAGTCCAATTTTGTCGGCCGCAACCCATTTGCCAGTCTCAACGCGAACGCGAATCTTTTCCAAATCTCGCTCCGTGGCTGACAGAAGGTCCTGTCGGTTACGACGTCGTTCCTCTGTCATCAGGGGATTGCGATTGAGCACCAATCGCTCCCCATCGTAATCAGGGTGTTCAATTTCAGCGACATCCCGGTCATCAAATAGGGATAACTGAAAAGCTCCATCTTCGTACAAATGTTGGATATCACTGGCCCGCAGTGCTGTGATCCAATCGTAACCTACTTTCTTTAGGTCAGCGATTCGAGTCTTGGTCATCATCCCCCGATCACCGACCAGTACCACTCTACGCAGATCGTACTTCTCACGCAGGCGGGTCATCTGTTCTTCCAGAGTTTTCGCATCCGTACGATTGCCCGGAAAGACTTCGACAGCAACCGGACATCCATCTTTATTCGTCATCAGTCCATAAGTGAATTGCCTTTTACTGCGTTTCTTGTCCCTGCTGTACCCAAAGGCGGCTAGTGGACAATGCGTACCTTCCAGGTAAGACGACGATAAGTCATACAGAACCAAGGCTCCTTCTTCGAGATGTTTCTTCGCCAACTTTTTCTCAAGGACTGGCTGGCGTAAAAACAGTGTATCCATGGCTTCATACAACGCGTTAGGGGATATAGACTCTGGCAGGGATAGCAAAGAGCCAAGTGTCGTCTGCTGCCAATATGCAGCGGTAAATCGTTTTGAACCTGGTTCAATCAAGCGAGCTGTGATCATGCCTAAAACAATCGAACGCCACAGCACATCACCGCCAAGAATTTTATCTAAGCCGATTTTGCGGACCACTGAAAGTATCGCGGACACAGCACCGTGAGATTTAGACGAGGTGATTTTCAAGGCTTCTGCAGCAGAGACGAATGTCTCGCCTTTGAGCGCCCGGCGAATGATGTCAACCACATCCTCAGGAAGAGCGGACAAATTGGCCAAAGTCCGGTGCTTAACCTTACCGTCCTCGCGGTAGGTTTGTCGCAGGAGAGTGGAGGAGTAAGTCCTGCCTTTATAGGTTCGGTTGGTTATGGCTACATGCATCGCATTAGAATGAGTTTTCATAACTAATGTATTCTACACGAACGGCAGTAATCCTCCTTTTGCACAGAATATTTCGTGGCTACATAATACAGTAAAAAATACCCCTGAGGCCTTGCCATTTACGGCCTCAGGGGTACTACATGCGATGAACTTCCGATTAATAAACATCCATTTCCGGCTGATGGTATTTGCCAAGATAACGGAAATTTCTATTCCGTGCTCGTTACGTTCATCCCTGGTCCCTCATTGTTTTGGCCATTGGAAAATGGCCAAAACACCAT
Source organism: Alicyclobacillus sp. SP_1 (assembly GCF_024706985.1). Classification (GTDB taxonomy): domain Bacteria; phylum Bacillota; class Bacilli; order Alicyclobacillales; family Alicyclobacillaceae; genus Alicyclobacillus_I. The sequence goes on along the minus strand of NZ_JAMCCX010000093.1, from coordinate 142 downwards.
TCAACAACGCATGACTCCAGAGAGCGTATACCACCCCTGTCCGTGTGGAAGCGGGAAAAAGTATAAACCCGGATTTCGACGGTTTTTGCTTGATGGAGTCTCGTTAGGTTTCCAATGAATATTTTGGAATTATAGTCTCCGA
>NZ_JAMCCX010000092.1 GCF_024706985.1 Alicyclobacillus sp. SP_1 | reverse complement strand
TCGACAAACTCATCTTAGCCTTACAGGGAGCGCCTTTTCAATGATTCTAGAAGTTCAAGACCCTCGAAATCCGGGTTAATACAAAGTAAAGGTGTGGAAAAATGAAAAATTCATACCGTATCTCTATAATTATATGTAGTTGTGTTTTATTGACTGGATGCGCTACCCACAAAAATGCAGCTACAGAAAAAAGTAGACACGCCCAAAATACGTCCAATGTCTCATATGTCAATGAAAAATTATACACGGACTCTAAGCCAAAACTTATTGAAGTGAAAAATCCGGAACTTAATTCTCTATTTCCCCCAGTTGCATATAGTGCATCACTCGGTTTTTTGAGTACTACACCTGCGATGCATCAGGCACCGCCTGGAGCACCTCCGTTGCCATTTCAAAACAAAAAATTCATTCCAGGAAGAATAATGGAACTTAAGAACGGTAAGTATTTACCTCAAATTAATGCAATTAAGGGATATGAGCCTTACGATGTTCAAAGCAACACAAATTGGGTTACTTGGATTTATTTATCTTTCGGGTTTGGCCCTGACCTAGGGGAGAAAATATACGCCTATAATATTAAAAAACACTCGGAATTTTTAGTGTGGAGCGGCGGTCCGCTTCAACAAGTATTTGAATATCAATTGCACGGACACGTTCTCTATTACGGAGTTCAGTATAACGCAGGTAGTACTGCAACTACATTAATCCGGTCCATAAATCTATCTGATCGTGAAAATGCTTCAATTGTAACTACCAAGGGCACAGGTTCCGAGAATATAATTGAGGATTTTGCGGTTACTGGAAAGTGGCTTGGAGTTATTGAAACACCAGCTAATCATTTCACATCTCCTTCTTTAAATGAAAGATACCGTTTTGAGATAGGGAGTACGACAAACCCCGTGTTTAAGACCATATACTCAAATATTAACGTAAATCCGTTCACCCTAAGAGCACGGAGTGGGGTGTGGGTATGGTCAGATAAAACGCGAGGTGTGACTGCCTATGTTTTAGGTTCGAAACAGGTCCTTGGTCTAGATAGTATGCCTTCGTACGTGAAAACAGATGGACACAACATATGGTGGATGGCTATCAATAGTGATAACTATGGTGGCTACGATCTCAAGAGCAGACAATATTTAAAGCTACCACCCAAAGTCAATCCGTTGGGTATTAACGTATCTGGTAATTTGGATATATTTGATACAAAAAATACATTTTATTTTTATAATAATAATTAGGGGCCGCCGAATGAATTAATAACCCAGTAGTAGCAAGGATTTCGCGTGCAGATCGTCGAATACAAGTGTATAGATTTTGGGCGGAACCAGCAAAAACCGTGCACTTGGAGGACAAAAATTGTACGCGAACAATGTAGACCAACAGATTCTCCCGGAAGATTTCTTTCTGCCGTTCGGCGGCCGACTCAGTGAAAACAATCGTTGGGCTCAACTTTCATATCTCATCGCTTGGAGACGGGTGGAACAGGAATACAGTAAGAAATTCAGCCAAGATGTTCGAGGGGGCCGGGCTGTGTCGGTCCGGATGGCACTTGGTGCCCTGATGATTCAGGAGCGAGAAGGCTTTTCAGACCGCCATTTGGTCCATCACATCACGGAAAACCCGTACCTGCAGTACTTCATCGGTCTGGAAGGGTATCAAGAGGAACCGCCTTTTGCCCCCTCTCTGCTCACTCACTTTCGCAAGCGGCTGGGACCCTGCGAATTCCGGTCAAATCGGCCATCTAATCCGACAGGAACCGGCCAGTAAGTCCGGCTAATGTCGGCCAGTAGTTCCGATAGCACATCTTCCGCACCTAAACAGGCCATTCAAATTGGAAACTGCGCGCGGGCGGGGTTTAGAGGCGTTCATGATC
>NZ_JAMCCX010000091.1 GCF_024706985.1 Alicyclobacillus sp. SP_1 | reverse complement strand
TCATATTTATGGAGCTTATTGGGACTGATTTAGGCTTTGCAGGGGAAGTCGCCTGATTCATTCAGCACCCCCTAATTGGGTATTGGTAGGGTCGAACCACCTCAATTCCAGTTTAGTTGGCCAAAATTTGCGAATGAGTCCGTTGTAAAAAGCGACTCTTTACTATCAAAATAGATGTAAATCAGATTCTTGTTGCACCCAGCATTTCTAGCAATGCGATCAACACGCGCGCCCGCGATGCCATAGGACGAGAACTCCTCCATAGCTGCCTCAAATATGTGTTCCTTTGTTACCTCAGCGTTTCCCAAGGGATATCCCAGCCTTTTCAAGCACTCATTTTTTGTTTTCAATATATAACACGATCACCATATTTGACTAACTGGTTAGTTTTTTTCTATAATGCAAACATCCAGTTAGTTGGATTTCAAGGTACTATCAGATGACCCTTATAGAGAACGCAGAAGGCACCAATGACACGATCCAACGCCGTGTTCAAACCACAGAGTCATACGGGAGGCAACCTTTGATGAAACTTTCAGGAAATACCATACTCATTACAGGCGGCAGTGCAGGCATTGGATTTTCTTTCGCAGAACGTTTTATCAAATCCGGAAATACAGTTATCGTCTGCGCAAGACGTGAAAGTGTTCTTAAGGATGCCAAAGAGAAGCTCCCAGATCTCATTACTCGCGTCAGTGACGTTGGACGTGAATCCGACCGTACGGCGTTGTTTGACTGGGTGACCACGAACTATCCAGAGGTCAACGTATTAGTGAACAATGCAGGGATTCAACAACGCTATCATGTGTTGAAGGCAAATGCGAAGGACAATTGGATCTATTACAACAATGAAATCATGGTCAATGCTGAGGCTCCTATTCATCTATCCATGCTATTCGCCCCGTTTTTTTCAAGAAAAGAAAATTCCGCCATTGTGAATGTGACGTCGGGGTTGGCTTTCACACCCCTTGCGATTGCCCCAGTTTATTCGGCGACCAAAGCGGCGCTACACTCATTTACCATGAGTCTCAGACACCAACTGGCTAACACATCCGTAGAGGTCATTGAAGTGGCTCCACCGGCAGTAAACACCGATTTGGGTGGATCTGACCTACATACGCATGGGGAACCCCTAGATACGTTCACGGATGGAATCTTCCAAGGATTCAAAGAGGGTAAACAGGAAATTGGCTATGGATCGTCCGTGCAGCGCCTGCGCATGTCACGTGACGAAATAGACGTATACGTAGAAAATATGTACCAAGCGTTGAAAAGCGCCATTGAATAAGCCAAGTACCCAAAAAGCCCTGTCAACCCCCGTTCCCAAAACGACATCTATCAGACCCGTTGCACCGCGGAAGGAGGGGGCGGCATTCAAATCGTAACGAATATGTATAGTGCTTCTTTTACGTCGACAGTATGATTCATGGACCCGAGTCCACCTTCCATCATCTTGGTCAGATGGGAACTGGCTGTTTGCGGCGTCGCACAAGCTGCGCGCGAGTTCACTAGCAGGCAGTGCCTTTTCTCCAAGAAGAGACATCAGCAGCGCCGCTCTGGATTCATCACCGATCAGAGAATCTACACCGACAATGTTCGATGTAGCCACGGTTCCACCTCCAATCCATGCTCCGAGCGCCTTCACATTTCGATGATGGTCGAATATTTGGCGTCTTACAATGACTGAGATGCAGAAAAATCTATGGGAGGCCAAACTTAAGTAGGGGGTGCTGAATGAATCAGGCGACTTCCCCTGCAAAGCCTAAATCAGTCCCAATAGGCTCCATAAATATGAGCCAAAAAAGAAGCCGTAGCCTCTTTTCTAGCACATCTTCCGCACCTAAACAGGCCATTCAAATTGGAAACTGCGCGCGGGCGGGGTTTAGAGGCGTTCATGATC
>NZ_JAMCCX010000090.1 GCF_024706985.1 Alicyclobacillus sp. SP_1 | reverse complement strand
CAGCGTCAAAGCATGCCCCAGCGACCAAGCCCTCCTCATCGCCTTCTCTACCTCGTGAAGCAGCCGCAGACGCCACCCTCACGGCCCTAACGGTGGTCTCTCTACCGCGATGTCGCGGACTTTCACCCACGCTTCGACCGAGACCGAGCGAAGAAGACGATAGGAGGACTCCGCGCATGACCATTCACGAAGGCAACGTGTTGGCAGTGCTACGCAGCCTACTTCCAAAGCACCGGGCGGCTGCTGCGGCCTACCGGGCCAAGCGAAAGCGAGTCCTGGAACCAGCGTGGGACAAGCCGATGCAGGCATGGTTGGAGTGGGAGCGGTCTGCAGGTGCTGTCACATTTCCATAAACTGATATATTAGAGGGGGTGGACGGGTGATTGGAAACCGCATACAATAATCTTCGAGGAGTGGTGACGATGCAAAAACGAATCTGGGGACTCACTGCGTCTGCTCTGGCGTTGACGTGCTTGACCGTGACGGGGTGTGGGACCGATGGCGGAGTCAGTTCAGGCTCGGCTCCTGCGACCCATATAAAGCATAGCGCCACAACGAATGCAACGCATTCATCACATACCAATGCCGTTACAAGTGAATCAGTGAACAACACGTCGACTAGTAAGAATCAGACCAACAATACCACAACGACAGGCAACAACAAGACACAATCACAATCGCATTCACAGTCGTCTTATTCAACATCAGGAATGGTACATCTGAATTTAACCAACGCTCAAATCCAAACGATTCGAACGGCCATCAATAAACTCAGAGGAAACCCAAACCAAATGACATTTGCAGATGGAGATGTAAAGATATACGTCCCCCTACAAGTTCCGCAAGGACAGCAATTTCTCAAGGCCGATTTTGGTGCGAGTGCACTATTCGGGGCATACGTGAGTCTGTATTTTAACGGGTTCAAAGTGAGAATCGGCGGTCAACAACCATCTCTGTTGGCTATTCACAAAACTAATTCAGTAAAACTTTCGAACGGAGCGACTGGTACTTGGTACGCGCCCAATTCAAGGTCAACTGGAACGAATAAACTCAGCGACTACTTTATGACTTGGATTGGCAAGACCCACATCACCATCAGCTCAAACTTGAAATCCGTGTCACAAGCTCAAATTGAACAAATGGCAGGTTCGATGGTCTTTTTAGGGGCACATCAGTAAGATCCGTAGGTAGAAGGTCTGCCCGTCGATAAGGCAGACCTTCCTAATGCTTACGAGTAGATGTAGTCGTATTGTGCTAAATTATGCTCTCCGATCAGATACACCAAACCAGAACCAGGGACATTAGAAGTCGGACTTGCTCCATCGAGATACGTGGAATTTGCGACGTAATGACTACTTGCCCACACAGGATTGTAGTTGCCTAACTGATACAGTGCGTTATACGTATTGTTGGACATGAGGGGCCAACCACCGCTTTCAGCATACGATCTCAGCTCTTCTCCGCCGGATGTTAGGGTTGAATTTTGATACGCGCTGGCTACCAAACAATAACCTGCGTTGTATATATCCGCATTCATTAATGCTCCCCCCAAGCCAGTATTTGTACCAGCATATCCGCTATCACCTGATACAGTGCAGGATGAAGCGGTATATGAAGTCGAGCATCTATTAAACAGGCCAGCATTGGCGTTTGCTGGGTTATTACACTGTGCTGCGATGCTCGTACAGGCGTAAGCTCCTTCGTAAATCCATTGTGCTAAGAGTAATGCAATGGGGAGCCGAGCCTGTTTGGATGCTTGTTCTACCCAACAGATAACGTCGGAGTTATTTAAAAAACTGCTTTGCGATCCGCACACATCGACGAAAGTTGCAGTACTATTGCAGCTATTCGTTGAACACGGGCACGGGACGTTAGGATTAAAGGAACCTTCGCAAGTCAAGGTGGGTTCTTCAACGGTCGGAGGATTTGAGAAATCAGTCGGGTATTCGCCGTTGAGTGCGTAGTATGCGTAGGCCATGGA
>NZ_JAMCCX010000089.1 GCF_024706985.1 Alicyclobacillus sp. SP_1 | reverse complement strand
ATCAGTTGGGCAGAAGAGACACCTTGACTCTCCGCGATTTGCGCCAACGTTTTCCCAGACTTCAAGTCCGTCTGCAGAGTAGATGGACTGAGGTTCAAATCCTTAGCCACACCCTGCATCCCCACCCCCATGGGGCCCATGCCCCAATGCGGTGCAAAGGGATGAGATGCCTGAGTCTGAGTGCCCGCAGAGGACTGCATGCTCCCCGCCACCATGGGCTCTTTTGCCGAGGATGATGCGGTATGTCCAGCATTCGTAGCAGCCAGCACCATCGAGGTTCCCAGACCCATCGTAGCCACTACAGCGGCAGAACCTATGAGAGTCTTCTTAGACATCCTAATCTCCATCTCTTGCGTATCCTCCATTCAAATGGTGCGTCCTGGACGACTACGGTTGATTGACGTGAAACCAAACGTCTTATCTACCACCCCGCTTCCGCCAACACAGTATGGACCGCATTGGTTGAAATCCCATTGAATAAACCCACCGCGAACCGAGAAGCAAGTGGACAGTGCTCCTCCCAAACCCAGTGCTAATCAGCCTGCATATTGCATGGCACGGAGGGAACGGTATACCGAACGCCGAGCCGCGAATTTGCGAAGTGTGAGGTGTTGCATAGTGTCCATAAGGCGAAGCAAAGAGTCGTTTTTTTCATCTGGAGGTAAGACGAGAAAATCCAGAATTGTGGGCTTGGTTCTTTTGGCAGTTCTCGTTGCACTGATTGTCCTCTTTCTCATGGTGCGCAGTGTCATCTTGGCCGCTATGCTCTCCAACTATTATCCACAGCATTGGATTCAATATGGTCTCACGCGGAGTCATGCTGCAAGTTGGTTTCGGACCAGCCTAAATTACCGTTGGACGTATCCTCTCAAGAGCATGAGTCATGGTGGCGGAGCCATCGTGAATGGGTCGTATTTCATCGGCGATGACAGTGGACGAGTAACTTCCATGGACATGGCCACAGGTCGCTCCAATTGGGTCACTCATGTTGCCAGCAACAATATTATGACCGTACCACTCGTCTTTCAGGGAAAGGTATATGTTGGGGTAGGAAATCACAACTTTAAACCAGGAGACACCGTAAGAGGGACTGGCGTGAATGAAATCGTCGCGCTGTCTCAAAAAACCGGCCGCATTCTCTGGACTTTCCCTACGCCGGGCGAAGACATGCCCACCTTTGTCCTTCATCGCAAGGTACTGTATGCGCTTGGAGGCGACGGAGTTTTTAGGGCTCTCAATCCGGTAAATGGGCAGCTACTCTGGAGTTTGAAGCTCGGCGGCGTGTGCAGTATGTCCTCTCCAGTCGTCGTCAATGATCTCTTTTTTGCGGGTATGTCAAATCCTTATCGGACCGTTGCAGTCAATACCAAAACGCATGGCCTTGCATTCCAAACGCCATTCCCGAAGGCCTCCGCGGCAGTGGATGACGCTTCCATCGCCTACGGAGGAGGAATGGTCTATCAACAGTGGGTCGAACAAAAACCGGGATCTCCAACCTATCGCCGTCAGGCGATGAGTGCTATCAACATTCACAATGGCCAAGTTCTATGGACCTACTATGAGCCATACGGAACGAAACTAACGTCTGAGGAGTACGAGGCAGCTCCGCCTGTATTCAATAATGGAGTATTGTACTTTGGAAGTTCTTATCAAAAGATGCTTCACGCGGTGGATGTTCCCACGGGTCGTCCGCTATGGACCTTGCCTCTCAAGGCTGCGGCGAATGAGACACCCGTCGTTACCGACAATGCCGTCGTGATAGGAGACATTCAAGGAAATCTCTATGTGGTAGACAAACTGAATGGAAAGGTCATGTCATTACAGTCGTATCCTGGTCAGATGTTTTTGAACGCCGAAGCGGTCTTTTGTAACGGCGTGTTCTACGCTCCCATGAGTTCCGTTGGACAAGGCACCGCGAACCAAAGTTTCGTTCGCGCAACACCTATTTCAAATTAGGGGGTGCTGAATGAATCAGGCGACTTCCCCTGCAAAGCCTAAATCAGTCCCAATAAGCTCCATAAATATGA
>NZ_JAMCCX010000088.1 GCF_024706985.1 Alicyclobacillus sp. SP_1 | reverse complement strand
GGCTCATATTTATGGAGCTTATTGGGACTGATTTAGGCTTTGCAGGGGAAGTCGCCTGATTCATTCAGCACCCCCTACGTAGCAGACTCCGCAGTCGTCACCGAAGAGAATCTGAAGCTGCTGACAGATGAAGAGATCCATTTTGTCTCTCGGCTACCGTCAAACTTCAAGCTGTGTGCTGAGATCAAGCGCAGTGCATGGGAGAAGGAGACGTCGTGGCAGGAGATTGGACGCCTCGACCTACAGGGTGCCGTCGTTTCGCAGGCAACTGTACGGGCGGACATACCGTCTCATCGCCGTGCGCTCAAGCGGCCTTGACAAGCAGAAGGAGCGCAAACTGGAGGACGTGCTTGCACGTGAGAAGGCCAGCTTGGAGAAGGCGGTTGAGCAGGCTCGGAAGGTGACGTACAACTGTGCCGAGGACGCAGAGACTGCGACGCAGGCGTTGATTCATCAGCATCGCAAGGCGTTGCACTCGCTGCGAACCACCGTGGAAACAGAACAGGTGCAAGAGCAACGCGCCCGTCGTGGCCGACCGCGCAAGGATGAACCGGCGCCCGAAATGCGCACCGTGTATCGTCTCAACGCGGAGATCGTTTCTCCATCTCCCGAGACGATCGAGCTGTGGCAGGAGCGCGAGGGCACATTCGTGTTGATCACGGACATTCGGGGCGACCAGCGGGTTCCAGATGAGCAGGTACGGCGGCTGTACAAGGACCCAATCGACGTGGAGAATCGATTCCGGTACCTGAAGAGCCCTTACCACGTGGGGCCACTATTTCTGCAGAAGCCCAGCCGAGTGAAGGCATTCGGGTATGTGATGTTACTGTCGCTTCGGATGTACAGCGCGTTTGAGTACATGCTGAGAGAACAAATGTCCAAGGAGACGGAGCCACTGATACTGCCCGGGAAGCGCAAGAGTTTCCGACCCACGGGGTCCTCGGTACTAGAAATGTTTGATGACATGACGACCATCTGGCTAGGAAGCGGCGAGAGTCGGCAACGAAGGACAGCGAAGCCGCACGACGGGCAGGTTGAACGGATCCTCGGGTGGTTTGGCTTGGACCTGAACATCTCCTCGGAGGTGGCGTCCAGCGGGTGCTAAACCACTGCGTCAGCGCAAGATGAATTTCCATATGGGATCATATCTTGGAAAGATCGCGCTTACATTCTTCCGGATCACTTCTCTGATCGGCAGCAATCCACCACCCACAGCCACTGAGCGCTGTTTCCAATGTGCCGTACCGCTTCATGCGCGGAAAGTGTGTCAGAAAGCTGTTCCAGTGTGGCGCGAAGTGTTTGAACAAGCGTCCAATGAGAAAAAGAAGATGATGCTTGGTACAATCATCGGAGGCGTCCGGGTATATAGAGCCCGGATCGAGATTGACTTTAAACTGCACATCAGCCAGTTTCTTGGAACGATGGGGCATGGCGCGGTGAAGCGAGATTCCTCGCTGGGCGGGGTAAACGGCGGCAAGATGTTGACGGGAAATTTCGTGGCGCGGGATAAATAAGCTTGGAATCGGGGGTTCTCACCAGAGAGCCCCCCTTGAAAAATATGTGCTACACTTTATGACCACCCAGTCTCGTATCACGTATTGCTTTTGACCGCATTCTCGAACCGACCGTCGACTCAACGATTTTTTCGACTACTGCTTCCTTTTTGTCATTTTTACTGATATATATGTCAAGGCTCGACGCGAGTCTTGTCAGATCCATCTTGGTAATACCGAGGTCACTCAGGTATTGCCGGGCTTCGTCACGATTTTCGAGGTTCAACAAGTGATCAACGACTTCATCTGAAACTCTTACAGATGAGGTAGTAACCGTCGTGGAGGACTCCTCGGTTTTTGTCCTTCGCCTAGTTGACGTAAACGTCAATTTGCCTCTTCCATTGACAAGCTCTTCGACGTCTTCGTCAGTCATATCCGACAAAACTTGTGCAATCGCCTGAAACAGTGTAGCCAAGTCTTTTCTGATGCCACCCACGTTCAAATCCTCCCTCTCTCAGGAAAAGTACGTTTTTCTCTCATTTCCTCATTCAATCGCACCATTTCGCATTTGACCATTTCGCGTCC
>NZ_JAMCCX010000087.1 GCF_024706985.1 Alicyclobacillus sp. SP_1 | reverse complement strand
CTGAACCTCCCCATGGCTAAAGCCAGGGGGTTCTAAAAGTCTATACCTTTGCACTCTCGCAGGCTCTCACGGTGGCTTGCACCATCGCTACAACATCCTGCGCCTCATGTTCGGGCAGACTTTCTTTTTCGGACGACCCGCTCTGACTCCGATAGGTTCCGAAGGAGGAAGGCACTGGCCTTCCACTCGCAGGTTGGTGATACGCCTGTTGCCAAGCCGTCCGCAGGAGCGGTTCCGCACCTTGCCAATGCTCGTAGGCACCAGCCGCTTGCAGGCGTTCGTTCTCCACATGCTTTGCGAGATACGCGCTGAACAGGTCTCGTTGCATGACTACGCCGCAATCACAGGCATGGACACGCTCGGACAACCGTTTCTTGTGCTTCTGGCCACAAAGGCACACTTGCGATAATGCCGTATGATAGGTACTGAATTCCTCCACTTTCCCGCCAGCACTTTCAGCCTTGCGGGTGAGGATGGAAAGAAACAGTTTGGGTGCACGGATGCCAATGGAACGTCCGTACATCTTTTGAAACGCTTTGTAGCTTAGTTTTTCCGTGTTGATGTGAGTGCCGATGGCAATGACCTGATTCGCCAGTTGCCCATGCAGTGTTTTCCGATGAGCCGTTTCCCGACGATACAGTTCCTGCAATTGCGTTTCAGTTTCCTGCTGATGACGACTTTTCTTCAAAAGGTGTTTGCCTTTGATAACACGTCCTTTTTCATCGTAGCAATCAGGGTTGTTGGCACGGCGCTGGCGGTCTTGCTTGCGCTGCAACCGACGAATCTTCTTGTGGTCTCTGACGACTTCATCTGCAAATTGCGTGAGCATGGCTTTTGTGTCTCCGACAATCGCGATCGTAGACGGCCCGATATCTAGCCCCACTGTTTCCTTGCCAATCGAATGAATGCGCTCGCCTTTTTCATTCACTTTGACATATGGAACACCTTCGCAGACAAGTTGCGCGTAGTAGCGAGTTTTCCCGCGTATATTCCGTCGAACCAAGCGCACGTATTTGACACGGGACGAAAGACCATGCTGGATCACGGGATCGTGAGCTACGTCCGTGACCATCGGCAATTCAAGACCATTCCATAACACCCGATATTCCCGCCAACGGATGCAAGTGGCGTTACTTTTCCCTTCGAGACTGTGAAAACCGCGCTTGCCTTTGAACCGTGCCGTTTTCGCCTTACCAAATGCAACCTTTTGCACCGCTTCAAACGCGCGATCCGCCAGTTTCTGCGCCACATGGGAGTCCAGATGGTCGCCAAGCCACGTGGTACGCCGTATTTCATCTGCCACCGCTTCAAGGGCGTAGGCAGAAAATCCGTGCGCTTGGCGAGCGGCAGAAAAGTGAACCTGCCTCTCCTTTTTGTCCGTACTTTTCTTGGCTTTGGTATACCATAGGGATTGTCTGACAAGGGAGAGCCGTTTTCTGGCTTCACCCAACAACGCATTATACATTTGGCGTCCTGCTTCAAACCGTGCTTCTAATGTGCGTTCTTGGCGGCGCGTGATGTGCAGAGGAACTTCACATACAAAAGAGGGCGTCTTGCTCTTCGACTTCTTAGACGTTTTTTTGGTTTTCGATGTACTGTTTGATGACGGCAAGTGGCGCACCTCCCACTGTGGAAACAAAATAGGAATTTGTCCAAAGCGTTGGCAAGCGTTTTTTTAGCCAAGGAAACTCTTCACGCAAGTGATGTGAACTGCGCCCTTTCATCAACCGAACGAGGCGGTGAATGCCAAACTGGGGATCGACCTCAACAAGAAGGTGAACGTGATCGGGCATGACCTCCAGTTCGATGATCTCCGCTTGACGCTCTTCTGCCACTTCGTGAAGAATGGCTTTTAGCCGTTCCTCCACTTCGCTGGTGAGTACACGGCGACGATACTTGGGACACCATACAACATGGTATTTACAAGAGTAGACGACGTTGTGATTGGATTTGTATTCCATATAAGTAGTATATCACAACAATCTATCTAATGCGATTGAAAAGACAAAAGATTCGCCTAGCGGCGAGCGCCTTATATCCCCAGCGCTAAAGCGCGGGGCTTTACGGCGCATTCGGTAAA
>NZ_JAMCCX010000086.1 GCF_024706985.1 Alicyclobacillus sp. SP_1 | reverse complement strand
TCCCATTTGGCGACGGCCTAAAAGACAGCACAGAATCGTCATTAGGTTCGAACCCACAAGTATGTGGCTTCGAACACTGAACCCAGTGTGGGAGGTGATCAGCCGTCCGTCAAGGCTGGAAAGCGTACCTTGACAGACTTACCTAGGTATAGCTTAGCAAAGGGCAAAAAAATGTCTTGACACGTGGGTCCACTTTAATCCCCCCATTGGGAATGGTCAGCCATCCCAAGAAGATATTCGAGTGACAAAGCACGTGGTCGAGGCAGTCCGCATGATCGGTGTAGAGGAGCCGATTCAGGTCGTTCTCGGGGATGATTCCTATAGCCGCCTAAAGGAACTAGACCTGATGTATAGGCTTCCCCTACATCTCGTTTTCCTCTCGGATGTTTGTCAGGACCGTATATCGTTGAACCCCCATCGCGCATACTATATAGTAATTACTAAATAGCGAACTAGGAGGCAGCATCCATGACACTCAGCAAAGTCACTCGGAATGGCCAAATCACCATCCCAAAATCCATTCGTGAAAAGCTACACCTTGAAGAAGGGGATTACGTGGAAGTGATTGACGGCCAGGAAGGCATTCTACTCCGGCCTAAAAAAGTGGCGTTTTTTGACCCCGACCAGGCGTACTACTGGACAGAGGAATGGCAGGAGCGCGAACGACGAGCAGATGAGGATATTCGAGAAGGGCGAGTCCACAAGCTTGATTCATTGGACGAACTGGACAGCTAATTCATGTGCGAGTTGTCTTTGACGGATCAATTGAACGGGATTATAAGACTCTCACCCAGACCGAGCAGCAAGCGGTGAAACGAGCCTTGGAACGCATGAGAAATGACCTCAGGTATCCAGGCCTGCGAGTCAAGAAGATGCAAGGTCGCGATGAAGTGTGGGAGGTCAGAGCAAGTCGGGATTTGCGAATCACATTCATGTTCATGAAGCCTGAAACGCTCATCTTACGCTCATGCGGGCACCATGACGAAGCACTGCGCGGTTAAATAGAAGCCTGCCGAATTCGCTAAAAAAACCTTCCGCTGTGATGACACTCGTCATATATGATGAGTCCCGGCGGTCGAATCGCCCGGCCGAGGACAAGGGTTTGCGTGGACGCGACCAAGACGTTGCCCAGTGGCTCGTTGCGGCTCCCTTGCACGCGGCCTACGACCGCTTCTGGCCAGACCATGGTGAGCTTTTGCTCCGCTGGGTCCAGACGTTCACTGCGGTGTGCGAGGATGAGGATGGGTCGTGTCTGATCCGACGCCTCCCACCAGCGCTTCGCAATCGCCCCAAACAGGATGGTCTTTCCAGCCCCCGTTGGGAGCACCATCAGCTGTCGTCGACACGTCTCGGCAAAGAACGCGTCGACCGCCTCCGCTTGGTACGGACTCAGCGTCAAAGCATGCCCCATCGCCCAAGCCCTCCTCATCGCCTTCTCTACCTCGTGAAGCAGCAGGCGCCACCCTCACGGCCCAAACGGTGGTCTCTCTGCCGCGATGTCGCGGACCTTCACGAACGCCTCGACCGAGACCGAGCGAAGAAGACGATAGGAGAACACCGCGAATGACCGTTCACGAAGGCAACGTGTTGGCAGTGCTACGCAGCCTACTTCCAAAGCACCGGGTGGAAGTTGCTGCCTGCCGGGCCAAGCGAGAACGCGTTCCGGAGGAGGATGTTTTACCGACGATGTCACATTTCCCGAAGCTACTCCGTCTAAGAAGACGGAAGGATGATGGGCGGTAGTCTACAAGAACCTACGAGGAGTGCTGACGATGCAAAAACGACTGTGGGGAGTTAGCGCAGCTGCGCTGACGTTGACGTGCTTGACCGTGACGGGGTGTGGGACAACGTCATTGAGCAATAAAAATGGAAATACGCCCAAACCTCCAGCATCATCTGATAGCCCCCATTCATTGAACCCAAGCCGAACACATCGAGATGCTAACGCCACTAAAAGCGTAGTTATGTCTCCTTTAGAAAACCTCAAATCAATCTATATGGTCAATGGTTCCACCGGATGGGCCAATTCTTCTCGTTCAATTTTTCGTACTACAACGTCAGGACGAAAATGGGTGCGAGTTTTCGATT
>NZ_JAMCCX010000085.1 GCF_024706985.1 Alicyclobacillus sp. SP_1 | reverse complement strand
TTTCTGATGAGTTTCTGATGAGTTTCTGATGAGTTTCTGATGAGTTTCTGATGAGTTTCTGATGAGTTTCTGATGAGCATGTGGTACTCGCATAAGTGACGAAGTTTTATCCTCAGATTTGTTATGTGACCGGGGCTAGGTCAGTTACTCCTACGGTCGTCGTTGTGATTGCCGTGCGCATTCTTTTCACTTGGGCTGCCGAGTTCCTAAAATTCCGCTTTTGACATGTATTTCAGTGTTGCAAAATGTCGGGTGCAGTCTTATACTAACCAACGTAATCTTGAATGCTAGGGCTTCGAGACAAGCGGAACAAGGACGGCCTGCACTTAAAGGGTTAGGACCTCATGGACTAACTTTCCCCCGTGGTGTAGGTGGGTTCCGTATGCCGGAATGGCATGGAACTTCTTTTACAAAGGGGGATTGTTTGCATTGGATACAATGGGTCGTCATGTTATCGCAGAACTTTGGGGTTGCAGTCCGGAAAAGCTGAATGACTTGCACGCGATTGAACGACTAATGGTCAATGCAGCATTGGAAGCGGGGGCGGAGGTACGCGAAGTCGCGTTTCACAAATTCGCTCCGCAAGGCGTGAGTGGCGTAGTTATCATTTCCGAATCTCACTTGACGATTCACAGCTTTCCTGAGCATGGCTATGCGAGTATTGATGTGTATACGTGTGGTGATCGCATCGATCCTAACGTGGCCTGCGACTTTATCACAAAGTACTTGGGAGCGACCCATCTGGAGTCCATCGAGGTTCCGCGAGGTGTTGGGCCGATTCAGGTAGGAAACTTGAAAACTCGGGCGATTTCATAGATTGATAGCCCTAAGCACCGACGGAAATTCGCAAAAGAGCAGTAGGCGTTGGAGCAACAAGCTCCCGTGCCTACTGCTTTTACGTGAAGTACTTGTTCGCTTGGGACAGGCTTAGTCTCCGGCGAATACTTTTGTGTGGTGCGTGGGTAGCGGTTTGTCCATCAATATCTTTCCGTTTCCAGCATCAACAACAACGAGATATTTGTCGTCATCATCCTCAGCAATGGCCATATACACCAAGCTGGTACGAATGTTCCGCAATTGTATCTCTTGAATTTTCATTCCTGGATGTTCAGCTGCTACAGCCTTTTGAGCGTCTTTCAACGGGTATTTCGCGTATTTTTTGAGTTTTTCCGTGTAAGCTTGCTGACTTGCTTTGTATGCCTCTTTGAGGGCTTCGCGAGGCACTTGTACACTGCTTTGTACTTCCCAACGTCTGCCGGACGATTCATCCACAGGCTGCATACTTGCACTGACCGGATACAGAGAGCGATGCAAGTGCATCATTCCGTGCCGATAATCCATTCCTGAATGGGACGCTGCCAGCGCCTGTGGAATCGAGAGTGCCATCAAACCGAGAAAGCTTGATGCCACGAGCCAGTGTTTCATCGATTCATCTCCTTCAAATGAGTATCCAATGTTATTCTGCCCATAATCCGCCATTTCATGTACTTTGTATTTTTGATGTCCATGCTGCTTCAATGTGACTTGCAAGGTTGATTGATAAACGGTATAATCCAAGTCGTTCGCTGTTGCGGTGTTTTCTGCGAAAGACGTGCAGTTAGCTGACGTGTCGTGGGGGATTAGCTCAGCGGGAGAGCACTGCGCTGGCAGCGCAGGGGTCAGGGGTTCGAATCCCCTATCCTCCACCACAAAAGAGCTTTCGAACCTCACATCGATGGTTCGAAAGCTCTTTTACGTATGATTGGACGAACCGTATCACAAGTGGTGGCAAAGCAGAGATTTGAGTTACGGTTGGATACGGCGATGCTAACCGTGTATAAGGGTGCCTAAGTTATGTGCTCTAAACATGTGGAGTGCTGTGTGTCGCTCGTTAGAAGCTTCTGAAATCGCGCCACATATCCACACATATCTTCTTTGAGAGCGCAGGCGATTCGTTGCCTGGGCTTTTGTTTTAGATTACTTTTGACCCAGACAAGGTTAAACCTCAATAATGACCAGACAGCGGCAAATCCATTGAATTTGTCGACTACATAGCTATGATGATGAGTGGTTGATGAGAAGGCATCCGATGCACTGAAAATATTGTATAATCAGGGTAGAATGTTGACGTGCTTCCGACGCAGATGAGTAAGTCGTACCCATGTAATGGGAAGGGAATCTGATTAAGTATGCATTTTTCATCTCTAGGAGCTATTGAGCTAACGGGCCGTAATATCCCATAGAGTATCTCTTGAAAATTGATGTACCAATCCAATAGATATCCTCATGGAACGGAAGGTGCGA
>NZ_JAMCCX010000084.1 GCF_024706985.1 Alicyclobacillus sp. SP_1 | reverse complement strand
CTGAAGCGCCATATTCATGATGGGTGTCCTGACGCCCTCTTCCAGAGGTTTGGCCAACATGGAGCCAATTCGCCGCTCGGTAGCAAGTCCCTAAGTATTCCTGTTCGACGAAAGTTTCCAGGAGGACAGGTTCATAGCCGTAACGCGTTTGCCAGTCCGCCCGAATCCGTCGAGCGGCTAAGGCCAGGGCGTGGCTTGCTAAGTGGGGGACGTGAACCTGAGGCAAAATGAGAAAGCGATTATTATTCACGATCCGCATCCGGTAGCGAGTTTTCTGTTCTGGGCTCCAACCAATCCATTGGTCTCGGATCCTTAGTGCTTTGGAGGCAGCACCAAACAACAAACAGCCAACCACCACGCGGCCCTTTTGGATTTGAACCCGAATCCAATACCGTTGATGGGCACCGATAGGGCGGCGATACCCTAAAGGATGGTGCGCCTGCATGGTAACATTCCAGTCTCCCAATTCTGACGGAGACACGGGGTCCACACTGACTGGAGAGACTTCACTAAGGGAAGCGGCTAGAATCGTTTCGATCGGTGTTCCGGCCATTTCTTTCCCTCGATTTCCTTTCGCTGCGTTCCTGTGCACGGGGGTGGGAGAAAGCCATCCGGCCTGTTCGAAGTCTGCAAGCAACTTTAGACACGCATCGACCCTCAGTCGACCATTGGGCGCTTTCCAGGAGAGATTCTCACATAGAGTCCATGCAAGTTCTTTCCGGCTTAACTGCCGAAACTGAGCGACCGTAGTTTGAATGAGTTCTATGTCGTCCTCGGTAAATTCACGGTCGCCAATCCAAAAAGGCACGTCGATAGACGGCATCTGATCACCTCACTTACAAGGGTCGGCGCTTGTTCTTCGCATATTTATTCGCGCCGGGTCGCGTTTTCCGCGGATGGGTTCGACCCTTAATCACCGGCACAATGTTACGCGTTAGTTCGTGGAGCAGGCGCCTGTATATAGCCGAGCGCTTCTCGTCGTCATCTTCAAGAATGACTTCCACCAATTTGTTTTTCAATTTCCCGACGAGAATGTTGTGGTTGATTTTATATTCCTCATACTTACGACCGGAGTTCTGGGCTTGTACCTCCTCAAGTGCGTCTTGCTCAATGACGGAGGCCATGTTGCTGAGCAGGGTGGTTGCATGAAAGTCCTGTTCAATGGCGGTAGGCGTTTCTCCGGAGAAGTTTTCGACTTCAAACTGGTACTTGAGCGCCTTGAAGTGAGTCTCAATCCCCCACCGTTTAAAGTAGATGTCGCCCATTTCTGCCTGGCTGAGCTTGTCCTCGCGAAGATCCGTGATGAGTAGTTCCGTTTCTCCTGTGGATAAAGGGAGTTTCACGACGCGGATGGGGAGAACCGTTCCCTCCGGGACAGGAGTTCGTTGCTTGCGTAGCTCCTTGGCTCGCTCCTTGGTAATTCGCAGTTGAGCGATTTCATCCATCGTTTGCGTCTGCATAATCTCCTTGCAAAACCAGGTAGAAACACGCATGACGAAATGAACCCGTCGTTGCATAAGGTAGTGGATAAACTCTATGGATGGGTAGCCTCGGTCAAACAAAACCACGGTCTCATATGGAGAGGTTTCCGGAATGAGAGTGAGCATCTTTTCGATGTTGGCCTTGGCTAGCACTCGTTCATTGGTGTCATAGCGGCCTATGGTTGTGGATACGGCAAGTCTGTTCTCTACATCGTACAAGTGGGAAGAGAGCGCTCTGGCCAACTTAAAGTTCTTCATTTTATTGGTAACATAGCCATACTGACGTTGCGTCTGAGCGGTGTTTGGAACTTCCAGTACGCACCCATCCATGGCAAACATGCGAAACCCCTTGTGTGTTTTGTAGTCGTGATCTGCATAGAATGTGCGAATATACACGTCATTGAGCGTGACAAAGGCCTCAGGCCGAATCTTCTGTCTTGCCTTGGAGAAGGATTGCTTTGTGTATGAGGTTGCTAGTGCGGATTCTGGCATGAAGCGTTCGCGAAACTCGTCGATCTCCAACTGAGACGATTTGCGAACCATATTGAAAATGAGGAGCACAAGCGGGACGAACCCAACCTTGCGTTCCCTAGTGAAGTCTTTCTCACTTTTCCTTGCGTTGTTCCTGAACCCTGCAAACTTCAATGTAGTCTCCACACAGTCCGCGAGAAGATTGGTTTTTTTTCATTTTAACACCCTCCCAGTCCACCATAACAAAAACGAGCGAAGTTGTCCAGCGGTGAACAAAAAGGCAGACGGACAATGCTCATCAATCTTCCTTTTTGTCCCAAATTGAATTCGGATCGCTTAAGTTGACAGCATTG
>NZ_JAMCCX010000083.1 GCF_024706985.1 Alicyclobacillus sp. SP_1 | reverse complement strand
ACCATGACCACCATGACCACCATGACCACCATGACCACCATGACCACCATGACCACCATGACCACCATGACCACCATGACCACCATCGTGATGAAAGGCGAGATGCCGAGCAGGAACAGACAACTCCCGCCTTGACGCAAAGTGGGTCTGCACGCGGGATGCATTCGTGACGGGAGGTGACTTGCACAGGATGAGCAGTCACAAGACGGAATCTGAGTCATCCACGCGGATGGGAAGAGTTTACCTGATTGGCGCTGGCCCGGGCGACCCAGGCCTACTTACCCTTCGTGCCAAAGCATGCCTGGAAGCCTGCGATGTGGTCGTTTACGACCGGTTGGTGTCACCTGAGGTATTGGCGTTAGCACCCATCTCGGCAGAGCGATTTTATGTTGGCAAGGAAGCCCATCATCACCCGGTACCGCAACCGGAAATTGAGGAGCAATTAGTCAACCTGGCTTTAGCTGGACGAGTGGTAGCCCGCCTCAAAGGGGGCGATCCGTTTGTCTATGGACGTGGCGCCGAAGAGGCGGAGGTACTGGTGAGCCACGGGGTCCCATTCGAAGTGGTACCAGGCGTCAGTTCCGTCATTGCCGCGCCCGCTTATGCGGGCATACCACTGACGCACCGCCTGCTCGCTTCAGGATTTCACGTCGTGACGGGACACGAGTGCTTGCACTCTCTCGGCACACCTTGGCAACTGTTGGCCGAGTCTACGCAGACTTTGGTGATTCTCATGGGAATCGGGCACTTGGCAGAGATCTCTGAGGCGCTTCTCCGCTATGGGCGGCATCCCGAGACTCCTGTCGCACTCATTCGCTGGGGGACGACACCCCGTCAACAAACTCTCATTGGCACCTTGGAAACGATTGCACAACAGAGCGCCGAGGCGAAGTTCCAGGCTCCTGCCGTGATTGTGGTGGGAGAGGTGGTTCGGTTGCATCGCGAGATCGGCTGGTTTACCCCGGAGGAGGCATATGTATGACAGGGACAATATACGTCGTGGGATTTGGACCCGGTCATGAAGAGCACTTGACTGGGCGGGCGCGAAACGCTCTCGTGGCGAGCGATACCATTATTGGTTACAACACTTACATCGATTTGATTCGCCCGCTCTTGACGGGTCAAGAAATTGTCCGCACGGGCATGACCGAGGAAGTTAGTCGAGCCCAAAAAGCCGTTCAACTGGCCGAAGAAGGTCACCAAGTTGCGGTCATTTCGAGCGGAGACGCAGGCGTCTACGGCATGGCCGGATTAGTATACGAGGTTTTGGTGAGTCGTGGTTGGCAGTCCGGCGACCATCCTAACGTTGAAGTCATTCCCGGAATCTCGGCCATTCAGTCGTGCGCGTCTCTGCTCGGAGCGCCAGTGATGCACGACGCGTGCACCATTAGTCTGTCCGATCATTTAACACCGTGGGAGGTCATCGCCAAGCGGATTGAGGCAGCAGCAGCCGCTGATTTCGTCATCGCACTCTACAATCCCAAAAGCGGTCGGAGAACCCGGCAGATTGTAGAGACACAGCGTATTTTACTAGAACATCGAGACCCGAACACCCCCGTTGGCATCGTGAAGAGTGCCTATCGAAAAGGTGAGCAAGTTGTCCGAACCACTTTGGTCGACATGCTTGAACACGACATCGGTATGTTGACGACCGTCCTCATTGGCAATTCGCAGACGTTTTTTCATGGCCCACTGATGATCACGCCGCGCGGATACGAGCGCAAATATACGCTGGATACTGTGACGCAGCGGCTCCGGCCGGGTGAACGCCTGCATGTGGAGAACGAGCCGTGGTCGCTGGCTGCGACCGCGCCGAAAGCGAGCCGTTCGACGCCTCCTATCTCAGAAACGCCTTCGCCAACGCACCGTCAAGAACCGTCGAACCGTTCTACGCTAACGGCCCGGGACTGGGCAGATGCCGCACTCGCGCGTATTGCGGGTTTGCGACCGAGTACAGCAGAGGCTACCGCGCGTGCAGCAGGAGGTGCGATAGGAAGTGTAGCGACTATCCCAGCGCAGACGCGGCAGGCCGCGATGTTTGAAGTCGCGGTCAGTCCGGGGGTGGCGAACAAGCGCATCACCACGGAGCAATTGTTACTGCTCGCAGAAATCGCGGGAGAGACAGGGAGCGTGGAGTATACCCCTGCCCATCAACTCATCTTACGGGCGCGTACGCTAGATGCGGCAGCGCTGGTGGGAAGACTGGAGGCAGTCGGTCTTGTGGTGCAGCCCGTGGGCGAAGTGGTCCGCGTCAAAGCGTGCGACTTCTGTGATGGAGACAAGGCCGAAGGCATCCCTTATGCGGAGGAAATTCATCGCCGCTTGGCGGGGCTTGGTGTGGAGAAAGAGCTCCGGATTGGATTTAACGGCTGTGCCATGTCCTGCTACGGAGCCGTCCATGAAGACATTGGCATTGTCTTTCGCAAAGGAAAAGTGGATTTGTTTCTCGGGGGCAAGACGACGGGGCGCAACGCGATGCCCGCACAGCGCGTGGCAGAAGCCATCCCAGCTGAGGTCGTACCCGATTTGCTCGAGCGGATTGTGCAGCGATACCGCGCGGAAGCTTTTCCGAATGAACGGTTTCATAAGTTCTTTCAGCGCGTTGGGGTGCTGGAAGGGTACGCCCACAAAGATGCTCCTGCGGCCGTTGTGGCAGATGGCGTTTGCGGGACCTGAGGAGGAGTCGGCGTTGATTTTTTTCATGGCGGGAACGAGCGATGCGCGCGAACTTGCGCTGTTGTTGCACCAACAGGGCTATCCACTGCTCTGCAGTGTGGTAACGGAGCATGCAGCAGACATTCTCCAAGAAGCGGGTCTTGCGGCGCGCAGTGGTCGCTTGAATCAAGATGCCATGGTGGCACTGCTGCAGTCTCAGGGGGCCAGCGTCCTTGTCGATGCAAGCCATCCGTTTGCGGCCGAGGCGCACGCGACCGCGATGGCTGCGGCCGCTGTCTGTGGCATTCCCTACATCCGCTTTGAGCGCAAGCAGGACACTTTCGCCGCCGACACGCGGCTATCCTATGTGGATACGTATGAAGCAGCGGCCGATTTGGCCGCCGAGCGCGGCGGAAGCATTCTGCTCACCACGGGTAGCAAGACTCTCGAAATTTTCACCAGCCGATTGCTTGGAAAGCCCGGTATTCGCCTTGTGGCGCGGATGCTGCCGCGCGTGGACAACATGGAAAAGTGCGCCCGGCTCGGTTTGCAGCAGCAGGACATCATTGGCATGCAAGGGCCGTTTCCGCGCGACCTCAACATCGCACTCTATCGCTTTTACCAGACGACATTGATGGTGACCAAAGAAAGCGGCGGGCCGGGAGCCGTGGACGAGAAGGTTCAAGCTGCGCTCGATTGCGACATCGAGGTCATTGTCATCGGCAGACCGAAGCTCGACTATCCGCAGATGTACAGAAACCCTGCAGACGTCCTTGCGGAACTCAGTCGCGTTTACCCCGTACCCACGACAGGAGGAGTTGCAGATGTCTGAGCAAGCCCCGTTTCAGCCCCTGACCACCCAGCCCCAAGAGATTGAGGCCAAAAGTTTCTCCATCATCACGGAGGAACTTGGAGAGCATCCCTTCGCGGAGTCCGAATTCCCCGTGGTGCAGCGAGTCATTCACGCTTCTGCAGATTTCGATCTCGGTCGCAGCCTCGTCTTCCACGGCGACGCAGTCGCTGCGGGCGTGACGGCCATCCGCGCTGGCCGCGCCGTGGTAGCCGATGTGCAGATGGTCCAATCCGGTATTAGCAAGCCTCGGCTCGCTCAGTTTGGCTGCGAGGTGCACGTGCACATTTCCGACCCGGATGTGGCGGCAGAGGCCAAGCGGCGCAACACCACGCGTGCCATCGTGTCGGTCCAAAAAGCGGCCGCCGAGCATCCGGGAGCGATATACGCCATCGGCAATGCGCCAACCGCTTTGCTGGAACTCATTCGCCTCGTTCGCTGTGGTGAGGCTCATCCGAGTTTGATTGTCGGGGTGCCGGTAGGATTTGTCTCTGCCGCGGAGTCGAAAGAAGAACTGCTGTCGCTCGATGTCCCGTTCATCACCAATCGTGGGCGCAAAGGTGGCAGTGCGGTGGCGGTCGCCATCGTCAACGCGCTTTCACTCATTGCCGCAGAGAAAGACCGGTGACGGCGGATGGCCGAGATGGAAACCCCACCCGATAGACCGCTGCGGCATGGGTATACGACCGGATCATGCGCGACCGCAGCAGCCAAAGCTGCGCTCGAATCTCTGCTCGCGCAGGCACCCGTCTGTGAAGCGACCATTCGACTGCCCATCGGCCAGTGGGTGACGTTCGCCTTGCAGGACGTTCGGGTGGCGAGAGAATCAGCCGAGGCCACCGCCATTAAAGATGGTGGGGACGATCCCGATGCCACGCACGGGGCCCGGATTGTCGCCACGGTCTCCTATACGGACGCGCCGGGTGTGGAGATTGATGGCGGTGTAGGAGTAGGTCGGGTGACCAAACCGGGGCTACCCATACCCGTCGGGCTGGCGGCCATCAATCCGGTACCTCGGCAGATGATTTCCGAGACGTGTCAGCAGGTGCTTGAGGAGCACGGGGTGGCGCGGGGCGTGCGCGTGGTCATTTCGGTTCCCGAGGGCGAAGAGATTGCCAAGAAGACATTGAATGGGCGGCTCGGAATTCTCGGCGGAATTTCCATTCTCGGCACGCGGGGGACCGTCGTTCCATTTTCCACAGCGGCGTACAAGGCGAGTATTGCTTACGCGATGAACGTCGCCAAAGCGCAGCAGTTGAAAACCGTCGTCCTGACGACCGGCGGTCGCAGTGAGAAATACGCGATGAAACTGTTTCCCGAGTTGCCAGAAGAGTCGTTTGTGGAGATGGGCGATTTCGTTGGATTTTCGGCAAAACACGCAAAAAGGGTGGGTATGGAAGAGATTCGCTTGGTGGGTATGATGGGGAAATTCTCGAAAATTGCTCAAGGCGTCATGATGGTACACGCACGGTCGGCTCCGGTCGATTTCGACTTTCTTGCCGGTCTGGTTGCAGAGGCCGGCGTGACCGACCCGGAACGACTTTCGCAAGTGCGAACGGCCAACACAGCGACGCAGGTGGGCGACTGGATGGTTGAGTGGGGATATCCCCAGTTCTTTGAGCAGGTGGCACTCGCCTGCTGTCGTCAAGTGTCTCGGCATATTGGCGGCGGACTCTGCGTGAAGACACATTTGACGACGTTACAGGGAGAGTATCTGGGAGGAGCGTGGCTCAATGACGAGACCGGTGACCGTGGTGGGTATCGGTGAAGACGGGCAAACGGGGCTTACGGAGGTTGCGCGAGCGGCGGTTGCCAGAGCGGATGTGCTCTTCGGAAGCGCCCGCCAACTCGAGTTCTTCCCGAACTTTGCAGGAGAGGTGCGGACACTCACGTCGCCGCTGACGGGAACACTGTCTGACATTGAACGAGAGGCCGGGGAGCGGGCGGTGGTTGTGTTAGCGAGTGGCGATCCGCTCTTTCACGGGATTGCCAAACTCATCATTCGTCGGCTCGGTGCAGAGCGAGTGCGTGTGTTGCCCCAGTTGAGTTCGCTGCAACTGGCGTTTGCGCGAGCTGGAGAGAGTTGGCAAGATGCGCTTTTCCTGAGCGCTCACGGACATTCTTTCGAGGGTTTCGCCCAGCGACTGCACGGCGCGGTGAAAGCCCTCGTGCTGACGGATGACGTACATACTCCGGCAGAACTTGCTCTCTACCTGCTCCGGTTTGGCATGACCGAGTATGAGGCGTTTGTCGGCGAACGGCTCGGGGGTGAGTCGGAGCGAACGGCGTGGTACACGTTGGAGCAGTTGGCGGAGGCGGAATGTCACCCGTTGAACGTGGTCATTTTGCGACGGAGAGAGGGAGAGACGAGTTCTCCGTTTACGCTCGGCATGCCCGATGAAGCGTTCGTGCAGCGAAAGCCAGACCGCGGTCTCATCACGAAACGCGAGGTTCGCATTCAGACCCTCTCGGACTTGGAACTGAGGAAGGGTGAAGTGCTGTGGGATATCGGGGCTTGTACCGGATCCGTCAGCATTGAAGCCATTCACCTCGTTCCCGACTTGAAGGTCTATGCGGTAGAGAAGAATGCGGAAGACCTCGTCAACCTGCGTGCCAATCAAGTGAAGTTTCGTGCCGATTTTGTTGCCGTGGAAGCGAAAGCACCCGCTGGACTCGACCAGTTTCCCGACCCGGATGCGGTCTTCGTGGGTGGCAGTGGCGGGGAGTTGGCGGACCTGTTAGAGACTTGCATGCGCCGGGCGCGTCCGGGCGCGCGAGTGGTGGTGAATGCGGCGACGATTGAAAATTTAGCGACCGCACATCAGGTTTTGACGGCTGCGGGCTGGAACGTGTCCGTGACGCTGCTACAGACCGCCCGCAGTAAGCCCATCCTGCAGCTGACGCGGATGGAGGGAATGAATCCGGTCTATCTTGTTCGCGCCAAAATGCCAGCACGTGGAGAGGAGGAGAGCGAATGACGAGTCCGGGTACCTTGTACGGCGTTGGCGTGGGGCCGGGAGATGCAGAATTAATTACCGTCAAGGCTTATCGACTCTTGCAAACGTCGCCCGTCATCGCCTATCCGAACAAACGAATGGGCGCGAAGAGCTACGCGCTGACGATTGTCGAGGAGTATGTGGATGTGGCGGAAAAGCAGATGCTTGGTCTCGTTTTTCCGATGACAAAAGATGTAGAGAAGCTGGAAGAACATTGGCTGGAGACGGTCGAGACCGTCTACGAGCGGCTGCAAGCAGGCTTGGATGTGGCTTTTGTCACGGAAGGTGATCCTATGCTTTACAGCACATTCATCCACATGAGCAGGCGGATGCGCCTCACCCATCCGGAAGTGCCCGTGGTCTCTGTTCCGGGTGTCTCCTCGGTGAACGCCGCAGCCAATCAGTTGGGCGTGCCGCTCGCCGATGGCGACGAAGTAGTAGCCATTGTACCGGCGCATGCGGACCTCGCGGCGATGCGAACGGCACTTGCCACGCACGACTGTGTGGTCTTCCTGAAAGTGGCCAAAGTGCTCGACGAAATGGTGCCTTTGCTCGATGAGATGGGGCTACTCGACTGCGCCAAAGTCTGTACCCAGGTAACTTCTCAACAGGAGCGCGTCTGGCACGATGTGCGCGAACTCAAGGGCGCCACGCTACCTTATCTGACGCTGATGGTGGTGAGGAAATGAATTCAGGCGAGTTGACGGCGAAAGTCTACATTGTTGGGGCGGGCCCAGGAGCGCCGGATTTAATCACGGTGCGCGGGCAGCGCATTTTGCAGCAGGCGGACGTCCTTCTGTACACCGATAGTTTGGTTCCGTCCGAGTTGGTCGCCTGTGCCAAGCCCACTGCGACCGTATACAAGACCGCCGGGATGGCGCTTGATGAAATGGTCGGCATTATGGTCGAGGGCGTTCAATCCGGTCACAGTGTAGCGCGCGTTCATACGGGTGATCCGTCGATTTTTGGCGCCATCCTCGAGCAAATGGTTTTGCTTCGAAAGGCGGGGGTGGCGTACGAGGTCGTTCCTGGGGTCAGTTCCGTGTTTGCTGCGGCCGCCGCGGTCGGAGCGGAACTGACGGTACCCGACTTGACGCAGACCGTCATTCTGACGCGCGTGGGCGGGCGCACTCCCATGCCGGATGGAGAGTCTCTCCGTGAATTGGCGACACACCGTTGTACGATGGCCTTTTATCTCAGTGCGACGCTGGCGAAGACGGTGGTTCAAGAATTGACGGCTGCTGGTTGGCCGCCGGAAACACCTGTCGCAGTCGTGCAAAAAGCCACGTGGCCGGAACAAAAAATCATTCGAACGAATCTTTCCCGACTGGTGCGGGCGATGGGGGACGCGCATATATCGAACCACGCCATCCTTCTCGTTGGCTTTGCGTTGGACGAAGCGCTCTTGGAGCAAGACCAACATCGCTCCAAGCTGTACGATGAGACGTTCACACACCGCTATCGCAAGGGGGTTATAGGGAATGACTAAAGGGAATGCGGTCGTCGCCATCACGAAACACGGCACAACCATCGCGCGTCGTATTTTGGCTGGAATGGACAGCGTGGATGTGTATTATCCGGAACGATTTGCGCGCGGTGATGAGGATGCCCTGGGGATACACACCTATGCGGACTCTGTCGTGGCGCACGTGCCTCACCTGTTTGCTGCATATGACGGCATCATCGGGATTTTTTCGCTCGGGGCCATGGTGCGTCTAATTGCTCCGCTGCTCAAAGACAAAAAGACGGACCCGGCCGTGGTCGTCATCGACGACACGGCGGAGCATGTCATCAGTGTGCTGTCCGGGCATCTCGGGGGCGCGAATGAATTGACGCACAGAGTGGCGCGTGTGTTGAACGCGCGCCCGGTCATTACCACGGCTTCCGATGTTGGACAGACGCTCGCGGTGGACTTGTTTGGGCGCGTGTTCGGTTTTGAGCTCGACGGCGATCAGCATGTGACGCGAGTCAGTGCCGCTGTGGTCAATGAGGAGCGGATCGCCATCATTCAAGAGGCCGGAGAGGTCGACTGGTGGCCTTATAGCAAGCCGTTGCCAAGCCACTTTCGCGTCTACACCTCCTGTGCCGAAGCGGCTCTCGCGGGTGATGCGTTTGATGCAGCGCTCGTCATCACCCCGCGACTGCTCGGCGCCGAGGAAGAGCGGCGATTTCTGCGCCCAGGGGTGCTTTATCGGCCCAAAGTGCTGGTAGTCGGCGTGGGTTGCAACCGCAATACGCCAGCCGAGGAGATTGAGAGTGTCGTCTGTCAGGTCCTCCGAGACCATGGATGGTCCGAGCGCAGCGTTCGGACGCTCGCCACCATTGACCTCAAAGCGGACGAAGCGGGGCTGCTCGAAGCGTGTCGCCGTCGCAACTGGCCGCTCGTGACCTATAAAGCGGAGGAATTGAACACGGTGACCATCCCACATCCGTCGGACATGGTGTTCCGCTACGTGGGTGCCTACGGGGTGAGCGAGCCCGCTGCCCGTTTGGCCGCAGGGGCGGACGATTGGTTGGTGGAAAAAGTCGTCTCCGGGAATGTCACCGTATCCGTCTGCCTGTGGACCGACCAGACCGCAGCGCAGTCTTTCGGGCCCTCCGTGAACTTTGACACGGAAGTGCAAGCGCCACGCACTGCGCTTGGGGGTGCGAAATGAAGCGGCCGCGGCTGGTGGTCGCCGGGACCCACAGCGGCGTGGGCAAGAGCACGGTGACGCTCGGCCTGATGGCGGCGTTTCGCGCACAAGGACTCACTGTTCAAGGATTTAAAGTCGGGCCAGATTATCTCGATCCGACCTATCACACGGCCATCACCGGACGACCCTCGCGCAATCTTGACACTTGGATGATGCCGCGAGAGGTGGCTCGGGAAGTGTTCGATCGCGCTTCCGCCAATGCGGATTTGTCCATCATCGAAGGCGTGATGGGTATGTACGATGGGCGCGATTCGGCGAGTAGTGAGGGGAGTGCGGCAGATATCAGTCGACTGCTCGAGGCGCCGGTTCTGCTCGTGGTCGACGCCTCGAGTATGGCGAGGAGTGCGGCGGCCATCGTGCTTGGATTCCAGAAGATGGAGACTGACATTCCTTTGGCTGGCGTGGTGGTCAATCGTGTGGCTGGAGAGCGTCACTATGACATGGTCAAAACGGCCATCGAGCAGGTGACGGGCATTCCTGTTTGGGGATACCTCACGCGACAGGCTGAATTGGCGCTGCCGGAGCGCCATCTAGGTCTGATTCCGGCGATTGAACGTGGAGAATTATCGGGGTTGTTCGAGCAACTGGCAGAGACGTTTCAAGCTTCGGTCGACCTGCCGGAAGTGTTGGCGAGTGCGAGCACGGTCCCAGACTGGGTATCTGTGCCAGGGACGTTGTTTGCTGGCCAGCGCAGAGAGCGGCGCACCGCCATTGCCGTCGCGAGAGACAGTGCTTTCAACTTTTACTATGCGGAAAACTTGGAGTTACTGGAGTGGTTTGGCGCGGAGTTGCTGTTTTTCTCTCCACTCGCGGGCGAAGTGGTTCCAGAGCAGGCGGATGGATTGTATTTGGGCGGCGGATTTCCGGAAGAGTTTGCGTCCACTTTGGCTGCGAGAGAGCAGGTGGCAGAGAGCGTGCGCCGCGCCATTGCCGGAGGCATGCCAACGTTTGCCGAGTGCGGGGGTTACATGTACCTGGCGGAGACACTCTTCGACCGACAGGGACGCGGGTATCCTATGACGGGTGTTCTCCCGTTTACAGTAAGGATGCAGGAAAAACTTGCGGCGCTTGGATACCGGGAAGTCACGGCAAAGACAGAGACACTGCTGCTCGCGGACGGAGAAAAGGCGCGCGGCCACGAGTTTCACTATTCAACGGCAACGCGGCAGACCGAGGATTGGCCATTTGCCTACGAGACCGCAGGCTTACGCGGTCGCGGGTTGGAAGGCTATGCAACTGGTTGGCTGCTGGCAGGTTATACGCATCTGCACTTTGCGTCCTTCCCAGACATGGCTCGTCGTTTTGTCGAGGCTTCTACACAGTTTGGGATAAGTCGCCGAGACCCCGCTCGCCCTCAGCGCCGAATCCACATGGAAAGGGGGCAGCGTCCCGAATGACGGACCCGAATGCTGCGGTATCTGAGGTGTCTCATGTCCTACAGAATCTCGGTGCAGAGAGGGAGCCAGTCGCTCGTGTCGAGACGAAGCGTTCTGTCTTCGCACAAATTCTCGTCTGCAACGGGTGTTGCTGTGGGCGCGAGGACAAGCGCAAACCCTCCATCCCGGTGGATGAACTGAAACGAGCGTTCAAAGAGCGCAAACTTCTCAAAACCGTGCAACTCACCATCAGTGGTTGCCTTGGACCCTGCGATGTGTTGAATGTTTTCACCATTTTGACGGAAGACGGGCAGCAGTGGTTTGGCGGTATTCGCACTCACGAGCCGTTCCTGGCGCTCATCGATTGGGCGGAGGAATGCCGTGAACTGGGTGCCGTGGCTCCGTTTCCAGACATTCTTGAGCCGTATCGTTTCGACCGATTTCCTCCCAAGTTGGTAGACCGATTGCGGACGGCCGAGGAGGGGACTCGATGAGCCAAGGTCCGCCCCCGGTTCGTGATGACAAGCAAAAAAGTTCGATGCAAGCGAAGAGCCGCATGCGTCAGACGTTTTCTCTGTTCGACTTGAGCAGTCTCTCAATTTCGAGTGTGGCGCCGGCCTTTAGTATCTCTGCGACGGCCGGGGTGATGGTGGCAGACAGTGGCATGTACAGCGTTCTCGGCATTTTGTTGATTGCTCTGCCGTTTCTCATCTCTGCGTACACCTTCCGCATGTTGAACCGCCACTTTCCGCACGCAGGGGCATCCTATCACTGGTCGCGGCGGGTGCTCGGGCCGCGTGCCGCGCGCTTTCAAGGCTGGATTTTGTTGCTCGCCTACTTCACGTCCATTCCGCCGATTCTTGTACCAGCCGCGCAGTATACGTTGGCTTTGGTCGATCCGTCAGGACTCCAGAACACTTGGCTACAGTTTGCGGTGGCCACGTTTTGGATGGCATTCGCGCTCGTGCCACTCCTCCGTGGGGCTCGACCGACGGCGCTTGTGACGCAAATCTTCTTTGTCATCGAGTTGATTTTTCTCGGGGCCTTCGCTTTTTTTGGAATTCGCGCCATGCCACACATTCACGTGGCCCTCGGCAGTTTGTCGTTTCATCTCGGTGGACTGCTACTGACGATGGTCGTGGCCAGCACCATCATGGATGGTTGGGAAATTGACAGCTACGCGTCCGAAGAATCGACCAATCCGCATCGAGACCCTGGGGTTGGTGGTATCATTGGTGCCATTTTCGCGCTGCTCATCTACCTTCTTTTTATTCCTTTGGTGTTGTTGCAGACGCCGCGCAAATTGCTGGTCAATTCGGCCGATCCGCTCGTGCTCTGGGCGCACAGCATGCGCGCGTTCATGCCGCCGCACGCGTCGCTGTGGATTCTCATCCCGGTCCTTGCTTCTACTGCGGGTTCTCTCTGGTTGACTGCCTACATTCTCATTCGCGGCCTTTTCGCCATGGGTCGAGACGGTATGATTGCCCGGTGGTTTGGGCGACTCAATCGCCGTGGCGTGCCGGCGGTAGCCACATGGGTTATCTTTGCGGCGGCATGGGCGGTGATGACACTACAACTGTTCGTATCGTCTCTAGGGGTCTTTTTCAATATCGTACTGTCAACCGCCGGATTTTTTCTTATCTTTGAGTTTATGCTGGATAATTTAACGGCCAGCATCTTTCTCTGGCGCCGCCATGACACGAATGATTTGCACCAACGGGCACAGACGCGACATGCCCATCGCCTCATGTTGGTGGTATCGGCGTTCACGACCGTCTATCTGCTCGCGCTGCTGGGGTGTTTTTTGGTGGTGGGAGCACAGACTATCTCGCCGTGGGTGGACGTGTTGCTCGGGTTACTCATCGTCGCAGGAATTCTGTTCGCGCGGCGCAAAAAGGCGCCGACACAGAGTGCGGTGGATATCCCGTTCAGTGGCTCTGCTCAGAGCGGGGAAGCAAACGTCGAAGCGTAAAATGTTCCTTTGGTACGGATACGCATGTCGCGATGGCGCTAGGCCAGTGGTCATGTGCGTCAACTCGCACTCGGACACGTCGACGCAAAATTTTTAGAAAGTTCGTTTTCAAGTCCGCCCTCCGTGTAAAATGGAAGTTGTCAGAATCGTATTCGGGAGGGAACGGCACTCATGAGGTATACTCGACGTTTGCTCGCGTTGTTTACCGTGGCCGTCGCGGGAGCGGGGGCCGTCCAGTGGATGCAGGCTCCAGTTGCATGGGCGGCTTCAACTCCGAGTCGAGAAGTTCCGGCGGACGTTGTCTTCCTAAACGGGCATGCTCTGCTTCACTCGGCGCATGTCGTGAGCCATGCCACTACATATTTTCCAGAGACCGATGTCATGACTGTTTTGGCAAATTTGAATGTTCCACATCATTATGAACACTTCCGGCTTTCCGTCGACGGAGCTTATACTACGTCTGCCGAACAGGTTGGGACAGTGTTCTACTTGCCCATCTGGTATGTCATGCAAGCTCTTCATCGGATCGGCGATGAGAGCCAGTGGAACGGTCACGCATGGTCCATACAGGCAAAGTTGCCTGTCCTGCATGGGCCGAGCGCGTCGGCTGTGCATGCGGTCATGGCATCAACATCCGAAATCCAGGACACGGGAGAAGACTTCTCCGAAACCTCCAAACCTATTCTCACACCGGACGGCCAAGGCGGGACGCTTAGCGCTGTTGTCGGCACTCGCAATCCGACGGCAGATGGCCTCGGACAAATTCTCTTCTTTTTCCACAACAATACTTGGGTTGGCCTGAACTCGCACGCGGAGGCCACGCAAATAAAATCGGTCATTCCGGATGGCGCAGAAGCATTTCAGGTAACCTATGTCAATTATGCGTCGAATGACCCTATGTACGCTCCCAATCTACCTCCAGTGACCGTGATTTACCGCTGGGAAAAGGGTCGAATGGTGCCGAGCAGGGAACTTCCGAAAGGGGTTCTTAATGGATTGACGGTTCATACCGTCGGGACTCCGGCTAAGTGAATGGATGCGGCTCTCTCGCCACACCGCGGGATGCATTGCCAGCCGCCCATACGGAACATGTCCGGAGACCTTTGTTTCGTCCAGCAGTTGAAGTCGAACTTGGCTTGTTAGCAGTAGGGAGGCTATGTCATTCGTGTTGGATATAGGTCAGTTACAGCAATCGTTCCGTGTGCGCTTGGAACGCGGGGGAGACATTCACGAAGTACCTTTTTCTGCGGTGTTTTCTGGGCCAGTACAGGTGGCCGATGGCGTTTTTGAATGGGCCCTCCGCTCCGAGATGGAAACGCTTGAGCCTATGGAGGTTCTCTGGGAGGTTCCTTGCATTGATCTGCAGGCGCTGTGGTTTCCTGCAGCTGGCCGCCGTCGTAGTTTAGATTTGAACGGCAGTCAAGGTTTTACCGCACGCCTCACGTCCCACGCACCGGTGGTCTGTATGCATCGCGCCGATGGGCAAAATCGCCTCACGTTCGCTTGGTCGGACGCGACATTACCCGTCACTCTGTGTGCCGAGGTGCATGAAGAGACGGCGAGTGTTCAGTGCGTACTCAAACTCTTCTCGACGGATGTTCAAAACGGCGTCAGTGGAAAGCCGAGTATGCTGCGCCTGGATGTGCGGTCGGTGTTTTATGCGGAGGCCATCGCGGATGTGGCTTCGTGGTGGCGGGTGCATGCGACGAGACCGCCGCTGTCGGTGCCCGCATCGGCACGCTTGCCGGTGTACTCTACCTGGTACAGTTTTCACCAGCCTTTGACGGATAGCGAAGTGGAGCGTCAATGCGAACTCGCCAAGGACATGGGCTTTCAAGTCGTTATTGTTGACGATGGCTGGCAGACGTCCAATGCCGAACGGGGTTATGCGTATTGTGGGGACTGGGACGTGTGTTTGGAGAAGATACCTGACATGCGTGCACATGTGGACCGCATCCACCAAATGGGCCTGAAATACGTGCTCTGGTTTGCTGTTCCGTTCGTCGGCAAGCAGAGCAAAGTGTGGGCACGCTTTCAGGACAAGTTGCTCGGCGTACGCGAGGAACTCGGCGCCGGGGTACTTGACGTGCGCTATCCTGATGTTCGCGAATATCTGTTGGAGACTTACCTTCACGCGGTGACCGAGTTTGGGTTGGACGGCTTGAAGCTGGATTTTGTCGATACTTTTTCCTCACAGCGAGTACGATCGATACAAGGGGGTGTCTCGGCGCATGAGGGAGTACCGTCGCTTTCAGACGACGCGAGTGAACCGAGGCGAGCACAGCGAGATGAGCAAAGTGTGGTTCTGGCAGTCGAGGCCTTGTTTGCAGAACTGGTAGATCGTCTCGGAGCGGTGCGTCCGGACCTTCTCGTGGAGTTTCGACAATCGTACGTGGGGCCAGGAATGCGTGCGTTTGGGAACATGTTTCGAGCCGTGGACTGTCCCGAGGATGGTATGGAAAATCGGGTGCGCACGTTGGATGTGAGACTGCTGGCGGAACACACACCCGTGCATTCGGACATGGTGATGTGGCATTTTGATGACTCGGAACAGAGTGTCGCGTTGCAGTTCCTCCAAGTGTTGTTTGCTGTTCCTCAGGTGTCCGTGCGACTGGACGAGCTTAATTCCCGCCACGAGAAAGTCGTTCGCCATTGTATCGCATTCTGGCGCCAGCACCGCACGGTCTTGCTAGAGGGTCAACTTCGCCCCTATCACCCGGAGTTGTTGTATCCCTTAGTCGTGGCAAAGACGCGCGAAGAGTGGCTTTGCGTCGCGTATGCTCCGATGGTGATTCAACTGCCGGACAGTGCGGACGGGACGGTGTCGAGAGCGGATCGACCCAATCCCTTACATGAGAGGTACGTGTTTGTCAACGGGACTTTCCAGGATGCGATGGTGGTTGAGATTCCGGAGAATCTCACAGGGCTCTGCGGGCGCCTGACGGTCGTCGACTGCGTGGGTGACATCTGTCTTCGAGAAACGGTCGTCTGGAACGCAGGTCTGGTGAAATTGCACATACCTTCGATGGGTACTGCAGAACTGGAAGTCGATGTATATGAAGAGTCGCGAGACTGACGAAAATTCGTGCGGAAGTTGTCGCCGATAAGCCGCTTTCTTTTCGGCAACGGGGTTCGAAATAGGCTACACTGAAAGGGTGTAGTTGGAGCCGGAGCGAAGGATGGTAGTCAGACTTATGTTACAGTCTACAACAGGGTTGTTGCAGCAGGCTAAGGACTTTCTCTCCACGTGTTATGCGGAACTTGAGAAGAGTGAATCGTGTCTGCAGGAACGAATCGAGGAAGTGGAGCGCGAAATTCGCGACACTGGCACGTACGAACATACCTACGAAGAGTTGCAACATGGTGCTCGAATGGCTTGGCGCAACAGCAATCGCTGCATTGGACGATTGTTTTGGAAATCTCTGAATGTCTTTGACGAGCGTTCTGCACGTTCGCCGCAGGAAGTGAAGCGTGCGCTCTTGAATCACATCTCTTATGCTACCAACGGCGGGAAAATTCGCCCTACGATTACGGTGTTTTCCGCGCAGCGACCGGAGACGGAGGTGTGCGGAGTCCGAATTTGGAACCATCAACTCGTTCGCTATGCGGGCTATGAGACGGACAAGGGCCTTCGCGGAGACCCGGATTCCCTGGCTTTTACAAAGATTTGTACAAGTTTGGGATGGCATGGGGATGCGTCCGAGTATGATGTGTTACCGCTCGTTGTGCAGGTGGATGGGCAGAGGCCCGAGTGGTTTGCGATTGCGCGAGACGAGGTGCTGGAGGTACCCATTCGTCACCCCGACTGCTCCCGTTTTGCGGAACTTGGGCTGCAGTGGTATGCCGTGCCGATGATTTCTGACATGGCCCTGGAGATAGGCGGAATTCGATACCCGGCAGCCCCCTTCAACGGATGGTATATGGGGACGGAGATTGGCGCGCGAAATTTAGCGGATCGACACCGGTACAACAAACTTCCCGAGGTCGCCGAAGTGTTCGAGTTGGATGTGCACCGCGAACGGACGCTGTGGCGCGACCGAGCGTTGGTTGAGCTCAATCGTGCGGTCCTCTATTCTTTCCAGGAGAGCGGTGTGCGAATCGTCGACCACCACACGGCTGCACGGCAATTTGAACAATTTGAGCGTACGGAGACGGATGCGCACCGGGCGGTAACAGGCGACTGGACTTGGCTCATTCCCCCGGTGTCACCAGCAGCTACGCACATCTTTCACCGCAACTACGACAACCGAATGGTTACGCCAAATTATCTGAGGCAGCCGCCTCCGTATCCGCCCATCATCGAAACATAAGAGTCGTGCGCAGCTCGATTTTAGTCCTCCGCTTTAGTCTTCCGCTTTAGTCCTCCACGCGTTCGCGAGGTGGCAGTCCATTGTGACGCGTGAGACGAGTCAGCAGCAGGGCGACGAAGACGATGGGTGCCGTGCGCGCTGGGTAGACATAGGCGCCAAACATTCCTGCGCCGTCAAATGTGAGCCATAGAAACAAGAGCCAGATGGTCGAAGCGACAAACCAGGGGGTAAAGCCGCGGCGCCGGATGAAGAAAGCTCCTGCTGCGAGCATCCACGCAATCATACCAAAGACCAAGTTCATCAGAACCGGATGCAAGACCGCACTAGCTACGAGATGCTGGTGCGCCAATGCAAACCAAGATGGGCTTTCTGATAGACCGATGGGATGGTCTAAATATTGGAATCCTGAGACGGACCAATGCTTGGTTTCGGGCAGCCATTGAAGCAATCCGAAAAGTAGCCAGTAGACCCCCAGGCCTACTTGCAACCCACGATGCAGACGCTTCGTCTTCCACGCACTGAGACGCAAAAAGAGCAGGGAAGCGACAACCGACATTAATAAGGCGGTTCCAGGGGCACCGTATAGAAACGATGGCGCGAATGTGGCGAAATGCCCGAAGCCTTCGGCAACCACCCACAGAAACAGCGAAAAGACAATCAATACCCCGGCTGTTGCCCGGAGAATGGAGCGCTGGTTGAAAGTCAACAGCATAGCGGCAAATGCCAATTGAATGACCACCATCCAGATGTTCAACCACAAGGCGTGCGCTGCCCAGAAGTGAGCGAACGCCAAGTTCATTGCGGTGAAAGCGGAAGCGCCGTTGTGCAGCGGTAGGTCTAAAGCGTGTTGATGCACTAATACCATCGTGGGGCGAATTTGCAGAAGTCCGTTGAGTAGCAACAGACCGGCCATGCCATAGCGCAGTGCACGAAAGCCTACCGGGGGACGAATGCGCTTCTTGACCGAGGCTTTTGCGGCTTTCGCTCCCTCTTCGGAGAGCACTACGGAGACTTTTGCCATCCCCCAGACCAAGCCCAGTTTAAAGGCAACAAGGAAGAGAAGTACTACTAAAATTTGGATTAAGTCCAAATAGTAGGTATGTAAAATAGCATGAGTTGACGCTGCTGTGAGATTCACACGTGTTCCACCTTTCCGAGACGTCTATGGAATCATCCTAGAGACGTCTTGCCGACAAAATTCGCATCTTTACCATACCACAAGTTAGAGTGTTCCGATGGGTGCAATTATAAGTTGGGAGTGGTCTCGGAATGACTTGGTTAGTTGAGCGGGAGCGGAGTCAAGCAGAGTTGGCAACAGCTTTTCGGGCGGAATTTGCGTCGCAAACAATCGTCAAAATTCCCGGCGTCCACGAAGCTCTGGCAGCTTTGGTGGCAAAACGCATTGGCTTCCGTTGTCTATATCTATCGGGAGCCGCTTACACAGCTAGCCGTGGACTCCCGGACTTAGGGCTGTTGCACTCGACAGAAGTGGCTCATCATGCGCGCGATCTCGTTCGTGCATCGAATCTCCCTCTGTTAGTTGACATCGATACGGGATATGGAGGCATTCTGCAACTGGCTCGCGCAGGGCGAGAGATGGTCGAAGCCCGAGTTGCTGCCGTCCAAATGGAAGATCAGCAACTTCCGAAAAAGTGCGGGCATCTGAATGGAAAAACCTTGGTGTCACGAGAGGAAATGGTCGAAAAAATCACTGCGCTCAAAGAGACGAGCCCGGAGTTAGTAATCGTCGCACGAACCGACGCGAACGCAGTGGAAGGAATCGATGCGGCAATACGGCGAGCGCAAGCCTATCAAGATGCAGGGGCAGACGTCATTTTTCCGGAAGCCTTGACGACGAAGGAAGAGTTTCGGCAGTTTGCACAGGCCATTCGAGTGCCCCTTCTGGCGAATCTGACCGAGTTTGGCAAGACGCCTTTGTGGACAGCCGAGGAGTTGCAAGCGCTGGGATATCGCTTTGTTCTCTTTCCCGTAACGTCACTGCGGGTGGCGGCGAAAGCATATGAGTTGGTGCTTTCCGAAATTTATGCGACAGGCACCCAACGGGAGTCCCTCGCTCGCATGCAGACGAGGTCGGAACTCTACGACTTGATTGACTATGCGGCCTTCGAAGCGCTCGACGCAAAAATTGCCCGCACAGTCCTCCCGGAAGACGACTCATAAGTCATTCCGAACCGACGGTTTACAAAGTGTTTCGAAATTTTCTCCTTTTGTGCGGTATACTGAGAGAGTAAGTAGTGCCGAGCGAACTGGGGGAGAGGCCGATGTTTGAGAACTACGTCGTCGATTCGGGCTACGATGAAATGATGCGTGGCGCAGATTCCCCGCGTGACGCATACGTTCGTCTCCATCGGACGCTCGCCGATTTTTCTGAGCCAGAATTGCACACCCGTTACCGTATGGCACAGTCCATTTTCCTTCGCCAAGGAATTACCTTTACCGTGTATCATGACGAACGGGGCACAGAACGGCCCATGCCGTTCGATTTTATTCCCAAAATTATTCCGGCTGCTGAGTGGGAGCACATTGAGCGAGGTCTGGTGCAGCGAGTCAAGGCGCTCAACGCATTTCTTGAAGATGTTTACAATGACCAAGAAATTCTCTATGAAGGTGTCGTTCCGCGCGACCTGATTGTCACGAGTGAATATTTTTGTCCCCAGGTTGCGCATGTCGCCATACCTCGTCGAAATCACATCTTCATGTCTGGAATTGACTTGATTCGCAACGAGACAGGCGAATATCACGTCCTCGAAGACAATTTGCGCAACCCATCGGGCATGGCGTATGTCTATCAAAACCGCTACGTCATGAGAAAAGTTTTTCCTGAGTTTTTCCGCGACTACTCCGTGCGTTCACTCGCCACTTATTTTACAGATCTTCTCAGTGCATTACAGCAACTGGACCCTCATGAACGTCAGAATCCGACGGTCGTTCTCTTGACCCCAGGTATGTATAATTCCGCATATTTCGACCACAGCTTTCTCGCTCAGCAGATGGGTATCGAATTGGTCGAGGGTCGCGATTTGGTGGTGGTGGACCGTGTGGTGTATATGAAAACATCGCATGGGCTGCAAGAGGTGGACGTCATCTACCGGAGGATTGATGATGCTTTTCTAGATCCGCTCGAGTTCCGCTCCGACTCTCTGCTAGGCGTTCCCGGGTTGATGGATGCTTACAGAGCGGGCAATGTTGCGATTGCGAACGGCCTTGGCAATGGTGTGGCGGACGACAAGGCTGTCTACGCCTATGTTCCGGACATGATACGCTACTACCTGGGAGAGCAGCCAATCCTTCCGAATGTACCCACCTATCATCTTTCCAATCCAGAGGAGCGAGAGTTTGTACTGTCTCGTCTCCCAGAATTGGTGGTAAAGCAGACGGATTCATCCGGAGGCTACAACATGCTGATTGGCCCGCAAGCACAAGAAATGGAGATTGAGCACTTTCGCAAGCGTATCCTCGGTGCTCCGCACAAGTTTGTCGCACAGCCAACCGTTCAGTTGTCAAAAGTACCGACCTTTGTTGGAGGAGGCATGCGGGGCTGTCATGTCGATTTGCGCGCTTTCGTCATTCAAGGTGAGCACACGACGGTATTTGGTGGGGGGTTGGCGAGGGTCGCTATGAAGGACGGATCGCTCATCGTGAACTCGTCCCAAGGTGGCGGCGCGAAGGATACCTGGGTTTTGGTGGACGGTTGAACCGGGGGAGGGCGAACAGATGCTGAGTCGAGTCGCGGATGCCTTGTATTGGATGGCGCGCAATGTGGAGCGGGCAGAAAATGATGCTCGATTGATTGCCGTCCAACTCGTTCGTCAATTGGAGCATGCAGAATTTCGGGACGATATGGGTCACTCGCTGTGGAGCCCGCTCATTCATATCAATGCTAGTGAGTCGCTGTTTCTGAGTCTATATGAGCGGATGGATGACCAGAGTTCCTTGGAGTTTCTGACGGTGGCTGACAAAAATCCAAACTCTATTTTGCGCTGTGTCAGTACGGCGCGTCAGAATGCGCGCACCATGCTCGGAATGATTCCCTCTGAGCTATGGGAATTGGTCAATACGTATTACTATTCGGTGCGCGAGTACGAGAATGAGACGCTTCGGACTGAGACGTTGCATCGATTGGTGGATATGGTCAAATCATTTTCTCTGCAATTCTGGGGAATTATTGATGCCGCTATGTCTCGTGGTGATGCGTATCAGTTTGTGCGCATGGGAACATTTTTAGAGCGGGCACAAAAAATGGCTCGGATTGTCGACGTCTACTCGCAGGGTGTGGAAGAACGGCAGACTCATCAACAGGCGTTCGAATATCACCATTGGAGCGCGGTGCTTCAGTCGGTTAGCGCCCATGAATCGTATGTTCTGAAACACGGAGCACGCATCTTGCCGGAACGCGTTGGTGAATATCTTTTGCTCGATCCACTCTTTCCACGCTCAATTCGCTACTGTCTCGAACAGATGTTGGACGCCTTTCTGACCATTGAGCATGGTGAGGTCAAGTCATATGCGCGAACTTTGCATGTGCAGTTGGGAAAACTGTGTGCTAAGTTGCAATATGCTGAAATCGAGGAGATTCTTCAGCAGGACTTCCATGCGTTCCTTGCGAACATACAATGGGAGTGCAATCAGGTTGGCCAACACTTGGCAACGACCTACTATCTAGGAGCGATGGACGCAGAATGAAGTACCATATCTTACAGGTTAATCAATATCAGTACGCTGGTGGTGCGACTGAAAGCATCAATCAAGTGCGCTTACGACCTTACACAGGAGAAGGTCAGGCCTGCCTTGATTTCACATTAGACCTTCAACCGCAATCAAAATGCGCTTGGCACAAGGACTACTTCGGCAATGAGGTGGCTACGTTTTCTATCCACGCCAAGCACTCGCAATTGACCGTAACGGCCAGTGCCGACGTAGACGTGTGGGCAGAGGCCTTGCCGACCGAGACGCAACTGTCGGATGCCATGTCTGGAGAGCTTACTTCGACTGAGTTTCGCCGTCGCTATGCCGAGTACTTGGCCGCCACTTCTTACACCGCATTACCGCCAGAAGCTGCGACAGCAGAGACAGACGAGTTGTGGAGGGCGTCTCGTGACGCGCTAGATTATGTGCGTCGCATTTCCGACTTTCTTTACACCGAATTCACGTATCATGCTGGAGTGACCACGGTCGAAACGAAGGCAGAGGAGTTTTTGGCGAGGAAATCCGGAGTATGTCAAGACTTTACGCATCTCATGTTGGCCCTTTGCCGCGTTCATCAAATACCTGCCCGTTACGTCAGTGGGTATCTGTATTGCGGCGAAAATACTGCTCTGCGTGGCGATGCCGCCATGCACGCCTGGGTAGAGGTCATGTTTCCAACGCTCGGATGGGTTGGCGTTGACCCGACGAATCACGTCTTTGTAGGGTCCCGACATATACGAGTGGCGGTAGGCCGTGATTACCGGGATATTGTGCCCATCAAAGGAGTCTATCGTGGAGGGGCGCAGACGCTCGAGACGTCGGTGCGGGTTCACGCGTTGGAGACAGCAGGGTTGCAGTAGAGTCGAGCGGTCTTCAAGAACTCATCGATGACGGGCAGACTGTGTCCAGGTCGGCGTGCCGCGTCAATGAATCGCCTCTGCGGGAATGCGGGGAGGTTTCGTGCCACCACAAGTCCACTCGACCGTTCGACCGTTCTCGCTGACAACTGAGGAGCGGCAAGATGGCTGCCCCGAGACCTTCGGCAACAAGCATCTTCATGTTTTCTGTGGCGAGTTCGTGGCCCCTCGGTAGAATGAGCGTCAATTGGTCTTCTTGAAGCCTGAGTTTAAAAACGCAGTAGCCATCAACAATCCGTCCATTTCGGGACCTGCGTATCCGTTTTTGTACGGTATGATTCAAGAAAAAGGAATGCAAGGTGGGAAAAAATTTTTCCTGGACTTAAAGAACAATGGGGTTCAAGTTTTTCCTAAAAACGGACCAACATTGAAGGCTCTACTCACTGGCACTGTTATGAATATTTCAAGTTTTGTTTTTAACCGCTAGGATGAGAAACCTTTGGCAATGGGGGCAGTCCAGATGGAACCTGTACACCGGAAAGTCACGAAGATCGGGAACAGTTTAGGTGTGACCTTTAATAAAGAACTGTTGAAGAGAATTAATGTAGACCTTGGTGATGATCTTGAAATCATCGTAAACGAGAATGAAGGTGAAGTCGTGCTTCGGAACTCTCCTAAAGTTCCACAAGGGCTTGATCCGCGATTCTTCGAGGTCTTGCAAGCCAATGTGGATCAATATCGTAAGACCATCGAAGGTCTGAAAGACAGATGACCCCATTTCTTACCGACGAAGAAGCGATTGCGATAAATCTTTGGGTAATAAAGGAGTTTTCGCCAGATGAACAGACCGGAGTGAAGTCTCCAGATTTACTCAATTCGGCGGTAAGTCGGCCTAAACAATCGGTGTTCGGTGAGGATGCTTACCCAACGATTTTTGCAAAGGGAGCTGCACTGTTTGAATCGCTAGCGCAAAATCATGCGTTCCATAATGCCAATAAACGAACGGCTTTTCTATCCTCCTTCAGTTTCTGGGGTACAACGGGTACACCTTCGTAATGGACCAAAACGTAGCTGAGGACTTCGTGGTCGATGTGGTGAACCATCACTACACGTTTGAGCAGATTGTTGAAATCATTGAATTGCATGGCCGGAAATAAGCTCACCTGATGACTGCCAGACCACTGATTAGGTGCCATGAATTCTTTAAGATCTTAGTTTGGAAGCATGGCACTCCTCTAACCTTTGAACTGCGTATTCCGGAGCAATTCGGCCACCTGTTCCGGAAAATATCGGCCGGACATTCCGACTGAAATCGGCCACTGTTACGCAGTCGCCGGAATCGGTAGCCGACAATTATCGGAATCTAAATCTCCGCTTCATTTCCTCAGTGTTGGCGGCAAAATTCGTGGCAGGTAGACAAGTTTCGCACCCGGTTTGAGCGCTTAGATCCTTGTCGCGACTAAGATTTCAGGCGGCGATCAAGCAAAAACACCCTCATTTTCTGCTGGATTGAAGTTGCTGAGACAACCATCTACAGAGAAGAGGATGTTTGCCCTAATGGTACGTGAACCCCAATATTAAGATCAACTCCAATCTATGGTTTTTGCCTTCTTCAAAGAGTACAAGATTGCTCGATTGCTAAGACTGTCGAACATCACTAAACAGGCTGGGATCGCGGTCATGGATGTGTTCAGTGTCATATTCAGTCTCGTATTCACACAACGAAGCCTGAACCGCTGGCTAAGGCAGTCTGGTGGTGCTGAGTTTGGTAAGGACACGATTTATCGATTCCTGAATTCCCCTCGTCACAACTGGCGACGGTTTCCTCTGACTTCTTAGTACGGAGGCCATTCATAAAACAAGTGCATTGACCTCTGACAGGACGTGTCCGTGTATTCGTCGTCGATGACTCCACGTACGAACGAAACCGTGGCAAGTTCGTGGAACTACTGGCCCGGTTTAAAGATCACGCTTAAAACTGCTACGACAAGAGGTTTCCCATGCTGACGTTGGGCTGGTCGGATGGACACACGCTCATTCCCGTGGGTTGTTCTCTCCTTAGTTGTGTCAAGTCGCAGAATCAGGGTATAAGGCAGTCGATAGATAAACTTTCTTCGCGTTTGCCGCGAGTGAAGGGGATGCGGTTGGATAGCGCTGGTGATGCATCTGCAAATGAACCGCGAACGTGAAGCAGGAGCTACATGCCCTCTGCTTCACGTTCATTGCGCTGATAGGAGAAGTTTACTTAAGGCGTGAGTGCTCCCGAAGTCGTTGACAACATGCGTCGAGCAGTTCGGTTCTGAAGGACCTGAAGGAATAAGAGGACCGCTGCAGCTAACACCAATCCGCCAATCATGAACAGAAAACCTCCGTTGAACGACTTGGTTGCTGAAACAATCGCCCCAACCGTAATCGGCGCAACAAAGCCCCCGATTTGACCCCCGAAATTCACAAAGCCTGTCAGGGTGGCGCGCAAATTGTCCGGAATGAGGTCGAGGGCCACGGCCCAAATAGGTCCAAATCCACCGTACAGAAAGAAACCAGCGATGGACAAGCTAAAGACACTTCCACTCGCAGTATGTGCATTGTAGGCGGTGTATAGAAAAATTCCCGACAGAAGATAACTTACAGCAATCAGCGCCGCGCGGTAATTGAAGAGAATTTTGTTGCCGAGCCATCCTAACAGAACAAGCCCAAAAAACCCCAGGATATAAGGGTACGATGCGTCAAAGCCTAGTTTACTCAATGTGATTCCCCGTGCTTCACTCAAGTAGCTCGGCATCCACCCAAGAAATCCCCAGAAGGCAATATTGAAAAAGAAATACGCTAGAAAGGAGAGCCAAATGCTCGGATGCGCTAAGACGTCCGTCCAGACCGTCGATGGTCCCTTCTTCGTGAGAACAAGAGTATGCACGGGACCTCCGTCTGGCTGTTTTGGAACCAACCAGGCAATGAGGACGGCCATCACGATGCCAGGGATAACAAACCATAAAAACATCCCGTGCCAGCCCGCCACTTTCAGGAGCCATACGGCGAGCGGAGCGACGAAAGCGGGACCAAGGGCAATGGACGTCAAAAACAATCCATTGGCAGAAGACCGTTCCTTGGATTCGAAGAAATCTCCAATTAGTTTGAA
The DNA here is from genome assembly GCF_024706985.1 of Alicyclobacillus sp. SP_1. Classification (GTDB taxonomy): domain Bacteria; phylum Bacillota; class Bacilli; order Alicyclobacillales; family Alicyclobacillaceae; genus Alicyclobacillus_I. The sequence goes on along the minus strand of NZ_JAMCCX010000083.1, from coordinate 99,913 downwards.
CTGAGCGCCGTTTTCCAGACCTTCGCCTACTCCGAAGAGAACTCGGACAAGGATGAGAACCGTCACGGATGTGGCAAGACCAGTCAATCCAGTGAACACAGACCAACAAACCAATGCGATGACAAGAAGCCTGCGGGCGCCAAATTTATCTGCAAGCCAACCACCAGGTATCTGTAAAATGGCATATCCAAAGGTAAACGCGGACAGAATTCCGCCGAATGCGACTGGGCTCATATGCAAAGACTTTTGCATCGTAGGACCAGCCACTGAGATGTTGATGCGGTCTAGGTATGCCACGAACATCATGAGCCAGATGAGGAGCAGCATTCTCCATTTCTTCGACAACACACGCACCTACCTTCCTTTTGATACGTGCCAAAAGCTAACTTAGATTGAAGAGTTTAAACGAGCGGCACCCACCCTCCCTTCCTCCAATACAGTCGTTGCATTGTATTCTGTATATTCTGTTATTTACCTTCTTGACCAGGCGACCATTAAACATTTTCTCACGAAACGTGACCTGAGCCGACCCAAGCTGAATGTAGAATTATTCTGTTGAGTCTACATAAAGCAGTTGCTCTTGAGCACATCAATAGAGTATGGTAGAACTGGAAAATATCAAAAAGTTCTGTGGTTGTCATCATGGGCCGTCGCCGTCTACCCATGAATGTGGTATCGTCATATTGTTCTAGGTCGCCATGAGGCTTCTTGCCGTCATGCCCATGAAGCGCGTTCCCTGTCACTTTGCCAAGTCCCCACCCCCGCGTCTATAAAATCATCGAGGTGACCTTTTGTGCAGGATATCGAAAAGTTGAGGGGACTCCTGGTCCGTCTTGGCTCCTCTCCGATTGTCATCAGCCCGTGGCTTGCCTACATCAAACAAGGCGTCGAATTTGAGGGGGATTTATTCGATTTTCTTTATTGGAATGCTCGTGATTACGCTACCGAACATTGGCGGGAAGAGTATGTCGCTCAAGTTTTTGGCACGTTGCCAGTCCCTGCTCGGGTGCCGAAAACCGCTATTTATGAGACGGCCATCTCGACGGCGTTGTCTCTCGCTTACAATCACTCGGGCGATCCGCTGATTGACAAATCTTCCGCCGACCAATCACTGGCGTTTCTGGATGAGTTTGTACAGGAACACGGTTTCGACCAGTTTGTCAGTCTCTATTCGGTTATTACTGCATTTGAAAATTATTTAGCCATTCATTACTACGGTGAAATGAAAGAGTCTGACTTTGTGTACGGAAAGCTGCATCGCCCGTGGATTGGGTATACACTTCACGATGAGTTGATTTTGATGCAGGCCATGGGCACCGTGGAAATTTTTTTGCGCGACGGGGTGCGGTGTTTGCGGTTGACCGAACTTGGCCGACAGCGTCTTGAAGCCATACGCGCATTGCTCAACAGCACGGGTTATACCGAGACGCGTAGCAACTTGCTACGCATTTCTCACTTCAGTGAGATGGAGGATTACGAGTCGGTCATTCGCTATCTCGGACCAGAACTGTCGAAGTGGCGTCGACGTCTTCTTGAACTTGCTCATATTCAAGAAGGGATGCATGTTCTCGATTTAGGCTGTGGCAGCGGGTCACTCAGTTTTGATGCAGGACTCGCCGACCAAGTCGGTCCCTCTGGTCGAGTGGTTGCTGTGGACCCGGCTCAGAAGCTTCTCCAACAGGCGGCGGACAAGAAAGTTCACTACGACAAACCGTGGGTGTCCATTCAAATGGCATCTGCGGAAGACTTGCCTTTTCCAGACGGAACTTTTGATGCGGTCCTGGCCATGCTGAGCATTCATCTGACGGATATTCCGAAGGCGCTTCAGGAGATTGCTCGTGTACTCAAACCAGGCGGCTTGTTTGCGAGTTTTCACGCGCTCAAGTTTCCGTTTGAAGAGCCGTTCTTGCGCGATTGGTTTGAACCCATCCAGCACGTCTCGGGGCTGCCGCCTCATGACCATGCACTTCCAGACGAAACGGTCGTTCCGAAGTATCTACCTCTAGAACTTACGTCGTTTGATGTGCGGACTGTGTTCACGCCCTGTCGTTATGACGATCCCGATAAAGTAGTCCGCTTCTTTGTCGAGAATGTTGGACTGTTCAACGATGAATTGATGACTCTCCCGTGGACGGAATATCAGTCTCTACTGCGGCAGTTGAAAGAAAATGGCGCGAGCATCTGCTCGCGCCTGACAAAGGAAGAATTGACTGTGGAATATCCGGCACAATTGGTGATGGCTCGCCGTACTACCTCATAAATCCAAGGGACTTGGCACCCACTCAGTGGCCATACGCATTCGTGCGGATGGCCACCATTTTGATGTCCATCATGTCTTCCATGGCGTAACGTACTCCCTCGCGGCCAACACCGCTCTCTTTAATGCCGCCGTACGGCATTTGGTCAATGCGGAAGGTGGGAATTTGGTTGAGCAATACTCCGCCAGCTTCGAGTTCTTCGGCTGCTTGCATGGCCCGCTGAAGGTCTTTGGTGAATGCACCTGCGTTCAGTCCGAACTTGGAGTGGTTCGCCTTGGCGATGGCCTCGCCCCATTCGTCAAACGTGTCCAACAGGACAATCGGTCCGAAGGCTTCTTCGCAACTCAGTTCCACATTGTCGGGAACGTTCGTGAGTACGGTCGGATGCATGATGTTACCGTCAAACGTTCCCCCGGTCTCAACTTTTGCGCCAGAGGCAACAGCATGGTCCAGCCACTGTTTAAGCCGTGTGGTAGCAGCGTCGTTGATGAGGGCAGAGATGTCCGTGTTGGCATCGAGCGGATCGCCAATTTTTAAAGCACGTGCGTGTGTGACCATTCGTTCCACGAACGAGTCGAAACAGGAGCGGTGGACATACGTTCGTTGGATGGAGATGCATACCTGCCCACTGTAGTTGAAAGCGCCAGCGGTGGCCTCGGCTGCAATGCGGTCCAACTCGTCTGGTGTAAATCCTTCGTCAATAAGCAACGGCGAGTTGGAACCGAGTTCGAGGGTGACGCGACGCAACTCCGCTTGCTGGCGAATCAGCTTGCCGACGCGCGGACTTCCCGTGAACGTGACAAAGGCGACATCTTCGTGCGTGGTGAGCATTTTGCTGAGTTTTGCGCCATATCCAGGGATGATGTTCAACACTCCGTCCGGCAAGCCAGCTTCTTGAAACAAATCAGCAAGCAGGAGAGAGGTGAGTGGCGTTTGCTCCGCAGGCTTGAGAACCATCGTATTGCCAGCAGCGATAGCCGGACCTACCTTGTGAGCTACAAGATTTGCCGGAAAGTTGAAAGGCGTGATAGCCGTCACCACTCCGAGAGGATGTTTGACGGTATAAGCCACGTGGTGCTCACCGCGGGGGGCAGCGTCCATCGGGACGGTCTCGGAGTGGATGTCACGCGCCGCCTCGGCAGCAAAGAGATATGTCTGCACGGTCCGGTCGATTTCGGCCAGTGCCGCTTTAATGGGTTTGGCGGCCTCTTCGGCCAGCGTGCAGGCGATTTCGGTACGCTTTGCCGCAAAAGCGTCTGCAACTCGGCGCAAAATGGCGGATCGTTCGTAGGCAGGGACTTTCCGGAAGCTTCGAAATGCTTCTGCGGCTACCTCAATGGCCTGTTTGGCGTGAGCCTCTCCGGCATAGGCTACCTCGGCAATCAGGGTGCCAGTGTGCGGATTCTTGAGGGCAATTGTCTCTTCACCATCGACCCACTGACCGCCAATCCAAAGTTTGGTTTGTTTGACCACATGATGACCTCCTTTGTTGGGAGCGTGATGTTGGCACGCAAGCGTGCGCTAAGGCCGTTTCTTAAAGCACGACTTCGAGCAAATTGAGGGTATTACTGGCGATGGCACTCTCAAGATGCTGCTTAAATTCTTCTGGCGTGTGGGCCCTCCGATGTTCAATTCCGAAACTGCGCGCATACTCCTCAAAGTTTGGATTGGTGAAGTGAATTTCCGTCACCGCCAGATGCGAATCTTCCTGGTGCTTTTTAATGAGGCTGTACGTTTTGTCGTTGAACACGATGACCGTAAACGCCAATCCCAGACGGCGCGCAGTCTCCAATTCCTGCGAATTCATGAGAAAGCCTCCATCGCCTGAGACCACCACCACCGGTCGATGGGGATAGACCAACTTGCTGGCAATGGCACCTGGTAGAGATGCACCCATGGATGCGAGACCGTTGTAGATAATGGTTTGGCCAGGGGCTTTTGGTTGGAACCAGCGAGAGACCCAAAGTTTGTGCAGGCCAACATCCGACAGAAGAATCGCATCTTCCGGCAAGTCCGAGGTCAGGGTCCACATGACATGGCGCGGCATGCGCTCGGCTTCGCTCGGAATGGATTGCAATTCGGCAAGGCGACGCTCACGCACGGCTGCGTGCTCCGGTGCCATGACTCGTGAGCGCAGTAGTTTGGTCAGTTCTGTCAGCGTGTGCTGGATTTCGCCGACCAGTTCCACGGCGACAGGGAAGTGTCGGTCGGTCTCAACGGGCGTCTCGTGAATGTGGATGACGCGGCGGCTGGCGTCTTGGTTCCATGTTTCTGGGTCGTACTCAACGAGATCGAACCCAATGGCCAGAATTAAATCGGCTTCCTGAAGGGGCCTCAGTCCCTCCGCATAGGGTCTGCCACCGACGGTAAACAAATTCTGTGGATGGTTGAACGGTAGTACACCTTTGGCCATAAACGTGTTGACCATGGGTAGATGGGTGTGGTCGACGAACGCCTTGACCGCGTCCCATGCGCGTCGGCGAATGACTCCATTGCCGACCAGCAGGACGGGGCGCTTCGCGTCGGTGATGAGCGCACTCGCTTCTGTCAGTAACGTTGGGTGCACGAGTGGGGCTGCCAAGCGGGGTTTAGGCAAGGGCTTTGCTTCCTCGATGGTCGACTGAGCTACATCCTCCGGCAATTGCAGGTGGACAGCGCCGCTACTTTCCATGGTGGCAAGCTGAAAGGACTTACGAACTACTTCCGAGATGATACGCCCGTGGAGAATTTGTTGATTGTATTTCGTGATACCTTCGAATTGTTTGATGGTGTCCACGTTTTGATGAGATTCCTTGTGTAGGCGCATCCGGGATGCTTGGCCCGTGAGTGCCAACAGCGGGGAGCGGTCAAGATGTGCGTTCGCCACGCCAGTGATGAGGTTGGTAGCACCGGGACCGAGAGTCGCCAAACAGACGCCGGGTCTTCCCGTGAGGCGCCCATACGCATCCGCCATGAAGGCAGCTGCCTGCTCGTGACGAGTGAGGATGAATCGAATGTTCGATCTCGTTAGAGAATCCATCAAATCAATGTTTTCTTCCCCGGGAATGCCGAATATGTACTCGACCCCTTCTGCTTCCAGACACTGTACCAAAAAGTCGCTCGCTTTCATGGTCTCTGCGGTTCGCGCAGTCGCGGCTCGTCCAGGGCTGGATGGTTGCTACGCGAGTCCTGCCGACGCGCAAACCTCTTCCCTCCTTTGGCTAGCATAGAATGGTTGTTGTCTGGCCATGTGCAGCCCTTGGTTGCACCCGCCGTCTCTCATTGCAAAGGTCTGCAGCAAGTCCGGCAGGCGCACGATTCAAGGGTACTGAGGAAATTGTAACAGTTTTCTTGGCACTTTACCTCGTTTCCCGCTGCCAGACCGTCTGACCGTCGCTGAGGATGACCCGGTTTGCATAACCGCAAAAGAGACCAGTCTCCACCACGCCGACGAGCTGTTTCAAGGATTCGTGCAGCCTCTGTGGATGGTCCAGCAAGCCAAAATCACAATCGTAGATCAAATGGTCGTTGTCCGTGACATAGGGGTCGTCCGCATGCACATCCTTCGCTGTTTGCCGGTGGGCAAGAGTGGCAGCGGCACTGACCCGGCGCAAAGTAGCTTGGCCGCCAAGGCGCGTGACGGATCGACCGACTTGTTCGTGACCGAAAGGCACGACTTCCACGGGAATGCGGAACGCTCCAAGCTTGTCTACCTCTTTGCTGGAGTCGACGACGACCACGAATTGGTCCGCCGCAGAGGCGACAATTTTTTCGCGAAGCAGTGCACCTCCGCCTCCTTTGATGAGGCAGAGGTTGGCGTCCACCTCGTCTGCGCCGTCGATGGCGATGTCAATCCGCTCGGTCTCTGCGAAGCTGGTCAGGCGAAGCCCACCCGATATGGCCAAGCGCTCCGTCTCTGCCGAAGTTCCGATGCAGCGAATGTCTAACCCCCGCTGTACGCGCTTCGATAGCTCTTGAAGGACGTAGTAGACGGTCGATCCGGTCCCCAGCCCGACGACCATTCCATCTTCGACAAGTTCCACGGCAGCCTGTGCTGCCATGCGTTTGGCCTGCTCGCGTGCGTCGGTCACACGGTCACCTCCATCTCCGCGGAGAGAACGCGACCGTAGATGTGCGGATGCAGCAAGGCGTAGATGGCCGTCAGGTGCGGTGCTGCCATTTGGTGAAAAGCGGCCCGCCGCAGAAACGCGCCTTGCAGGCTGTCAAGTTCTAGTTCCAGCCCTTTCTCTAAATCACGATGGAGGGAAGAGGTCATGTTGGCGGGTGCGCGCTGCATCCGTTCGAGAATGTAACTCTCGGCGTTGTCCGGGAGCTTGGCTCCATCAGCCCGGGCAATTTGTACGATTTCGGCAATCACGCCGCAGAGAAACGCCCGCGTGACTTCATCTTCCACGATGGGACCGATGGGACTGTGAACTCCGGCGGTAATCGCGCTCATCGCCGTCAAAAACGTGAATTTTTGCCACATATCCGTCTCGATGTCTTCGCTCAATGTCACCCGAAAGTTTCCTTGCTGGAGAACGCTGTGGAGGTCCTTTGCAAAAGACACGGAAGACTCGTCGCTCGCGCGCGGGCCAAAGACGATGTCCTGGAGCGGACCAGTCTGGAGCACCCGACCCTCCGCATCGAGCGTGGCTTCAATGTAGCAGGTACCACCGAGTACGCGTTCGCGCCCAAATGCATCGGTCAACGTGGTTAAATGGTCCATGCCGTTCAATAACGGCAGGATTCGCGCGCCTTTCTCCACTAAGACCATGAGTTCCGGGAGCGCGGCTTCCAAATGATAATTTTTCACGCCAACCACCACGACATCGACATCGGTCAAGTCGGACGCTCTCGCGGCCAATTGCGGACGGATGGTCCATTGGCCATAACTACTGCTAATTTCCAGACCGTTTTGTTGCAGCTGTTCATAGCGCTTTGGCCGCACTAAAAAGTGCACAGGTAATCCAGCGAGTGCCAGTCTACCGCCAAAATATCCGCCAACGGCGCCAGCTCCCAGAATGACGATGTTCATCGGTCGATTCCCCCCACAGTCTTTACAGAGCGTTGTTCTCTACTGTCCGCTCCAATGTATCATAAGAATCACAACTCTGGTGCATCAGGCGTGGATGACGCGCCGGGCGCGAAGCTATCTGACATAGACAGAAGAGGTTCGGACAGCTCCTCGAACTGCTGGTCGCTGGTGCCCGGCACGAGGAGGAGAGAGTCCGAATTGGCTTCCATCGGCAGCAGATAGAGGGAACTCGCACCGAGTGAGATGACGGTGATGGCGACAAAAATGGTCCAGAGCGGAATGAACGGCAGCACGACGGTCGTGATAGCCAACCCGACCGGATTGGCTACGCTCACGAGTGCACCGAGAGTTCCGAAGACACGCCCGCGCAGTTCAGGTGGAATGAGTCGCACAATCGTGGCGAATAAGCTACCGTTGATGAAACCGACGGACACGCCACAGAGAAGCATCAAACTCGCATCAAACCAACTGTTGCGGACGACGGGCAGAAGACCGAGAAACACGCCGATCAACGCCAACCCGGAGGCCAGTTGAAGACGCAGGGACAAGCGGGAACTGAGCGGGCCAACGAGCAATCCCCCGCCGATGATACCCAGAAAAAATCCTCCATCGAGAGTGGAGAGCACGAATGCGGTTCCGTGCAAAGGACCTTTCACCCAGGCCGTCAAGGCTGTGAAGAGGGGAGCGAACGCGAAGTTGACGAGCACTGCGCTGGCGATGATGACGCGAACAAATGGGGTAGAGGTCAACAAGCGAAACCCTTCGAGCCACTCATCGAGGAAAACGCGCAATCGGGAGATGGTGGGTTGTGCTCCTGCCTCCGGAGATCCGGTTTGCTCTGAGTTGACGCGGTTGGCATGGACCGAGGATGCGGAGGACGACTTTGAGCGGTCTTCCGAATGTCGCAAGAAGAGCAGGCTGATGCAAGAGCACAGGAACGAGATGGAGTTCAGGACAAACAAAAGGGGTGCCCCCAGCAGGCCAATTAAAGCTCCGCCCGAGACGGTGCCGGCCAATTGTGCGAAGGAGGAGGAAGACTGTGTCATGCCACTCGCCGCCGGTATCGACTCTTCACTCACCACTAATGGCAAGAAAGCACTGGAAGCAGGACTAAAGAAAGTTCCCACGAGTTCGAGGAAAAATAAGAGAATCAAGAGTATGAGGAGTTTCTCGTGACCGATGGCCACAAGGAACATGGCAGCGGACAGTGCGGCACGAAAAAAATCGGAGAGAATCATCGTCAAGCGTTTGGGCCAGCGGTCGACGAACACGCCGCTAAAGAGCTGCGCAAATCCGGGCAGCGTGCTGACCAAGCCGGTAATACCTAAATCTACTTTCGATCCGGTCAAGCTATACACATACCATGGCAGTGCGAGCGCAAACAAACTGTTTCCGAACATGGAAACCATCTGTCCAGAGAAGAGGATTACGAAGTTGCGATTGCGAAATAGAGAACCCACGAGTACCATCCACCTTTCGCTTCGGGTCGGCCCGCAGGAAAGGTGGCGGACGAACCTTTGTACAAAAATCATAGAAGACACGGGGATTCTTGACATCGACCGAGGAGAGGAGAAGCATCTCCGCCTTTGGTCGGATACTGCTCCCCGTCTCGCGAGCGTTGTCTGCAGAGTCGTCGCACGATAGCATGAAGGTCAAGCCTCATTCGAATCGAGAAAGAAGGATGACACCATGAGACGTGGTTCTCGCTGGGGATTTCTGTTGTTGCTCATTGGGATTCTCTACTTTTTGGCGAAGTTGAACGTCATTCACTTTGGCGCCATCTGGCTTTCCGGGGGTGTCATTTGGCCCGGCATTACAGCTCTCATTGGAGTTTATTTTGCCTTCGAGGCAAAGAGTATCCGTAACGCCGTTTGGCCGCTCTATCTATTTGTACTTGGAGTTTTGCTGATGGTCAAGGATGCGCATGTCTCCCCGGTACTTTCAAGCATCGGCAGTGGTTGGAATTTAGTCTGGCCTCTGCTTCTTGTATTTGCTGGATTGGACCTCGTTCTCCCCAAACGAGGGGGAGGATTTTTTGTCCGAGTGCACATGGGAGACCGCTCAACGGACGATGGCGACGGCAACAGTAAGAATCCGTTTGACTCCCGAGGAAATCGGTATCAGCGTACCTGGAGCCGCTCCTTTCGTGGACCCCGGAGACGTTCGTGGCAAAATTCCAAGGAGTATGGGAGACCACCCGCAGATTACGGCGCGAGACGATGGATTGGTGAATTGATGGTGGGTCGGAGTCCCTGGACGCTTCGCAGCGCAGAGTATTGGACGGGTCTCGGCGAGACGCGCATCAATTTGGCGACGGCGTATATCGAAGACGGTGACTATGTTCTTGATGTCAGTGGCTGGTTGGGCGAAATTCGTATCTTGGTGCCGGAATCGCTGGACGTGGCGGTCTCTGCAACGGTCGGGGTGGGCAGCATTCATCTCTTTGCGGACAAAGAGAATTCGCACGACGGTTTAGGTGGCAAGGTTGTCCATGAAGACCCGGGATATGCCCAATCTTCCCGCCGCTGCCGTCTGAATGTGAATCTCCATTTGGGCGAAGTTGCCATTGTTCGGGTGTAGCCGATGACACTGCGCACCACGTTCATCGTTATCAGCGGCTTTCTCGCCTTGGCTGGATTCGGGATGGGTTGGATGCTGGCATTCCTCCACGTGAAGCCAACTTTTTTCGTTGGTGGTTGCTTCGCGTACGTGGTGTTGGCGATGCTGATTGGATTTCGTTTCTCGCAAGGCTACCGTCATCGGCTGACGGATATCGAAGAGGCGGCCACACTCCTTGGGGCGGGTCGGTTGCAGCACCGGGTCGCGGACTTCGGAAACGGCGATGAAATCGATCTTCTGGCCAAAGCCTTTAACCAGATGGGCGAGACCATTGCTGAGCAAGTCGCCGATTTACAGCGGTTGGCCGAAGAAAACCGCAATCTCGCAGCCGATGCTGAGCGCGCTGCCACTATGGAAGAGCGACAGCGACTGGCGCGCGAATTGCACGATTCGGTCAGTCAGCAACTGTTTGGCTTGGCACTTCTTGCCCATGCCGCCGAGGAAGGAGCGCGGAGTGCACCGGATCGGCCAGAGACTCTCGTGGACCAATTGCGGATGATTGGGGAGTTGGCACAATCATCTCAGCGCGAGATGCGCGCGCTTCTGATGCACCTGCGCCCAGTGCAGTTGGAAGGACGCTCCTTTGTCGACGCAGCCAGCGAGCTGCTCCATGCCGTAGCGGAGAGGCATGGGATAGAGGTAGTTGGAACGTGGCGAGTGGAATCGCAAGTGCCTGAGTGGATGGAAGAAGAGCTTTTTCGCATCTTGCAAGAAGCACTCGCCAATGCCCTCAAACATGCACAGGCGACCGCTATCCGCGTTCAGTTGGTAGAAGGACTTGCCTCGTTCGAATTGTCCATTTCTGACGATGGTCGGGGGATGGGCGAACCGACGGCGGACTCGTATGGCATTCAGACGATGCGCGAACGAGCCAAACGTCTCGGGGGGCGACTCGAACTGCTGCCGAGAAATCCAGGTCTGACCGTCAATGTTGTGGTTCCGCGAGGAAAGGTGGAAAACTGACATGAGCATTCGCGTGTTTTTAGCGGACGATCACGCTGTGGTTCGGACTGGACTCTCGGCGGTGTTGTCGATGACGTCCGAATTTGTCGTGGTGGGCGATGCGGCGGATGGAGCCGAGACGCTTGAAAAAGTGCGCCCTTTGTGCACCGCTCAGGCAGTGGATGTTCTTTTGCTCGACTTACTGATGCCGCGTTTGAATGGTATCGAGGTGACCAAGTTGCTGCGGGAGAGCGGCTGTCTCGTGCCGATTGTCATTTTGACGAGTTCTGTTGAAGACGCACATGTCGTCGGTGCCTTGCAGGTGGGCGCAACGTCGTACTTGCTGAAAACGTCCTCTCCAAAAGAAATTCTTGCCACGTTGCGGGCCGCGTACTGCGGAGAGGGGACGCTTTCCAAAGAGGTTCAGCAAAGTCTCATTGGCCAATTGCAGCGCCCGGGAGAAAGGGACGCTGCTCTGGATTTGACCGTCCGCGAACGAGAGGTGCTGCGGGCGCTGGCATTGGGGAAGAGCAACCAAGAGATTGCCGACCATTTAGGGATTGGCCTGAAGACGGTCAAGTCTCATGTCAGCAGTATTTTCCTCAAGCTGTCCGTGCAAGACAGGACGCAAGCGGCCATCTACGCCATTCGCCATGGTCTTGACCGATGATGGAATCGACTTCAAAAGTTGGCCCGGGAGTCGAGCCGCCGCGCGGCGTCACTGAACAACTTTCGTCCCCGGGGGAGCTTCTACCGCTTTGACCATCAAACTTGCCAAAAAGTGTGCGCCTGTTGGGTTTAAGTGAACATGGTCTGGCCAGAAATAGTCGTTGGGTGGAGCACTGACCGCATACCAGTTGACAAGGACCGTATGTGGATAGGTGGCAGCGACTTCATCAATCACCTTGTTCACGGCATGCTCCCATGGGCGCGGCTCTCGCGTATTGACCAGGACAATACGATGAACGGGGCCAAGCGAGTGCAACAAAGACAACAGCTGACTTTTTGTGTAAGAGCCATTGGTTCCAAGTTCGATGATGACTGCCCGGTGTCCGAGGTCTCCTTCTGTCTTCAGTTTCTGAATGACGGGCGGCGTTTGATAAAGTTGGCGCCCAACTTTGGCGTCAATAACGATGCCTGGAAGCATCTGTTTTAAATCCGGATACACGTCAAACATGATGGAGTCGCCGATAGCCGTCACGCCGGCACCGGACTGTTTGTAAACGGCCGCTGCAGTCGATGGGTAGGTGCCCGTGGAAGGCGCAGTTTGACCTGATGTTCCATGAGTTCGTGCGCTTGCACCGAGCGACGCTTTCAATTGACGCAGAGTTTCCGTGGTTATCGGCTGAGTCGATGCACTTGTGGACGGAGACGCGGGAGTGCCTGGGTCTGTGCCGGCTGCATGGTTGGTCCCTGTGGGCGTGATTTCGGTTCCAGAAGGCGCCGAGGTCTTTGCTTGTACAGGGAAGAAGTTAGCGAGTCCGACGAACGAGATCATCAAAGCGACGAAAGACGTGGAAGACGCTGCCCACCAATATTTAGGCCATGTGCCTTGACCTTTCACGGCCGCTCGGACTTGCTTCCATAGCCGAGTCAAGGCACCGTGGCGAATCGGTTCCTCGACGAATCGCCAAGAGAGGGCTGCGATGACGATGCTGGCCCCCACTTGGAGTATGTCGCGCGTCGCGTTAAATCCGTCCATGTCCATCGTGGGACTGGTCAAGGCGATGATTGGATAGTGCCAGAGATAGATGGCATAGGAGCGCACGCCAATCCAACGAAGAGGTTTCCATGCAAACAGGCGACTGAGCAAGCTCGCCGGGTGTGCGAGCGTGGCCACGAGCACTGTTGCGGCGAGGGACAACAGGACCATACCACCTCGATACATAAAGGTTTCATATTGTGTGGTCTGCCAGACCATATAGAGAATGGTCAAAAGGCCCAGGATGCCGATTCCATCCAGCAGCGTGCGTTTTGAGCGAGATAGAGTAGTAGCCAGTTTGGCGCTCGGCCAGACCATCGCCAGTGCGGCGCCGAGCAGCAGTGCGTAGGCGCGTGTGTCGGTGCCGTAGTAGACGCGGTTTGGGTTCATCCCGGGATGGTAGAGGACAGCCATTGCGACTGCTGATGCGGCAGTGACTAGAAGTGTCAGAACGACCAGCGGACCGCGCCTGCGAAAAGCCCGAAACGTGAGCAACACAGACAGAAACAATGGCCAAATCAAATAAAATTGCTCCTCCACAGCCAAAGACCACAAGTTGGTCAGTGGGGACGGTGGTCCGAACTTAGCGAAGTAGGAGACATGGTGAAAGATATAATACCAGTTGCTGATAAATAAGACGGCTGCCATGACGTCGCCGCGCAGTGCTGGAATTTGTGACCGTTGCAACAGGGTGACCCAGACCACGACCACAATCAACATGGCAAAGAGGGCCGGTAAAATTCGCCGGGCGCGGCGTAGCCAGAAGTGCTTCATGTTGATTCGACCGAATTTCTTACGTTCCGCAAGCAACATGTCGCTGATGAGGTATCCGGACAAGACGAAAAAAACGTCCACTCCGAGCAATCCACCAGGAGCAAATGGGAGATTTAAATGATAGGCTATCACCGCCAATACGGCCAGTGCGCGCAACCCGTCCAATCCCGCCATGTAGCGGCTTTTTCCTTCTGCAGGTTTGGGCACGGTTCCTTCGACCTTCCTTCCCTAAAATCTTGCGAAATTCGACATGATGTGCCATGGAGGGAGCAGAGGAGGTATCGAGACCTCCGCTCACTCTCAGACTTTCTCTCAGACTTTCTCTCAGACTTTAATGGTGACTGGGGTGCCAACGTGAATCATGTGCCAAAGTTTTTTAGCCACAGGAATGGGGAGCTCTACGCAACCTGCACTCTGAGGAAATCCGTAAGCCGCACGAGGATAGCCGTGGATGGCGATGTTCCCGTCAATGGGCATGACCCATGGCACATGCGGTACGTTGTAATGCGTTCCATTGGGATTGGTACCAATCATATTGACCCAAAGAAATTTGTTGCGAACATAGAAGTGACCGAGTGGAGTCGCATGGTCGACTCCCGTATTGCACTTGCTGACCAAGATGGGTTTTCCATCGCGATACAGCGTCAATGTCTCTGGGTCTCCTTCGCGAACGACAATTTTTTGATTACTTGCCGTATAAAAAGGGCGCACAATCGATTTTTGTGTTAAAAATTGTCCTGCTACTCCTTGAGGTCCTTCCGGGCCTCCGAGAAGGGTCATTCTCTCGAGCACGGTGGGTCGCACGCGCTGGCTGGGAAAAAACTCTGCAATGGTGCGGCCAATCCATTGCCACGTTCCAGAAACTGCCGGTTGAAACTGTACTTCATGGTCAATGGCTTCGCGGTCTCTGACTGGCGCACTAAAGCGAAGTGTCCAGGGGCCGCTGCGAGTGACGTTCATCTGCCATGGGCCAGGGCTGGTGGTGACGGTCAACGGTGTGGGAAGCGTCGCTTGCAGTTCTTTGTTCATGTCTAAGGTGGTGCCGGTGGAGGTGACCACGGTTTGCACATTCAAAGAAGCTGCGCTGCCCTGCTTGAGTGGAACGGGTAGCCACATGGATGTTTCTGGGTTGGGAAAATTGGCGTGGTACTTCGTACCGTCGTATTGCCACGAAATGCTTTGGACGGGTTCGTTGAAAGCTAAGTGAACCCCTTTGTCGGCAAACCACTCAACAGACTTCGGAACCAGTTGCAAACTTTCCGCTGAGGCTTGTTGAACCGTCACTTCGGTCAGTCTCGGTGACCAATTCAGTGTGAGCACCAGAGTGCCGACTCCAAGGCCGACGACTGCAAGTCCCCACTGATGCCATCGCTTCATCTCTCTCACCATCCTGTCCTCTTGTGCAATCCGGCGCGTCATGTTCTCGGCCATTCGGCTCATGGCGAGCGTTTCACAGATGAGACGATACAGACCAACAAAATGTTACAGATAAAAACATCTTTTTTTGAGCAAACTTTGCGCTTCGCACGCGGACGTTGCTCTTCTCTCTAGCCATGTCCGTGAGAGCGTTCTGTGGCTTCAGCGCAGAGGACGGTCGCTTCGTGCGGATGACTTCCGTCCTCAGTTTGAATGGTGACGTGCTGGATTCCAAAATGTTCGAGTTCATGCTCCATAGTGCGGAGAATGCTTTGACTTTCGGCAATCGTCAGGGACCCGTCCAGTACCACGTGGCAAGACAGCGCATTCCGGCCGCTCGTGATGCTCCAAATGTGGACATCGTGAACGTCCTCCACGCTCGGAATGTGTCGGAGGGCGGTGACGACTGCGTCGGTTTCAATCCCTCTCGGAGTACCTTCCATCAAGATGGACACCGTTTGTCCGACAATCCGCCAGGCACCAAACGCAATCAACAGTGCAATCAGGACACTCAGTAGCGGATCGAAAAAATCACGATGAGTGATAGCGATGAGCAGAGCGGCCACGATGACACCGGCGGATGCTGCTGCATCTCCGAGCATGTGCAGTACGGCGCTCCTTACATTGAGGTTGTCGTGACCCTTCATGCCAAACCCCAAGTACAAATTGATACCGAGGCCAATGGCGGCGGGGCCAATCATCCAGTATGGCTGGATGGGCGTTGGATGCAGAAATCGTTGATAAGCCTCTACCAGGATGATGACGGTGATGACGAGCAAAGTCATGCCATTGATGAGTGCGGCGAGAATTCCAGAGCGATGATAGCCGTAGGTCATCCGTTCGGTTGCGGGCTTCTTCGCCTGAGTTAGCGCGTACCAGGACAGGCCTAAGGCGAACAGGTCTGTGAGAACGTGGCCAGCGTCAGAAAGCAGAGCCAGACTGTGAGAAATCAGTCCGCCGCAGACTTCCACTATGAGGATTATCACAGTCCAAAAAAATGCGCGCTTCATCTGTCCTTCGGGAGCGTGGGTATGAAAGACACCGCTATGGTCGTGATGATGACCATGGTCGTGGGAAAGGCGCTTTGGAGTCGCACCGGAAAAGTGCGTCATTCCGTCAACTCCTTTCCAGATTGGCTGAGTATCCATGAGATGGATGTGGCCATAGACGATGTTCGTACGGCTCACCAAAGACTGAGAAGCGAAAGATTGGCGCAGACGTGGACCTAATTCGCTGGGAAAGGTTCAGCTTAACTAGCGCGGTTTGAAGGCAGCAAAGACGAGAATGGAAAGCAGCAGGAGCACGATGGTCCACAACCAGCGGTGATAAATCGTGGCGAGTCGAGCTGTCTCTTCGACGGACGCTGTCTCTGTTGTCAAGTGTTGCATCAGTTGTTTCCCCCGTCTCGTCAATACGAAGACAGAGAACACAAACACAACCACACCCATACCTTGCATGTATGTCAGCCATACATAGGCCAACTTGATTTTCGGTTCCACTAAGAAGGACAACACTGTTCCAGTGATGGCTGTCAATCCCGCGCCCAAATGTCCGCTCTGATTAGCGAGACGAATAAGGAGAGGCAACTCGTTGGCGGAACTGAGACGAGTGCTGCGGGAATCGGCACCTTTGGGGGTGGTGACCGCCTTTTGGGCGCGCGACCATGCCAGTGCCACAGTGGCCGTGCCGCCGAGCCAAAAGCAAATTCCAAGAATGTGCAAGAGCCACCAAAAGTGGTGCATGACCGATCCTCCAAAGACGAGTGAATACCCTTATATCTTGCCGTGTTCGGAGTCGAAAAGCAACTCTGAAAGTGTTCACATTCTGTTCAACAAACCAACCTTTTGATACCATGAGAAAAGGTTGCTGGAGTATGTCCAGAAATGTTTTTATCCAGTTTCCGTCCTGCAGTCCTTGCAGAGGCAGATAAAGAGAGGCGACCACATGAATTCCCGGGTTAGAATCGCTGTTACTGGTCTTGGCACTGTCAGTCCGCTCGGAGTCGGTGTATCGACGTTTTGGAACAGACTCCTGCGAAACGAGTCTGCGGTAAGCGCGACCGAGAACTCGACCCTGCGCTCTTTTGCTCCGGTTGTTGCCGCTGCAAATGGGTTCAATCCTGCTGATTGGCTGACGAAAAAGGTGATCAACGATACGGATCGCTTTACCCAGCTCGCACTGGTAGCTGCCGCAGAAGCACTCGCTGATGCAAACTTCCTTGAGGAAGGAGGAGCGCTTCACGGAGTGGACGGAGACGATGTGGGTATTGCCATGGGTTGTGCGTTTGGAGGAGTACAGACATTAGAAGCGGGGAGTGCGAAACTCGCACAGAATGCTGCTGCGCGACTCAGCCCAAGGCTTGTCTCTAAATCGATTCCCAATGCGGGCGCCGCGGCCGTGGCTATGAAGTACGGCATTCGCGGTTCGGTGCTGACGTATTCCACTGCATGTGCGTCGTCTGCCAATTCCATTGGAGAAGCGGCGTACTGGCTGGAGCGTGACGAGGTCAAGATGGTCTTGGCCGGTGGCTCAGAATGTCTCTTCTCGCCGTCCATCATGGCCGGTTTGCGCAGTGCTGGAGCCCTTGCGGTCGAAGGACCAGAGGATGTCTCGCGCTGGTCGCGACCGTTTGATGTCGACCGCAAAGGTATGGTGATGGGCGAAGGAGCCGCATTTTTAGTGCTGGAGCGGCTTGACCATGCGCGTGCACGAGGGGCGCATATTTACGCAGAGTTTCTCGGTTACGGTGCCTCTAATGATGCGTACCATGAGACCGCTCCTCATCCGGAGGGTGCGGGTGCCCGCCTCGCCATGCAACGAGCCTTGCGAGCCGCAGGAATGGAGGCGGACGACGTTGACTACGTCAATGCTCACGCGACGGCAACGGCGGCAGGAGACAGGGCAGAATCGCACGCATTGCGGGCAGTGTTCGGGGCACATCTGGACCACATTCCCGTCAGTTCTATTAAAGGGGCGGTCGGACACATGCTAGGAACGGCTGGTGCCATTGAAAGTCTCGCGACTGTGAAGTCGATTGAGACGGGGTGGATTCCATCGACGCTCAACTGTGATAACAAGGACGAACTGGCTCCGCCTGATGTTGTGCAAAATTGTAGCCGGGCCGCGGCGATTCGCACAGGACTGAGTAACTCGTTTGGATTTGGCGGTCAGAATGGTGTTTTGATATGGGGAAAAGAGCAATAATCCATTGATTATCCATATGAAATTGAGATAAACCGCCCGCAGCGAACGGTCGCTGCGGGCGGTTTCAGTGGTTTGACGGGACCGACGTGACCGCATATTTCGGTCAAGCGTGTGGATGTGTTGCGCTCGACTTGAATTCCTGTTGCAGTCTCTCGCGGAGGACGTATTTTTGGACTTTGCCGCTCGGGGTGCGCGGGAAGTCGGTGACAACCTCCAACCGTTCTGGCCAGTCTTGTTGAGAAACACCGCGACCGCGCAAGAACTCTCGCATTTTGTCGATGGTGAATGGTGTTGTGCCAGCTTTCTGGCTGACGAAGGCACAAGCACGTTCTCCTTCGCTCTCGTCCCGCCCCGGCATGGCGACTACTTGCGCGACGGCAATGTCGGGATGTTCGTGGAGCAAGTTCTCGAGGAGTGTCACCGGAACCTCTCGACCTTGGTGGCGGATGATGTCGCTGCTGCGCCCGGCGAGACGGATGTAGCCATCCTCGTCCATAACAGCGCGATCGCCCGTCTTAAACCAATCTCCGACATGCTGCTCGCGTGTGTAGTCAAGCCGCTTAAGATAACCTACAAACATCGCCGGACCGCGGCACCACAAATCGCCTTCCACCCCGGCTGGACACTCTGTGCCATCTGGGTGAACTACGAGCAATTCCATCCCCTTGCAGGGAGCTCCGGAAGTCTCTGTCAGCTTCTCCACACTGTCGTCGAGGAACGTCAATGTCACCAAACCATTTTCGGACTGTCCCCAGCCTGCCAAGATACGGCACGGCAGTTTCTCTGCGGCTTCGCGAACCAGTGCAGGCGGAACGGGTGCTCCGGCCGTACAAAACACGCGGAAGGACGATAAGTCACGGTTCTCAATGCCTTCCACGTGGACGGCATCATAGAGATATGGAGTGGCCGCCATGGTGATGGAGACGCCATCTTGTTCGATATGGCGGATAAATTCGACTGGGTTCCAGATGTCCTGATAAATGGCGGTGCAACCAGCATGGACCTGAATGCGCGCGCCGTAGAGGAAACCCGTCTGGTGGGCGAACGTAGACGCCATAAAGACGACATCTTCCGGCGTGATGTTCAGTCGTTCAATGAAATACTCTGTGGACACGCAAAGCGAGTTGTGCGTATGCATGACGCCCTTGGGATCTCCGGTGGTACCGGAGGTGAATACGAGTTCGGTCACGTCGTTTGGATGAAGTTCGATCCGGTCTAGCTCTGCGCGCTCCTCCTCTGTTGCGTCGACTTCAAGCAAAGTCGTGAATGCCTTCATGCCTGGTGGAATACGTTCGCCGACCACGAGGACGTGCTCCAGTTGAGGCCAGTTGGGTCGCAGCCGCTCGACCATCTCTGGAAAGTCAAATCCAGCGAATTGGTCGGGGATGACGAAAACCTTAGAGTCAGCCATTTTCACCATGTAGCTTATCTCTTTGTCTCGATAGATGGGGATAAGCGGATTGCTAATGGCGCCAATGCGTGTCACCGCAAAATGTAGTAGCACAAATTCGTTCCAGTTGGGAAGTTGAAATGACACGACATCGCCTTTGCCTACGCCTAGTTGTTGCAGTCCCATAGCCATTGTGTCGACCGTTTTCGCCAGATTGGCAAATGTATATTCCGAGCGGTGGTCTCGGATGGCGACTTTGTCTGGAAAGCGTGCAGAAGCGTCTTTTAAGTAGTCGATGATGGTTTTGTTCGGCCAAATATGCTGATATTTTTCTTCTAATTCCCTAGTTAGGAGTGTTTCCATGGTTAGCGGTCCCCTTTCGCTTCAGTTCGGTCGTCCACACTCGTCGTGCGCATCACGTCATGCAGAATTTTTCTTAGCGTGGAAATTGGGATGGGCCCGTCGGCTGAAGTCACACGGTCGGATAGACTGACCACTTCGTCGGGCATCTGAAATTTGGCCAAACCCTCTGCGGTCAGAAATTGAATCAATTCGGCTCGAGACGGCACGGATGCCAGAGGCGCCGGAAGGACTCCGAGCGCAGTTCTCTGTCCAAGAGTAGAATCTGCGACGGACACGAGCACGCTCTGATCAATGCACGGGTGGCGATTGCAGGCGTCTTCCACCGTTCGAGGGTCAATTTTCGCGCCGCCGCGGTTAATGATGTTGTCGCGCCTGCCACGAAATCGGTAGCGTCCCTCGGCGTCTTTGGAAAACAAGTCACCCGAGTGAAACCAACCTTCCGCATCCCATTTTTCACTGGCCGATGAAGCATCGCCGTAATATCCGGCTGCAAAACTCGGGCTTTTGCAGAGCATCTCGCCGACCGATGATGGGTCTTCAGGGAGAGGATTGCCAGCTTCGTCGACCAACCGAATCTCGGTGCCGGGAATGGGTCTGCCGACGGTCGTGCTGATGGCGTCTGGAGAATCCGTGAGTTCCGTCGAGCAAGCAAGGAAGCCTTCGCTCCAGCCGAACAGACCGCCAACAATCCACCCAGTGTCCGATTGCAACTTTGCCAGAACTTCTGGTGGGACAGGTGCACCAGCGTAGAAGTAGATGCGCACTGAGGATGTATTCGTTTCAGTCAACTGCGGATGTTCGGCAAGATGAATCAAATGCGGGGGTGCACCTACCAAGTATCTCGGAGCCTCATTCTCAATCAGACGGAGGGCGCGAGATGCGGCGAATCGTTCGAGGAGAACAATGCGTCCGCCGGAAGCAATCGGCATGAGTACTCCTACCAACATTCCTGTTAGGTGGTAGATGGGCGCCATGTCCAAAGTGGCTTCGCCAACTTGGAGGCCAAAGCGTTGGCAGTAAGCGTTGGCAGCATACACGGAGTTGCCATGCAGATGGACAATGCCGCGCGGCTGACCCGTGGTGCCAGCTGTGAAGAGCATGACAAACGGATCGACCGGGGTGGGGCGCCGCGTCTGTGACTCTTCAGGGTCCAACTGTACGCCACCATCACGGAGTTCTTCAAAGTGCAGTACCGTACCGTCGGCCATGTTCGCCTCTCCGAGGACGATGATGTGTTGTAATTCTGGCAGATGCTCTCGCATTTTGAGCGCATGTTCGAGAATCGGCTCACCACGATAATTGGACACACACATCCAGACTTTCGCCCCGGATGTGGACAGGCTTTGACGGGTCATGTCCGGTCCCAAATCCGTTTGCAGGAGAACGGCCACTGCTCCAATCCGGACAATGGCGAAGAGCGCAATCAGATAATCGAGTGTGCTCGGGAACTGAATGACGACACGGTCCCCCTTGTTCACCCCAAGTTTGACGAGAGTGGCGGCCACCGACTCCGATGCGCCCCACCACGCTTGATGGGTGAGCGTCCGTTCGTCGTCTCGGTGCGTAAGTTCCGGGTGTTGCAAAACGTTCTGTTCGAAGATGTCGAGCCATGTCTGTTGCGACCAGGTTCCAGAGTCTAGGTAACGCCGTGCTGTCGATTCAGACAACACCCTTCCAGGGAATTGCGACATGCTCTACCTCCTCTGCCGCATAGGACGAAGAATGAAATGCACAGAAAACAACTGGCATTGTCGCTTTCATCTGTGTGCGGGGCCGATGGTTGTCCGAAAATTATGGCGGAATGATGACATTATGACTACAATGATAACGATAGCACCTGTAAGGTGGACGTGCAATTTTATCAACGGCGTTTTGCTAGGCCGAACTTCTAGGTCAGAACATGCTGATTGTGTGTACAGAATCCTCTCTTTCTCAGTCGGAAAGAAGTTGAGAGACAAGATTGAGACAAAATTGAGACGCACAGTGGATGAAGGTCAAATATAATGAAGGCAATTCGGTTGCAAACGTTCCTCCTTGGCCAGCGTCATGAGACGTACTCCACAAGGAGAGTGACGTTGCTGAAGTGACGGATGGGTGTGTGGGGTATAAGGGGTATATACAGGGCGCAGTGAAGACCGCTTAGATGCG
Source organism: Alicyclobacillus sp. SP_1 (assembly GCF_024706985.1). Lineage (GTDB taxonomy): Bacteria > Bacillota > Bacilli > Alicyclobacillales > Alicyclobacillaceae > Alicyclobacillus_I. The sequence goes on along the minus strand of NZ_JAMCCX010000083.1, from coordinate 78,080 downwards.
GCAGTCACTGCGCCATCGTCAATTTTTTCGGCTTTGCTGCTGGTTCGCTTGTTGTAGATGCTCTTGCGCTTCGCGATAAGCCGCATGCGCCTCCGCGAGCGCTTTCTCATTGTCTGTCTGAGCCGCGCCGTCCAGCCCGTGGTATGCGTGCTGCAAGGATTGTTCTGCCTGTTTGAGCATCGTGTCTGATGGGTGAGACTCAGCCTGCTTTGCCGCATGCAGCGCATTCTGAACGGCACCTTGCGCGTCCCTGAGTGGGCTCTGGTCTTGACGGCTTTCCTCCATCCTGTCATGACGATTCATAAGACGTGACCTCCCTCTCTGATACTGTCCCGGTTTCTCACGCTTTTATTCCTCATCCTGCTCTTCTGGCCCGGATGAATGCGGTGCAATCGCATGGAGAAAGGCGTCAGTGAGCTCGGTCTGCTTCGGCACGCGCCGCGTCACCACGTGGAACTCACGGCGATAGTTGAGGTCGGCTACCACTTGGATGCGGCCCTGACGTACCGCCTGTGCAGCTTCCCACGAAGATATCACTGCCAATCCCAGACCAGCGGCCACGAAGTCGAGTACCAAAGTCGACGAATTCAGCCGCGCCACGACATTCAATCGTTCCGTGTCTACACCGAGGTCGGCCAATGCCTGTTTGGCGGCAGCTCCAGTGCCGGACCCGTCTTCGCGCAACAAGAATGGAGACAATCGCCAGTCGTCATGGAGGTTGTACGATGCGCTTGCCACCACAACCAGACGGTCCGAGGCTAACGGCGTGCGAACGAGATCGGCAGAATGAGGTTCAATACCCACAAATGCGATATCAATTTCGCTTTGCAACAAGGCGTCAAGGGTTCTCTGCGAGTCTTCCACTTGGACTCGAAGCGTGACATGCGGGTGAACGGCATGAAACTGCTGTAGGTGGGACAGGAGAAGATGTCTTGCTGGCGTTGTGGATGATCCGATAGAAAGCGTGCCCTGCAGGCTTTCGAAGTAGGGCTTGCAGGCGAGGGTCAGTTTTGTCCATTCGGCCAGAATCTGAGTCGCGGTATGGTAGGCCTCACGGCCTGCATCGGTCAGCGAGATACCGTTGTCGTCGCGGTTGAACAGCGGTACGCCAAGGTCTTGCTCGAGGCGCCGGATTTGCTTGCTGACTGCAGGTTGTGTGAGTCCAAGCGACAGCGCAGCGACCGTGAACGACTTCGCATCGCAGACTTTGACAAAGGCGTTGAGATAACGCAAATCCATGACAACGTCGATCCTCCTAGAGGGTTGAACCAATGAGACCTGTCGCAGGGCTGCTTGGAGAGGCAGTTGTGGCGCGCGGGATGCGTCCTGCGAGATAGGCTAAGCGGCCTGCTTCTACGCCCATCGCCATGGCTCTCGCCATTTGAATCGGATTCTCAGATTTTGCGATAGCAGTGTTGATGAGTACCGCATCTGCGCCGAGTTCCATGGCCAATGCAGCATCGGATGGGGCACCAATGCCAGCGTCGATGACGACAGGGACGCGTCCTGCCACCATATCAATAATCCGTTTTAGTCGTTCTGGGTGGGGTAGGCCCTGTCCGGTGCCAATGGCAGACCCAAATGGCATCACGGTGGCGCAGCCAACTTCAAGTAAGCGTCGGGCTACGTGGTGGTCATCGGACGTGTACGGCAAGACGACGAACCCTTCTTTGACCAACGCTTCTGCTGCTTCTACGGTTGCAACGGGGTCGGGCAGCAGTGTACCGTCGTCCGGGATGACTTCGAGTTTCACCCAGTTGGACAGCCCTGCAGCACGCGCCAGGTGAGCGGTGCGAATGGCTTCGTCTGCGGTCTTGCAGCCAGCCGTGTTCGGCAACAGAAAGTATCGATGGACATCCACATAGGACAGTAAGGACTCCTCACGTTCTTCGAGATTGACACGGCGAACAGCGACGGTGACAATCTCCGCTCCAGACTCATCTAGTGCTGCTTTCATTTCGTGGAACGTGGTGTACTTGCCTGTACCGACCATCAGTCTTGACCGAAAACTGCGACCGGCAATCGTCAACTTCTCCAAGAGCGATTCCTCCTACTATAATCGTTCATTTTTTCCTCTATGAGACTATATGGCATGTTGATACAGTCGAGCATTGGAGGGAATCAAGTCCTTATCAGCCTCCACCGACAAAGCGGACGATTTCCAGTGCGTCCCCGGACTTTAGAGTGATGCTGGGGAATTGTGTTGCTTCCAGGATGATTCGGTTGTGTTCGACGGCAATTCGTTCATTTGCCAGGTCAAGTTGTTTGATGAGTTGCTCGACCGTGGTGTTGGCGTCAATCCATCTCGCTTTGCCATTGATGTTGACGTTCACGTCCATCAGATAGTCACCTCGCCTTCATGAGACACTCTTGCTGGATGGAATGCCTGCCAATGAACTGGCCACGGTCGACGCTCAATGGAGTCGAGCAGCATGTTGGCTGTTACAGGGGCAAGCAGAATCCCGTTTCGAAAATGGCCGACCGCTACATGAAGCTGAGGAGACTCGGCGAGTTCGCCAATCCATGGGTGCGCATCTTCCGACCCGGGCCGATGTCCAATCCAACTCCGCACAAAGACGGCATCGGACAGTCCGGGAGCCACCTGTTGTGCGGAGTCTAAGAGATATTGGACGGCGTCCGCGCGCACGTCGCGATTGAAGCCTGCTTCCTTGTCCTCAGTCGCTCCAACAACAATGGTTCCGTCTCGCTTTGGCACTAGGTAGGTGTGATGATGGAAGATGGTGCGCTGTAGCGTCGCACGGCGCGGACGAATGGATAGAAGTTGGCCTTTAACAGGTCGGATTCGCCCGGTGAGAGATGGTAGTAAATGGGGTGCCCAAGCGCCTGTCGCCACCACAACGGTCCTAGTCACGTATTTCTCACTGTGCGTGGAGACCGTATAGTCAAGCGAATTGTGAGTGACGATGGAAATGGCTTCGGCACCTTCCAAAACCGTGCATGTTCTCTTTACTGCCAGAGACAGTGCCCGGATGAGAAGGGGCGCATGAATGTTGCCGTCATCCGGCAGATATAACGCTCCAAAGTTTCTTGCGACGAGCGGTTCACTCTCATATACCTCGCGGCTACTCAGAAACTGGGCGCGCCCACCGGCCTGGATTTGCCATTCCATGCGCCGTTGTAAAGCATGGGCTTCGGTTTCCGTGAGTGCAAGTTGGTAAATTCCGTTGTGGTTCAACTGAGCATCGACACCCGTTTCTTCACGCAACTCGTCGACGTAGTTCTGATAAAGAGACCGACTTTCCAAGCACAATTGAAAAAATGGACCTGGACTGGAGGTCTCCAATTGAGCCCCGAGCATGCCAGCGGCGGCACTGGACGCTTCCGCACCAGTACGATCTCGCTCCAATAACAGCACCCGTCGACCTGTCCCTGCGAGACGCCAAGCACTGCTCATACCAATCACGCCGCCACCAATGACAATCACGTCGAACGCGTCAGTCATGGCACAATTCCTCCATTTCGTTGGTCCAATCTGCGACGACTCCACGTAAAGGGAATCTTAGGTACTGCTCGTGAATGATCGATGAGTTCTTTCAACGTCCTGGTTGCATCGAAAGGGTTTGTCGCGTTCAGCACAGAGCCAATCACGGCCACTCCGCTACAGTTCGTATCCAGAACAGAAGCAAGGTTAAATCGGTCAATCCCTCCGATGGCGATAACTGGAATGGACAGTGCCTCAACCACTTTTCGGAGCGCAGTCAGACCGCGAGGGGGTATCCCTGGATGAGACTCGCTGGCATAGATGTGTCCGAAGGTGACATAGTCTGCGCCGGACTGCTCAGCGGCTAGAGCTTCCTCTAGGCTGTGTACAGAGCAACCAATTTACCCATACCAATTGGCCTGCCGCCTGAGTTGGTCGACGACATGAATAGGCAGAGATTTTGCTGCTAGATGGACTCCTGAGACATTTGCCGCCAAAGCAACGTCGACGCGGTCATTGACAAAGAGTGCAGGCGAACTTTGTCTGTGCATGAGATGCCCCAACAACTCCATGACGAAGGAGTAGGTCTCCGCCACCGGGGCTTTCTTTTCTCGAATCTGAATCACATCGGCGCCGCCTTCGGCTGCAAGTAAAAGTGCCTCGAGAAGCGGTGTCTGATGCCGAGTTCTATCACTGATGACGTGCAAGACTGCGCGCATATCTCACCTCAACAAAAAAGCCGCACCTAATAAATTAGGGACGGCGGGTTTCCAATCTAAACCCAACAAACGACACCTTGCTTTGGTTGATTGCATCGGTTTTTTATTTGGATTCAGCATTGGCCAACATTGAAATTCTTACAGGCTATTGTGATCACGATTTGAGGCTATCACGTGTATGGTGATACCGTCAAGTTTCCTTTTCCCCTTCTCCGAAAATGCGCTTTATTGTATGTGCGGCCGCTATGTGCTCAATTTTATGACTCGTGATATATTGACTCTAACGCAATAGAGCCACTAGGGGAGCACGATGCTGAGACAGGAGATTCTCCTTGGACCCTTATACCTGATCTGGATAATACCAGCGTAGGGAAGTGGCGGAGGTTTGTGGGAACTCCCTCGAGAGTTCGGAACTTCCTGCCCCCTGGAGGCCTCTACATGGATAAGGAGGCTTTTTGTATGTGGTTTAGGAAGGAATTAAACACGCGTCTGGTTTCGTATGTCAAGAGCTTCACGAATGTTTGGGCGATATCATGATTCGAACCAACCAGGGCCATGTTGTTCGGGCGCTCACCATTGCTGGGTCGGACAGTGGCGGGGGTGCCGGAATTCAGGCGGACTTGAAAACCATGCATCAATTTCAGGTGTATGGAATGTCGGTGCTGACGTCGCTGACTGCACAAAATACCATTGGAGTACAGGGAATTTACGAAGTGAATCCGGATTTTGTTCGGCTGCAATTGGAGTCTGTCTACACCGATTTCGGTGTGGACGCTGTCAAAACCGGTATGCTCGCGAATGCTGGCATTATCCATACGGTCGCTGATTTTCTTCGGCACATCTGTGTGGAAAACCTTGTGGTCGATCCGGTGATGGTCGCGAAGGGTGGGGCTCCTCTGCTTCGTCAGGAGTCCGTGGCGACCCTCAAGGAAGAGCTTTTGCCTTTGACGATGGTCATTACCCCAAATGTTATGGAGACTGAAGCACTGTGCGGATATCCGATTCGCAATTTTGAAGACTGCCACCGCGCTGCCATCGACATTGCCGCTCTCGGCCCGCGGGCTGTGGTTATCAAGGGCGGTCACATGCCGCGAGAGTGGATGAAGAATACCTCGAATCTGGTCGTGGACCTGCTTTATGCAGAGGGTCAATTCACCTATTTTGCTGGCGAGAGAATGGACACGCACAAGACGCACGGGACTGGCTGTACGTTTTCGTCCGCGCTGACAGCCATGTTGGCTCGTGGTGCGTCGGTTTTGGACGCGATGAGTGCCGCGAAGGCATTCGTCCATGAAGCGGTGAGAGGTGCAGAAGCGTGGGATGTAGGTACAGGTCATGGTCCGACGGACCACTCGGCCCCGATTTCAGTAGGATTTAAGCCCGTTCCTTCGGCATTTTACATTTGGCAAGACAATCAAACTTGGCTTCCCTATCATGGCGCCGACCTTCCCTCGTTGTGACAGCCGATTGCCAAGAATTTGTTGCTGTGTTATGATGATCGTACTTTGCTTCACTAGGAGGTTGGGCAGTCGATGAGAGTCACACGTGGCTATGTTCTGTTTCATTCCATCCGTGTGTCTTCCATCGGCTTGTCCATACCTCGCGGTTAGTTCTATTCTCTGAACGCGAAGGCGCCACGGGCAAGTCGCCCCGTGGCGCCTTTTTGCGGTGCGCCCGGCATGCCGAATTTGCATGACCAACTCGGGGTCGACGAGCGAGTAGGCTCCTTGGCTGGAATCCGCCATGGTCCACCAGGAAGGTAACAGGATGGTACGGTTGGTTCACGCCTCAAATTCGGAAGGGAGACCATCATGCAATTCGGAAGATTGCATCGCAACATTCGCATTCGGGTCTTTGTGTTTTTTGCGTTTGGCATTGCACAAGCGACCACTCAGCCCTTCATGACGATCTATTTTGCCAAGCATTTTGGTGCTGGCCTGACGGGCATTCTATTGGCTGCGGGACTCATTTTAGCCCTTTTCTCCAGCGCTTATGGAGGATATGTTGCCGATGGGATTGGACGCAGACGCATCCTCCTCTATGCGGAGGCGACGTTCTTTTTGACCTATTTGGCCATGGCGGTCGCCAACAGTCCGTGGTATCACTCGGCGGTCATTACCTTTGTGGCATATATAATCGGAAATCTTTGCTGGGGCATTTACGGACCAGTGGATGATGCGATGATCCTCGACGTCACAGACTCAGATAGTCGCCGTTATGTGTTTTCCCTCTTCTATTGGATGATGAATTTAACCATGGCTATCGGTTCGTCGATTGGTGCTCTGTTTTTCAACGTAGACCGCTTTCTGCTCTTTGCAGTCATGGCCATCGTCGTTCTAGGGACGTGGTTTATCACGTACTTCTTCATCGCGGAAACGTATCATCCTCCAAAGACAACGGAACGCGGCAAGAGAGTTGGTGGGACGCGGCTAAACCTGTGGCAAAGTTACCGTCGCATTGCGATGGATAGACCGTTTTTGATCTATTTATTAGCGGGTACATTGGCGGCTACGGTGGAAAGTGAACTGCCAAACTACATCGGTGTTCATTTGGCCGATACGGTTCATCCGTATGCCTTGCACTTGTTGAAGTGGATTGTGCCGGTAGATGGTATTTCCATGGTCGGTTTTTTACAGACTGAGAACACTGTGTTGGTGGTTCTGCTCGCTTCCTTCGCGGTCAAATTGGCGCAAAAATTGCCGGATAAGACCACATTGTTGTTTGGGGTTGGTTTGAATGCTCTGGGGTTTGCACTTCAATGCGTGTTTTCAGCCCCGCTGGCTCTGGCTTTGGCAATGGCCGTGGCGACGTTTGGAGAAGTGTTGGCTGTGCCAGTGCGTCAATCGTACATGGGAGATTTGGCACCGCTCGAGGGACGAACTTCGTATCTGGCCGTCACCTCAATGACGTGGGGGATGGGTCGCGTTCTTGCATCGCTGAGCGTCACTATCGGGGCTCATGTGCCTGCCTTTGGAGTGGCCTCTCTACTTGTACTGTTTGGCGCGATTTCCTATCTTGGCTATGCCAGAGTGGCGCCTGTCGCCAGCGAACGCAGGCAGTTGACCGACGTGTCGAGTGGTGTTTAACTCGGCACGCCGGCATGCTGACTGTAGAAGGACGCATATTTAGATGGTGCGGCGGACGATGGGTGGCATTTTCTCCATGCCAAGCATGCGTCCGTAAACGAACAGCTGACCCTTGTGGTGAATTTCATGGTCTTTCATAATGCCGAGCAACGCGTGCGCCGGCAGGGGTTGCCCAAAGACCTGAGTGGTGTCAATCATCTTGTCGTAGGTCTCATCAGAGATACTGGCCAACTGGTCCTTCGTGCGGTTCGTAAAATCGTGCGTCGCGGCGCGCAATTCCGCGAGAGTGGTCGGTTTTGGCAATGCGTCCGGATTGGGGCGTGAAAAACTTCCATTCTGTATGGTGCTCGTGAACATGTCTGCTGCGACCAGCATATGTACAACCAACTCACGCAGAGACATAGCCCCGTCCCACGGCTTAAATTCAAGGGCGTGGTCGTCCGTCAGTCCGTCCAGTATGTCGGATGTGATGAGGCGATGGCGTAGCCAGGCATCAGCAAAAGGAGCTACTTTGGTCACGGTGTTTCCCCCTCAAGTCAATTTGCTTGCTATCTCAGAATACCACAAACCAAAGTCCTGTGATATAATCGAATAAACTATAAAATAGGATGTGACTATATTTAATGAAGCAACCCTCTCTTTTTCTCGCTCATGGCGCCCCGACTTTAGTCCTAGAACACAATCCATACACAGATTTTTTGCAGAATCGCCTGTCTGAGGAGATTTCACGACCGACAGCGATTGTCCTTTTTACGGCTCACTTTGAATCGCAGAAACAACTTGTGTCCAGCGTCTCAACGTACACAACCCTGTACGACTTTGTCGGATTCCCTCAGGAGTTATATCGCATTCAATATCCGGCGAAAGGCGACGTGCAACTGGCAGACCGGATTGTGCAGGCGTTTCGGACCGCAGGTGTGGAAGCCGCTCCGCAGACGTCCCGTGGGCTCGATCACGGTGCCTGGACAGTTCTTCGCTTAATGTACCCAGAGGCGGATATTCCTGTGGTTCAGCTCTCCGTCAATCCGCATCTGAGCAACGCCGCGCAGTATGCTATCGGCACAATTCTCGAACCGCTGCGAAACGATGGCATCCTGATTATTGGAAGCGGAGGAACGACGCATAATCTTCGTGCGCTGTCGTGGGATATGCCGCAAGGTCAATCGGCGCCATGGGTTGAGGAGTGGGAGAGTTGGCTTGGAGAAAAAGTTACGGCATGGGACATGGAGTCGCTCTTTGACTACGAGGACCGAGGACCGCATGCGAAGCGGGCGGTTCCGCGCAATGAGCATTTTATTCCACTGCTGCTCGCGATGGGTAGTGCTGACGGGGGGCGCCGCGCACAGCAAATGGTCCGCTTCGACGAATTTGGGTCGCTCGCTTTGACAGCATGGAAATTCTCGTAATCGACAGAACTTGCCTCCATTCGCTATAATCACTGGCAAGCGGTCTGTCCACACGGACTGTCTCACACTGCGGTTTCTATCGAAAGGATGAGCTTATCTTCATGCACGCCTCGCAAATTTACATCTACGCGCTGGTGCAAGGAATTACTGAGTTGTTTCCCATCAGCAGCGTGGGCCACGCGGTTATCTTGCCGTACCTGTTTCACTGGACTCACATTTCGGGCTCAAAAGTGTTTCTTCCGTTCATCGTGATGCTTCATCTGGGTACGGCACTGGCGCTCTTGATTTACTTCTGGCGTGACTGGGTAGACTTGATTTCCTCTCTGTGGCTGAAGAAGCCACGGGAGCGGCGCATTCTCGGGCTCATCGTAGTCGCCACGATACCTGCGGCGATTGTCGGGAAATTACTGCAGCACAAATTTGAAGAGCTCTTCCCAAACGCTCTGTCGGCCTCGCTTTTCCTCATTGTCAACGGATTTGTTCTTTTCTTAGCAGACCGTCTGCGTCGCCGTCGCACGACCAAAGAGGTGCCCCAAATCTCTTATGTGCAGAGCTTCTTTATCGGCCTGGTGCAAGCATTTGCGCTCATCCCGGGCTTCTCCAGGTCGGGCATCACGATGACCGCGGGTCTCGGCACGGGACTTTCCTATGAAGAGTCGGCGCGCTTTTCGTTCCTGCTGGCTACGCCCATCATTGCAGGCGCGGGCATTTTGGAAGTTCCGAAAATACTCAAGAGCCACTCGACACAGATGCTTCACCTAGGCTTGGTGGGTGGACTGCTCGCTGGAATCGTGGCCTTTCTCTCCACGGCGTTTTTGATGCGATACTTTCGTACCCATGAAGTCAAGGCGCTTCGACCGTTTGCCTGGTATTGCATTGGCGTTGGTGCAATCGTGGCCGTGATGGCGAGCTTTAACCTATATTTCTAGAGAGATTTCACACGCCTGTTGCGGATGGATTACGATGTTGAGGAGGGTGCGTCGGCGATGTGTTGCAGCACGCCGTCCCGCCCGTGATATATATGCGAAGCCATGATGGCGCGGGCGGCTTCCGCGTCACCGTTGCTGATGGCTTGAAACAGCATGCGGTGTTGCTGGACGGACTCTCGCAGTTCATTTTCGCTAAACCAATAAAAACCGTTGTATGTGACAGGCAGGGCCATGACGGTCTGTAAAAATTCCAAAATGTACTGATTGCCCGACAGCGTTGCCATCTGGTGATGGAACTTGCGATTGGCTTCGACCATCGCCAAGACGTTTTCGTCCGACTTTTGATGCAGTATTCGGTCCGCCATCTCTTCGCACTCTTTATTGGCTTCCGAAAGCCGCATGAGGCTTTCGGGGGCATGACACGCCTGTCCGGCTGCCAATGCTGCGGCATAAGATTCGACCTGCGCCCGCAGGTTGTAAGCATCGCGAACGTGGTCTGGTAGATACGTGCGGACGGTAACCCCTCGATTTTGGGCATGGATGAGCAATCCTTCCGATGTAAGACGACGGATAGCCTCGCGAATGGGCGTTCGACTCATTTGAAGTCGAAGCGCGAGTTGTTCTTCGAGCAATCTTTCCCCAGGCTTTAAATTTCCGCATAAAATATCACTTCTCAGCTGTTCGTACGCATTCATACGCATTCCCCTATCGGTATAGATCTGCTTCATTGTATACAAAAGAAACCCGAAGATACGCTCCCTCTTTTACAACAGTGCAATAAATTCTCGATATGCCGGCTTTTTTAAAATTCGGTAGCTATGTTCTCTTTTCTGAAAATAGGCATAATGATATGATTGTATACAATCAAGGCTAATTTGCACCGTGAGACAAGAAAGGGAGGATGACCTTGACCGGTGCACTGGAGAACATTCGGGTTCTGGAGATAGGAACCCTGCTTGCTGGCCCGCTCACCGGGAGATTTCTTGCCGATTTTGGCGCGGAAGTCATTAAAATTGAGCCTCCGGACCGAGAAGATCCGATGCGCAGATGGGGGCAGCAAGTGGATGGCGACGGATTGCTCTGGCCCATTCAGTCGCGCAATAAAAAATGTGTCACTCTGAATTTGCGGGAAGCGGCGGGACAACAAGTTTTCCTTGATTTGGTTCGCCACGCGGACGTCGTCCTGGAAAATTTCAGGCCAGGAACGCTTGAGAAGTGGGGACTGTCATACGATGCTTTGGCTGAGGTGAATCCCCGCGTCATTCTCCTGAGAACCAGCGGATTTGGACAGACCGGGCCATACAGCGAGCGGGCTGGTTTTGGTAGCGTGGGTGAAGCCATGGGGGGCATCCGCTACGTCACTGGATATCCAGACCGGCCCCCCACTCGCGTTGGCATCAGCATTGGCGACTCACTCGCAGCCCTCTTTTCGACGATTGGGTGCCTGACTGCATTGGAGGAGCGGCATCGGTCTGGGCGAGGCCAGGTCGTCGACACAGCCATTTACGAAGCGGTATTTGCACTGATGGAGGGTCTTGTTCCCGAATACGATTTGACGGGATACATTCGCGAACGGACAGGCAATGTTCTGCCGGGTGTGGCACCGGCGAACATCTACGCAACGAAGGATGGAAAGTACATTGTCATGGGAGCGAATGCGGACACCGTCTTTCGCAGATTAGCTGCTGCCATGAACAGGCCAGAATTGGCCGAGGATGAGCGATTTTCGACTCATGGTGCACGCGGGGCGAACATGGAAGTATTGGACCAAATCATTGAAGAGTGGACCAGAGAGCATGAGAGCGAACACGTGCTGTCGACCCTCGAGCAGTACGGCGTTCCAGCCGGGAAAATTTATAGCGCCAAGGATATTCTTGAAGACCCTCACTACTTGGCGCGGGACATGATTTTGTCGATGCAGCACGAGAAATTCGGAGCGTTTAAACTACCCGGCATTGTGCCAAAGTTGAGTCGAACACCGGGGGAAGTCAAGTGGCTTGGTCCAACCATCATGGGTTCGCACAATGACGAAATTTATGGTCAGTTGCTCGGCTACTCAGAGACGTTCCTAGAGGAGTTGAAGCGGGAAGGCATTGTTTAGCGGGAAGGCATTGTTTAGCGGGAAGTAGAGCGACGAGGTGGGGAGGTGTGAAACCGTTGGAGAAGGTGTTCATCAGGGAAGTCGGGCCCCGAGACGGGCTGCAAAATGAGCGACTTCACTGGACGACCGTCGACCGCGCAGAGTTTATTCGCAAACTGACCGATTGTGGAATTCAAAGCGTGGAAGCAGTGTCGTTTGTGAGTTCCAAAGTCGTGCCACAGATGGCCGGTGCGGAAGAGGTCATGGAAAACCTAGTTCGCCGGAGCGGCGTGGAGTACGTCGGTTTGGTACTGAACGCGACTGGGCTGCAGAGAGCCCTGGCTACACAGTTGGATACCGTCAATGTGGTTGTTGCCGTCTCAGACACATTCCAGCGCAAAAATGCTGGCAAGGGACGAGACGAAGCTCTTGCCGAGCTACTTCCTCTGGCGCGAGAAGCCGTATCCTCAGGACTGACTGTCGAGGCAACTCTCGGTACTGCTTTTGGGTGTCCGTTTGAGGGAGAGATAGAGACTAATACCGTCTGGGATGTGACGGAACGCTTGCTCGCAGTTGGAGTCAGCAGGGTCACTCTCGCCGATACCACAGGCATGGCACATCCGGCTCAGGTGGAGAGAGCATGTACCGTCTTTCAAAAAAAATTTGGACAGTTGCCGGGCCTTCATTTTCATAATACCAGAGGGCTTGGTATGGCCAATGTATACGCTGGCTATGTGGCTGGCGCACGTCGATTCGACGCATCGTTTGGCGGTCTCGGGGGTTGCCCCTTTGCTCCGCTCTCCGTGGGCAATGTGTGCACGGAAGACGTGGTCCATATGTTTGAGCAGATGGATGTGTCTACCGGGATCGACCTAGATCGATTGCTCAGCCTCGCGTCATGGGTGACATCCAAAGTGGAACACGAACTTCCTGGATACGTGTGGCGAGCAGGGCCTACCGAGCGAGCCAACGGACGAGAGGCGCCAAGAGAGGAGTCGTCCCATGTCTGATAACACTTCTGGCACTCCTGGGTTTGCAGGCAGTTCTGGGTATGGTCAACATCCAGCTGTGGTTGTGGTCGACTTCACCCGAGCGTTTACCCAACCGGGGTCTGACTTATCGAGCGACTACGCGTCTGAACTTGAGGCTACTCTGCGTCTGCTCGAGTTCGCACGCGAGAGGGGCTGGCCCATTTTTTTCACGACGGTTGAATACGAGTCACATTTTTTGGATGGGGGATATTTTCTGGAGAAAGTGCCGGCTTTGAAGCAGTTGGTCAAAGGTAGCGCACTGACGCAGTTAGATGAGCGTCTTCAGCGGCGTCCCGACTCGGAGCCACTGGTGGTGAAGAAATTTGCCAGTGCATTCTTCGGAACGCCCCTCGCTTCCATGCTCTCTCGCACCCGTGTGGATACTGTCCTTGTGACAGGATGCACAACGTCCGGATGCGTTCGGGCCACGGCAGTGGACGCCCTGCAATATGGCTACCGTGTGGTGGTAGCGAGCGATTGCGTAGGAGACAGAACGCCGTCTGCTCATGCGGCCAATCTGTTCGATCTAGCACAAAAATACGCAGATGTCGTGTCCTCCGTCCAGGTCATGGAGGTCTATCGACAAAGAGACGAAGACGGATTGAAAACATCGAATGGGGACATGAGGAGGGACTTTTGAATGTATCGTTTGGCGGTGGACGTAGGCGGAACTTTTACGGATGTCGTACTGCAAGATGAACAGAGTGGTCAAATTGTCGCTACAAAAGTGCCATCCACACCGGAAGACCAGTCTCGCGGGCTACTGGCGGGCATTCTCAAGATTTGTGCGGAAGCCCATGTGAACGTCTCCGACATCCGCACCATCGTGCACGGTATGACCGTGGCGACGAATGCCGTGTTAGAAGGCAAAGGTGCGAAAGTGGGACTCATCACCACGGCTGGATTCGAACAAATTCTGCATGTGGCGCGCTCGTGGACGCCAGCGCCCGTCACCGCGTGGATAGCATTTTTGAAGCCTGATCCGCTGGCAGATTTGGAACTCACGAGGGGCGCAAAAGAACGAATGACGGCGCGCGGGGAAGTTCACGTCGCGCTCGACGAGGCGTCGGTGCGTGAACAAATTTCCGAATTGTATGACGCCGGAGTAGAGAGTTTGACCGTCAGCCTCTTGAACTCTTATGCCAACCCGCAACATGAGCAGCGGATTCGAAGCATCGCGTTCGAGATTGACGCAAATATTCCGGTCTCCATTTCTTACGAGATTCTGCCGGAGTTTCGAGAATACGAACGGACTTTGACGACGGTCATGAATGCATACGTCCGCCCGGTGATGCAGCGCTATTTGCGGAACGTGGAAGCGCATTTGCAGAGCGAAGGACTCGGCAGCCGGGTGAGCATCGTTCGCTCCGACGGAGGGCTGATGAGCGTAGCTGCAGCAAGCGAGAGGCCAGTGCACACCATGCTCTCTGGTCCCTCCGGTGGGGTCACAGCGGCGGCTTCTATCGGCACAAGAACGGGATTTCGAAATGTTATTTCTTTCGATATGGGTGGTACTTCCACGGACGTGGCTTTGACGTATGACGGGCAGCCGCGCGTTTCAAGGGAAACGAAAGTCGGCGTGTTTCCCGTCAAATCACCCAGCCTAGAGGTGGTGAGCATTGGGGCCGGGGGCGGTTCCTTCGCGCATGTACCGCTGACGGGAGCGCTTCGAGTTGGGCCGCAAAGTGCCGGTGCTGTGCCTGGCCCCGCATGTTATGGCCGGGGAGGCGAGGAACCGACGGTTACGGATGCCAATGTGCTACTCGGCTATCTACCGCCGAGTCTCGTCGGCGGAGAAATGAAGTTGGACCCTGAGGCGGCGAAGACTTCTGTACTCCGCATTTCTGAAAAACTCGGCATTGACGTGTACCGTGCCGCCAAAGGCATCTACGATATCGTCAATGAGAACATGTACGGAGCACTGCGAGTCGTGTCTGTGGAGAAAGGGTACGACCCACGTCAGTTTGCTTTGCTGGCATTGGGCGGAGCGGGACCGCTGCATGCAAATGCCCTCGCGAATCTAGCGGGATCGTACCCAGTGGTCATTCCGCCCACTCCTGGAGTGCTCTCCGCGCTCGGATTCTTGGAGTCGGATGTGCGAAATGAGTTTTCTCGTACTTTTATTCAAACGCAGAGCCAAATGCATCTCGAGACGTTCATTGCAGAGTTGAAGGCGCTGTCCGAAGAGGCAGAGCGATGGCTGGAGGCGGAGCAGGTGGCCAAAGCTCTGCGCTCCGTGACACACGAGGTGGATGTACGCTACTTCCGGCAAGGCTTTGAAATTCCGCTGCAGGTTTCGGTTGATATGTTACAGCAAGAAGGGCTTGGCGTGCTCAAGCAAATGTTTGACGAGATTCACGAGCGTACCTACGGATTCAAAATGGACATGGAACTCGAAGTGGTCAATTTGCGAGCTGTGGCGGTCGGAAAGGTGACATCTCCGGTAGCGCCGATGCTTGCACTGTCGGACGAGGATGCATCTCACGCTCTGGTGGATGCGGAGCACGAAGCATACTTCGACGGAGAATTTCGGCGTACACCACTGTACGATAGGGCGCGCTTAGTACCTGGGAACCAAGTGGAGGGGCCTGCCATCGTCATCCAGAAGGACAGTACGACACTGGTGCTTCCGGGGTTTGTGGCAACGGTGGACGTGTTGAGTAACTTGGTGATAACCCCGGTATCGACCGTCGTGGAATAGGAGAAGACAGTGCCAACAGTGCTACAGATGGAGTGAGTTGACAATATGTGTGGGAGGGATTGGCATGGCGATGGATTCCATTACGGTGGACATTGTCGAGAACGCGCTCAAAAACATTAAAGACGAAATGGATGTGACCCTGTTTCGGTCGGCGATGTCTCCAGTCATTCGGGAGCAACACGACTGTTTTCCGATGATTACGGATGTCCACGGTCAAATGGTGGTTGGCAACTTTGGGTCGCATGTGCCGGAAGTCATTGCGCACTTTCCCGAGGGAGTGGCCGAAGGCGATGTCATTTTTCTAAGTGACCCGTACAGTTGTGGTGGGTCTATCTCGCATATCAACGACTGGATGATTATCATCCCAATCTTTTTTAGCTCACGCCTGGTCGGATACGCTTCGATGTTTGGACATGTGATGGACGTGGGTGGTCCTGTGCCGGCCAGTTTGCCCGTGACGGCAACCTCCATTTTTGGTGAAGGGGTGCGCTTTCCCCCTGTCAAACTCTATGAGCGAGGCAAGTTGAATGACGCGGTGCTGCGCATCATTCAAGCGAACACGCGGACTCCTCTAGAAAATTACAGCGACCTGATGGCACTTGTTGCGGCTTGCCGCACTGCCGAGAAGCGAGTCGTGGAATTGTGCGCACGATTTGGTCCAGACACTTACCAAGAGGCCCTTGATGAACTCCTTGCGCGCACCAATCGCATGATGCGTCAGTTGATTCAAGGGTTTTTACCGGAGCAACCCGTGTCTTTCGAAGATTACGTGGATGACGATGGGCTCGGCAATGGACCCTTTAAGATGAAGCTCAGCATCTGGCGAGAGGGAGACCAAGCTTTCTTTGACTGGACGGGAACCGATCCGCAGGCACAAGGCCCCATCAGCTACTACCTCAGCGACGCCATGTTCAAAATGTTCATTGGTGCCTTTCTCATTTCTGTGTTTGACCCGGCCATCATGTTCAATGATGGTTTTTACGACTTACTTCACGTCACGACCCCAGAAGGCAGTCTGCTCCGTCCCAACTTCCCGGCTGCTCTCGGTTGTCGGACGCATGTGCTGAGTCGCCTATTCGACGTGTTGAGTGGAGCTTTGTCGCTGAACACTCCGGAAAATAGTCCGGCTGCCGGTTACGGTACGAGTCCGTATTTCATCTACTCTGGAACGGATGCGGACGGTCGCGACTACCACTTAATGGAAGTCATGTACGGAGGGTTGCCGGGCCGACCGATTGGCGATGGTTTGGATGGTCACTCTTGGTGGCCTGCTTTCGTCAACATTCCTACCGAGTACTTAGAGACATACTATCCGCTCCGTGTGGAGTACTACCGAACGGGTATGGACTCGGGAGGAGCGGGACTTCACCGCGGTGGCAATTGCAACGAGAAACTCTATACGTGTCTCGCCGATGGTTTGGTGTCTATCCACGATGACCGGGCCAAACTTCAACCGTGGGGTATCAATGGAGGAGAGCCAGGTACATCCTCGTATAAAATTCTTATTCGCAGCGACGGAACCGTCGAACACTTGCCGTCGAAACTCGATGGTGTGGAGGTTCATAAAGGCGATCAGGTGCTGTTTGTGACGGGTGGCAGTGGTGGTTTTGGCGATCCGCTCGAACGCCACCCAGACCGCGTTCGTGCGGATGTGGCCCGGGGGCTTGTCAGTCGAGACAAGGCCGCCAAGTCGTATGGGGTTGTCTTTAAGCCTGGTACTACGGAGGTAGACGAGGTGGCGACCGAAGACCTGCGCCGGGATTTGCGAGAGACGCGCGGTGAGTTGGCCGCTTTTCAATTTGGGAATCGAGATGTCGTCGCCTCCTCCTCTGACACGATGTGACTGATTCTCTCGCATCGACCATGCGATGCATTCATCGGAACATTTGCCTCTTCGCGTGGGTGGAGGGTTCGAATGAGGGTTCTATCTCGGACGGAACCTCCACTCCCGGACCGGCCCGGCGCAGGAAAGACGCAAAAAAGTGGGACATGTATAATGAAAGGGCACGCGCCGGCAGAGGAGGGGTTCTCATGGTTCGAATTGCAATGCTCAGTTTTTGGCATGTGCATGCGAAAGACTACCGGAAACAGGCGTTGGAACATCCGCAGACGGAAGTAGTGGCAGTTTGGGATGAAGTTCCCGAACGAGGCAGGGAAGAGGCAAGTCGTCTCGGAGTTCCCTTCTATGACTCCCTGGACGAAGTATTGGCTCAGGACTTCGTGGATGCGGTCGTCGTCGATACGCCGACCAACTTACACCCAGACGTGATGATCCGCGCGGCAGAGGCGAAAAAACATATTTTTACTGAAAAAGTGCTCGCGCTCACTTTACACGACGCGAACCGCATTATCGCCAGTGTTCGTGCGGCAGGGGTACAGTTGATGGTCTCGTTACCAAGATTGAATGACGCGTATACCCTTACGTTTCAAGAAGTGGTGGACCGTGGTCTGCTTGGTACCATCAGTCAAGTGCGAGTGCGCTTGGCCCACGGTGGAGCTTCCGACGACTGGTTGCCCGCACATTTTTATGATTACGAGCAGTGCGGGGGTGGCGCCTTGACCGATTTGGGTTGCCATCCTCTTTATTTGACGAGGCTTTTGCTCGGTCTCCCAGACCGAGTATCGGCGCATTACGGGCGGATGCTCGGAAAAGCCGTGGAAGACAACGCGGTGTCGATTTTCCAGTATGCCAGTGGAGCTATCGGGATTGCTGAAACCGGATTTGTGTCGGGCAGTTCCCCGTTTACGATGGAAGTGCATGGAATGAGCGGATCCGCCGTCTACAGCCAAACGGATGGCTCAGGTTCTTCAGTCCGAGTGAAAAGTGCAGCTCATGGATTCGCAGAGTGGACGCCGTATCCGATGCGAGAAGCTAAACCGTCCGCCTTCCACCAGTGGGTGGAGAACATCGAAACGGGGCGAGACGCAGCAGAACAAAACGAGATAGCCGTCGATTTGACAAAGCTAGTCGAGGCGTCCAATTTGGCTGCGGTCGCTGGCCAGCCAGTAAGACTCACGGATTTGCGCCCTTGAGAGAGCCAAGGCACATGTTTCATCCGCTTTCATCCGCTGACGAGAAAAGGGGGAGGCATGGGGTGGTGCGCGAGAATCGACATTCCGTGGGAGAGGGCATCGAGGATGGCTGCGCTCCAAGGTCCTCTCGCATTTCACCTCGAATCGACATGCCCGCTGACAAGCGGCGCTTGGTGGCGCGCGTGAAGCAGTTCCTGGAACCGTTTCTCGCGCATCCGGAGATGCTTCAAACAGGGCTTTACGCATTGTCCGGGGGCGGCTCTGTCTATGCCCCTCGGATTCGCCACATGGAGACGTTTTTGCGCTTGCTCTGGGGCGTGGCACCGCTTGGCTGTGCACAGCCTGACGACGCGAGGTTGAACGTCTTTGTTGAGGGCGTGATTGCCGGAACTCATCCAGACAGTCCGCATTACTGGGGCGACATTGGCCCGTTTGATCAGCGCATGGTCGAAATGGCAGCTCTGGCCACGGCGCTGTTGTTGCATCCGGAGCGCTTCTGGGACACGCTGACGTCCCGACAGCAGCAGCATCTAGCCACTTGGCTCGGTCAAATCAACGACTACGAGATGCCCGCCACCAATTGGCTGTTTTTTCGCGTGCTGGTCAATGTTGCGCTCAAGCAGCGCAACTGCGCGTGGTCACCGCGGCACATGGAAGAGGCGCTGGATACGCTCGAACAATTGTATCTTGGAAACGGGTGGTACTGCGACGGGTTTGTCGACCAAATTGATTACTATGTTCCGATGGCCTTTCACTATTATTCGTTGATTTACGCCAAGTTTATGGCTTTGGACGATCCGCTACGTGCCGAGCGATTTTGTTCCCGTGCGCGCGAATTTGCGGCAAACTACGTCCACTGGTTTGCTTCGACGGGAGCGAGCATTCCCTTCGGACGGAGCCTGACCTATCGGTTCGCTCACGGGGCTTTCTTTTCGGCCTTGGTCTTTGCCGATGTCGAAGCGCTTCCCTGGGGTCAAATCAAACAGTTGCTGTTTCGTCACCTCGAGTACTGGGATGATACGGAGATGATCGGCGAGGGTGGGTACCTCACGGTCGGCTACAAGTACCCCAATGTCGTGATGGCGGAGGGCTATAATGCAGCGGGATCGCCCTACTGGGCTTTAAAAACATACCTGTTGTTGGCGGTGAACGACGCCCATCCGTTTTGGCAGGCCGAGCCACAACCCGTTGACTGCGCTCACGTACAGCTTCAACGCGAACCGCGAATGTTGGTCTGTCGCAGTCCTGAGGGAGACGAGGTGCAGGCGTTCACTGCCGGCCAACATTCGTCACAACACGCGCACGCGGATGCCAAGTATGAGAAATTTGTCTACTCCACAAGCTTTGCTTTCAGTGTTCCGAAAGGACGTCTCGCGTTGCGGCAAGGGGCATTTGACAACTGTTTGGCCGTTGCTGAAGCAGGCCGTGCGGTTCCTCTCTACGAATCGGCATATGGGCTCTCAGACGACACGGTTACGGAGCAGTTTGTGCGCCGAACATGGCAGCCGTGGCCAGATGTCACCATCACCACGTGGGTTGTTCCGCTGCTACCTTGGCACATTCGCGTCCATCGAGTGGTGTCGGGTCGACGCCTGCTGTTGGCAGACGGCGGATTTGCCCTGCCGAAATTTGAATCTACCGTCCACAACTTCGAGCGAGGACAGTTGGGGGTGCACCGTCAACTTGCGTCTGGCGTGGTCGACTATGGGAGCCATGCGGACTACACATGGGTCGAGGCGGAGCCGAACACGCATCTGTTGTTTCCGGCGACGGTGATTCCTATGCTAACGCAGGAATTCTCGATAGGAGACGGGACGCTGATTCATGGTTTTCTCGGTCAGCGCGTGTCGGATGCGTCTTTACCACCGGACCGCTTGTTGTCGTCCGCTCCCGAGGTGTGGCTGGTTGGGGATGTGCTGACTGTGCGTTCTTCGTCGGGAGAGTGGTCTGTCAATTTTGTCGAAACGTTGACGTAGACTGGTGTGGCGGACTCCCGGTGTTTACGTCCGGCGCGAGAAGCGATAGAATCGGAGTGGTACGATGCTCGGAAACGAATAGGAGGATTTTTTTGAGACGCATCATCCGCTACGGATTATATGCGGTCGGCACGTTGGTCTATGCATTTGTGCTCGGCTCCGTGTTGTTGTTTCATGGCCCGTTCCCGGCAGTGCGCTCCTACGTCATTGACTCGTTGGGAACGACGATGCATGGCTATTTGCTCGAGCCGCTGGCTCTCGATACGCTGTCGAAAAAAGTGGTAGAGGAAGCGAAGCCCCGCTTGCGCGACATTCAGTCGGCTACGACCAAGGTGGCACAGCAGAATTTCTCCAATGACAAAGCGTCTGCCATCCGTTTTCAGACCTACCACGGCAGTACGTATACCGCCAACATTATGATTGTTCCTGATCCCACTCGTGTCCGCGTGGGTGTGACCGCTTATATCGGTAAGTTTGGCATGACGCTCAGCGAGATGTTGCAGCACTATCACGCCATCGGTGGTATCAACGGCGGCGCTTTCAAAGATGTGGAACATTGGCGGGGTACGGGTGGTTCTCCTCAGGGTATCACCATCATGAATGGGAAAGTCATCACCGACCAGCAATCGAGTAACCAGACGGTGATCGCACTGACGAACGAGGGGCAACTGCTGAGTGGACCCTATACGCTCCAGCAACTCAAGCAACTTCACGTCACGCAGGCCATCACCTTCGGGCCAACTTTGGTCCAAAATGGGCACGGCATGATTGTCAGTGGTAACGGTGGTTGGGGCTATGCGCCTCGCACGGCTATCGGACAAAAGGCGGATGGAACCTTGCTGTTTGTCGTCACCGACGGACGGGGCATCCACGGGCCAAATGACGTTGGGGCGTCTCTGCTTCAATTGCAAAATCTGATGCTGCGCCTGGGGGCGGTGACGGCTGCCAATCTCGATGGAGGGTCGTCCACCACCATGATGTATCAGGGCAAGCTAGTCAATCAGCCCTCGGATGTACTTGGTGAGCGGGAAGTCGCCACGGCATTCTTAATTTTTCCTGCCGGAAAGTGAAAGGATGGACCTTTTGGAAACGAATCGCGTGCAATCTCGCTCGGCTGCACAGACCCGGGGCCGTCGAGGAACGCCAACAAATGTTCGTCCGAGTCGGCATATTGGACGTCGACTGCTGATGGTGGCAGCGCTCATCGCGCTGCTGGAGTTTTTGTTTTTTCAACACTATAATTCGCTCTTGACCGGAGCGGGACATCACTCTCACAAAGTCAGTGAGAAAATCATCCATCAAGAGCAAACCGAGGCACAGCTGGCAGCACTCCGCGTGGCTGCTTTGCGAAAGTCATATCCTCTCGTTGTAGAGTCTCCAAACCATCAATATGCAGCCTACGCGGGAAGCGACAATGTGCTTCACATGGTCAATCTCAAAACCAACAAGTCGGTATTTTCGAGCGCTTTCCCGAATACGGTCACATATTTGCGCTGGCTTCGCAATGACGAGGTCTTTGTTGGCGAAAATGCGGGTAACGGCCAGTTGGTTCTCGAAACTGCCAATCTGTTGAGTGGTGGTACGCGTCTGATTCAGACGTTCGCCGGACTTTCGCCAACGGCGAATTTTGTCAAAATCACCGACAGTCCGTACACGAACGATACCTATGTCCTCATTGCAGACTCCAGCAGCAGTGTGGTCTATCACTATGACACCGATGGCAATTTGTTTCAGACGCACTTTGGTGGCCTGGACATCCGCAACATCTCCGTGTCACAGACGGGAGACATTCTCTATTTTGAAGATTACGCAGGGGGTACGTTCAATGTTGGGTACCTCACGCAAAGTCCCCATTTGAACCATTGGTCGGTCCATCTGATTCAGACGAATGCTGGATTGATTGGATGCGTTGGCAATACATTCTACTATGCGGACGTTAACAGTCAGGGACTGGCGACCAGCGTGTTCAAATACAATTTGGCGACGGCTCAATCGACTTTTGTGGCCAATCTGAAAAATCCTGTTGTGGCGCGGGATATTGACGTTTCAGCGAATGGGTCCATCCGTGCCTTGAAGGGCCCTGCGCACTATGCCATTTTGAATAATAATACCAATGCTTGATGTCAGTCAGTCTTCGGACATGAAAGAGGTTGTATCCTGTGGCGCCGGAATTTTCTCCGAAAGACTTTCGTATTCTGGTGGTCGATGACGACCCAAACATCTGTGAAGTCATCGGTCTCTATTTAAAAAGCGAAGGCTTTCATGTTCTCTCTGCGGCAGATGGGGCAGATGGGATGAAAGCGCTGGAACAGGAAGAAGTTCACGGCGTGGTTCTGGACGTCATGATGCCCGGCATGGATGGCTGGGAAATGTGTCAGGCTATCCGCCGTGACCACCACCTGCCAGTTCTGATGGTCACAGCGCGCGGCGAAATGTCCGACAAATTAAAAGGCCTGGAACTGGGAGCCGACGATTATTTGGTGAAACCGTTCAACCCGAAGGAATTGGTGGCGCGCATGGTCGCTCTCTTGCGCCGAACATACGGATGGGAGCGACCGCGTACGCGCGTCACCACGCTGCGTTTCGGAGCGCTCGTCATAGACAAGGTAGCGCATGAGGTGTTCTTGCGAGGAGAGCGAATGGACTTGTCCCCGCGGGAGTTTCAATTGCTCTATATCCTAGCGCAGCATCCCAATCAAGTGTTGGACCGGCAGCAGTTGCTCGACCTTGTCTGGGGAGTCGACTTTGTAGGAGAGGACCGGGTGGTGGACGTGCTCGTGAAACGACTGCGTAGCAAGATTTCTAAGTCAGAAGATTACGAAGTTTGTTCCGTACGCGGTATTGGCTACAAATTTCGCGTCTATCGTAACGGATGAAAACTTCCTCGAGAAAGCTCACGTCGATGTTCCAGCGCATTCTCGTCGTCTACATCGCCGTCATGGTTGGGGCTTTTGCCATCCTGTCGGTCGTTGTGCACATCGAAGTTCGACACTTTCTTGCAGAACAGAGGCTGGCCGTCCTACAGCATGAAGCGAATGCTCTCTTGCCGTACCTCGACCACTACGGGAGCAGCCCGTACCACAACGGACACTTCACGCGGCTGCTTACCCGGTTTAAGCAGCAAGATGATGCGAGTATCAACTTGCTGTTGCTCGGCAAGGGCAACGAGCTCCGCAAAGTCCACAAATTAGCTCAAGAATTGACGCATCAGCAAGATTTGGTCAATGGACAAGCGGTCAATCGCGTGCTGAATGGACAGCGGGTGGAACTGATTGGGCCTTTCATTCAGTTCAATCGAGAGTCCATGTTGACTGTGGGAGTACCCATTCGCACGGACGGCTTGATAACAGGTGCTCTGTTTCTTCATACGCCCGTGCAAAATTTGGAGAGTGGGCAGGTCACACAGATTCTTCTGTTGATTGCCATTCCGGTGTTAGTGTTGTCCATCGCCGTTTTGTATGTCTTTACTCGTCGCTTTTCCAATCCGTTGATGGAGATGAGCAAAGCTGTTCGGGCCATTGGTCGAGGCGATTTTAATCAGAAAATTGTCGTGCGTGGTCAAGATGAAGTGGCTTATTTAGCCGAGACCTTCAACCAAATGGTCGTTCAACTGCGGGCGTTGGAGGATATGCGCAAGGACCTGATTGCCAACGTGTCTCATGAAATTCGCAATCCACTGACCTCCGTTCGCGGGTTTGTTCAAGGAATTCTCGACGGGGTCATTCCGCCTTCCAAAGAACGCCAATATCTGGAGGCAGCGAATCGTGAATTGGCCCGCCTCGGACATATTTTGTCCAGTATGCTCGATCTCGCTGCATTGGAAACGGGCAAAATCTCGGTGGATGCCCGTCCAGTTCTTTGGTCACAGGTTGTTTCCCAGGCGGCCAATTCTGTGCGCGTGCGGGCAGAGGAAAAAGGCCTTCAATTCATCATCGACGTACCTGCTGTATCGGTGTGGTTACTCGGAGATTTTTCTCGACTGACACAAATCGTTTTTAACTTGTTGGACAATGCCATCCGGCATACTTCCACGGGGCAGGTGGGGCTCTCGAGTGAAGTGTCTGAATACCGTTTAGTGGTCCGTGTGTACGATACGGGCGAAGGCATTTCCGAATCGGTTTTGCCGCATATCTGGGAGAGGTTCTTTACCACGAGCAATCGTCGAGAAGCAGAGCAGTCTCGAACTGGTTTGGGATTGACCATCACGAAGCATCTGGTCGAGAGACTTCATGGGAGCATTCAGGTGGCGTCGAAAGAAGGAGAGGGAACGGTATTCACGCTCATCTTTCCGATTTTCAGCACGGCCGAAGCAGACATAGACGATGGCTCGTCACTTCGGTTAGATTCTATTTGATAGGCTCTTGACATTGACATGCTCTTGACACAAATCCCTCGTATCTTTTGGAAGAGGGGTTCGTCTCATCGAACCATCGAAGCGGCACAGTGTCCGCATGGTCCAGGATGAGGAACTCAAATTCCTTGCTACGAGGAGGACGATGATCAATGTTCACGTCGAAAAAATGGTTGTTTGGTGGAAGTGCTCTGGTGGTGACTCTGGCCATGAGCGGTACGGTTGCTTTTGCTGCCGGGCACAAAGAATCGTTTGCACAGAGCTATCAAGCGCATGTGGCCACAGAAGCACAGTTGATGAATGAGGTCCAAACCACGAATCTGACGACTTCGGAGACAGACCTACTGTCTGTCGTGCAAGACATCGGACAACAAGTGGGGAACTTGTACAACGTAGAACAGAACTTGATTCAAGAACGCAGTTCCATTCCGGTGTTGAATGAAAGGCCCGTCATCAATCACAAGTTACTCAATAAACTGGAAAAACATCGGCAGGCCATTTTGCGGAACAATGAGCACGCTTGGCAGTTAGTCATCGATTATTCGCACCACCCACGGAAGAAAGGCGAACTGGCGGCTGCGATTCGTGAGCACAATATGGACTCCAAGGAATTGCTGAAGGTCGATAAACGGATTGCCAGAGTGCAAGATAATGGCCAATTAAGCAACTGGCACAAATATCCTTATCACGACAGTATGGCTTCCTTGTACAACACGATTCTTCGCTTGCAGAACGCTGAAATCCACTATACTCGCGTCCTTCTCTCGATGGAGAAGACGTCTCAGTCGGGTACGACCGTCACGACAACCGGATCTACCTACGGAAACTAACACGACCAAGTTGCTCGTTCAGACTGCCTCTTCAAGCGGTAAGTGCGCTCGAAGAGGCGTTTTTTGTGCTCTGCGGATGGCTGGTTATTCGGTCAACTCGTGCACACCCATAGACTCGCTGTTGCATAGCCCTCCGTGGGCGTGGTATCAGTAGTAGAGTTCTTTATCGATGATGGATTGTGGGGGACTATGGATGGACGATAGATATTCCCGGCAAGTGTTGTTTCGGCCGATTGGCCGTGAAGGCCAGCAGCGATTAGCGGCAGCACGGGTTGTCATCGTTGGGATGGGTGCGTTGGGAACGGTGCTGGCAACGCAATTGGTGCGGGCGGGAGTTGGGTTTTTGCGCCTGGTCGATCGCGATATTATCGAGCCGTCTAACTTGCAGCGGCAAACGCTCTACGATGAAGAAGATGCCGAGCTGGGTCGAGCGAAGGCGGAAGCCGCTGCCCAAAAGCTACAAGCTGCGAATCGCGACGTGCAGATTGAAGCTGTCATCGAAGATTTGACATGGCGCAATGCAAAGAAGTGGTTGGCGGATGTCGACGTGATTGTCGATGGAACGGATAACTTCCAAGTGCGTTATCTGATGAATGACGTTGCAGTTCAATACGGTATTCCTTGGTCGTACGGCGGAGCCGTCAGTTCTTATGGGACCACCGCGTTTTTTCGCCCTTTACAAACCGCTTGCCTGACGTGCTTGTTTGGCAGCGATGGAGATGTTGGAGGGCACGACACTTGTGACACGGTCGGCGTCATTGCACCGGTCGTAGCCATCATCGCATCCTTGCAAGTGGCAGAGATTTTGAAGTATCTCACGGGGAACTTGGCTGCCCTCAGCAATGCTCTGATGCATGTCAACGTGTGGGACAACGAATTTCGGTCTGTGCAACTGTCCCCGCCAAAGACGGATTGCCCGTGTTGTCAGCTCCGGCAGTTTCAGTCACTGGAGGCACGAACCGACGGGCTGACGGTGTCTCTTTGTGGCCGCCGGACGATTCAGGTACGACCAGAGAGTAGTTTGCAAGTTTCTTTGGAAGCGATGGCAGAACGGTTGTCAAGGCTTGGGCAAGTGCGTCACAATGCCCATTTGCTCCGCTGCGACTTCGGAGACGTGCAATTGACCTTGTTTGCGGACGGACGAGCGCTGATTCATGGCGTCGACGACAGTGCCAAGGCTCGCAGTTTGTATGCACGGTATGTCGGCATGTGAGGATAAGCGAAGCGCTTATAGGGGACGTTGGAAGTGCCATGGAAGCGTGGTATGGAAGTCGCGCATGGCAGCGTGATCGGTCACCTCGTGGTCTTGCTAAAATCCCGTAAAACCTCCGTACAGTTGAATGAGCCAGATGGTAATCCGGGACAGTTCATTCGTGACGAGCAAAATACCCATCACCATCATCACATATCCGCCAATGCGAGACAGCCAAGCTCCGTATTTGGCAAGTTTGCGGACAGACCCGAGAGTGAACCCAAAGAGGAGAAAAGGCACGGCAAAACCGAGAATGTACATCAGAATGAGGGCTATGCCGGAGGCACTTTCATTGGCTGCCAAGACGAGAACGCCTGCCAAGATGGGACCGATGCAAGGGGTCCAACCGGCTGCGAAGCTGATACCGACCAGAACCGAGGCGAAATAGCTCGTCTTGCTACTCCGGTACTCCCACTTTCGCTCACGCAACATCCAGTTCGGCGCAATCAGTCCGGAAAGCATCAGGCCCATCACGAAAATGATGATGCCGCCACCGATGCGAATGGCTTCGCGATAGTCGATAAAAAGCCGACCGAGCAGAGTCGCAGAGAGCCCGAGAGCGAAAAAAATAATTGAAAACCCAACAATGAAAAAGAGCGTGTGACGAAGGGCACGCATGCGGTTGCCGAGACTGTATCCGGATGGGCTGTAGGTGACTCCGGAAATGTAGGAAATGTAAGACGGATACAGAGGCAGACAACAGGGAGATAGAAAAGATAAAAGGCCAGCTACGAAGGCCAGTACAAGCGTGGGATGGCTACTCAGATAAGCCACCTCCTGACAAGGGATTCCAGAGAGCCGTTCTCGCTGGATGGATTCGAGGCATCGGCGGGCACATTCACAGCGAACTGGAGGCGAGCGCCGAAGGCTCACTGCCTACAGTCTAGCGGAAATGGCCCGCCCTCTGCAAAATGGGTATGCAGTAAGGCCATTGCGGGCAGAATGGTCGAGCAGATTCTGACCAGCGTCGTTCGCCGAGTGGACGAGACCCGGTACTCGCGCCTGTATAGCGGGTGAGAGAGGAGGCATTCGGATGGCGGAACAAGGGCCCGAAAATTGGTTGGAGCACAGTGGCCACAAAGTTTTTCTGTATATTCGCTGGGTGATTGTTTTCATCATTCTTTGTTCACTTGTCCTTGGCATCGCCGGTTTTCTCGCCAAATGGGCCGTTTACGTACTCAAGCCACAGGCGTTTTTGGGGCATTTCCCATCTGTGGCTGAGGACATTTTTTGGTTGCTTTTGGTTTATGAAATTGTCGATCTCGTTCGTACCCTCTCCCCCGACCGTCTCATGGACGTGCTACTCACCGTCTTGGCGCGAAAAATTTTGCTGTCTGCCGATGAGCAAAATCTCGCTCTCGAGGTGGGGGCTTTCACTGTGGTCTTACTCGTGCGGCTAGCGTGGTTCGCTGTAGCTCGTGGTGCGCTCGACGGTCGATTCAAGAAATCTTGACACTCGGTGCGCCGCCTCCTGCAGCTTTTCCACCGGATGAACGAGCGCCATTCGGACGTAGCCTTCCCCTTCGGATCCGAAAGCATCTCCGGGCGTACAGGCAACGCCAGCCTCTCGAAGGAGTGAGAAAGCAAACTCGCGCGATGACACCGCGGCGGGTATGCGGGCCCAGACAAACATCGTGGCGCGCGTGGTCGGAATGGTCCAGCCAGCTTCCGCCAAGCCATCTCGCAGGGCATCGCGGCGTTTGACGTACTCACTCAGCTGCGCCTCGAAAACCTCGGATGGTGCTGTCAATGCGTCGACTGCTGCCCATTGAATGGGCAAGAAGTTTCCAAAATCCATATGCGACTTGAGCATCGAGAGGCGGGCAATGCCTTCTGCGTTGCCACAGATGTAACCAACACGGCAACCTGCCATGTTGAACGTCTTTGAGAGCGAGTTGAACTCGACACCGACTTCCTTGGCGCCTGGGACGGCGAGAAACGATATGGGGCGTATCCCATCAAAAACGAGTTCTGAATACGCGAAGTCATGGACAACGAAAATGTGGTGGCGCCTCGCGAACGTGACGACTTCTTCGAAGAAAGAGCGGTCAGCAAGTGCTGTCACTGGATTGCCCGGATAGTTCAAAATCATGAGTTTTGTGCGCTCCAAAATATCGCCGGGAATGGCGTCAAAATCCGGGAGGAAGTTTCGCTCTTCACGAAGAGGCAAAGAATATGGCGTAGCACCTGCGAGGCGAACGCTTGTTTCATAAATAGGATATCCTGGATTGGGAACGAGGGCGACATCTCCCTCGTTGAGCATCGCCAGCGGCAGGTGTGAAAGTCCCTCCTGTGTACCCGCGAGTTGCAGAACTTCAGACTGTGGGTCCAGCGATACACCGTAGCGCGCCTGGTAGAACGAGGCGGCAGCGTGTTGAAAGGCCTCAATGCCTGAAATGCTGTACGAGTAAAGGTCCGGATTGGCGACATACGTCGCCATCTTGTCCAGTATCAGCGGGGGTGGTGGTAAATCCGGGCTACCTACGCTCAGGTCAATCACATCGCGTCCTGCTTTCAACAGTCTCCGCTTCTCCGCAGCCAGTTCTGCAAAAATCCCTGTGGACAGTGGCGCGAGTCGATTCGCCATGGGGATCTTCATTCTCATCCCTGCCTTTGTCGTCATGTTGTTGAACAGTTTACGAGTTTCCGCCCTGCGGTGCCACTGGTACCAACGAAACCTCGCTGATTGGAAGATATCCAGTCAGTGGCGCCCCGTTTTCTTGGTTGACCAATTGCACGCTTACCATCCCATTCACGATATTGGTTGGCGCGGCAGACACGACGTAGTTTCCGGTGTGAATGGTGTAGATGGTCGGGCTGGTCAGGCTAGCGCTGCCGTAGACAGGTAGAATGGGCGATCCGTCGGCGACCGCGCGATACACATTGCTGAGCGCCACGTACTGTGAATCGACCCAACCGGAAACCGTGTCGGTGGAAACGTGATACCATTCGACAACAAAGCCATTGGCAAATCCCTGCATCATTTCGTTGACTTGGACGCTCGTTCCCGGACTCAACAGGGCCGTGCTGTCCATGATCCCCGTACCATTGACCGACTCTCCGTCTGCTACGGACGGGTAGATGGGAAGTCCGCCGCTTGGCGCATCGCTCTCGATGGCGCCGACGGCACCCGTCATCAGGAAGACGGGTTCTGCGGTAGTGACAGGTGTCGGTGGGACGTTCGTGTCTTCGTACTGTGTGTACTGGTCTGCATGCGTGCCAGCAAAGTCGGATAGCTCCCGCATGATACCGGCGATTTGGATGGCCCAGAGCGGATCGGTCGCATAGTTTTGATTCATCCCGTCCAGCGTGGGCGATTCGTAGTATTCGCTGCCACTGGGGTCGAGATAAGTGTTCCGAACGAACCAAGCCTGAAAACGAATGGCATAAGCTTTGCTGGGAAACACACCAGCATCATTCTGCGGGTTGGCATCATACGCACCAAAACCATAGAGATTGTTTTTGATGCTGGCAATCGGATTGTTGCCGTATCCGCTCTCTAAAATAGCGTGAGAGAGCAGATAGCTGGCGCTCACGCCATACTCCTTGGCAGACGTCATGATGACGTCACCAAGCCCCGATAGACCGGCATTCGGCTTCATCGTTTGAACGAAAGCGTTCAAGGTCGAAGCCTGGATGGCGGCGGGGGCAGGGAACCGCAGGTCGACGGTGCGGAAAGGGTCTTCGTAGACGCCGGCGAACGCTCCTGAGTAGGTTCCATCTTGGGAGATGAGATAGAATTGCGTGTCATTTGGGGTACTTCCGGCAACCGCATTGACTGCCTCATAGACGTCTCCCGCCTGTGCAAACGTCGGTGTGGAAAAGGGGTATCCGGGAAGTTCCGTAGAAGTAAACTGTCCATTCGCATTCAAAGACCAGGCGTCTTCGGGCAGTTGAACGACTTGATGGGTGCTGAGGTTGACGATGTAGCCTTCCGCGTTGCCGGAAATGGCGTTTGCAGCCGCCGCCTCGCTTCCGAACTGCTGCGGCGTGGCGGTAGGTGACGCGTAAGCGGCGAAGAGGTCGCCCGTCGAGTCGGCGCCTCCTTGGGCACTTGAGGCTTGCCCAGCCGGCTGGGCGGCTAAGGCCAACAGTGGACTGGGGCTGTACAAACTCCACTTTTGACCGTCCCACGGATTGAAAATTTGCAGTCGATTAAGCGCTTGTTGCAGGTACCAGATGGGAATGTAGGTCGTTTGTTTGCCTGAGAATGGATCGACCGCGACCATGCGTGGAAAGTGTTCAATGGTTGTGCCATCAAGTACAATGTTCGACGTGGACTGGTTCAGTGTGATGTCCGCGAAATTGGCGGGCAAACTGGACGGACCGCTCATGGTCCAGGTCTGACCGTTCCATTTGTCTGTCAGCCCCATGTGGTTGAGAGCCTGCATGACGTAGTAAAGTGGCATGTAAGTAGTACCGTTGGCGACAAAAGCGTAAGGATGCTCGTACGCTTGACCATTGACGTCAATCCAACGTTTGGTCATAGGAGATGGGTTGGTGGCTGCGTACGCCGTCTGTGGTGCGAATGCAGAGAGTGCCAAGCTGGCGAGAGCACCTGCTGCGAACCATTGAAGAAACGAGCGAGATTTCATGAGCGTGGAACCTCCTGTGTGCCAATCTAGGTGGGTGAATGCAGGGATGAAAAGAGTCGCTGGGTTCCCGCCCGTGCGGTCATTTGGCTGTGATTGCACGTATTCGACGTGTTTCCCCATAAAATCCTGCCGTTATTGAGGTATTCCAACATTTCTCGCAATTTCCACACTATCGAAAGGAGACGATTCGCACCGTGAGACTAGGGTTTTTGGCATCGTATAATGGCAGTAGCATGCGCGCAATTGTCCACGCCTGTAACCAAGGAATGCTTGATGCAGTACCGATGGTCGTCATTTCGAATCGCAGTGGCAGTTCCGCTTTGTCATTCGCCGAAAGTTGCGGACTGCGAACTGAAATTATCCATCAGACGCGGTACGCTCCGTATGCCTCCGAAGACGAGGCGATTTGTGCAACACTGAAGGAGGCAGAGGTGGATGTGGTCGTCCTCAGCGGCTACATGCGAAAACTTGGCCAGCATACGCTGCTCGCGTATCGAGATTGTATCCTCAATGTGCATCCCGCGTTGCTTCCGAAATACGGCGGGAAGGGGATGTACGGCCTGCATGTGCACGAAGCGGTGATTGCGGCAGGAGAAACGGAAACGGGAGCCACCATTCATCTTGTCGATGAAGAGTACGATCACGGTCGGATTTTGGCGCAAAGAGCCCTCTCGGTGCAGCCTGGCGACACACCAGAGACTTTGGCTGAACGGGTCAAGGCGCTCGAAGCAACGCTGTTTGTCGAAGTGCTCCAAGCCTGGTCGCGAGCCACGGATGGAGGCGCGAACGGGAGCTCGAATGGAAGCTCGAATGGCAATACTCCTCGTTTGCAATAAACGTTGCAATGTTTGCTGGCATCTTCCAAAGAGATGGCGTACGATATCTCTGTTGGGATGTTTGGATGGTCATGGAGGGGTGAACGGATGGCTGAGGAGCGGCAAGGTGTGGTGGCCATGGGGGGAAACCCGGTCACGTTGGTTGGTTCGGAGATTCAAGTGGGTGAGACCGCGCCTGATTTTCAATTGACGGCGAACGATTGGTCGAAAGTGTCCCTTCATAATTATGCGAACAAGGTGCGTATCTTGAGTGTAGTACCTTCTCTAGACACGGGTGTGTGTGATGCGCAGACTCGTCGATTTAACGAAGAGTCGCAGAAGCTCGGGAGTGAAGTGGTGGTGCTGACCATCAGTGCAGACCTTCCGTTTGCTCAAAAACGGTGGTGCGGCGCTTCCGGTCTGGAACAAGTTGTCACTCTTTCTGACCACATGGATATGAATTTTGGAACCAGCTACGGTACATATTTGAAAGAGCGCCGCATTGAATGCCGCGCGGTGTTTGTGGTGGACAAAGACGATGTGGTCGTCCACGCAGAGTATGTGCCGGATATCACACAGCACCCGAACTATGAAGCAGCGCTTGCAGCAGCGAAGGCTCACGTGTAATTCAAACAGAGGCGAGTCAGAGCGAGTCTGGCCGAAGAGATGAACATCGTTTGTGAGGGTGTCATTGGGTACACCCAGAAACTTGTTGATGCGATGATTTTAAAAGAATCACGTGCAATACGATGCCCCGTTGGGGTATAATGATGCTAGGGCGCATCGAACGAGTGTCCCCATGGGCACTGCCGTCTTTCGACGGTTGTCCCATCTATTTTGAGGAGGTAAGGTACAATGGCTACAGTTCCAGTAACGGACGATAAATTTCCCGAGTTGCTTAAATCCGATAAACCGGTTTTGGTGGATTTTTGGGCTACTTGGTGCGGACCTTGTCGCATGATGGCTCCAGTCTTGGAGGAATTTTCGGCAGAGCATGCGGATAAGGTTACAGTCGCGAAGATGGATGTGGATGCAAATCCTCAGACGCCTGGCAAATACAATATCATGAGCATCCCGACAATGATTCTGTTCAAGGACGGAAAGGTTGCCCAGCAGTTGGTGGGCTATATGCCCAAAGCGGAATTGGCTTCCCGCTTGGCTGAACATCTATAAGTCGAATATCAGAGCTGTCGTTGCATGACAACCGCTTGCTGACCCAGTCGGCAAGCGGTTTTTTTGCGTCCTTGTAGAGAAGAACCAGACTCACGCTAGCTATGCCGACTCACTCCGTGTGGCGGGAGTCCATTCAGCGTCACCGACGGATGCTTGGCACTGTCAAATCGCGTGGGCCTTTTCGTTCGGAACCCAGTACCCTTTGGGCCGAAGATTTTGTCTGAATCGAGAAGAAGCATGTCACATTGTTGTACTTCTCATCGTCTAATGGTGGATGTCCGGATGGATGGTCGACAAACTCTCAGTTTCCACTGGAGCACCGAGAGCAATGTGAGGAGTGGAATCGATGAAGTCTCAAAAACCTTTCTTTTATATGGTGTTGTCGGTACTCGCTGTGGCTGGTTTGACGGGCTGCGGGGTGTCTTCTGCAACTCTAGTGCACAGGACTGCACAAGACAAGGGGAACAAGACGCAGACAAGCACACAGGCTAAAGTGCCGACTGCGCCGAAGGAATCCAATTCGCCCAACTCGTCGAACACAACGGTACCTCAGCATAACGCAACGCCTCCACAGTTGTCGGTCAACACAAAGACCATGACGCTCGACGCGTTGGATTTTGTGTCCCGCAAGGTTGGTCTGGCTGGGGCGAGTGGTTACATTCTGCGAACGGACAACGGGGGGCATACGTGGGACACGTCTTATCAAGGACCCTACCGCGTGGAACATTTTGATATGGTCAACTCGCTGGACGGTTACGCGCTGGCGGTCGGACAGACTCAGAATCAACCGGGGGTTTTGCTTGCCACGCGGAATGGCGGTCTGAGTTGGACGAAGGTGAACGTGCTGCCCGACTTCTGGTCACGCTCCTATAGAAACAGAAATGTGCACTTTACTTCGGTCAACGACGGATATGTGTTGGAGCGTGTGGGGCATAGTGGCTCCGGTTCCTCGCGCAGTGGGCGTCAGGACTCCACGGCGGAGGTCGAGTGGGTCACTACCGATGGAGGAGCGCATTGGCGAATGGAGAAGCTGCCGACCGTTGTTCGCTTCCGTTGGAACAACGGCGAGACGAGCAGTCCTGCGTCTGCGTCAGAAGTGCAAGCCGTCTACTTGGACCGTCCTTCGTCCAATACCGTTTCTCTGAAGACGGCGCTAGCCGTCTCTGAGGCGTTTCGTCCCGGCTTGTCTACAGTGGTCAGTGCACGGGACATCTGGGGAACGGTGCTTGGTGGAGCTGGCATGAATCAGCAGTCCTACACCGTCTTTCATACCGATAACGGCGGACAGACGTGGCAGGCTGTCATCCGCAGTGCGACGGCGGGGGCAGGACCAGCGCCCGGCTATGCTGGTCAGCATCCGGGTGGATTCCATGGTACTGGTGTCGAGCCGGGGCCACTGGTGGCGCTGCCGCATGGCATTGCCTATCAGTTTGGAGAATGCTCCGCCTGTGGAGTTCGAGGTCGGATCACGCTGGCGAAGACGCTGGACGGGGGAGTCAAATGGACGGTTCTATCTCTGAAACTTCCAGGACAAGAGGTCGTCCCTTCATTTTTGTCTCCGACCGTTGGATTTATAGCGGTCAGCACGGCTTTTCAACATGCGCCGTCGACGCTTTATCAAACGACTGATGGAGGACTGCACTGGACCACTGTTCACACCTTTGGGTAGATAGAGAGCATGGGGATTATCCAACGGTCCGTGTTTGTGGAGACAGTTTGACGGGCATTTTGCCAACTCGTGTACACTGCCGTTGCCATCTCGATTTCGGGTGCATGAACTGTGGAGAGACCGCAGGGATGTTGGGGGTGTGGAGCGGTGGAATCACAGCAACTGAAAAAGCTGGGTCAGTACAGCGTTCAATTTCTGCTCCCGGTAGGTCAGTCCCTGATTGCCGTCGGGGCAGTCATGGTCGCCATCGGCTTGATTATCAACGGGCGAATTTCTGTGGTTCAGGAGATTACGCACGAGAAACTAAAAGAACTCCCTCCTCGAGAGATCTGACGGATGTGGTCCGAACAGACCATGACATTGTCACGCCAAGTGGTATGATGGTACTATTCCACTTTGAGTGAGGTGCCTGCTCGTGCGAGCTGTTCGCCAGAAAGAGTTTGGAGACCCAGAAGTATTGCAACTGGGAGATGCGCAGACGCCGAAGTTGGGTCAAGGAGAAGTGTTGGTGCGTGTGCGAGCCACTGCCCTGAATCGCGCCGACCTGCTCCAGCGGCGAGGATTTTATCCGCCTCCGCCGGGAGAATCCGATATTCTAGGACTGGAGATGGCTGGAGAAGTTGTTGAAGTATCTCCAGGTGTGGCGGACGTCGCGTTGGGAGATCGCGTCTGTGCCTTGTTGCCCGGAGGCGGCTATGCCGAGTACGTCAAGATTCCGGTGGGGATGGCTATGCCATTGCCTGATAATATTTCCTATGCGCAGGGTGCTGCCATTCCGGAGGCTTTTTTGACCGCCTACCTCAATCTGTTTTGGCTCGGCCGATTGATGCGGGAGTCGACCGTACTGGTGCATGCCGCCGGCAGTGGGGTAGGGACATCCGCGCTGCAGTTGATTCGAGAAGCAGGGGCGACCGCCATTGTGACAGCGGGATCGGCCGAAAAATTAGCAGTGGCCAAGAGTCTTGGAGCCGTCGCAGGATGGAACTATCACGACGGTCCCTTTGATGCATTTGTGGAGCGGGAAACGGATGGAAACGGCGCGGACATCATTCTGGATTTTATTGGTGCGAGTTACTTTGAACAGAATTTGAAGTCGCTGGCGATGGACGGTAGGCTCATCATCATCGGAACGATGGGCGGCGTGGAAGTGCAAGGACTGAACTTAGGGACGATTTTGCGCAGGCGACTGCAAATTATTGGGACAGCCTTGCGCTCGCGATCGGTGGCTCAAAAAATTCGTCTGACGCGGGAGTTTATGTCGTTTGCTCGCGATGGGCTGGAGGCGGGGCGCATTGCTCCCATCATTGATAGCACGTTTCCGTGGTCGGAGGCAGCTGCTGCCCATCGATATATGGAGGAGAATCGCAATACCGGAAAGATAGTCCTCCTGGTCGAAAATTGAGCGGAGTCGAAACTGGGGGGTGGACGCAGTGGCCGACGTATTGGATGAAGCCAGCATCATTTCAGCTCTGGCAGAACGGCCAGCTTGGTCGCGCGAAGGAAAGTTGATTCGCCGTCGATACAAATTCTCGACGTTCCCGAAGGCCATCGAGTTTGTCAACCGAGTGGCTGAGGTGGCAGAGGCCAATCAACATCATCCGTTTATTTCAATTGACTACAAATCGGTGACGTTGGAGTTGGTGTCGTGGCATGCTGGCGGGCTGACGGAGTTAGACTTCCGACTGGCGAGACTGTTTGATGAGATTTACGCATAGAGACGTGCGTCCGTTGCGGTCTCAGGCGACTCACAAAGCGCCTAGATAAGGGCTGCACAAGAGGACAAGAGCAAACAGGCCGTCTGAATTTCGAAGCGTCCCTGGCCTGCAAGTGGTGAACGAGATCAACCGATGGAGGAGGACTCACCCTGGGAGCCGCGTTGCCCATTTTTATTCTCATCGCTTTATTCGTCTTTGTCATGTATCGGCGTGCGCGCCGAACACTGACATATCAACCCGTCCGAAGGACCCAGATGATAACGCGCATTGTCTTGTTTGGAGTCATCGGCGTGTTTCTGCTGACGGGCATCGCTGCCAGTCCGATGTACATCTTGTACGTTCTGATTGGCCTTGTGGTGGGCGGCGCCTTGGCGTATCTGGCGATGCGTACCAGCCGCTTTGAAAAGCGCGAATCGGGATGGTATTACCGAGCCAATCCGTGGGTCGGTTTGGTGGTCGTGACCGTCTTCTTGCTCCGCTTCGCATACGACTACTACACCATTTATCAGCAAATGGCGGCGGCGGATGCTGCAGCGGGCAGGAACGCTGCTGTCAGTCATTTGCAGGCGACGTACAGCAATAGCCCGCTTACGTTCATCTTGCTCTATGTGGTGGTGGCCTATTATCTCGTCTATTACGTCATGGTGCTGCTTCACGAACGCCGTTTGGAGCGCCAAGGCGCCACGCATTGAGGCACGAAGACCGGACTCGCAAGGTCGAGGGCAGGTCGAGCTTGTGACTTCCGTTCTCTGCAATGCCCCGTGGGAGCGGATTGCTTCGCGGTCGCCGGCGAGGCAAGCAACAGCATTAAACGGCGATTAAAATGCCAAACAACAGTGCTGCCGTGGCTAAGTGCCACCAGTCGTGTCTTTGCCAGCGACTTTTGTCGACGGGCTGTTTGATGTCGTGAAAGTGATGGATTCCTCGCGCTGCCAGGGTGTCTGCTACGTCTTCTGCCGACTGGAGCAAGGACAAGGTCATCGGAAGCACGGCTGTCGGCAAGGCCCACAACGTGATTTTTCGCTTCCGGCGCGCCAGCGAGATTTGTGCAAAGTGTTGCCACTCGCGCCGGATTTGCGGGAGAAACTGGAGCGTCAAGGTGGCTCCGAACGCGATAGCAGCCGTCGGTACTCGGAGGCGTTCGAGAGGACGTAAAAGCCGCTGTAAAGCCGTCTGCAAGGATCTCTCTGAGGCGGTCAAAGGCACCAACAGCCCAATCGTCATGGCGGCAAATAGCCGGATGCTGGTCAAAAGTGTGGTGGTCGCGTGAACCGCATTAAAAGTGAGCGGGAACGGGCTCCCGTGAGGCTGCCAGACCACTCCAGCGAGGGCGACCGATGCTACCGTCAAGTAGATTAAAGGTCGCACCGTTCGGAACAGGCGCCGCCACGGAACATGGTAGGCTGCCGCGTATACTCCAGCGAGGATGGCAGCAGCCAAGCTACCGAGCGGACCGTGTGTCGCAAAACACGCGATTGTGAGCATCCATGTGGATAGCCAAGCGGATCGGACATCTTTCACTGCCCTAACTTCACCGGGCATGAAGGTGGGGTAGGGTGCTTTTTCGGGCTGCGGTTCCGGTTGGTCCTGTGTGCTGGCGAGCGCCGTCCGGGAAAACGTGTCCGATGTAGGTAGGGGTTCCTCCATCTCGCCGGATTGCCGCGGACGTCGTGCGACGAGCGTGTCGGTTAGTTCAGTGAGGCTCCACCACCGGGCGGTAGCTTCTGGAATACCGTCGGCGGCAAACAGATGCTGGATGCAGAGCTGCGTCGGCACTTGTATTCCCGCTTCCGACAACCATTCCGGATGGGCAATGACTTCCGTCTGAGTGGTGGATCGGACCATGGTTTTCTGACCAAGAAAGAACACTCTATCGCAAATTGGGAACATGGCTTCCAAATCGTGTGTGGCGACAATCACTCCTCCGTCAGGATGTTCGTCGCGCCAACGGCAGAGCAGGCGGGTGAGGTATGGGAGTGCCGATGGGTCCATGCCGACGGTCGGTTCGTCGCAGAGGAGCCAGTTTGCGCCTGTACTGCTTTCCAGGGCCAAGGCGAGCCGACGTTTTTGGCCACCACTGAGAAGCAGGGGGGGCTGTTCCAGCAGGCTGGCGGGCAGACCCACCTCGGC
This sequence comes from Alicyclobacillus sp. SP_1, assembly GCF_024706985.1. Lineage (GTDB taxonomy): Bacteria > Bacillota > Bacilli > Alicyclobacillales > Alicyclobacillaceae > Alicyclobacillus_I. Next base: position 39,147 of record NZ_JAMCCX010000083.1, on the reverse strand, counting down.
CAATGCCAAGGTCGGCAGCTCGCCAGCCGCCAAGGGATTCGCTTTGGCATACGGGGCGAGGGTCAGTCGGAACTCGCGGGCCACGCTGGAAGTGCAGAATGCCGCTTCGGGAAATTGAAACAAGTGGGCCATCTGCAACAACCACGGTTGGAGGGACTTTGCGTCGGAAGTGGGTGTGAGTTCGAGCGTGTGGTCCGAGCCGCTGTTCTGGCTCATTCGCCCTTCGGACAGAGGCAAGAGACCGCCGATGGCGTTGAGCAGAGACGATTTACCGCTGCCTATCGCGCCCACGAGCAAGTGGATTTGACCGACCGCAAACTCTGCACGCACCGCTTTCAAAGTGGGCGATGGCTGTCCTTCGTGATGCAGAGTGATGTCGTTTAGTTGGATTGCCATGTGTGGGATTCCCATCCTCGCAAAATATCTTCGTAGTGTAAGGGTAGCTCTGACGGTGAGAAGCCTCGCGCCGCGAGCTGTTCTCCAATCTGGATGACGGTCGGTGGGGTGAAACCGAGCCTTCGGCATGGCGTTTCTGCTTCTCGGCAGTCGGCAGCGAGCAAAGTGCCCTCGACCTTCCAGTCTGAAGGACAGTCGCCGTAGAAAAATGCGTGCGGTGTTCCCTGCCAAATCAGGCGGCCAGCATCCATGACGACCACTTCATGAGCAAACGCTATATCTTCCAGTTGTTGTGTGACCCAAACGAGCGCCATCGACCGTTCCTGCACGCGTTGAAGAATACAGTCCACCACGCGTTGGCGGCTTTCCGAGGCCAGCATAGAGGTTCCCTCGTCCACGACCAGGACATGGGGGTTGTGAAGTAGGGCCACAGCCAGCGCGAGTAACTGCATTTGTCCGCCAGACAGGCGCGTGACTCGGGTCTCAAGAGATACCGTCAGCCCGACCTCTGCGAGAATGTCTCGGACGCGCTGCCAGTCTTGCTCTGACGGCATGGCCATCCATAGTTCATCTCCAACCGTGTCTCCCAGAAATCCTGCTTGAGAGCGTTGGGAGACATAGCGAATACAAAGAGGATGGACAGCATCGGGTGAGATGCGTTTGAGGGACCCTCCCAAGATGGCCGATTGGCCTAAAATGCCCCGGACCAGCGTGGTTTTGCCGCCGCCGTTCGGACCGACCAAGACCATTATTTGTCCGGGCCAAACTGTGAACGACGCATCGACGACTTTGGCGACGAATCCGTCTTCAGAAGCGTAGCCAAATTGTGCGTGAACGGCTGTCAATAGTGGGTTGACTCTTTGCATCGACCTCTACTCCTGTCATGCCTCTTGTCAATTCGAAAGACTGTGCTAGAATGTGCTCAAAATCAATTGTTAACCATAGATTTATCTTACATTAACAATTGGTGAGGTTCAATGGTTTGAGAGTAGTCTGCTTGGAAGAGAACTTCATTCTATGTGTTGTCGGAGGGTTGTACAGTGCGACTAACGGTTCGCGGAGTTATTTTCAGTGCTTTGTTTGCCGCTCTACTGGCTGGGCTTAGTTTCGTTTCGTTGCATCTCCCATTCACCCCAGTGCCCATCACGCTGGAAAACATCGTCGTCATGCTGGCAGGCGCGCTACTAGGCGGCGGTTATGGATTTTTCAGCATGCTTCTGGTCGTAGTCCTGACGGCGGTCGGTTTGCCCATGCTCGATGGCGCTGGTGGCATGGGAGTTCTGCTCGGTGCTTCCGGAGGGTATGTTTGGATGTACCCGATTTGTGCCCTGCTCACGGGACTTTTGGTCCGAAGGGTGCGCGGAAGTGGACTAAAATCTATTTTTCTCATTGCTGTCATCGCCTATGTTTTCGGGGATTTGCTCTGTTATGTGACTGGCGTGGGCTGGCTCGCTCACGTCTATCATTTATCGTTACAGAAAGCGCTCGTCCTCGGCGCATATCCGTATCTTCCTGGCGATGCAGCAAAAGCTATTGTGACTGCACTCATCGTGGTACCTGTCCGGCGTGTTTTCACAGTCTCGCGCATCGTCGGTATGCCGGGAAGAAGTGGTGTGTCCACGGAAGGACAGCCCGAATATCCTTCCGCCTAGTCGCCTTCACTGGCACGGGCTGTCGCCCGATATTCGGCGATAGCCCGTGCCAGTTCCGCGTAGATGGCTACCTGTTCAGCCAGCGCCATGCGAACCAACCCACTCGTTCCCGGCGCGACAAATTCCCGCACTCCCTCTACTTTCGGTAGTACGCAAAATCCGAATGCCACTCGGGTTGTCTGAGCGTATTGCTGATATACCCCTTTCCCAACAAAACAAGCAAAGTGTGGTTTGAAATACTCGAGTTTCTCTCGCAATCGCAACCGCCCGGAAGCATAGTCTTCCCGGGTCAATTCGTCGGCCCTGCGGGTTGGGCGAGAGACGATGTTGGTGAATCCATAATCATACCATTCTGGGAAGTGAACACTTTCGGCTGGGCTGTGGAGAACGGGAGTCAGTCCACTCGCGTGGAGAATGCGATAGAAGCGATTGCTGCGATGCGCGTAGTGAAATCCCGTCGAAAACGATGTTAGTGACGGATTGAAGCCGATGAAAGCAAGCGTCATATTTTTGGTTAAACTGTCATGTATCATCAAGCGCACCTGATTTCGTTGGAAACGTTCTACCTTACATTGGGTCGTTTTAGAACACACGTCTGTGCCATCGGTGGATGGGTGCAGACGTCGGAGGTGATGTGTTTGAAGGAAGGACAATGGAATACTCACATGTCCGCTTCAAAAGTGTGGCGCATTCTGGTCTCGGCGCTCCTGTTCGTGACCATCGGTTGGTATCTCGCAGGTGTTTACCAACCAGCGCGAGCGGCCGATGTTTCAAAGGAGCAGGACGCGCTGACCGTGGTGCTGCCGCCGTCGACGTCTCTGCGGTCGGCCACAGTCACGGACGGCCATCCGGACGAGGCCATGGAACGGTTAAGGCACCCAGCAGAGCTGGGGGCGATGGTGTTTCAGTGGATGCTCGCTGCCACGCCTTATTCTGCGCCTGTGAGCCCAGTAGCAGACCCGAACTCATTGCGCCAGTTGCATGAGTATCTCGGACCGCCGCGTTTGCATTTGCAGGCGAGGCACGAAGCCATTACGGTCTACCCAGCCTATCGATTGGTGAAGAGCCTCGATACCGGAGAGTACCGAGTTGAGTATTTACAAAATGTGGTCTGTTGTCAAGTCAACTCGAATTCACCTGCGTACCTTCGTTCGCCGAGCCTGTACGGCTGGCTGCAGTCTGCAGGTTGGTCGGGTTGGCTGAACAAAGGGCAAGTGGTGCGTGATGGACCATCGGATACTCGACAGGCAACGCGCGTGAAGAACGGAGTGTAGAGAAGAAAAGATTGAGGGAAAGAGGCGGCTACAAACGCCTCCTCCCCTCAATCCATGGGGTGACCGTTACAGGTCTAAGTACAGGTGAAATTCATACGGATGCGGCCGTTGACTGAGCGGTTGCAATTCCGTCGAGTGCTTCAGCTGTATCCAGTTTTGGATGAAGTCCTTTGAGAAAACGCCGCCTTCGAGCAGGAACTCATGGTCCGCTTCGAGGGCGCGCAACGACTCTTCAAACGACTTCGGCACACTTTGAATCTGAGCTTTGGTGGCGGCATCGAGATCGTAAATATTCTTGTCAATCGGACCAAACCCTTCGGCGGTCGGGTCGAGGCGCCGGCGAATGCCATCTAAGCCTGCCATCAACATGGCGGCAAAAGCTAAGTATGGATTGGCAGTGCCATCGGGTGTCCGAAATTCAATCCGCGCCGATTTCGGGGTGACGGCGGCTACTGGCACGCGGATTGCCGCGCTGCGGTTGCCTTTTGAATAGACCAGGTTGACTGGTGCTTCAAAACCTGGCACCAGCCGCTTGTAGGAATTCGTGCTCGCATTGGAGAAAGCAAGAAGTGCTGGTGCGTGAATCAATATACCAGCGATGTAGTGACGCGCCAATTCGCTAATGTGGCCGTATGCTCCCTCTTCGTAAAAGAGCGGCGTATCGCCCGCAAACAAGCTTTGATGGACGTGCATACCGCTTCCGTTATCTCCAAAAATCGGCTTTGGCATGAACGTGGCAACCTTGCCGTGGCGGCGAGCCACTTGCCGGACGATGTACTTGTAAAGCAGTAGCGTGTCGGCTGTTTTGGTCAAGGTGTTGAAGCGAAAGTTAATCTCTGCTTGACCGGCTGTTGCCACCTCGTGATGGTGTCGCTCGACGCGAATGCCTGCCGCCATCAACTCTTTGACAATGTCGGTGCGGATGTCTTGCTGAGTGTCGGTCGGGGGGAGCGGAAAGTAGCCGCTCTTGTTCTTCACCTTGTAACCCAAGTTCGGCTCATCTCCGCGTCCCGTGTTCCACATGGCCTCCTCCGAGTTGACCGAGTAGAACGCGCCTTCTGACGAGGATGCAAAGCGAACATCGTCTAATAGAAAAAACTCCAGTTCTGGGCCGAAGAACGCATCGGTTGCCACACCGGAGTCTTTCAAGAATTTCTCGGCTTTCTCTGCAATATACCGGGGATCTCGCTCGTACCTTGCTCCCTCTGGCTCATAAATGGTACAGGTCAGACCCAAGGTGGGCGTGGTGTAAAACGGATCGACATAAACTGTCTCGAGGACTGGCTTCATCACCATGTCACTCTGTTCGATGCCGCGAAAGCCTTGGATACTCGACCCGTCGAAGGCAATCCCACTCTGCAACATCCCTTCATCCACTTCCACGGCGGGCACAGTGACATGATGTTGCCTACCAGGCACGTCGACGATACGGAAATCCACCATTTCGATATGATGCTTTTGCATCAAATCCAAAACTTCGCGTGCGGTCAAACTCTCCAACTCCTCACGTGTTGTGTCGAAAAAAAGTTCTCTTTTAATGATAGAAGTCCTAAACTCGAGATGTCAAGTTTGCTTGTAAGATTATCTCACAATTACGGTGCTAAAAAAGGCGTGACACCGATGTCTGCAACAGGTATGCGGTGGATGGGCGCAAGCCTTGGTGGAGACGGTATAATGGGCTTACGCGAAAGTCTTGGGACGAGTGTTGCGAAGCCCGTTCCGCAAAGTCAGAATTGCCTGGAATGACGGGGCAGAGAGGGTGACGTGACATGCAGCAAGCCATCACATGTACGGTCGATGGAAAAGTGCTGAGAGGGATGGAACATTTCCCGGATGGAGACCGTCTGCCGGTGCCAGCGGTGCTCTTATTTCACGGGTTTACCGCCAACAAGTTGCAGGAACATCGGCTTTTTTTGAAAATCTGCAGAGCCTTGTGTGAACGCGGCGTAGCGGCGATTCGTTTTGACTTCTCAGGGAGCGGAGAGAGTGACGGTGACTTTGAAGAGATGACGGTTTCCGGTGAGCTTTGTGAGGCGCATGCCTTGCTCGACATGGTCTTGGCGGACCGTCGCGTGGATGCGACCCGGGTGTCCGTCTTGGGTCTCAGCATGGGCGGCTTGGTCGGGGGTATTTTGGCGGGGGAGCGACCAGCGGATGTCCATCGCTTGGTTCTCTTAGCGGCTGCCGGGAACATGCGTGAATTGATCGCTCGCGGCGTTGGAGAAGCGCCTGAGCGCCGTGGCGACATTCTCTATGATGCGGGTGGAGATTTGGTCGGATGGCGTTTTTATGACGATTTAATGACAATTGACGGATTTTCGCGGGCAGCACCGTACAGTGGCCCTGTGCTACTCGTCCATGGCACTCACGATGAATCGGTCTCGTATGAGGTTGCGTATCGATATCGAGATGAAGCGTATCGTGGAAAAGCAGAAGTGATGCTGGTGGAAGAAGCGGATCATACCTTCAATCGGCATGATTGGGAGCTTCAGGTTTTGGCGGCTGTCACGGATTTTGTGACTAGGGCATGAGTTTCGCTGAGCACGAAAGGGTGGTGAGTGCAGGGTGGTAGAAGGAGTCGACGGCAGTACCCTTGGCGAAGGAGCGGCGCAGGGACGGCAGCCGAGTCTGTTCGTTCTTGGGGCGGGAGCCATGGCGGAGGCGTTCATTCGCGGCTTGGTTCGGCGCCAAGCCATCGAATCGAGTCAAATTCGCGTCAAAAACCGCAGCCGACGCGATGTGTTAGACCAACTGCAAAGTGAATACGGCATCACTCCTGCGGAGTCGCTCGCGGAAGTGGCCGACGCGGCTGTGGTCGTGCTCGCAGTAAAACCTGCGGATACCGTATTGGCATTGGAACAATTGCGTCCCTACCTCAATGGGCAATTGCTTCTCTCGTTTGCTGCGGGTATCCCTATCGCTTTGCTGGACCAGGCGAGTGGCGGGAAAGCGGCAGTCGTCCGCACCATGCCGAATCTCCCAGTTGCTGTCGAATCGGGCGTGACGGCGGTCGCGTTTCATGCCAAGGTCTCTAGCCATCAGCGGTTGCTCGCCCGCTTTTTACTGGAGCAGGTTGGGGCTGTGGTGGAGATGGACGAAGCCATGATGGACGCCACAACGGCTTTTTCTGGAAGTGGACCGGGGTTTGTCTGCTACTTCCTCGAAGCCATGGAAGAAGCCGCAGAACAGCTCGGATTCGATGAAGCTACCGCGCGCGCCTTACTTCTGCACACAGTCGCGGGAACGGCCAGAGTCCTGCTCGACTGGAAGCTGTCTCCGGAAGTGTTGAGGCGGCGCGTGACCTCCGTGGGCGGGACGACGCACGCCGGTGTTCAGGTGTTTGAGCAGTCCGGTTTGAAGCAGGCGGTCGCCGAAGCCCTGTCCGCTGCGGCCAGTCGGTCTGCCGAGATGGGAAGAATCTATCGCGGTGGCGGATCGGCCTAATGCACGGGCTTACAGTTCGCGGTGGCGGATCGGCCTAATGCACGAGCCAAACATGGCGGTGCCGGGCCCTTACATTAGCTGTGTGCGGTGTGCCCGGAGAGCAACTGGATAGCGTGCGGGAGAACGGGAGCCACCACCGCAAAGCACTCTTCTACGGCGCGCGGACTGCCGGGGAAGTTGATGATAAGCGTGTGGCCACGGACGCCGACGACTTGCCGGGACAGCATGGCAAACGGGGTCTTGGCAAGACTGGCGCTGCGCATGGCTTCGGCCATGCCCGGCACGGTTCGGTCGACCACCGCGAGAGTTGCCTCTGGCGTGACGTCGCGGGCGGCGAGACCAGTTCCACCCGTGGTCAGAATGACGCGCACGGCTGGCGCGCTCGCCAGTTCTTCGAGTGCCGCCGAGATGATGCGTTGTTCGTCGGGGACTACGCTGTGCCGATGCAGGGCGAGGCCGATGTCTGCGGCCAGGCGGATGAGCAGCGGTCCGCCCGTGTCTTCACGCGTGCCATGGTAACAGCCGTCACTGATGGTGAGCACGCCGCATTGTGGTCGACTTTCCGTCACTTCCATCGAGATGTCACCCTTTCTGAAGGAGGAGCTTGTGGTGGGTATGCCCATACAACGGGCGCGGATTTCCGGAGCCAGTTGGTCGCTCTACCTGAAATTTCGGCGCGATCCGCTGGACTTCCTGCTCTCTTCGGCTGCTTCCGGAGACTTGATTCAACTGCCCTCAGTCACTGGAGTCCCGACTTTTATTGTCCATCATCCCGAGGTTGTCCGGGCCGCTTTGGCGACGCACGAATCGTCTGTTGTCAAGGGCAAATCGGGGAGAATTCTCGGTTACACGCTCGGCTCCGGCCTGCTCACCAGCGAAGGACCGCTGCATCTGGCACAGCGCAGATATCTGCAGCCCGCCTTTCACGCGAAAGTCATCGCCGATGGTACGGAGAAGATGGCGCACCTCGCAGTGCGTCACGTCGAGTCGTGGCTCGATGGGCAGCCTCGCAATCTCTCGGAAGCGCTGCTCGACCTCACGCTCGACATCGTTTTCGAGACCCTTTTCGGCGTGTCTGTGGGCGAGCATCGACAGTCGCTGCATGAACTCATTGAAGAAACCATTGTCTACAGTACAAAGCAACTGCTCTCAGCCATTACTCTACCCAGATTTGTCCCAACGCCTTCCGTTCGCCGTCACGTGCGGGCTGTGCACCGTCTTCGCAGCATAGCAGCCACGGTTCTCGTTGAAGCCAAGCGAAAATTGGAGAAAGCGGGTGGGGTGCCAGAGAATGCTCTGCAATTTATGGTGTGCGCACGCGACGAAGACGGGCAACCGCTGTCGGATTCAGAGCTTATCGACCACATTTCGACTTTTATCATTGGCGGGCATGAAACGACTGCGAATCTGCTGTCTTGGGTGGTCTATCTGCTCGACCAGCATCCCGCCGTGCAGCGAGTGGCGCGAGCAGAGGTCGATGCACTGGGGGCCGCCGCAGATGTTGCCACTTGGACTGCCGATGGGCGGCAGACGCCTTTCTTGCGCCAAGTGCTGCGCGAGACATTGCGGCTCTACCCTCCAGCTTGGACCATTTTGCGCGAGACCACGGAACCTCTCGAAGTCGAGGGTATCCTCCTGCCAGCCAAGGCTAGCTTGATTCTCAGTCCCTACTGCTTACATCGCAATCCGAAGTACTTCGACCATCCGGAAGCATTTTTGCCAGAGCGCTTCGCGGGCACAGAAGACCCACCTTGGCCGAAATTTGCATACATTCCGTTTGGCGCTGGTGGACGCACGTGCATCGGCAACACGTACGCACAACTCGAGGCCAGTATCGTGCTTGGCGTCCTCTTGCAAAAAGCAGAATGGGCGGTGCAGAGGCCTGAGGATGTGGTGGCCGATCCGTCCGTGTCTCTGCGGGTCCGAAGGGGTCTCCATGCAGTTCTCTATCCACGTTCGCGAGAGGAACGCGTCTAAGTGATGAGATAAGTGATGAGAGCGGCGCTGAGCTCGAAAGACCGCGTCGCATGAAGTCAATCTACCCTTACATCGAGTGAAATGCCGCCGTGCATGAAGCGGATAGGGCGCGGAATAGACTGTTCCAGAGCACTGAATGCTTCACGATATTTCGAATCCCGGAATTTGTTTCCGGGGCTTTCTTTCGGTATCATAGAAGCTGTAGTTGAATCGATGGAACGTTGTTGTAGGTGCACGCCTAGTGCGGTAAACACAGTCAATAAGAGGAGCGAATTGGAGAATGACCGTCAAAACAGAGTGGGTTCGATACGGGGATAACCATGCGTACTTAGGATATCTCGCAGCGCCGGAGCGCGTCACCGGACCGCAGCCAGCAGTGGTTGTGTTTCAAGAAATTTGGGGTGTGGACGACCACATTCAACATGTGACAAGGCGCTTTGCCGAAGCCGGGTACATAGCTTTGGCTCCAGACCTGTACGCGGAGAACGGCCAACGTCCGGAAGCACTCGCTGCGGACCGCGTGGCAGCTGTGAAAAAGTTTTTGGAGACGGTTCCGCCGAGCGCGTGGAATAATCCAGCCGAGCGCGAGGAGGCCATGAATCGTTTGCCTGAGCCTCAAGGAACCCAGGTCCGCAGCACGTTCGGCACTCTCTTTGGAGGCATGAATCTGCCCAAGTACGTACCGCAGATGCTCGCTTCCACAAAATATTTGCGGGAAGAACAGGAACTGTCGCGTGGTGGCAAAATTGGTTCCGTCGGTTTTTGCATGGGTGGCGCTCTCTCCGCACTGCTGGCAACGGAAGACGCGCATCTGTCTGCAGCAGTCATCTTCTACGGCAATTCGCCGAGTAAAGAGGCGATGGCGAAAATTGCATGCCCTGTCTATGGCTTTTACGGCTCTCTCGACCCGCGCATTTCCGATACGGTTCCGCAGTTTGCGGACGACATGAAGTCTCTTGGGAAGTCGTTTCAATACAAAATCTATGAGGGTGCGCACCACGCTTTCTTCAATGACGACCGCGCATCTTATAACGTTTCGGCTGCCCGGGACGCATTTGCGACAGTGCTCGGCTTTTACCAACAGCATCTGCAATAGCAGGTGAAGCGGATGGAGGAGGATGCTGGAAGCGAGACGCCGTGTCTCGCTTCGGCTCCTGTTTTACTGAGGCTGGCGAAGACGCATCAATATTTTCGAAAGAATGTGGAGGCTGACCATGGACGCGGCGAAGGAGTACCGGCGCTGGCTCGAACACCCGGGCCATTCAGAACAAGATGCTCGTGAGTTGCAGATGCTTGCATCCAGACCAGAGGAAATTGAGGAGCGGTTTGGCCGCGAATTAGAGTTTGGAACCGGGGGTATGCGCGGAATTCTCGGTGCCGGACTCAACCGGATGAATGTCCCCATGGTGCGGCGGGTGTCTCATGCGCTAGCCAAGTACGTGCAGGAGAACGGCGGCCATTTGATTGTCATCGGGTACGATTGCCGACGGATGTCGCGTCGCTTCGCTGAGGAAGCAGCGCTCGCGATGGCTGCAGTCGGTATTCGTGCGAGCGTCTCGCCAGTGCTCTGCCCCACGCCGGAATTGTCGTTTGCCGTGCGCTACTTGAAAGCGGGGGCTGGTGTGATGATTACGGCCAGTCACAATCCGCCCGAATACAATGGTTACAAAGTATACGGCGCGGATGGCGGGCAAATGTTGCCGGAGGCCGTTCGAGCAGTATCGCGCTACTTGCCTGCACTCGAAGATATCTTCTCCATACCGACGCTCGGTGCAAAAGACGCGGAAGATTCCAACATGGTCGTCGCGACGGCTCACGAGGTGCGAACCGCCTACCTCGAGGCGGTGTTACGAGAAGTGCAAGTGGAACTCGTTCAACCAGCGGATCGGCAGCAGTTGGAAGTCCTTTACACGCCGCTCCATGGGACTGGTGCAGTGCCTGTCCGCGAGGTCCTGCAACTGGCTGGATACACGAGGGCGTCTCTGTTCGGGCCGCAAGCCGAGGCGGATGCGGACTTTTCAACGGTAGAAAGCCCTAATCCAGAGGAAGCAGAAGCGTTGTCGATGGCGATGGAAGCGGCAGCGACGGCGGGGGTGGACGTGGTACTTGGCACAGACCCGGACGCTGATCGCGTTGGCATTGCCGTGCTGGAGGCACCGATGCAGTATCGCCTGCTCAGTGGCAATCAAGTAGGGGCACTTTTGGTCGACTTTGTGCTCCGGGCGCGCCAGTCGGCTGGCACACTTCCGAACGATGGGGTGGTTTTTAAAACCATCGTCACATCCGATTTGGGCGCTCGCATTGCCAAGCGGCATGGTGTACGCGTGGAAGACACGCTGACTGGCTTTAAATATATTGGTGCGCGCATCCGGGAATGTGAGGAGTCTGGAACGGGTACGTTTCTCTTTGGTTACGAAGAGAGCTATGGGTATCTCCTGTCAGACATCGTTCGTGACAAGGATGCAGTTCAGTCCGTGCTGGCCATCTGTGAAATGGCTGCCTGTTACAAAGCAGAAGGTAAATCCTTGTTGACAGCGCTCGATGCGCTGCAGAGAGAGTATGGCTACTCTGTGGAACGTATGCTCAATGTCACGTTGCCAGGAGAAGACGGCATCCGCCGGATGCAGCGTTGCATGGCATCGCTCCGCACGGAAGCGGTCGAGGTGCCGGGCATCTCTTTGGCGCGGTTCGAAGACTACCTGTCTCAGGAAGCCAAGAACTATGGCGATGGTGGCTCGGAAGTGGGCAGCGAGCCATTGACCTTGCCTAAAGCGGATGTTTTGAAGTGGATTTACGAGGATGAGTCGTGGATAGCGATTCGCCCGTCGGGAACGGAACCAAAATTGAAAGTGTATGTGAGTGCGCGCGCGACCAGCGAGCCGCAGGCAGATTCGAAAGCGGAGCGGATGCGTCGAGCTATTGAGACGCGAATTCAATGAACCGTCGGTCTTCTTCGCCCGCTGCCGGGGAAGGGCTAAGTTGGCAGCGAACACTCATCATTCTTTGGATTGCGAATTTTGGAGTCATGGCCGGGATGAATCTTGTCATCCCGTTTTTGCCGATATATATAGGAGATTTAGGCATTCACAACCTAGCCCAACTGGAACGGTGGTCCAGTTGGATTTTTGCTGCTCAGTTTCTGACCTCGTTTGCGTTTCAGCCAATTTGGGGTGCCGTTGCGGATCGGCGGGGCCGCAAAATCATGCTGTTGCGTGCTGGTTTTGGGATGGGTGCGATGACCGCCTTGATGGGACTCGTGGGAGCACCGTGGGAATTGCTGATTTTGCGATTTGTCAACGGGATTTTTTCAGGTTTTATCTCGATGGCTATTTCTCTGCAAGCCTCGGTCACACCGGAAGACCAAGCTGGACGAGCTCTCGGCATTCTTCAAACGGGGGGCATTGCAGGGGGGCTCATCGGGCCTCTACTGGGTGGGGTCTTGTCAGAAGCATTCGGCATTCGCCTGGTCTTTTTGTTCACGGGTGGCATGCTCTTTGTAACGAGTATTGTAGTTCTCTTCTTCGTCAAGGAGCCCAAGCACCCGAAAGTCTTGATTCAGCGGCCCAAATTGAGCGTCTGGACGCTCCGGCCATTGCTGCCCGTGTTCCTGGCTTCGTTTGTGACACAATTGGGCGTGATGAGCATCGAGCCGATTGTCACCGTGTTCACAAAGACCATCTACCACGGCGGCCATCTGCAGGTCGTGGCGGGTCTCGTGGTGGCGCTGTCAGGTTTCGCAAACTTAATTGGTTCGCCCCTGCTTGGGCGTTACAGTGACAAAGTGGGCCAAAAGCGTATTCTCATTGTGGCGCTCTGCGGTGCAGCCTTGATGTATGTCCCACAAGCGCTTGCACATACCATCGGGCTCCTGCTTATTGGCCGTTTTCTGCTCGGGCTCTTTATTGGCGGCATGTTGCCGAGCCTGAACGTCCTCGTGCGCAAGATGGCTCCTCAAGAAATGCAGGCCATGGCCTTCGGACTCAATTCGAGCGCCACATTTTTGGGCAATCTCGTCGGTCCGCTACTGGGTGGCATGGTGGCGGCGTCTTATGGGATTCGATCCGTTTTTTATGTCACCATGTCGGTCTTGGTCTTGAATGCCATCGTGCTAGTTTTTAACCGCACGATGAACCATCCCGAGCCCATCCGTGTGTCTACAGTTTCAGCGGAATAGAATAAAGACGCCCCGCATGCGGAGCGTCTTCGATTCAACTCACCTGGAATTTTCTACAGCTTACAGCTTGGTGACGTTGGCGGCCTGAGGACCGCGCTGTCCTTCGACGATTTCAAACTCGACACTCTGGCCTTCTTCCAAAGTGCGGAAGCCGTCTCCGAGAATCGCGGTGTAATGTACAAAAACATCATTTCCGCCTTCAACTTGGATGAAGCCATATCCTTTTTCTGAGTTGAACCACTTGACCGTCCCTTGTTGCACCTTGTTGCCTCCTACCAAGTACGCACGTACTCGAACATATTTTGCTGACAAGTCTACAGTATCATGTTATGGACTGGGAGTCAATGGACTGACAATACAGGGAATGTCTCGCTGATTTCTGCATCCCGCACGTTTCAATTCAAAGCATCGAGGGAGACACTGTGAAAAGAGAGATTTTTCGTCAGGGAAAGGAAGAGCAGGCGTGTTACACCGTCTCCAGCAGGTATTTTATCTTGGCGTTGCTCTGCTGTGTCTCGCCATGACCGCGGTCTCGCTGGTCAGCATTCTGGTACAGCTTCATCCGCATCTTGTATCCTCGAGCGACTTCTCCGTTTGGCGAGATCATCTGGTCCGTCTGGTTCGATGGTTGTAACCTTGTTCGGAGAGTGTTTCGCAGATGGACACCCAACCGACGGTATGGAGAGGGCGTGTTCCACCCGTTTTGCACCGATGGCGGATGGAGGGTTTCTTCGCGTTCGCGGCGAATGTAATCTCCAAGGAAAGCGTTGGGAAGGGGAATTCGTTTTGTCGACGGAATCACTGGCCGAGCATGTGGTGGAAGTACTCGGAGTACGCTTCCACCGGACAACATCGGCTGAAGCGATTGAGTTGATGTTGCACTGGATTGCAGAAAAAAGCCGCCGCATGGTCATCACGGCCGGTCCGGAATTTGTCATGAAGAGTCAAGAGGTTCCTGAAGTGCTCAAAATCAGCCGTGCGGCAGACCTCGTTACTGCAGACGGAATTGGCGTCGTGTGGGCGGCGGCGCGCATGGGTCGTCCCGTTCCGGAACGGGTGACGGGCGTAGAATTGGTTCTCGAGTTATTAAAGGAAGCAATTCGCCGCAATCAAACGTTGCGCGTGTATTTGCTAGGCTCCTCACTGCCGTCGCTGGAAGCTTGTTTAGCGGTGCTGCGGCGAGATTTCCCCATGCATCAGTTCGCGGGCCGGGATGGTTATTTCCCAACCACTGAGATGCCGCACGTCATGGAAGCCATTGCGGATTTTGCGCCGGATGTTTGGTTGGTAGGCATGGGACAACCGCGCCAAGAGCAGGTGATTTATCAGTGGCTATCGCAACTTCCACCCTGCGTCGCGCTTGGCGTTGGCGGGAGTTTCGACGTCTGGGGAGGTACGGTGCCCCGGGCGCCACAAATCTTCCGCAAGCTCAATGTGGAATGGCTGTATCGCTTGCTTCGTGAACCGAGTCGCATTCGCCGCCAGACTGCGCTGCCTCGTTTCGCATGGCGCGTGGTGCGTCAAAATCAATCCTATGCTCCGCATAAACGCTGATTCGAGTTCTCCCGTTGTCTACCACTTGGCCATGTGCCGACGAGTGGCAGGACCGCTCGTCGTTGACTGGGTGAGCATACAGATGGCCTGGGCCACAGCAATACTGCGATAGGACTCGGAGACTTGACCGTTCGAGTAGAGCGCATCTCGGGTGGTATGCAGTGCTTCGCGCTCCTCGGGTCGCAAGTTTTCAGATTCCTCTATGGACATCCGAATGTACCGTTCAGCTTCTTGGCAACTCGTCACGCACACATCTGGATGAGCTGTCTGCCCGGTCGGATGGTAGGCCAACGCAGTGACCATCCGCTGTTCAGCACTAGCCACGGTTTCCGCCAGCAAGATGGGGGACGAGGTGTCGCTCTGCCATCGGTGTTTGTCTTTTGGCCCCCTGAGCAATGTGGGTTGTGAGGGTGTGATATCCTCGACCAGCAACCGCGTAATCCCGCGGTCGTTGATGGACTCCAAAATCTCTTCCGGGTCATCTTCGACCACGACCTCCTTGTTCGGCGGCCATATGTCCATCCAATAATGGTCCATCTGTTTCTGTCCGACATGAAAAATAAAGTAGTCCGGATAGATACGTAGCTTGCCTGGTTCGTTGCCGAGCAGCGGGCGATAAAAGTCATAGAACCGCGTGATGGCCGCCAACAGCAGCGCGCTGGCCCCCACACTTCCGCCAGGGCTGCGAGTGACTATCCCAATTCGGTCGCGCTCGTTAAATTCCGGGAATAGCTCATCGAATGTCGCTGTTTTCCCATTCTTCCGATAACTAAAGTCAGAAGTGCCGAGTATTGCTGTCGTATGCATCGTAAAAGCCTCCTCATACGGCAACGATAGCAACATTTTATGGTATGTACAATCATGATTTTTAGGCAGCATCTTGGTCAGCGCATCGAGCCGACCCAATCTCGAACACCTCTTTACGGTTTGACGCTTTCGCCGAAATAGACTACGATTACTCTGTTTTGCAACGGTCTTTATAAGGGAGGGCGATAGACCATGGCCATGACCAATCGTCGGCTATTTACCTCTGAATCGGTCACAGAGGGACATCCAGATAAAATTTGCGACCAAATTTCAGATTCCGTATTGGATGAGATATTGGCGCATGACAAGTTTGCTCGAGTTGCCTGTGAAACTTCCGTTACGACTGGGCTTGTCTTGGTCGCCGGAGAAATTACCACCTCCTGCTACGTGGACATTCCTAAGACGGTCCGCCGGACATTGGCGGAGATTGGCTATACGCGGGCGAAATTTGGTTTTGATGCGGAAACTTGTGCGGTCATCACATCCATTGACGAACAGTCCCCGGATATCGCTCAAGGCGTCAACGTCGCACTGGAGTCACGCCATCTGACCGATGAGCAGGTGGAGGAAATTGGCGCCGGAGATCAAGGCTTGATGTTCGGTTTTGCCTGTGATGAGACGGAAGAACTGATGCCTCTGCCCATCTCGCTGGCCCACAAGCTGTCGAGACGCCTTAGCGAAGTTCGCAAAGAGGGTACCTTGCCGTATTTGCGCCCCGATGGAAAGACGCAGGTGACGGTTGAGTATGACGGTGACAAGCCAGTGCGCGTGGACACCATTGTCATCTCCACCCAGCACGACGAAAACACGTCTCTGGAGACCATCGACCGCGACATGCGCGAACACGTCATTCAAAAAGTCGTGCCTTCGGAATATCTTGACGCAGACACGAAGTACTTTATCAATCCGACTGGGCGCTTTGTCATCGGCGGGCCGCAAGGCGACGCGGGGCTGACGGGTCGCAAAATTATTGTAGACACGTACGGCGGCTACGCACGACACGGCGGTGGAGCTTTCAGCGGCAAAGACCCCACCAAAGTGGACCGCAGCGCTGCTTATGCCGCACGGTATGTGGCCAAAAATCTCGTTGCCTCCGGATTAGCGCGAAAGTGCGAAGTTCAGGTGGCCTACGCCATTGGCGTAGCAAAGCCAGTATCCATTTCGGTCGATACCTTCGGTACCGGAAAAATCAGTGAAGACAAATTGGTCGAACTGGTGCGTCGCCATTTTGACTTGCGGCCAGCAGCTATTATTCGAGACCTCGATTTGCGTCGGCCGATTTACCGCCAGACTGCGGCTTATGGGCACTTTGGTCGGGTCGATCTCGATCTTCCCTGGGAACGTACCGACAAAGCGGCTGCTCTTCTGGAAGACGCGGGTTTGTCGGCGCCGACCGTGTGAAGTTAGGCTCGGCGACTTGTCTGACGGTCGAAAGAGAAAAATCGTCGCTCGACGGACAGAACCAGCGACCGCGCTACGTATGATATAGCATTACCCTTACCCCATACTCTTGGCACCGATTGCTTCACCATCGGTGCCGCTTTTTTTTGCCCTCGCATATGTTGGAAGTAAGGGGGTGAGGGGGATGTGGTGGATTCTCCTCTATTGGATACTCGCGATGTACGGTGCTGGTACACTCGTTGTGCAATCTGTGCGCGCTTATCAGAGACGTCGACATGTGGCGGCTTACGGCAATCCAGAACCAGTCGTCTACCTTTTGTTGGTGGAGAATGCCTGTGAGACGATTGAAGGGTCTATTCGCTGGATACTCGGCAGCAACCTCTTGCATCGGAGAGAGTGTCGGATTGTCGTCGTCGATACCGGATCGACCGACGGAACGGAAGACATTGTACGTCTCCTTCAAGTCAAGAACGAGGGCCTCGACTATTGCCGCGTGCCGAGTGAAGACGAAGTACTCGAAGTCATCCGCAACGTCTGCTTCGCGGAGCCCGCCATCGGATGCATCTACGACTTGCGATTGCCCGGTACTCCTCAAGCCATCACCTCGGCATTTTTGGACTCTCCATCGAGATGATAGTATGACGGACCAGAATCCACGCGCTCGCGGATGCGGAAGCGGTGAAGTCGCCACACGGGCCACCGATTGGCGCGGCTCTCGCTGAGGCAATCGGGAGCGCGCTTCCCTTGATCCGACCCGCTGGTGCAGCAGGAACCCGACCCGATGGAAGATGTGGGGCCGCTTTTCCGCGCGACTATCCCCAATCTCCGACCAAGACGTAGCGATCATCGATGCACAACAGAATCATTCGATTCGCACAGGGGCGCCGTGAAGAGCGTCTTTTTTTGTTGCGGCACGTGACGCACGAACGGACGGAGATCTCATATTTCATGCCCTGAGCATGTCGCCTCAGCGAGAAATCTATCAAATTTCGAGAAATTTTGTCCTTTTTTTCGTCCGCATAGTAGAAAATCTTGTCGTTTTCACTATATAATGCTCTCATCGGGGTGTAACTCCTATAGTAACCATCGCATTTACGGCACTCGGCATTTTGCGAGGCTAGCAAAAGTCGGGCAACTCTTCTGTCGCACCAGTAGCTCAAGCACTTCAGATTGGTCCTGATTTTGGACCTATCTGAGGAGGAACCCACGATGTCACCACGCGTTAAAGCAGTAGCAGTTTTAGGCGCACTTGTTCTTTTCACGATTGCAGCACAGGCTGGTGTCGGAGTTAAGTTTTAATCTATGTACCCGGACCGGTGCTGCCGGTCCAATCTTTTCGTATTTAAGATTGTGTCATACACTAAACAGGCTAGGAGAGTGCTTTGGTGGCATTCGAAGGGCTATCCGTCATTTGCGGGCTCGTCATAGGGTTCTTTAGGAGAGGTTCATTTGCCTCTCTTTCTACTATCCGCTTAAGAATGCTTTGGATGGTTATCCTGTCGTATGTTCTTCAGTTTGTATCCATTCACGTTGGAAATCACGCATTTTATGGAGTGCTAATGATTTTGAGCTATACCACACTGATCCTCTTTTGTGTCCTGAACATCAAGCAACCGGGGGTATGGATGGCGTGCGTTGGGACAGCTCTGAATTTTTTGGAGATGTCCGCGAATGGATTAAGGATGCCAGCGTATCTTCCTGCAGTGCGCAGTGTCAATAGAACTCTTGCCGCGGAGCTTCTCAGAGGAAATTACGGAAAAAGCGTTGTCATGACGAAGTCCACATTCCTTCCGTTCCTTGGCGACATTATACCCATTCACATTTATCCTCAGAGTGTTGTGAGTATTGGGGACTGTCTTTTTAGCATCGGAATCATTGTGTTTATCGTATATTCGATGACTGGGATGGTTGGTGTGGCAGACAATGACTAAGACTCAAAACTTGAGAGTATATTGTTATTCGGCACTCAAGGTTGCTAGCGTAATCACGCTTATAGCGTTCATTACTGTAAGGTTTGCTAGGATGGACATGGACAGCTACGTGGTCACGTACGCCTTGATAGGCTTATTGGCTTTGACCTCCGCATTCGAGATAGACATAAGTCAAAAAGCCTACTTTTCTTGGGAAACAGCGTTTTATATTGGTTTCATTCTGAGCTATCCTACGGTAACGGTTGCGCTTGGGGGTATAGTTGCAGGATTTATATTGTCCTTCCGAAAAGGGAAAAGATGGTTGTCTTTTTTATACAGCTACACTATAATCTGCCTCTCGAGCATTATTGCCTACGAGTTGTCCCTACTGACGTTCAACCGTAGCGGCCAAATCTTTCATATAAGCCTACTTTCTCTTGTTTTTTTCGCCGTCGTCTATTTCACGGCGAATATGTTCTTTGTATTTCTCAGCTATTATGTAAGGTTTGGTGTAGACGGTCTGGTCGACGGAGCAAAATCGATCTTCACTGGTGCGTTGCTCGGTGTCTACGGCGTAGGCATTCTGACCGGGTATCTGCTCGCGCTTGTCATTCACAGTTCCGGCCTTCGCGGTACCATCCTCTTCACCGCACTCATACTCATCGTATCGCGAGTCTATCGCGAGTACTTCAAAATGGCACAGCACTTCAAGGATTTGGCGATTACCGATGAGTTGACGCGGCTTCACAACCATCGCTACATCCACACATGGATGGATGACCGCATTGCGGCTGAGGAGCCGTTCAGTGTGCTCCTTATGGACATTGACAATTTTAAGCGATACAACGAGCTTTTCGGACATCTTCATGGAGACAAAGCGTTGACGTTCCTTGGCAAGTTGATGCGGAGCACCGCGCGCGAAGGGGAACAGGTATCGAGGTATAGTGGTGAAGAATTTGTTATTACCATTCCCGATGTGAGTGTAGAGGTTGCCGAAGAGCGGGCCAATGCGTTTCGCAAAGCCATCGAAGAAGCCGAGTTTCCGGGCCCGGACCAGTCCAAAAAGACGCACATCACAGCCTCTATCGGAGTTGCCCGGTATCCGGAAATGGCAGATAAAAAGCAGAACTTGATGGTCGCCGCAGACGACGCACTTTATCGTATCAAGGTTGCCGCGCGCAACCGCGTGGCGGTGTACAGCACGGTGGTGGAAGATATCCGACGCGAACTGGACGGATTGGACGTGTCGGAAGACATTATCAACACTCTCGAATTGTATATGCAGATGATGAATACGAGGGACAGGTATACGTACCGGCATACCGAGCGAAACGTGCGTTATGCTGGTAAGCTGGCGGAGCGTCTTGGTCTCAGTCTGGATGTACAACGCCACATTCGTATCGGAGCATTCCTCCATGATGTCGGTAAATTGCAGACACCCATTGATGTGTTGGTCAAGCGGGATCCACTGTCGAAAGAAGAGTGGGACATCATGCGCAACCACGTGGAGCAAGGGTACTACATGGTTCACGAGATTAAGTCTCTGCGCCCGTGCCTTGACCTCATTCGCCATCACCACGAACGCTTTGACGGATTTGGCTACCCACATGGGTTAAAAGGGGAGAAGATACCGTTCGAAGCGCGCATTATGACGATTGTCGACTCGTTCGATGCCATGACCACGAGTCGTCCGTATCAACGCCGCCGCACCATGCTCGAAGCCTTTGATGAGTTCGATGCTTGTGCTGGAACTCAGTTCGATCCGGCCTTGATTGAGCCATTCAAAGAGGTCGTTCGTGAGGTGGGCATTCTTCCCTCTGAATTCGAAGAAGACACGGCCATTTTTTAACAAACGGCCATGTCTTTGATTCCCCACACCACAACTCTTATGCAACTCTGCTATCCCTCTGGAGTTACCCTCGTGTATCAACCCACCGAATGGGCAAGTCCTGCGCGTACCTCTGTGCCAGTTTTTCCCCGTATTCTTGCACCTTTGCGGTGTCTCCAAGGTCGCGATAGAGGAGCACAATGTTCGCCAGCCACTTCGAGGTGCGCTTGTTTTCCTCGGTACTCTCCGACATCTGAAGAAGTTCTGTCAAAATATCGGCAGACTGTTGTAGTTGTCCAGTGACTCGGCACAAGTCGGCTTCCAGCTCGCGAAGTGTGCAGTAGGACTCAAAACAGTCGGCCTTCAGGTCGGGCACTTCCAGCTCGTATTCGTGCAGGATGTCTCGCGCCCGACTCAGGCGGTTACGAGCGGCATTGTAGTCTTGTGCGTCCATCTCTTTCTCTGCGCGCCGATACTCTGCTTCGAGGAAGACCAGGCTGCTGACGGTAGTCGATGCGGCAGCAATCTCGACCCACGGGTCACTCGCTGTTTGCGGCAGCGTTTCATTGGCAGTGGCACGTGCTACGAGTGCCTGTTCCATGTGGCTGATGCATTCAATCAAGGACAGTCCACGGTCTGCAAACGACCGCGCTTTTCCAGAGTCATAATCGAGAAAAGAGATGGCTGACGCGATGAGGGCATCCGCCAAGTTCTGATATGTCTGAACTCCACCCGCGAGTGCCACTGCAGACTCAAGGTAGTGGGCTGCGTCTTCCGTCTGGAAGCGGCTTACCTTGGCGGCTTCGTGAAGTTGCAAGTAGATACTGAGCGACTCTCGGTCAAAATCGAGTGGAGACATCACTTTGTCTTCCACCAGTTGTGTGCCGTACTTGAGCGCTTTCTTCCATTCGTGAATAGCGCCGTCGATGTTGCCTAAGGCGAATTCGGTCGTGCCACATTCTTTGCAAACCTCGTACAGCAGTTGCCGGTCTTGTGTTCGGAACGCTTCTTCGCGCAGTTTTTCGAACGTCTCCAAGCTGCTCCATACTTCACCAAGTGCTCTCCTGGCCCGCGCGCCCGTCAGCAAATACGATTTGTAACTCGGCCCGTAGACATCGGGGATGTCCATTTTGTCTAATTCGTTCAATGCTTGTTGTGGTCGTCCACTGATGAGGTGGTAAGCCGCGATGGTGATGGAGGCAGCCATGACGTGCTGTCCGTCCACTTCATCCATAAAGTAATCTATCGGCATGCCCAGACGGTTTGCAATGCTGGTAAGTAAGTTGTAGGAAGGTCGAGCGCGGTCCGCCTCGATTTGACTAATCATGCTGGGAGTTACGACTCCGCCAGCTAACTCGCTTTGCGTCAAGCCGCGCTGTTGCCGAATTTCGCGAATTTTTTCTCCTATAGTGGCCATTTATTCACCAACTTCACAAAATGTGGGGTTCAAAGCATGGTCATGGAACAGCTTTCATAAGTTCGTCTTTTCTTCGAAACTATACCATATTGGCAGGCCCTTGCGTGACCAGTTACAATAGACTTAAGTAAAAATTTTAGAGGGGCGATTTGGTGCCAACCGTTTTGGTGGTAGACGATGAAGAGTCTATTCGCACCCTAGTCGCGTACAATTTTGAACGCGCCGGGTATGACGTGGAAACTGTGGAGGATGGACGGCAAGCCTACGAAGTCATCAAACAGCATCATGCACGCATGGCCCTGATTGTTCTCGATTTGATGCTGCCAGGAATGGATGGCATGGAAATATGTCGGCGGTTGCGCCAAGATAAAATTGATGTACCTATCATTCTCTTGACCGCCCGCGATGAAGAAGTGGACCTCGTTCTCGGCTTGGAGATGGGGGCCGACGATTACGTCAAAAAGCCGTTTTCTCCGCGCGAATTGGTAGCACGCGCACGGGCTGTCTTACGGCGTTTTGACGCCGATGGCGAGGATGAGGAAGACGAGGAGTCGCCGAAAGTCCTGAAAGCAGGATTTGTCACTTTGGACCTGTCGAAGCATGAACTTTTGTTTGATGGCGAGTTGATTGACATCACCCCGAAAGAGTTTGAACTTCTCCAATACTTCATGGAAAACAAGGAACACGTCTTGTCTCGAGACCAACTGCTGGACCGCGTGTGGGGCTACAGTTCCGCCACCGATACGCGGATTGTCGATGTGCACGTCTCCCATTTGCGAGACAAAATCGAAGATGACCCGAAAAATCCAGTGTATATTCGAACCGTGCGCGGCATCGGATACAAATTTACAGATCCGTCCGGGCGCAACGCATGATTGTCGCCTTTGGGATTGGTTTGGCTGTCGGCGTAGTTGGGATGGGTGTTTGGCTGTGGGTACGCGCATACCGGATGCGGCAGTTCCTCGCCTACCTGCGCGACTCGCTGGATGCTCTGGCGTCTGGGACTTACCGGATGCGCATGTACGAGCACGAAGGAAAAGGGTTCCTGCAGCCCATTGCAGACAGCTTTAATCGAATGGCCGACCATGTGGATGGCGAGATCGACATCTTGTCTGGTGAGCGAGATGTCCTGCAGCATATTTTGCATAATATGAATACGGGCATCATCTACATTAATCGCAGCGGGCACGTGGAGATGGTGAACGAGTCTGCGCAACTGATGTTTCGCAAACCGTTGGAACAATGGACCCATCGCCAGCACTGGACGCTGTTTCGGAATTACAATCTCGGTGCAGCCATCGACAATGCGCTGCTGTTTGGCGCGCCGTGGCAAAGTGAACTGCACATTCGCGAAAATCAGACGGCTATGGTGCGATTGGTGCCGATTTTGTCGAAGACGAAGTCGAGCGGCGCCGCTGAGACAGCGTATGATGTGCTGATGCTCTGTAATGATGTCTCCGAATTCCGCCGCTTGGAGCGCATGCGCAGTGAGTTTGTTGCGAATGTGTCGCACGAATTGAAAACGCCGATTGCCGCGATTCGCGGCTTTGCGGAGACGCTCTTGGATGACGACATCCCGCGCCAGACGCGGCAGAAATTCCTCCGGACCATCTATGACGAGTCGAACCGAATGAGTGCGCTCGTCTCCGACCTGTTGGAATTGTCGCGGCTCGAAGCAGAGGAGCACCGCGTTCAACTCGTGGCGGTGGACTTGCCTGGTATCGTCCATCGAGCCTTGGATAGGCTCCAGTCCGTCGCCGAGGAGCGGCAGATTGTCATGCGCGTTGAGAGTTTACCAGATGTCGCGGTGTGGGCGGATGACGACATGTTGTTGCAGGTGTTTTTGAATTTGATGAGCAACGCCATTCACTATTCCCAGCAGGGCGGAGTGGTGAGTGTTCGCTGTGAAATATTGGTCGATCGCGTTAAGGTCCACGTTGTCGACACGGGTATTGGCATTGGCGAAGAGCATTTGGGGCGGGTGTTTGAGCGGTTTTATCGCGTCAATCGGGACCGCAGTCGGGCATCGGGCGGCACGGGTCTGGGGTTGTCGATTGTCAAGCACATCGTGACGGCGCTAGGAGGCGAAGTCGGGGTGAAGAGCGAAATAGGGAAAGGCAGCGACTTTTGGTTTACACTTTCCCGGCTGGACAGCCAACTGCCGGATGAGTCGGAATTCTCCATCGTGTAAAGGAGCCCCGGGTGCGTGAAGAGTGGCGCGGCGGGTGGCGGGTCGAGCAAAGGCAAGGGCGGCCATCCTCTGGTGCCGCAAGCTTAGCGAAAGTTGAGGGACGTCGATGCGAACAATCGCGCTGGTCACGGACAGTACGGCTTATTTGCGAGATGAGGACCGGGACCGCTATGAGATTACGGTGGTTCCACTTCAAGTGTTGATGAACGGGGAGTCGTTTCGGGAAGGCGTGGATTTGACGCACCGCGAGTTTTATGAGCGGATGCGCAATGAGAAGACCCTGCCCACCACTTCTCAGCCGTCTCCAGGTGCGTTTGCGGAGGTCTTTGAGAGGCTGTTGCAGACGCACGACGAGGTTCTTTGCCTCACGCTGTCGGATGGCCTCAGCGGTACGTTTGCCTCTGCCAATCAAGGGGCGCAGATGGTGGCTACGGAGCGGGTGTGTGTGGTCGATTCGAGGATTGCCAGCTACGGTATCGCCGGGCCACTGTTAGATGCGGCGTGGTTGCATCGCGAACAGGGGGCCACGCGAGAGCAGATTCTCGCGCACTGGGGCACCGCGTTGGCCACCATGAAGTCGCGATTCTTGCTCAGTTCACTGGAAGCACTGCATCGGGGTGGGAGAATTGGCGGAGCCTCAGCGGTGTTTGGGGCGCTTCTCCAAATTAAGCCCATTTTGACTGTGCGCGATGGAAAAATCGATCTCTACGAAAAAGTCCGCACCCACCGTAAGGGACTGGAGCGGATTCTCGAGGAATTCAAAGCGGATGCAGCGCAGGGCGCGCCCCTTCAACTAGGGGTCGTGCACGCGAATCGCCCAGAAGATGCGCTCTCGATGGCCGAACAACTCCGCTCGGAGGTGGAAAACGCGAGTATCGAAGTGGCAGAGTTGGGGCCGGTCATTGGGGCGCATGTGGGAGAAGGGTTGCTCGCTTTGGTCTACTACGAGAGGACGGTGAATCGGCCATGCGAATGACTCCGCCTGGCTGGCACCCGGCGTTTGCGCGGAAACATTGCAAAGAGCGTTTTCTCGACCACCTCTTCTTTCTCGAAACGGACCATTGTCGCTTGTGCGGGCGGAGCGCACCACGGCGGTCGGCCGTTGGTAGCCCTCATCGCTTTGGGATGCACCTGCTTCTGCGGGTGTGTCCCTTTTGTTTACAGGACATAACAAAAATTTCGCTCGATCCCGCTCTTCGCCACCTACCTCTGCCTCCGCTGGTTGCCGCTGGAAGAGGGTCCAGGAGGGGCTTTCACGTCAAGCCGTTAGGCGTGCTCGGCGCCATGCCCTACCAGGGGCCGCTCGTTGCGATGATTCGGGCATGGAAGTATGACGGCGCCATCGAGTTGACGGATTGGTTTGGCATGGCGCTTGTCACGGTGGCGCTCGGAGCTTCAGGTGGGGCCCTGGCGCCGGATTGGATTGTGCCAGTACCTACGTCTCCAGACCGTCTTTCGAAGCGCGGCTATGACCAGGCGTACCTTTTAGCTGCAGTGCTCGCGCGAGAAATTTCCGCTCCGGTTCTGCCGGCGCTCATCAAAGAGAATCGGCATGGGGGATTTACCGAATCTCAGACGAGCAAGTCGCAGAGTGAGCGAATGCAGGCCCTCGAAGGCCAGATTGAGCTGGCGCGAGCGGGAGCGGAGGTTGCGGGTAAGCGCGTGTTGTTGGTGGATGACGTGGTCACGACCGGATCGACCATGGCAGCATGTGCCAGTGCACTCTACCAGGCGGGGGCAGCCGATGTGATGGGCGCGGCCGTCGCCTACGTGCCGTAAGTCGCTCGCCTGATAAGCTGATTTCGGAACGATGTGTCTATGGGTGGCTGGTAAGAAATTTGTCGATTCGGCAGTCTTTCCTCTAGTGGCGAGAATTGGTCGCGAGTATACTAGCTATGGGGGTGGGATGGACGTGCCGATAGCGAATTGCAAGCGTTGTGGGCGCATTTTTAACAAAGTTCGCCGAGACCTCTGCCCGGCCTGTGTGGAGGAAGAAGAAGCGGCTTTTTTGCGTGTGCGCGACTACTTGCGCCAAAACAAGAATGCCACCATCGGCGATGTGGTCGAGAACACGGGCGTTCCGTCGGAGAAAATCGTCCAGATGATTCAGGATGGTCGCTTACTCCTGCGTGACAATCCAAATCTCGTCTATCCGTGCGAGCGCTGTGGACAGATGACGCAAACGGGTCGACTGTGTGCCAAGTGTACACAGGAGATGGCGAAAGAACTCGGAGAGTCTACAAAGAACATGCGCCGTCACGCGGAGGAGAAAAAGGACGCAGAGAAGAAAGGTTTCTACTCGCGCTGACGTGAGCCCGCTTGGGGTCACTCATCTGGGCGCTGATGAGGTGTTGTTCACAGGTCCGCAGGGGTCGGTGGGTCGAGTTGTGATAATTTCAGACAATTTGCGATGACTTTCCGGGCTGGCAGCGGTATACTATGCGTACGAAGGAGGAGTGATGTCCATGAACATTCAGGTACATGGTGATCACCTTGGAGTTACGCCAGCGCTGCACGACTTTGTGGACAAGAAGTTGGGTCGCTTGGAAAAGTACTTCGATGCTCCGCCAGAACGCGAAATTTCGGTGACCATGTCGGTCGAGCGCGGTATGCACAAAGTAGAAGTGATGTTGCAACTGCATGGCGTTTTGTTTCGGGCAGAAGAATCGTCCGAAGACATGTACACGTCGATCGATCTCGTGGTGGACAAACTGGAACAGCAAATTCATCGCCATAAGACAAAATTAAACCAGCGTTTCCGCAATCAGGGGTTGCGAACGCGGGTGCGTGAGGATTTTATCGGCGGCAGTCGAAGTCCGGATGAGAGTGAACCGCGCGTCGTTCGCACGAAGCGCTTTCCTATAAAGCCGATGGATATCGAAGAAGCTATGAT
Organism: Alicyclobacillus sp. SP_1; assembly: GCF_024706985.1. Classification (GTDB taxonomy): domain Bacteria; phylum Bacillota; class Bacilli; order Alicyclobacillales; family Alicyclobacillaceae; genus Alicyclobacillus_I. The sequence goes on along the minus strand of NZ_JAMCCX010000083.1, from coordinate 12,229 downwards.
GCAAATGGATTTGCTCGGCCACGATTTTTACGTCTTTCGCAATGCGGAGTCAGAGGAAGTCAATGTCATCTATCGCCGCAAAGGTGGCGATTACGGGTTGATTGAGCCTCAGTATTGACGGTATTGACAAGGGCGTCCCAGTTGGTGGGGCGCCCTGATTTTTGGCACGTTGACTGTCCACCCCGCATACCTCTTCTGTAACAAGCGTAGGCACTTCTCCGCTGCTGAATGCTGAACTCAGGCAATGCGGTGAGCAGAAGGGTGGCGGAATTTTGACATGGGAGGGAACACTATGGGTATTCTCGTTTATATCGCACAATTAATCGGATTTGTCATTGTGTGGCGCGCCTCTCTGTTCGTGCTGCAACTGGTTTTGCCCGCACTGAAACTATCTATGTGGACGAGGCTCGTCGTCAACGTCATCGCCATCCTGTTGTTTATTGCCGTCATTGATGTTGTGCCGTCCCACAGTTGGGTCATTGGACTGTCTGCCATTTTAGTGGCGATTCTATCGGCCACGATGCTTCCCCCCAAAAAGTCTCGTTGAGCGTCCGAGCAGGAAACGGCCCTGCTCTAGTCGAACATGGCTATCACGGTGCTTTGAGAAGCGGTCGGGTGACGGTCAGAGCGAGCAAAGCGTTGCGCCTGACCAATACCGTACTCGTGACGCCCGCCTTGGTGTTGGCGCTCCGCTTGGTGCGCGTATCCCCGACTTGCTTCGCCAGTATCGGAATCTTGGCGCACTGTTCGCCTAGGGAGGAACGACCTGTTTGGCAGAATCCACTTCCGCATGGACATCTCGACTTCACGTGCACGATGAAGTGTACCGTGACTTCTTAAACCAGCCGGATTTACCCCAGCGTTGGCTCTTGGAACAAACGATTTACACGGGACCGTCGCGGCGTTCGCTGTTACCCCATTTGCCACTCAAAGATGGCATGCGGGTGTTAGATGTTGGTTCTGGCTTTGGAGCTTTGGCGTTCGATCTCGCTGCAACCAAACGCCTCGACATCACAGCTCTGGATTCGGATGACGCGCTGACTGGCGTCGCAGAGCGCATTGCCCGTGCTTTGGATGACCGACTCGAGATTGTCTTTGAGCTTGGTTCGCGCGTTGATTTCGTCAGTGCTGATGTTTACGAACTGCGGTCGAAGGAAGAATTGGGCGTGTTTGACTTTGCCACGGCCCGGTTCCTGTTTCAGCACCTTAGCAATCCTTACGAAGCAGTCATGGCGCTTCGAAGTCGCCTTAAACCAGGTGGCGTCCTCTGCGTCATTGACGTGGACGATGGTCTTACCATCACCTACCCAGAAAATACGAACACGGGCTTTGCGGCCTTGCAGCGCGCGTTCGCAGAGTTGCAGTCGGCGGAGGGTAGGGACCGCAACATCGGCCGAAAGATGCCTCATCTCCTGAAACATGCCGGTTTCGACATCACGGCCACCGCGCTCCTGCCACAGACCCAATTCATTCAAACAACCGTGGAAGACCCTGGCGTGCAACTCACCATTCGCCGCTTTGAGGCTGCAAAGGACGATATGGTAGCCCACGGCATCTTAGGGGCCAGCCAGTTTGACGACTGTTTGGCAGCCTACCGCCAAGAAGTTTTGCAGCCACAGTTTCACATCACGAGTCAGGTCGTCATTTTGGCCACGAAGCCACTTGAGGAAGTCTAAAAGTGGGCTCGTACCGCAGTTTGTCTCGCCTGTGACGATGGATTGGTTGTGTGAGTCGGTTTTTGTATGGCGAAACTGGATGGTAGAAAGTGACCAAAACAGAGGAATGGTTCCAAAATTGATGTCGCGGAGGGGACGAAGCGATGAGGTTCGCTTTCCTCTGTCGACCTCTGTCGAACTTTAAGGTGTATTAGCTACTGCACTTTCTTGGTTCGCAGAGCGGGATCTCCAGAGCTTCGTATTGACGATATTCGCTCATCATGGGGCTTCTTTAGTCGCTCGGGAAAGTACCAACAATCAGGAACACAATATCTATTTTGCCCTTATTTTCAGAAAGGAACGAGAGGCCCTTTGGAATCGGGTTGGACTCAAGAACAAGAAAATTATGTACTGAGGCTTGCGCGCCGGTATGTTCGTTTGCGGCAGAGTGCAGCCATCGATGTCGAGGACTTAGTGTCTGCTGCGCGTTTGCGCTGGTGGCAGTATGCCAGTCGAGTAGACGATGAAATCGATGAGGAGGCGATTCGTCGTCATTTTTTCGTGCATGTTAAAGGGGCTATGCGCGATGCGGTTCGAGATTCGTCTCCTGTCAAAGTAACCCGCTCCATGCGCTCCAAGTTGGACGCCTATCAACAATTGACAACAGTGGACATTGAACACGCCATTGACATTCACGCTGGAGAACCGACGTACGATACCGAGTTGTGGATGGACCTAGTGCAGCAACTGAAGCGGTTGCCAGAGAGGGATGCACTTATCCTTTCGCTCTATTTTGAGCAAGATCTTACTTTCTCCGAAATCGCAGATATCCTCGACGTTGCCGTATCGACGGTGACTCGCTCCTATCAAAAAACGCTTGTCTTCCTCAAAAAAAATCTACAAATCTCCTGAGATGCACGCAAAATTCGACGAGAAACGACCGTGTATAGGAGTGTAAGGGGGATTGATGACTATGATACCTCCCATGGACGGGATTCAAAACGATGGAAATTCCAATAAGGTAGAGACTACGCGCCTGAATTCCATCGAGAGGGACGGCGCCATATCGTCGAGCAAGTCGAAGAAGATGGAAACGATTCGCGCTCAGGTAAAGTCGGGGTCATATCAAGTGAATTTCGAGAAACTAGCTGCCGCAGTATTGAGAAGTGGAGAGCTTGAACATTGAGCGAGACGCATGCAGAAATGAGCCGAACAGAAGTTTTTGAGATTCTCGAACGCATTGAAAGTATTACACAAGAGATTCAGGACAGGCTAACCCGCATGGAAAGTAATGGATTGGTAGACTTGGTGGTAAAGCAGTGCCAGTACCTTCAAGCAATCCCGGAATCTCTTGTGGACGATTCAGTCCGAGCTCGAATGACTCAATTGCTCAAGTCTGTTGGGGTTCAGCAACAGCTGGTGGAACAAGCTTTGGCGGTTTCTGATGAGTTCAACAGAGTGCTCGCGCCACATCGGGCTTATGCGCAGAAGGCCTGAGTCAGGTTGATTTGTATCTTCGAGCCTTTGCAGTGGCGTAGACGGAAAGGAGGAACGCAGATGCCGACGTCGACATTTCTTGCTCTCAACATTGGAGTCAGTGCGCTAGAGACCGCACAGCAGACGGAAAATGTCATATCCAACAATATAGCCAACGCCAGTACATCGGGATATGCAGTGGAGAATGCGGTGATTGACGAGAGTCAAGCTTTTCCCGCGAACAACGAGTCGCTTCCCGTGGGGCAGATGGGACAAGGCTCTCAGGTTGTCCAAATTCAACGCCAGACCAATGCATATCTGGATGCACAAGACCGTAGCAATCAAGGTTATTTGGCGATGTATCAAGCGCACCAGACCACCCTCACCCAGTTGCAGGGCATTATTAACGAGCCGTCGTCCAGTGGACTGCAGAATGCAGTCGACCAGTTCTTTCAGTCTTGGCAGACACTCTCTACGGATCCTACCAATACAGCTGCGCGACAATCCGTCATTTCACAAGCGCAGTCTGTCGCCCAAACCTTCGAAACCGTGACCAGCCAGTTGGAACAGCAGCAGCAGGGATTGGCACAAACTATCGAAGGTCAAGTCAATGAACTGGTAGGGTACTCGGCGCAAGTTGCGACTCTCAATCAACAGATTGCGATGCAGACGCAAATTGGTCAAAGTCCGAATCCTCTCTTAGATCAGCGGGCAGAATTCCTGAATAAAATGGCGAAGCTCGCGAATATCACTTATTCCACTCAATCAAACGGTGCGGTGAACGTCTTTTTGGGAAATGGCGCTAACGCCATCCCTCTGGTTGGCGGTAACGGGACTGCCAGTGAATACAATCAAGATTTGAATCCATCAATTACCGGGACCAACGTTGTTTGGACCGCATATAACGAGCCGCCCAGCTCGCCGTCAGAAACGTCGGATTATCTACCTTCCTCGTCCGGGTATACGGGACAGGGTTCGGTTACTTCACCCTCCAATTCGTTGTTATCCGCTATTAACTCAGGTGCCATTGCAGGAAATGTTCAAGGGCTTGATGACGCGAGTCGCACGTTGGCGAGCGTAAACGATTTCCTAAATAATTTTTCTTCGGAAGTGAATAGTCAACAGGCGGAAGGGCTGACACTCGGAGGGACAGCTGGGCCGCCCCTGTTTGAGGTGACTAACGACAGTGCCGGGAATGTTGTTTTGCAAGCCGCGCCAGACCCGAGCACGAATACGCCTTTTACCACGGCGGACATCGCTGCGGGGGGTGCGGCAGATGGTCCGGAAGGGAACTCCAACGCTACTGCTATGTTCCAACTGCAAAGTGCTGGTCAATCGGGTAGTGGCACTTGGCAGTATGTTCGTGTCGCCGGAGATAACGCAGTTACTGCTCCGTATTCCAGTAGTGGAACATTCGATGAGTCCCTGGCCTCAATAGTCTCTCAAATTGGCGTGGAGGCACAGAGCGTCAATAATAGCGAGTCGACAGCTAGTGCGCTAGCTCAGCAAAGTTCCACCTTGCGACAGTCCGTCTCTGGTGTGGACATGAATCAGCAGGCGGCGCTTATGGTTCAGTTTCAAAACTCCTATAATGCTGCAGCTAAATTTATTAGCGTGTTCAATAGTATGCTGCAAACGTTGATACAAAGCGTTTGAAGTCGTTATATCAATCTTTCTTTTGGGGAAGGGGGTAGCGTTCGATGCAAATCACTCAGCAGATGATGACTCAATCGTTTCTATACAATATTACAAATGACAATCAACGGATGCAGTCGCTCGAAAATGAGCTCTCTACAGGGAAAGTTTTGAACATGCCGGAAGATAATCCATTGGCCGTATCACAAGATATGTCCGTGCGAGCAACCCTTTCGCAGACGAGTGGCTACGAGAATACTATCAGCGCTGGCCTAACTTGGATGAATTCTACGAGTTCGGCTTTAAACCAAGTGATATCGTCCCTGCAGTCCATTCAGTCCTATGTCGTAGAGGCGATGAACTCCACCAATCAAACGTCTTCCTCCGAAGAAGCACTCGGGGAAACCATTAAGCAATTGGCTGGAGGTATATATCAAAGTCTCAATACAACTCAAGGCTCCCGATACCTGTTTGGGGGGACGCTACCACTTAGTGCGCCGGTGTCATCCAGTGCCGCAGATTCCACCGGCTTTTCCGTTAGCTCCAGTGCTACTGGGAACCTTCAACTTGAGGTTTCGTCATCTATAAATGTCACCATTAATGTAACTGCGGATCAAATTATGAATACGGCCCCCAACGGTACTTCAGACACTCTTCAAAGTACGTTGGACGGCTTGGTTACGCAGCTCTCCTCCGGGAATGCGAATCAATCCACAATGTCTTCCTTGTTGTCGTCGCTCCAAGAGAACCTGAGCAATGTTGTGAATGCAAACGCGGATGTGGGTGCCAGAATCAAGCGGTTGACATCACTTCAAAGCCAGATGTCGCAGTACTCAACAGTCCTCACGAACTATAAAGGGGACTTGGAAGACGCGAACATGGCGCAAGTCATTACACAATTCAACACGGATCAAAGTGTCTTTACCGCTGCTTTAAAGATGGGTTCAGAGGTTCTTCTTCCGTCGCTAGTGAGCTTTTTACCGAATGGATAACACAGGAGGTTACTCCTTGTTATATATTTTGAATCATATTTCGAAGGGAGATTACAAAAATGGGGATCTCATTCAGCGTTAACAACAACTCCTCCGCATCTGACATTCTGTCCAATTTGAATTACGTTCAGAATCAGTTGCAAACCTCGTACCAGCAACTTTCGAGTGGTAATCGTATTAACAGTGCAGCGGACGATCCGGCGGGATATGCTATCTCTCAGCAGATGACTTCGCAGGTGGATGGTCTCAATCAAGCTACGCAAAATGCACAGAATGCGACTAGCTTGCTGCAGACCGCCAGTGGCGCAATGAACCAAGTGATGAGCATTCTCCAGACGATGAACACGCTGAGCGTCGAAGCGGCCAACGGTACGCAGACGTCGACTGATTTGAACAATTTGCAGCAAGAATTTACTGCCTTGACAACCCAAATTAATGATATTGCGTCAAATACTCAGTTCAACACCATGACGCTGTTAAACGGCAACTATGCAACGACGGGACTAACGTTCCAGGTAGGAGCACAAGATACAACGGATCAGCAGTTGACGGTTACTTTGGCAACTATCACTTCATCTGCCTTGGGTATGTCTGGGGTGTCGATTAGCACACAGGCATCGGCTCAAGCGGCAATTTCCGCAGTTCAAGCCGCCATTACGAGTCTCTCAGCGTATCAAGCGAACGTTGGTGCGGTCGAAGATCAACTGAATTACACGATATCTAATCTTCAAAATTCTTCTGAAAATCTGCAAAATGCAGATTCGACCATCACAAATACCAATATGGCGCAGACATACACCAATTTCAGTCAGCAGCAAGTCCTGAATCAAGTAGGCATCGCCATGTTGTCACAGGCACAGCAACAACCGGATGCTATTTTGAAGCTCTTGAGCTAGTTCGTGTTGCTGTGTTGTTCAGTTGGTGGCCCACATACGTTGTGGGCCACTAGCCTATCTTGCTTGGAAAGGGGAGGTATCACGTGTCCTTTAATCCATTACAGGCCATTAATACGATTTCCAATCCTGGCGGCGTTGGACTCCCTGTGACGCAGTATACGCAGGCCATGCAGCAAGCCTTGGAGCAAGAACTGACGGTACAGCCGCAGCAACAGATTGATAGCTTGCAAACCTCGGAAAGTGCCCTCTCTGATTTGCAGACGGCTCTTCAAACATTTCAAACTGCAACTCAAACTCTTGCTAGCTCTCAAAACTGGAACTCTGTAACCGCAACATCGAGCGATACCACCGCCTTTACCGCAACGACCAGTGCAGGAGCTCAGGTTGGGTCTTACAGCATTTCGGTGACTAGCTTGGCTGGCTACCAGACATCCATTCAAACTGCGAATTTACAGACATCGGCGTCTGGAACATCGACCCTGTCAGCGGGAACATTGACGTTAACGCCAGTTTCAGGTTCCAGTAACTCGAGCGCTTCTATTAGTGTGACCTCTGGGGAGAGTCTGGAGAGCATCAGCCAAGCGATTAACGCTGATACGAGTTCTACAGGTGTGCAAGCCCAAGTGCTTGACACGTCGAACGGATATGCGTTGTCCCTCTCTTCTTCTCAGACTGGAACTGCCAATGGGTTTACAATTTCGGACACTGTCTCAGGCTCGTCATCCGGTCAATTTGGATTCGCCAACGAAAGTACCGCGACCAACGCCGACATGACGATTGACGGACAGTCTTTCACATCGAGCACAGATAGCTTCTCGAATGCCATCCCGAATGTTGTGATTAACGTTTCGCAGCTGGTGTCGTCCTCCCAGTCAGCGACCCTGACTATCGCCTCAAACCCATCGTCAAGTGTTACGGCGGTTAAGACGTGGATGGATGCTTACAACACACTTATTAATTTGCTCCATAAAGACACATCTTACCAGGCGGGTTCTGGTTCATCCAGTGCTCCGACGACCGGTCCTTTATTTACGGACGTCAATGCGAATAATTTGCTATCTCAGTTGCCATCGACCCTGAATGATGTCATAAGTACCAGCTCTGCTGCCGTTAACTCCCTTTCATCGATAGGCATCGTAGTAAATCCGACCAATGGAAATTTGCAATTTCAGTCTTCCTCTGGCTACAGCTTTGCTGGTTCAACGTTTACGGGCACCCTCCAGAGTGGGCAAACGATGTTTGAGAATGCAATGACTAGTAACCCTCAAGCTGTGGAACAATTGTTTGGCGTTGTTCAGATGAACGCAAGCACAGCCATACCCCAGACAGGTAGTATTTTGGGAAATATGAATGCTACACTGAACACGTATCTAGTGGGTAGCGATAATCAAGTTAGTCCTTTGCAGAGTGACATTAATTCTTTGCAAGCACAGCAACAAAATATTCAAAGTTACTTGACTCAGGTTAACTCACAGATACAGCAGCAGGTCGATGACTTTACGAAGCAATTGAATCAGTTGAATCTCGCGATGCAACAATCGCAATCGCAAATGCAACAGTTGGCTGCGTTGATGGGCGGCAGTTCGTCCTCCAGTACTTCATCTTCGACAAGTACGACCCTTTGAGTGGGGGTGAAAAGATGGAAACAGCGGACGAACATTTTGAGCGAGTTCATCTTCTCGGCTCAATGATACTCGAGGCCTTAGATAATAGACGATTTGTCGATGTGTTTGTCTTGCTTCAGCATCGTATGGACTTGATTGAGCGTTGCGTCCAGGGCGGCGTCACTTTGTCACTGCTCGATATAGAGACAGCCTCTGAATGTACGCAATTGATTATCACTCGAATCCAACATATGGTAGAGGACATGCAGTCGGAGTTCACCGCATACGTTTCCCAACTTCATGCCCACCGAGCGTATCGTTTTTCGCAATTAGTAAATGGGAAATGAGCACTTTGTCTTGAAATTGCGGGCTTTCATCCAATTTCTCGAAAATCAATTAAGAAGAAGGTGCTTTGTGCGTGCTACTCTCAGCATGTCTTATCGTTCGGGATGAGGAGTTGACCTTGGCCCGCTGCCTAGAATCTCTTGTGGGGATAGCGGATGAAATTATAGTAGTGGATACTGGTTCGAAGGATTCTACAAGGGAAATCGCTAAAGCCTACACAGACAAAGTCTTTGATTACGAATGGAGTCATGATTTTTCTGCCGCAAGAAATGAATCTTTGAGGTATGCAAGTGGGGATTTCGTCCTGGTTATCGACGCGGACGAGTGGCTGGATTCCTCTAAAAAACAGAAACTAAGGACTTCCCTAGAAGATTCTGCTGCAGATGGTTTTATGGTAAACATACAAAACTATGTTGATAACGGGAACAAATTAGTAGGAACGCGTCCTGTAATGGTGGTTCGCATCTTTCGCCGCGGTTATATGTACACGGGTTCTGTTCATGAACAAGTGGCGGGTGCCATTTTAAATGCTCAGAAATCGATTGAGAAATTGGATCTAGACATTCACCATCTCGGATATATCAATAAGGTAGTACATGCTAAGGACAAGTCAGCACGTAATGTGCGATTGATAAGGACTGAATTGCAGAGAAATCCGCAGGATTTATATCAGCGTTCCAACCTCATTGCGGAATATGTCCGTCTAGGTGAATATAAACAATCGTTGGACCTTATTGAGGAAAGTATAAAGATAATAGCCGAGATGCACTCGTCAAAATGGGACCACATTGTTGCTAGAATTTTTGTATTTCATGTGTCGTGCTTAGATGGACTGGGGAGAAAAGACGAGGCCATTCTGGTAGCGAAACGATATTGTAATATATATCCTGAATTGGCCGAGTTTCATTCTAGGTTGGGCATGCTGCTCGTTCAGACGAAGTCACCCGGTTCCGCCATCGCCCCGCTTACACGAGCCCACTCCTTGGGTGACCCTCCCGAAGCGCTTTTTGATTTAGTGAAGGGGATGGGGACATATTTACCGTCTCTGTTTCTCGGCCGAGCTTGGTCGTTGGTAGGAGACAAAGAAAGTGCGCGAGACTCTTATTTTAAATCATTCTTAGAAAACCCAAACCAAGATTTGCTCATATTACATTTGTTTGACTTGTTACCGCGGGATACGGATTTTCTTCGAAGTGAAATAGAAAGTAGAATCACTGACTTCCAGACACTTTGCAACTATGCGGAGGCTTATTGTGTAAGTGATTTGCCGGATGCTATGGAAGTCGTTACGCGAGTCGAAGCAAGAATCGGCGCCAATTGGGTTACGAAGAGGGCCAAAATTGCGGTCAAATGTCGCGAAAATCCCAAATCGTGTTACGAAGAACTTCAAGTTGACGACGAAGTGGAGTATAGGTTGTGGCGGCGCATTGTCGCAATAGAGAACAGCCTTGATATTGGTAACATAGAACCGCGTAGTCCAAGGGAACAAGAGCTCAAAGATTATTTTGAAGCTGGCTGGAAGGGAGCTCCTATTTGTTCGTTTGTGAGAGATCTCGTTTGCATGAATGCGACACAGATCTTGTCGAGTTGGCTCCCGAATGCCCCGGATCGTGAAGAGGTCTTTGAGTATCTCCAGTACAAAGACACTCTTATTCAACTTAAGGGTGTCTCGTGGCAAGGTGAGATTCCTTGGGAAAACGAGTTTCTGGCTTTAGATGCATTCACAAAGAAGTGCTATGAGGATGCTAACAGGCAGTTGAGTAGGGCTATGGCAGGCTCAGTCACAGTAAGACGAATACTTCTAGAGTGTGATATGGCACTGCGCTGCAACGATAGAATGAAAGCGGTGCAGTTGTTGCTACTCGGTTTAGAGGAATATCCAGACTCGATAACACTGAGGAATATTTTAGAGCTTTGGAAGGTTGATCAAAACCAGGAATTTGCTTCAATTGCGCTCAAAAGTGCGGAAATTGGAGGTGTTACTATGCGAGCGAGTGACATTTATCTTCAAACTTCGGTTAGAAGTATGCCTTTTCACTTGCAATTGGCATCCCTTCATGACCGAGGAGTGACACTCACTACTCAAATATTGTCATATTATGAGCAATGCAAATACGAAAACATGAGAAAATCTATTGAAGATTTGGAGAATTTGATAACCTTTATTAGGTCGTCGCTAAATCCAAACGTCGATGGTTCCCGAGAAGCCGACCTATCTTACGCCTACTATTACAAGGTGGCTGTTCGATGGTTTCTTAAGCCGGACTCTATAGCGGACGACCATTCATCGATGTTAGATTTCTGGAAGACTTGGTCGGAGACATGGAGGCGCGTGGGGAGCTAGCGTTTGTGCGAGACTGTGGACGTCGTCCACGGCCGCTAGTAATTCGTAATATATACTATATTTGAGCCAAGCTGTACCGAGTTTCGCGGATTTGTGATATGGATGGCTACATGCCCTTGATTAGTTTAAAATAAGGAGATCTGAAGAATGTCGGAACATGCGTGTATAACAAGCATTGTCATCCTAACACATAATAAATTGGCCTTCACACGACTATGCATTGAGAGCATTCGTCGATGGACGACCCCGAATACGTATGAGATCATTGTTGTTGACAATTGTTCTACAGATGGTACCAAGGAGTGGTTGCTACGCCAGACGGATATCTCGCCTATTTTTAACGCGAGTAACGTAGGTTTTCCTGCGGGATGTAATCAAGGAATTGCCCAATCGCAGGGGCAGAATATCCTGTTGCTCAATAACGATGTCGTAGTGACTGAGCATTGGTTGGACTCACTGATCTCCTGTCTATATAGCTCAAACACGATTGGCGCAGTTGGGCCGGTCACAAATAACGCTTCGAATTATCAGGCTATAGAAACGAACTACGGTGACGATATAAACGAAATGCAGCTTTACGCAGCAAAGATACGTGTGGAAAATTATAAGGTATGGGAGAGGAGATTGAAACTTGTAGGGTTTTGTATATTAATCAAGCGGAGCGTAATTGATCATGTGGGTGGACTAGACGAAAGGTTTTCGCCCGGGAACTTCGAAGATGATGACCTTTCGATCCGGATAATAAAAGCGGGGTACGACCTGGTGGTATGTAAGGATGTGTTTGTTCATCACTTTGGCTCCGCGACTTTTCGAGAAGATCCTGTTTTGTATAACGAATTAATGACATCAAATAGTCGAAAATTTATTGCTAAATGGGGATTTAATCCATCCTATTCAATGCTGATACGCCATGAAATTATCCAACTTATGGATAGACACGAGAAGACAGATGAACTTAAAATCTTAGAGGTCGGCTGTGCATGTGGTGCGACCTTGCTGCAAATTAAAAATTACTATCCAAATTCTGAACTGCATGGCATTGAATTGAATCATAATAGTGCTGACGTTGCATCGACATTTTGCACTGTCAGTGCTATGGACGCTGAGGAACCGCTTGCGTATCCTTTGGAGTACTTTGATTACATTATTGCGGCAGATGTTTTAGAACACCTGAAGAATCCATGGGATGTATCAAAAAACCTTAGCACTACAACGCAGTTAGGTAATCGCATCAAGCAGAACCTTGAAGACGCCGTTTCTGGTGAGAGCGAAAAGCCTTGGC
>NZ_JAMCCX010000082.1 GCF_024706985.1 Alicyclobacillus sp. SP_1 | reverse complement strand
GCCAACTCCGCCAAAGTCTCTTGCTGTGTTTGCCCGAACTCAGGCGTCAAAAACGTCACTTCCACGCGGTTGTTGCGAAGCGACTTTTTGTAGATGGGGACGCGTTGGTCGAGAAAGCGCCGCTCGACGGCCTGCAGTGCTCGATTGATTTCCATGCGTCCACCCTCGACGGAAGCGGAAGAAGGAACCGGGGAGGCTTTCGCAGACGTGCCTGCCTCGAACCGAAGCAGCCATCCGGTCGTGTCCTGAAAGCGATGCAGGGCCGCTTTTTCGGCGTCTTCCGGAAGCGGCCGGGTGATCCGTTGCACCAGCAGCTTCTTTTGGGTGTGGAGGCTCGGGGGCCCGAAGGGGACACTACCGACCGCGCGCGTCGACTGGTGGGCCACGTGGGCCAATTGCTCCAAATTCACTTTGTCGGTCCATTCGATCTTCCAGCCGGTCTCTCGTTCAAGGCTTGCCGCAAGCTCCCTAGCCTCGGGATCCGGTAAGACATCCGGGAAGGATACCGACAGCTTAAGGGCGCTCCTTGGCAGATCGAGCCCGACTTTGTGGAGTCCGAAGTGGTCAGGAACGCGCGCTTGAACTCGGCGGATCGCTTCGTTTTGTTCCAAGCGCCCGTTCGTCTTGGCTTGGCCTGCGCGGACGACTTGGACGGTGCCGCCTACAACCTTCGTGAGCGCACGGGCGATGGCGTCTTCGTCGAGTGCCCCGTTCGCTTCGAGGATCGGGATCGCAATCCGCTTCTCCAGCGGGAACAGCTTCGGAGGTTGCGTCAAGACCCCCGGCAAGTGGGCTTCCACGAGCTTCTGAAGCGCCGGAGGATAGACCTGTTCCTCGATGCGATACGTCCAGCCGTTCACGCTGGGGCCTTCGATGGCGTCACGAACGGACGCAGGGATCGCCCAAGGGAAGTGGACGAAGACGCGAAACGTCTGAGTGCTCGGGTCCGACTCGATCTTGCGAAAGCCGTAGGGGGCGAGTTGTTCGGCGACTGCGTCTTTACCGTAGGGGTCGGCCGGGGAGAGCGCCCCACTTTTCTCGGCGAGGAGGTAGGCCAAGCGTTCGGCGGGACGGCCGCCGAAGTATCGTTCGGATGCCAGACACGCTTGGGCTGCTGCCGCCAAACCCTCGATGTACGACTCTGGCGTCTCACCGGGCGGGATGCGCCCGAGGGCGTCTCGAACGAACGCGACGGGAACGCGCTGTAAGGAGCCGTCGAGGAGGCGCACTGTACACGTTCCCCCGGCTTGTTGGGTGCAAGAGCCGAGTTGGAGCGGCCCACCCGGCTCTTGAAAGGCGAGGACTTGCCGCTTCCATGAAGCTACCCGGAGGGGGATTTCTCCGTCCGGGAGTTCGATGCGACCGACGGAGGTTCCTTGGACCTCGTAGGTGCGACCGACCAGGGCGTGCTCCACGGGACACGCCGGAAGGTGGGCGTGAATTTCCCGCGCCAGTCCTGCCTTCGCCTCCTCGTCGCCGTGGACGAGCCATACGTGCCGGGGTCGAACCTCCGCCACGACGTGGGCCAGTTCACGGCGGTCGGCGTGCGCGGAGAGCGCGTATAGGCCGACTTTGGCGCGCACTGGGACGACGCGATCCGGCAACATCCAGCGCCGTTCGCTCGGGTCCTGCTCGGCCAGACGAAGGAGCAGACGGCCTGGGGACTCCTCGTCCTGATAGCCGGTCAAAAAGACGGCGTTGTTCGTTTGGTCCAGGAGTGCGCCTGCATAGAAGACCGCCGGGCCCCCGGAGAGCATGCCGGAGGACGTGACGATGCAAGCGGGCTTCCCCTGGAGGACGAGATTGCGTTGCTCGGGGGAGCGGATGAAGGTGATATCTTCTGGCGCAAACAAACGTCCTTTCGTGTGCAGGGTTCGTTTGGCCGAGCCGTGCAAGAGATGTGGATACGACTCATAGATGGGGCAGATGCGTCGGACCAAACCGTCGACGACGATGGGAAAGGGACGGAGGTCTTTGCGATAGCGCAGGGCGTTTTGGAGGATGAGCAGGACTTCCTGGGCGCGTCCCACGGCGAAGGCGGGGATGAGGACAAAGCCGCCTTGGTCAAGGACGGCGGAGACTTGCTCCACAAGGTCGCTTTCCTGCTGAGAACGGTTGCTGTGGAGGCGCGAACCGTAGGTGGATTCGGTCAGGACGGCATCGTAGTGGGTACCGCGAGGAAGACGAAGCCCGCCTATCAGGCGACCGGGGGTCACGGAATAGTCGCCCGTAAAGAGTACGCTGCCCTCGTCCTCGGTCTCAAAGCCGAGCGCCACGGCGCCAAGAATGTGGCCTGCCGAATACGTCGAGACGCGCACGTTCTGAAAGCGAAACGCCTTGTCTTGGCCCATGACGCGCACACGATCCCAAAGGCTCTCGAGCTGTGCCTCGGTAAAGACGCGAGCATGACCTTCGAGTTGGCTGAGGTGAAGCGCGTCGGCGAGCATGACGCGGGCGATGTCGAGCGTTGGTTG
>NZ_JAMCCX010000081.1 GCF_024706985.1 Alicyclobacillus sp. SP_1 | reverse complement strand
GTGAGCGTCAAATAGAGGACACCTCGCGCAGAGATTTTTTGGGGGGGATAATGACCTCAAACAAATCCCGAGGGGTGTTTTCTCATGTCTAGAGAAGAAGTGCAGCTTCATTGGAGAGCTCGTATTGAAGAATTTCGAGAGAGTGGCCAAACAGCGGCGGAATGGTGTAAGGTCCACAACCTTAAGGTCAATCAGTTGCGTCGCTGGATTCATAAGTTCTCTAAGCAGAGCACTGTAGAATCAACTTCGCCGACAATCAGATGGCTGTCCGTGACAACGGAAAGCCCCACGACCACAATTACTACCGGTCCGACAATGACCATCCATATCGGTTCAGCATCCATCGAGGTGCAAGACGGGTTCAATCCCATCCTGTTGAAACAAATCGTTCATGTCTTGGCAGAATCATGCTGAGTGCAATCAACCTCGAACAGTCGGTGTACTTGGCGCCAGGCAGCACGGATTTACGCAAGTCCATTGACGGACTTGCGGTGTTGGTCAAGGAGGTTTTTGAGCTTGCCCCTTTCGCGCCATGTTTGTTCGTCTTTTGCAACCGAGGACACGACAAGCTGAAGATTTTACAGTGGGAGCACAATGGATTTTGGCTCCACTACCGACGCCTAGAAAGAGGCCGGTTTGAATGGCCTGACGCTTCATACTCCGGACCCATTGCCATGGACTATCGAGAGCTTCGCTGGCTTCTAGATGGGTTATCACTGAATCAAAGCAAGGCGCATCCGAAGGTAGTTGCTCGTACAGTGATCTGACATCTCAGGAACGTATCACAACCAATAAAAATATTCAAAAATTCCTTTTGTGACAAGGGATTTCAGACTTTTTGTCGAATTCATATATCATGACCAATACACCTGTTCTAACTACGGAATCCTATGATTCTCTTCAAGAGAAAAACGAAAAATTAGAGCAAAAGGTAGCGTATCTAACTCGACAACTGACTTGGTACGAGGAACAGCTACGCCTTGCTCAACATAAACGTTTTGGGGCATCCAGCGAACGCTCTGACGCCGACCAATTGAGGCTGTTCAACGAAGTCGAAGAGACCTCTGAAGAGACTGGGGCACAGTCTGAGTCGGAAGAATCCATCCTCGAAAAAATCATGTACGAGCGTCGGAAGAAGCAACCGGGTCATCGGGAAGAGATGCTGAGGAACCTACCCGTAGAGCGCATCGAATACCGTCTTGAGGAAGATCAACGTGCATGACCCTGCTGCGGTGAGGTCATGCACGAAATGAGTTCAGAAATTCGCAGAGAGATTAAGATCATCCCAGAGAAAAGAGTGCTGGTTGAGCACGTACAATTCATCTACAGTTGTCGTCCCTGCGACAAGAATGAAATTGAGACCCCGATTGTAAAGGCCCCAATGCCGCGCCCAGCTTTTCCAGGCAGTTTAGCCTCTGCCTCGGCCGTGGCCTATATCATGGAGAAGAAGTACGAACAAGGGATGCCACTCTATCGGCTGGAGCAACAATTCGATCGACAGAGCGTGCCTTGGTCACGGCAAACCATGGCCAACTGGGTCGTTACTGGAGCCAAGGTATGGTTGAGTAAAATCTATCAAAGGATGCACGAAGAGCTACTCAACTGCAAGTACCTTCATGCCGATGAAAGTCCTGTACAGGTCTTGCACGAACCAGGACGAGCTGCAGAAACCAATTCATACATGTGGCTCTACCGCAGTGGGCGAGACGGTCCACCGATTGTCCTGTATGAGTACCAGCGAACGCGTAGCCAACAACATCCGATTGAATTTCTAAAGGGATTTGAGGGCTACCTTCACGTAGACGGGTATGCTGGGTACAACAACCTACCGAATGTGACAAGGGTTGGTTGCTGGAGCCACGTGCGAAGGGGCTTCGACGAGTCTCTCAAGTCACTTCCGGCCAATCAACGAAATGCCCCGATTTCAGCTCGAGAGGGGCTGAACTACTGCAACAAGTTATTCAAAATTGAGCGTGCTCTAAAAGACGTGACGCCCGAGGAACGTTACAGACGGCGACTGGAGGAAAGTCGTCCGGTCCTCGACGCTTTTTCGGTATGGCTTAATTCCATGAAAGACAAGGCCCTCCCGAAAGGAACTCTGGGTAAAGCGGTCAAATACTGCGTGAATCAGTGGCCTACACTCGTGACATTTTTAGAAGATGGGCATTTAGAAATAGACAACAATCGAGCTGAACGGTCGATTAAGCCATTTGTGATGGGCAGAAAAGCATGGCTGTTCGCAAATACGCCAAGCGGCGCGACAGCAAGTGCGATGACTTACAGTCTTGTGGAGACAGCGAAAGAGAACGGGCTAAATGCTTTTGCTTATCTGACGTATCTCTTTGAGCAACTGCCCAACACAGATACCGAAAACCCGGATGCTCTCGCTGGTCTACTACCCTGGTCCGAACAGCTGCCAGACCGAGTACGACATCCAAAACATAAACCATAGAACGACAGCAGTCCCCGCCGGAAGCTGGTGGGGCTTTTTTATTATAGCGAGTTCAACTCCATCTTATTCAAGGTGTCCGCTATTTGACGCATAC
>NZ_JAMCCX010000080.1 GCF_024706985.1 Alicyclobacillus sp. SP_1 | reverse complement strand
TAGCCCCATCCTGGCGGCCGTCGGCTTTTTTTGTTCTGCTGCGGGCAATGTCTGGAGTGCCTCATGAAATTTGCGCCTCACGGACTTCCCCGGTGTCACGGTCGATAATGGACGCCGTTTGCCCAGTGTAATCCACAAACATCTTTTCACCACCGCGGTGCTGTTGATGCATGGACACGTCTAGCTTCTTTTTCCATTGGCGATAGTGTTCGCAGAATTGGCTGTACTGGTATCCATCCTGATGTTCCTGCTTATACTCGATCCACAACAGTTGTAAGGTGACGCCTTTCCTGCGTAGTTCCTGGTGTACGTAGCTCCAGTCGGGCTCTTCAATTTTTCGCGGCCGACCAGTGACAGCAGGGTACAACGTGCATTCCAGTTTGGACTCGTCCTCCAACTCGGAAGGTAACGGCCAACCAACCCCAGCAGTCTCAGCACGAGTTAAAACATGGGTCACGGTACTACGCGAGATATCTAGACTGGCGGCGATAGCTCGACGACTCAAACCTCCTTCATGGTGCAGACGTAAGACTTCCTTGAGCTTTGGCATGGACAACCTCCATTCAGCCAAGACATTGCCTCCTTTCCCGGATACAACAAAATCCGACAAAAGGGGTAATTTCCCTGCTTGATTTGGTATCCCACACAGACGAGCGGAGGAACTAGGTAGGGAGGCCTTGAACGAAGATGTTACCTGTCCAAGACTTTTCGGAAAGGGTGTCCAAGAGTTATTGGAATACGAGGCCGAGAGTTTTCGGAATTAGCGTCCAAGACTTAACGGAATCCCTGTCCAAGAGATTCCGGAATATGCAATGAGATGCTCAATGAACAAAAACGGTGTCAACGATGGCATCGCGAAGCGTTGATTCTCAATACTCCTTTGGATGCAGAGCATGAAGAGGAACGCATTGAACACATTCTCGATGGCTCATCCAGCATCGAAGAGACCGTAGCACTAAAGGTGCTGCTGGAACAGTTGCCGGAGAGAGAACGGCAGGTCTTGCTTGGTCTCTATTTTGAGGGACGAACGCAACGCGAGATCGGTCAGATGTGCGGCGTGAGTCAAAGAATGGTCAGCAAAATTCATCGTCAGGCGATTCAACAGATACGGGAGATGATGCTCAGTGAAGTGCTCGATCGAGAGAGTGCATCGTCTACTCCATGAAGCTCGGGAAGGGAAGATGGATGTAGCCGAGGAACTGTGTGCCTGCTTTGTGGATGAGATGCGTCGACTGTCCACTATGTTGCCGGAGAAAAGTCGGCAAGATGGCGAACAGCGAGTTTGTTGGCGATTAATTTTAGAGACCACGAAAAAAATTGATGAGAGGGGTTCTCAAAAGCACCAGTCAGATTGTTGTAAAGAGTAGAGGGGCAAAACGAAACGCCCCTCACCATACCGGCCGGGTGGACATGAAACGGAGGATAAAAATGAGCTATTCGTATTCCATAATTGAAAAAACTCTCCTTAGTCGGTTGTTCATCCAGCAACGCTCTGTTGACATGGCGAAATCGTCGACAGTGTGTTAAAGCACTCAACGGTATTGATCGCTCTGCAAACGAGGTGTAATTTCGTGGCTGCATTTCGTGATTTTCGGCTTTGGTCAGACTCTCACCGTGCTAGAGTAATGTGTCCGTCCCCGTCAGCGTTGTGCACTTACCAATCTCAGAGAACGCGGATACGGGAATCGGAGCCGCAAAGTCGTAGAGTCTGCCCTTCCGATCCTTTGGAACCAGTTATCTTGACCGACCCTGGTGGGAACGAGCGTTGCTCTTAGATCGTCGATGGAGTGCCCGCCCCTAGGAGATGCAAAGATTGATCTGAGGCCTGCAATTGTGTGAGGGGATTACTGTTGACCTAAATCAACAACGGATATGGAGTGCCCATCACTTTGTGTCATTGCCGATACGGATCTGCGTATAGGGGTACCGCCGACATTTTAACGAAAACATACGCTAAGACATTTATTGGAACCTAAATAGCGGTTTTCTTTACTCTAAGGTGCCTGTGTTTGAACGCGAAGCGGCCGCAGTGAATCCAGATCCCTAGGTTGACTTACGTTGAATGTGTATTCGCCTAAGAAATTAATGTGTTCCCACCCTAGCGGGGAAATGTGATGCAATAGCTCCTCCTGGAGCTCACCTTGTGCCTTTATGAATTCCATTGCCTTGGTCAAGTAAACCGTATTCCACACGCTGATCGCATTGATGAGAATATTGAGCGCACTAGCCCGTTGGAGTTGGTCTTGGAGTATAGTGTAACCCAACTGTCCTCCTATCTGGTGTCCAGTTTTACGGGTCCACTATACGCCCTCGCTCTTAAACTAAACCAGCTCGGCCGTCACATAAATCCGAATGAATATGAAGCTCGCGGTGTATATATACCCTATTTCTTCATATGTCAAGGAACTCTTAGAGTAGGGGGAAACCGAATTCTCATTCCACTAAATGTCTTAGCGTATGTTTTCGTTAAAATGTCGGCGGTACCCCGAATTGTGTGATGTGTTCCTGCTACGAATCATGGGGCGAAAAAGGGCGTCGAGGTGAATCAAAATCAAGGGTCGAT
>NZ_JAMCCX010000079.1 GCF_024706985.1 Alicyclobacillus sp. SP_1 | reverse complement strand
TAGCCCAAAAACTGGATGATGCTACCTATCTGTTCACAAGCTGTCTTGTTTCAGCACTTATCCTGGAAAGTGCGAAACTCAAAATATTCAGATCACGTTAATGCAACGCTCGTGATCTGGGATACAAAAAAATGTACGGACCACGCGTAAAATATTTAGCGTTCCATCAGGATCGCCCGCTTGCTGCAATGAGTTTCAATCGTGCAACTCTTAGGGTTGGGGTTCGAGATCGCTTTATCGGTTGGGACGAGTCTGCCAAACAGAAGTATATAGAACGAGTCGTATGTAACAATCGTTTTCTTATCCTTCCTTGGGTTGAGATTCCGAACCTTGCTTCACATCTGTTGTCCCAGAGTTTACGACGTTTAAAGGAAGATTGGTTCCGGCTGTATGGAATTCGTCTATTCTTGGTAGAAACCTTTGTGGATCGAGCCCGTTATACAGGAACGGCCTACAAAGCTGCAGGGTGGAAATGCCTAGGCGATACCCAAGGGTTCTCCAAGGAAGGGAAAACTTATCGGTACCATGGAAGTCGAAAAACAGTATTTGTTGACGTGCTGGATCCTCGTTTTCGAAAACAATTCGGTCTTATACCTGACCTCCGCCCCCTTCATGTCCACAAAGCGGTAACAGGGAGGAAACCGAGCATGATGTTGTCTATTCCTGATTATGATCCGAACCTTCTAGAAGCGTGCGGAATTCCGAGCCAGGACGTCACGTCAATCTCAAACATGCTGGAGGGCTACTTAGATAGCTACCGCGGTTGTTATAAGCGTATCGAACAAAAACACCTAGCGGACACGTTTATTAAAGGGATGCTCAGTGACCTGGATCGGAAATCGATTGAACCTGTGGCACTTCGGTACATCGGCCCTCAAGGCGTACGGCCGTTACAAATGTTTTTCAAGAATTCGACCTTTGACGATGAGAAGATGTTGGGCACCTATCAGGCACAACTGGCAGAGCTTATCGGGGATGAAAACGGAATGATCAACGTCGACGGGTCAGACTTTCCCAAGAAAGGCAACAACTCAGTTGGCGTAGCGCGCCAGCATTGCGGAATTCTTGGGAAAACCGACAACTGTCAGGCGGGTGTCTTTGTCGGCTATTCCAGTACAAAGGGATACGGATTAGTGGATAGACGACTCTATATGCCACAGCCGTGGTTCACAGAAGACTACGTGGAACTTCGAAAACAATGCGCAGTGCCTGAGGACCTATTGTTCAAGACAAAAAATCAATTGGCGACGGAAATGATACAAGCTGTGGCAGCTTCTGACCGCTTCCCGTTCCGATGGATCGGTTGTGACGCTGCCTTTGGATGGGATCGTTCGTTTCTTGAGTCCTTACCCGAGGACTGTTTCTATTTTGCGGACGTTCGTGCAAATGAACTTGTATTTTCTGATATGCCTACCATGGAGATTCCCGTCTCAAAATCTACGGGTGGAAGATATAACACATCTTCCGCGCTGTTTTAGCGACCACGAACGAATTTCGACAGGAACTAACCCCCTGCGTGGAGAATCCAACTTGAGAATGAACTTTAAGGCAGGGAGATTTCCAATGGATGAACGACGCCCGTTCGTTTGTGATGGGACCGACACCCATTTTTGCACGTTTGCTCGATTGGCTGCAGTGGAGACGAATGATTGACGAGCGCGTCGGTCGGGATGATTTCAAAGTCACTGTTGGCAGACGAGTAGAAGCATGACTCGTGAACATCCATGCTGGCCGCAAACCACTGTACAAAGTGCAGGAGTTTTACGAGGAACAAGATGTTGAATTGCTTTTTGGCGAGGGTATCACCGCAAGCGACTTCAACGATGATGCACTTGGACGCGCACTTGATGTGCTCCATGATGCAGACATTGAAACTTTATATACGGCTCTCGCCATGTCGACGATTCAATCTCTGAAAATGACAGCGCAGTTTGATGGGTTTTTGCCGATTCACTCGGACACGACCTCCCTGTCACTCTACGGGGAGTATCCAGACCAAGATGACATTGAGATTGTCCGTGGATACTCGAAGGATCACCGCCCGGATTTGAAACAAATGCTGTTTGGACTGTCCACGGTTCGGGGAGTTCCGCTGTGTGGCAACGTGAACAACGGAAATAAAGACGACCACACTTGGAACTTGGACACCCTCGCTAAACTGGCCGGACTGGTCAGTGAAGATGTCCACGGTAAGCCCATCTACATCGCGGATGCAGCGGCGGTGACAAAGGACAATCTGGCGCAGTTTCACGAGACAAAGACGCACTTCATCTCCCGTCTTCCAGCCACCTTCTCACTTTGTGAACAACTGAAGCGGACCGCATGGGAAAAGGAGCATGCCTGGTACGAGCTTGGACATATGAGTGAATCTGTTCACTCAGCGACCTACAAAATCCAGTCGTTTCGCCGAGAACTGTATGGCCAAACGTACCGATTCATTGCCGTGAGGTCCACCAACCTGGAAGCACGCAAAGAACACAAGTTAGAGGATGTGTTGGTTCGAGAAAAGAAGTCTCTGGAGAAAGCCATTCAGCAGGAAACGCGCTGTATGTACAGTTGTGAAGCGGATGCGCAGCAAGCTGCAGATGCTTTCGTGCATACAAAGCGCCGAAGCCTGCAC
>NZ_JAMCCX010000078.1 GCF_024706985.1 Alicyclobacillus sp. SP_1 | reverse complement strand
AATGGTTCCTTCTCGTGGATTTGGACAGTGCTACCTGTCCTCCATGATAAGGGACTTTTTAATTGTCGTGGGACACAAATCACCGAATCCTATGAACATTATGGAAACATTAATGCAGCGCTCGTGACCGCATATATATTTTCGTGTTGAATTTCCAAGATACGTTCGTCCTGCTGGTATTCGCCCCGGAGAGAGGTGCTCGTTTTGGGAACAAATAAAAACCCGATAAGTAACGGTACAACCGCCTGACGATTTACTCAGGCGGTTGTCTTCGCTCTTGGGATGGACGGACTATACATTGGGGAGCAACTGGATAACTCGGTCGAAGATATCGATTAGCACTTCGGGACATCCTGTCTGTTCGGCAATCCATTGAGCTTGTCGTGCCTTGCTATTTCCAAACTTTTCTTTGGCTTGGTCCAAGAACGGTTTAACTTCCTCAATGCTCTCAAAATTGTCTAGCTCACTATGTCCCAGTACGAATACGTTTTTGTTCCAAAGTTCTTTTTTCGTTTCACAAAAACTCATTCCATCTTCGATGTCGATTTCGAATTCTTTAAGCTGTCTAACAATATTATCGTTGGCACCTAGAGAATCACCATCACACAATAGCATCCACCTCACATCAAAGGCAGTGACGAATCGAAGATATGACGGGTTGTTTTTCTTTCCGTCGACATGGAGGAGGGATATATTAAAATCTTCAAACACCATTCCGCCATAACTTAGGGATTCCTCTATTCCATTCTTCTTCTTTTCAAGATACTTTGTAAACCAAATTGGTAAAGCGTGGTATTCCGATTCGCCGTCCACTAATATTGCTAAGTCTGAGAAAAGAGCATTGGCTCGGTTGGTGTTTCTTTCAAACGCTTGCTCACTCTTGAGTCTATAGTTTGGGTTATCTGAGGGTCGGAATGCCGAACTAACTTTACTGCACCCTGCATCCATGTGGATTCGTCTAGTATTCTTGAGTGTTTTAGATGATATGAGGTATGGTGAATGGGTCGCAACGAATATTTGGGCACCTGCTTGTTCAAACAGCATTGCAAGTTGTCGCTGAATACGTGGGTGAACGTGCACTCCGGGTTCATCCAACAAAATGATGTGACTTTTTGACACGGAGAGTACAGCACACAGAAACGCTAATTCGAATATTCCAGCACCACTGCGAGAAATGGGAAATTCGCGCTCATGTTGATCCAAGGTGATGATTTCCAAATGCAAAGTTGCTTTCGATTCCCGAGTAGGAACAGTACTAGTGCTCTTTTGAATTGGTTTGAGGCGAATTCGAGGTAATGGATTACGAAATGTAGTCAAGGAATCCGTGTATTCCACAACATTTTTAAGTTGCACGTCCAACTTTCGGCCATTCGTCAGTTTTGAGAAGCCATTACAGATTCGTCTAAATTCTTCTCGCTCTGATTTAGAGCCATTTTTTAGACGAAATAGATGTAATGCTAGACCGCTACCATCAAGTAGTGAAGAACTAGGGTTATCCCACTCTGTGTAATCAAACTTTTTTCTCGGTTCCACGTGGATATTTGCTGTTTTAATTACCGTATCTCGGAAGATGTGCCTGAATACACTCGCGGATTGAATAGGACTCGTGGATTCATTGATATCTCCAAGTGATTTTCGCAAATACATATAGGACGGGAGCTCTGGATCACTACCCATATGGTTGTTCATTCCTCCCAGGGAATACAGAGACGACGTATCTCCTTGAGAAATTATTGACGTAAAGTCAAAGGCTATTTGAGGAATCTCATCACGTTCGTTAGTAAGCCACTGTTTTAGCGCCATTGTTGTGTCCTCACCCATGGACTTCATCCATGCATTCCAAATCTCCTGTTGCGACCAACTTTCGGAACGATTTTTGAATCGATTTATGCCAATTACATTGCTGTAACTTCCATGTAGGTACCAGAAAAATTCCTGTCCGTGTGACTGAAAGCGATAGTATACAGAGAAGGACGGATGAAGCGCATTTGAAAGTTTCACACAAATTTTTCCGGCATATACTCCCAAGAGTGAGGGGCTGCCGAGGACCTGCTTCTCCATATAGTCCACAAAAATGCGTAATTTGTCACGGTTTAGCTGATTCGCCAGGTTAGTACCGCTGGCCAGTAAATTCTGTAGCCCGCTCTGCGAGAACAAGCTGTAACAAATATAGTGCGCTAATAGTGATTGCTCGTTCTCATCATTAAATTCAACGTCAAGTGCAATCTCAGCAAAGTCATCGACATCGTTGAAGTTACAATTTAGCCTGAATTCTTCAATTGAGACCTCGTCGCTAGCGGATTCCGCGACTTGTTCTATCGCATAAAGCACGTTGCTTTTTCCGGCACCGTTTGGTCCGACCAAAATGTTTAAATTTTGATCTATGTCCTCTAAATGAAAATCCCGAAAGGAAAGATAGTTATTCGCGTGAAAACCAGTTATCTTCAAATTAAATCCTCCCTGAATTGTGACAGATACGGACGACTAATTCGGCAGTAAAGGTGAAAAAATCAGGTTGCGCCGCTTAAACGTTAGCCGGATATATCCGGCAATGTGCTGATAAACAAACGGCTCTTTATTTGGCAGGATTTGTCAAGCACGTACACGAATTATAACTTATGGAATAGATTCAGTGCAGGGGGTAACAGAGTATACTAGATTTTAACTCCTTGAATGATGTGAAGGATATGATTAATCGGAAGTTCACTATACGAAAACAGCCAGAATCGTAGTCCCTGCAAGGGTTTTTAGCTCTTTTGGAACAAGAC
>NZ_JAMCCX010000077.1 GCF_024706985.1 Alicyclobacillus sp. SP_1 | reverse complement strand
CACTCTGGCCAGCCAATCCGTCAATTTCCGGACAACAGACACCATCAACCTACGGCCACTATGCTCTAGCAGTAACAGCGTAGCACCGTGAACGACACACTACCTTTCACGGTGCTACGCGTATCCTATCTTAGTCATGCACTACAATCGTCTCCGCTATCAGAAAATTGGAGAGTGTTCATATTAGCGCCCCAACCATCAATGGTATTTACGTCGGTTGCAGCCGACCCATTCGAACACGTTCCGTAGTATCCCATGTATCCGGTGAGATTACTGCCGGTCGCACGGGGGGGTGTTCCCAACAATAGGAGACACTGCAACAAATCCTGCAATCCCAAGCGAATTGAGATCATACGTCGTCCATTGGGACTGATCCACATAAAAAGCAGGAGTTAAGCCAGATGCATTAGCTGTAATTCCCGCATCCCATACCCAAAGCCCGACCTGGTCTAGGGGTCAGGTCGGGACGCACAAGGAAAGGTCTCGGTGCCTTCCCAGTCTCGTCGGGTGAAAGCCTATTCCAACGCATTCGATGTCCCGACGATGCCAGGGACGTATCTCCCGTCGGTGCGATGACCCTTGTTACTGTGTCGAATCTCGTCGAGATTGGTCATGTTTTCCGGAAGCTTTGCAGAATTATTCTAGTTCAGTACCATGGCCTCGATATCGAACCGAAAGGCAGGTTGCCCGTGAGTCCGTTGCCGAGCACGGGCCAAAACGCGTCGACCGCCTCCGCTTGGTACGGCCTCAGCGTCAAAGCATGCCCCAGCGACCAAGCCCTCCTCATCGCCTTCTCTACCTCGTGAAGCAGCCGCAGACGCCACCTTCACGGCCCAAACGGTGGTCTCTCTGCCGCCATGTCGCGGACCTTCACCCACGCTTCGGCCGAGATCGGGGGAAAAAGACGATAGGAGGACTCCGCGCATGACCGTTCACGAAGGCAACGTGTTGGCAGTGCTACGCAGCCTGCTCCCAAAGCACCGGGTGGAAGTTGCTGCCTACCGGGCCAAGCGAGAACGCGTTCCGGAGGGGGATGTTTTACCGACGATGTCACATTTTCCGATGCTACTCCGTCTAAGAAGACGGAAGGATGATGGGCGGTAGTCTACAAGAACCTACGAGGAGTGGTGACGATGCAAAAACGACTGTGGGGAGTGAGCGCAGCTGCGCTGGCGTTGACGTGTTTGACCGTGACGGGGTGTGGGGTATCGGTACATCCTTTACGCAGTGAACATGAAGCCCAAAACACTGTCCGTGACTTCGTCAAAGAAGCGAAAATATTAAAACTCCAGTTAATAGGAAACCAAGGCTTTTCAGTAGTCGAAATAACCTATAGAGGTCAACGTTACATATGTATAGCAACCTCCCCGAATGAGGGACGAATATGGTACATCTCAAAAAACTCTATGATACCCACTTATTTAATGTGGCCGCTTGATGCACCGATATCCCCGAATGAAGTGGCCTTTCATTTCTTAAACTCATCTTCTGGATGGTTTTTAGTTGAGGAGAAAAATTCCATAGAAATTTTAAAAACAAACAATGAAGGTAAAAAATGGATTGAACACAAAATTCGAATGAATGCCCGTTCCACATCGGCTGGTAATATATTTGTAGACTTCAACAACATGCAGAACGGTTGGATATTGGTCTCTTCCAATCCGGCATTGCAACTGGTATCGTCTTCACTCTACAGCACAAATGACGGTGGAACTACTTGGACAAAACTTCACGCAAAAAACATACCGTTCTCCGGAAAGTCTACAGGAATTACTTTTATAAATAAAAATACTGGATTCTTAACGAAGAATTATCCTGATACATCACCCAATATCCCCCTCTATACCACGTTAGATTCTGGTCAAAATTGGACGAAGGCACATGTTAAACTCCCATTCGATAAAAAATCATTTTTATACTCCAATGCGTA
The DNA here is from genome assembly GCF_024706985.1 of Alicyclobacillus sp. SP_1. Classification (GTDB taxonomy): domain Bacteria; phylum Bacillota; class Bacilli; order Alicyclobacillales; family Alicyclobacillaceae; genus Alicyclobacillus_I. Next base: position 850 of record NZ_JAMCCX010000077.1, on the reverse strand, counting down.
TCCTCCCGTATTTTTTTCACAGTCCAATGGCTTATTCTTAGTCACATTCATGCAAACACATGGAACTCGAGCAGCCGTATATACCACCACTGATGGTGGTCATCAATGGAATCCTGGTCGAGCATCTCTCATCAAAGTCAATATGTCCGGTTCGCGCATCAGCGACTATTTTCTAAACCCTAATATTGGGTGGATGTTGAGCGAAGGTGGGTATTTGTGGATAATAACCGATTATGGACAAAAATGGACAAGAATTGCACACTTTAACAATCTGAAAAACATCAAAAGTGCACCTCAAATGTATTTTACCAACAGACTGGACGGATGGATTTTATTTCAGACCAGCACACAAACGGACTTATACCAATCTGATGACGGTGGAGTATCGTGGCATCGAATTCATTGGAAAGTAAGACTAGATTCCCCTCAGTCACCTGCATGATGACTGAGGGATACTCTTTGGACACATAGCATTATATCTTCCAACCACCAGGATCTGTCACGCCCGTGTCAGGATCCACTTGAAGTTCACCATTACAAATATATACCGGCAGGCTCTGGACAATGTTTACATGGGGCCACTGTGTTGCATTCCTGCCACCGCTCCAATCGGGAGGAGATGCTTGCCAGTAAAAACTAGTGATTTCCTGTTCATAACACCATTGCAAAGTGTCGTACCCACCATAGACACCAATTTCATAGCTTTGAGCAGGAAGACCGCGGTGAATTTGAGAGTTCACATAAGCTTCACGGCCCTTCAGTACTCCATTGAACCCGGATTTCGAGGGTCTTGAACTTCTAGAATCATTGAAAAGGCGCTCCCTGTAAGGCTAAGATGAGTTTGTCGAGA
>NZ_JAMCCX010000076.1 GCF_024706985.1 Alicyclobacillus sp. SP_1 | reverse complement strand
ACAACCGAATCCCGCCTCCAATCGTATCATGTTTTTCGGGCTACGTCCAGCGGAAATTTACTGCGTTGTAGTGTTAGATAGATTGTTGTGATAGACTGCTTATATGGAATACAAATCCAATCACAACGTCGTCTACTCTTGCAAATACCATGTCGTTTGGTGTCCGAAGTATCGTCGCCGCGTACTCACCATCGACGTGGAAGAGCGGTTAAAAGCAATCCTGCGTGAAGTGGCAGAAGAGCGTCAAGCGGAGATCATCGAACTGGAGGTCATGCCCGATCACGTCCACCTTTTCCTCGAGGTCGATCCTCAGTTTGGCATCCATCGATTGGTTCGGTTGATGAAAGGGCGCAGTTCCCATCACTTGCGTGAAGAGTTTCCTTGGTTAAAAAAGCGTTTGCCCACACTTTGGACTAATTCCTATTTCGTTTCCACGGTGGGAGGTGCCCCGCTTGCCGTCATCAAGCAGTACATCGAACATCAAAAAAAAGTCTAAGAAGTCGAAGAGTCAGACGCCCTCTTTTGTGTGTGAAGTCCCCCTCCGAGTCACGCGATGCCAAGAACGAACATTAGAAGTACGGTTTGAAGCGGGACACCAACTCTACAATGCCTTTCTTGGCGAGGCTACAAAAAAACTGGCGCTTGTCAGACAATCTATCTGGTACACGAAGGCCAAGAAAAGCACGGACAAAAAAGCGCGGCAGGCTCACTTTGGGGCAGCCCGGCAAGCACACGGATTTTCCGCCTATGCCCTCGAAGCGTTTGCGGATGAAATGCGTCGTACCACGTGGCTTGGCGAGCACTTAGACTCTCATGTGGTGCAGAAACTGGCGGATCGTGCGTTTGCAGCGGTACAAAAGGTCGCCTTTGGACAAGCAAAAAAGTCCGGTTCAAAAGCAAGCGCGGATTGCACAGTCTCGAAGGGAAGACGAATGCTGATTGCCCAACATCCAGGCAGAGGAGAAACAGGCATTCGCGGATTTGATGCCATGGTCAGAGCGATTGCCGGAAGGCATACGCAAACAGAAGAAAAACGCATAGATCCATGCGAATGTTCCCCGCTAGAACTCCTAGCGGGGATAACTCTTGTTATCACCAATTCTCCCATGACGCAGGCCTCAATGCAGGGTGTGCAAAGTTTTACGTTCACCTTGCATCCGTTGGCGGGAAGACCGGGTGTTATGGAATGGTCTTGAATTGCCGATGGTCAACGGGACGGATCGTGATCCAGTCGTTCAGCACGGACTCGCTTCTCGCGTGAAATACGTGCGTTTGGTGACGAGAACGATTCACGGCAAAAATCGCTACTATGCACAACTGGTCTGCGAAGGGGTGCCCTATCAAAAGCCGGAACATACGATGGGCAATGAAACCATAGGTCTTGACATTGGGCCGTCCACCCTCGCCATGGTTGGCGATACGCAGGCTGAATTAAGCACGTTCGCAGAAGAAGTCGCGAGGGATCATCAAAAAATTCGCAGGTTGCAACGGAAACAAGACCGCCAGCGCAGGGCGAATAACCCTGATTGCTACGATGGATTAGGACGTGCCGTCAAAGGGAAACACCCTTCGAAGAAGAGCCAGCACCAACGAGACACCGAACTCGTGTTGCAGGAACTGTACCGCCGCGAAACGGCGCATCGTAAGACGCTGCACGGTCAACTGGCCAACGAGATTTTGGCGGTGGGTAAATACATCCTCACAGAAAAACTGAGCTACAAAGCGTTCCAAAAGATGTTCGGACGCTCCATGAGTGTCCGGGCACCAAAACGGTTTCTCTCCATCCTCACCCGCAAGGCTGAAAGTGCTGGCGGGAGCGTGGAGGAATTTAGCACGTACGACACCGTATTATCGCAAGTATGCATTTGTGGTCAGAAACACAAAAAACGGTTATCCGAGCGTGTTCACGCTTGTGATTGTGGTGTGGTGATGCAACGAGACCTGTTCAGCGCGTATCTCGCAAAGCATGTGGAGAACGAACGCATGCAAGCGGCGAATGCCTTCGAGCATTGGCAGGGTGTGGAACTGCTCCTGCGGACGGCTTGGCAACAGGCGTTAAACTAACCTGCGAGTGGAAGGCCCGCGCCTTCCTCCTTCGGAACGTATCGGAGTCAAAGCAGGTCGTCCGAAAAAGAAAGTCTGCCCGAACATGAGGCGTGGGATGTTGTAGTGATGGCGCAAGTCAACGCGAGAGCCTGCGAGAGTGCAAAGGTATAGGCTTTTAGAACCCCTGGCTTTAGCCATGGGGAGGTTCAGGATCGCCTGAAGAGATGACTTCATGACAGGATCATCGGCAGGATGTAATGAAGATGTGGTCTAGATCCGCAACTGTGTCTAGTTCAACCGTCTCCCATTCGACATCATTCACAATGCGCCGTTGCACAATGTGATTCTTTTTCAAAAAGTCCCAAAGTTTTGTGGCGATATCCGGTTCCAACTCCTCGTTCATGGAGATTTCTTTGATCCGCTCTTCTGAGACATTGTTAAAAGTGTATCACTCATCAATCGATACCGACGCCTGTTGCTCTGCATTGATTAGACGATCCGTGTATCTCATCGCCTTGTTTCCTTTCAGTCTGGTCTGATACATTGCCGACAACATTGGTACCTTCTCGTCAATGGGAACACTGCCCCTACCCTTATGCGCGGGTAGTGGTCACTGTAAACAGGATACGTCTACAGGATACGTCTACAGGATACGTCTACAGGATACGTCTACAGGATACGTCTACAGGATACGTCTACAGGATACGTCTACAGGATACGTCTACAGGATACGTCTACAGGATAC
>NZ_JAMCCX010000075.1 GCF_024706985.1 Alicyclobacillus sp. SP_1 | reverse complement strand
GGCTCATATTTATGGAGCTTATTGGGACTGATTTAAGCTTTGCAGGGGAAGTCGCCTGATTCATTCAGCACCCCCTAATTAGTAACAGTTCAGCCACGTACCTTCTGCTCACATTTACAGCATTGCTCAGTATTTTCACTGTGTTCACTGGGTTCATGTTACACGTATCGAAAGTTAAACTCATTAGTCAATGTACAGGCGATTTTAGGACTGTCTTGAGTAGGCATCTTGTTTCATCCACCACATTTGACAGCTTAACTGGAAGACAAGCAGAAACAACTTCAAGTGAGGGCAACTTGATTTCGCTCTTGCTAACCGACTCATCCAGTGTTATTTCGAATTTGTTTGGGCTTCTTGATATTTTCCTATCATCAGTTTTATCCTGTCTCATGCTTTTATATTTAGGGTCTCACTATGATGCTGTATTTACCTTAACGATTACGGTGTATGTCTTTTTTTACATGACCATACCGTACTTATACAAGAAAAAAATCTATCAGAAAAATAAAGTCAATCGTGAGGCACAATCGTTGGCTTTGAATTGGCTCGCGTCGCTTGTGAATGGCTGGGAAGTGATTAGAATCAGCAAAGAGCCTTCGACAGCCTTCTTCAATAAAAAGTCTGAGGTTGCTTGGTCCGGAGTTTCGGGCGCTACTATTGCAAGTTCGGTAGTCTACGGGTCGCTCAATTCATTGCAACAGTTCTTCCACTATGTTGTCCTCGTTACGCTCTGTCTCATTGCCGTTACTTATTCAGGAGGCCATAGTTCGTTAAAGGAAGAAGTGTTGGCATTTATTTTGTACATAGATCGATACCGTGCGGTAGCTTCAACAGCCGGCAGCACGCCAAAGATATGGTCAGATTTTAGACTGTCGATGGATCGACTATCAGCAATCTTTGGTCGTCAGAAGAACAACATAAAATACTATCCTACACCATCGGCAGTTGGCTTAGAGTTAAAAAATCTGGTTGTTGGATTAAATGGTAGATGTTTAGTCTCTGCGATGAACGTCGCAGTAGATAAGAACATGACGCTTGTTGTTAGTGGGAAAAATGGAAGAGGCAAAACGACTTTATTGAAAACAATTTTGGGATTATGCCCGCCCCTAGAGGGCGATGTGAGGTGGAGCACAACAATCGAAAGTGAGGGCGGGATTGCTTATATACCTCAAAAAATACATATTTTTGTGGGCACGCTGTACGAAAATATTTCTTTAGGACGAGATGTATCAAAAGAGGATGTAGTTAAGGTTCTTCAAACCTTGGGGTGGACGGGTCCCATCAATTTGGACGAATATTATACGTCTGATGATGGGCCAAGTGGGGGAGAAAGAAAGCGCATTGGGGTCGCTCGAGCGTTGTTTGCTCAACCAAGGGCAGTCGTGATCGATGAATTGGAGGCAGGTGTCGATGCACCATGGGCGTTAATCCAGGCGCTAAAAGACTCCATAGGTCTCGTGATTGCGGTATCCCATACCCCCCATGTGTGGAACCCTGATCGCGTTATGGTGTTAGAGAACGGCTCACTCATATGAGGCGGGCCAAAACACCTCTTGTGGGCACAGCAAAACGTCGTGCCCCTTCATAGCGAACTTGTGCACAAGTCAGACTCGTCACGATGTGCATCTGGGATATCTATACATAACGAGACGGCGGGAATCGACGGAGTCTGGACGAGGTGAAGGAGTCCCAAATTGTGTGAGAGGGTGGACAATTTATGTCGATACAAAAAAGAGGTTGGAACAGCTTGCTTCTCGTCACCGGTTTCCTGATTTACGTCGGAGTCACGTTGTGGCTATATCATGGCCCACTTCACACGATTCTATTACCATCCGGAATGACGGACATCGGCGTTCTATGGAACTATGCTGCGTTTGTCATACTGGTGGCCGTCCTGTTCCTCTTTCGTAACTTAACTCCCAATCGAGAAATACCGCAGTTACGAGCAACGTGGCAAAACTTTGGAACGCTGTTTGGGTCGATCGTTTTATTGTTCGGAGTGGGATACGTAGTATGGTTTCATATGGTGTCTTACACGGAATCCCTGATGCAGTCGAAGATTTTCCCTATGTTGCCCCTCGCTGCGAATGCGAAATTCATAAATGCTCTGCTTGGGATAGTAGTGACGGCGATTTTTGTGAGTATTGCCGTATGGAAACTCAAGGGTTGGCGACGTCAATCTTTCTCTCTATCGTGGGCTACTGGATTGTTGACTCTTGTACTTGTGTTGGCGTGTACTATCTTAGCCATCGTACGAAATCATGTGTTTTTAGTCAAAAGTTTAGTGGCTCCAAATGGTAACCTGGTCGAAACGCTGGTTATTTTTGTTTCGCAGTTTTTTATCAACGGATTAATGGAAGAAACATATTTTAGAGGCTATATGTTTCCTCAACTTTTGACGTGGGTCCGACATCCAGTCTTGGCTGCATGGATCATGATAGTTGTCTTTGATGCTGCTCACATTCCTCAAGGGATCGTAGCTTACCATGATGTGTTTTCTTGGTGGCAATGGCTGTTATATTGTATGTTTCCGTTGCAGCCTACTGGGTGGCTATACTGGGCTATTTACTATCGCACGGGTTCTGTGCTGCCTGGGGCTCTGTTCCACACGTATATTACGAACTGGGCATTTATGTTCACTCTCTAGTTTGCTGTTCACGGCTTATGTCCCGCTTGTATTTTGTGACGCGGCGATGCCGTCAGATATAGGGTTCTGGTGCAAAGATTGCGATCAGCGTAGACTGGCCCGTTTGCGAACCAAGGATTAAACGGAAGTTCACTGTTTAAAATAGGGGCTGCTGAATGAACTAAAAACCCTGCTGTAACAAGGATTTCGCGTGCAATTTGTCGAATGAAAGTGTATGGATTTTGA
>NZ_JAMCCX010000074.1 GCF_024706985.1 Alicyclobacillus sp. SP_1 | reverse complement strand
GTTTCGTCACCTACCACGATACCAGGAGGTTTTTTAATCTAGCAAATCTTAAATTGCTTCATTACAGGACTGCTTAAAGAAAGGCCGTTTTCTAAGAGCTTTCGAAGATATTCAACACCGATTCGAAAACTCCACATAAGAAAGACAAAAAAAGCTTGTTGACCTACGATCAGTTCTTCGGAACGGAACGTATTAAAAGACAAAACGATGCTTGCGAGAAACAAAAGAATAAGAAGACCGTCCAAAACTCCGATAAACACCCTTTCCGTTTTCAATTTAAGCTTTTTGAGCAAGTAAACGTAATATGCCTCACTTGCTAATAAAAACGTCGAAAGGGTTTCTAAGCCAAACAATCCGTTTGAAGCGTCAGAAAAAGGTATATTTGGCGTCAAATATCGATAGGGTACGTAAAACGACAACGATTCGGCGAGTACAATCAGAACGAAGGTGACGACACTCAACGTAACCAATGTCTTACGACACCACGTTTCAGACCGTTCGTTCAAGGTCGTATTTACGTCAGAATAAATCTTCTGGAGTCGTCGAGCGACGATGGCAACGCCGATCAGGAGATTAACCCCGTCCAGTACGTCGACTCCTTCCAAGACAACCCCGACACGAGAGTTCGAGTGAAGACTGATGAAAATGAAACAGAAGTAGAGGGCGACAAAGCTAAAAAGCGACAGAACAAACCGTCTCCGATGACGATCAACGAAGTCGATCTCTGTGTAGTCAACGAGAAGAATCAGCCCATACAGCATAAAATGAATGAGCAAAGAAGTGGGTGTGGGCGGAGTCCGAAAGTAGAGAACCAACGACACGATCAGGACAGACGTATACAAAAAATTAAACGTATAACGATCTCGTTCTTGACGGTTTTCTTGTTTCCGAAGGATGACGAACTCTCCAACGACAGGTATAAAGTCGATGGCAAGAAGGATAACAGGCATGTACGGAGTGCTTTCTTTGAACACCGGGAAGACGTCTTTTAAGAAAAATAAAGAAATTTCTAGGAACAGCAAAATAATGGCAAACATCTTCGTTACTTTCACCATCTTTCACACCCTTCTTTTTCTATCCGTAGGACGTCCTTATTCTACCAAAAAAAATTGACAAGGCATGGTCGGAGAGACAAAACAGCACACCTTAAAATGGTCTGAAAGCCATCCAATGGATCGTTAATGTCGAATCAAGTCTATCATAGCAGCCCACGAAGAGGAACACGAAAAAGTAACATTCTTTTTCTAATTAACAAGACGACCAACATGACTAGCGATACGTTTAAATTATCGCTAGTCAAGTTCGACTAATATGTGGAATTTGAAACGTCCGTATCCTTCGCTTTCGGAAGACACGTGACAGCGTGCGTTCCAAGGTCATGGTGCACGTGATATCAATTCGTCAGACGAACGGTGACATGACGTACCTATGGAATTTCGTGTGTGTGGGTGCTTTGATCAGCCCATTGTGACATCCTCCTTTAAAGGGTTCATCGAATGTCGCAGCTCAAGTGTCGGTCATACGGAGGTCTGCGGACAGACTTCCTCGACGATACAACACGTCCTGTTGGCGACTGGGGCCTTTCTGGTACGCGTGACAAACGCTTCATGCTCGATTTTTGATTCTTAGTCTCGTTCCCAGTACACTACAAGCCATGGGCGTGACGAGGAGGCGAAGGCCGTGCAGGTAGAGTCGATGGAGTATCCGATGTTTCTGCAACTGTGGCAGTCCCGAAAAAGTGGGATCTTTCCTTCACAGGCTCGCTATCAAAAACTCTACAACCACCTTTCTCCGAATCGAGTCGCACCAAAAGAAGACGCCGTCTCGGTACCGACGGTCGAAGACCTCATCAAACGCTATGGGTCGTATCGCCAGGCGTTCTACGCTTTTTGCGACACCTATTATCGGCTGAACCCGGTGCCGATCCCAGACTATCTGTTGGGTTGGCTGACCGGACGTGCGCGCATCGCGACCTACAAAGACCGCATCTTTCTCAGGATCACGGAGCAGGACGATTCGCACGTCGACCTGCTCAAAACGTGGGTTCCGGGTTTGTATGTGACCAGAGCCTCCAAGGTCAGCACCACGAAGTATCTGCGCACTACCGATTACGGTTTTATCTTTAGTGTGAAGCATCAGTGGGAACCGACGCTGACCGACGCGTTTCGCCCGACCCTAGATTTTGTGCGAGGCTACATCGAGGGGCACTCTTACCTCCAGCGTGTGGGCACCCGCGCCACACGACTGGTCCTTTACGGACCGCTCACGGACGTGTGTCGGACGTATCTGAAAAGCCTTGGCTTTGGGACATCCACAAGGCTGTATACGAGTCATCAGCAGTACGTCCGCTGGAACGTGCATCAAAAGAATCTGCGCAAACTCCGCGTGCTTCTCTATCCGTCGCATCAGGAGTATCTGTGCAGTCCGGCCTATCGGGATCGACTGTTTCAAATTTGACGTACAAGAGGGTATCTAGGATTCATCAAGGGGAGGAATACGACGTGTTGTCTACCGGAGTATCTCGACGATTGGATAGGTTGGGTAGAGTGGTGCTCCCCATCGAATTACGACGGACGTTGCACTGGGTACACGGGACGCCGGTCGGCTTTTTCACCGATGCGGATCACCTGGTCTTGCGCAAACATGCCACCGACTGTCTCTTTTGCGAAGAGGGCGACGTCGAAGAAAGCACGTGGCGCTATCACGGTGCTTACGTCTGTCCGAGGTGTCGCGAAGCTCTGCGAACCTTGGCGCAAGCGGACCCGTTGTCGCCAATGGAACCTGTGGAGGGCTAAGGCTTGGATCGTCCCAAGGACGCGGTGAGTGCGAACATCTGATGTGAAGCCGGATGTGCGGATGCTACCCCACTCCTACGACGAATTATGCAATAATGAGCATAACTATAAGCTCTGGCGTGGGTAGCCTTCTTGAACATTCGCCTCCGTATGTTCAACAAGGTAGCCCATGGGCTACCTTGTTGAACGTGCTTATATTGTTCGAAAACTGCGCCGA
>NZ_JAMCCX010000073.1 GCF_024706985.1 Alicyclobacillus sp. SP_1 | reverse complement strand
GGGCCGGATTGCGACAGAACGCGCAATGGTCGGAGGCGACAGTCATGCTCTGCATTTTTGGCGGGTTGACGAATCAGCGGGCTACATCATCTGTTACGAGATAGCGAAACAGAATCTTAAATTAGGACCTGAGGTTGTTGTTGATACGGTGATCCCTATAAGTGAAGCGCGCCAAGCGTGGCGCGTCGTCGCGAAATCCCTTAACGTTCCGCTTCTAGAAATAGAAGTGGTGTGCTCGGACGAAAATGAGCATAGACAGCGAATCAACTCGCGAGTTGCAGATATTGCGGGATTAGCGCTGCCCACTTGGGACCAGGTGAAGAATAGACACTACGAAGTCTGGGATAGGGACCACGTCATCATAGACACGGCTCATAAGTCAGGGATGGAAAGTTTGGAAGCGTGACTTCAAGGATTGGGGCACGTGCAGGTTGAGTCTCCGGGAGATACGAGTGTGTATGGTGCCAGGAGGCTGTCCTAGTAATCGAAGACGGTCAGCCGCATCATGAAGGAGCACCTACTGCGGTCCGTAACCGTGAAGAAGTACAATACTATTCGTTTTTTTCTTTTTTGGCGTTGTAGACGCTGCGCTACCCATTGAGATTTTGAGGAGGTTTTCTATGGAGTTTGAGTCTATCGATAGAGGAATTGGTTCCTTTCAAGAGCCGATAACTGAGGATCAACTCTTGGCTGTGTGTCATCGGGCATTCGGTCCTACTGTCAAAGTGCTCTCCGCTGTGGAACTCAACGGGGGTTCGTACAACAGTGTGTATCGTGTTGATATTGGCGACCATCGTCCCGTAATCCTTCGAGTTGCACCTGACCCCAGCAGGCAGGGGCTCATTCACCGTGAACTCATGCGAAACGAGTATGCGAGCTTGCCGTTTTTTGGGTCAGTTTCTGCAATGATGCCCCGCGTGCTGTTTGCTGACTTTACGCATGAACTCATTAGGCGGGACTACATGTGGCAGTCAATGTTGGATGGAATTCCTGCTCATCAAGGTCTAAACGCCTTCCACAGAACAGAATGGAGCGCATTTTTTGAACAACTCGGAACCATAGCTAAGACAATACATTACACTATTGGAAAACGGTTTGGGCGTATAGTCGGTCCCCACTATGACACCTGGAGCGAGGCTGTAATTAGCTTGCTAAAGGATACGTTGACTGATTTGGAGTCAGTTGGAAGTGAGGCGGATGATATACGTAGGGTGATTGCAATTGCTTCTGAAAATAGGGCGGTACTAAATGAAATCACAAAACCACATCTCTTACATGGCGATCTTTGGGTTCAGAATTTTATGCTAGCATCAGATGCCGACGTACCCAAAATTATCGGTATCTTCGACCATGACCGTTCCTCATGGGGCGATCCGATGTCTGACTGGGTTATCTTCATGGCAGAAAGAAAACCTGGTACAGAGCGAGACGCATTTTGGAACACTTATGGAGCCCTACCAAACTCCCATAATGCTGCATGGCGTAGATTAATTTATCGCGCTCTTCATTTGTCTGAGCTCCGACTAGAGTTGACGAGGTCAGAGCGTAAAGAAGACATTTCAGAAAACTGTAACGAAATGTGCGAAATTCTTAAGCTTTTAGCATGAAGGATTGTGTTTCATATGGGACAAACGGGCGCGAAAATACAAGATCCCTGAGCCCACCTGTTGTATGATTATACGGTGGCGTACACTTTCGGAATCTTTCGCAATTGGTCCGCATAACGACAGAATCATTAGAATTGCAGTACAATAAATCCTAGTAATGTAGTTCATGGAGGTATAGACGATGTTTAGAATATTTACAATTTAATACATCTCGTTGGGGGAATCCCCATGCGCTGATCATATGAGCTTCTGTCTAGGGGGCTCCTAACGAGGTGGGAATTAAATGTTAACTTATTTAGGTTTATTTCGGCAACGAAACTTTGCCTTTATGACATTTGCCGACGCTATTTCGGTGCTTGGTGATCAGATCGGCTGGGTCGCACTTCTTTGGTTCGCAATGGTCACGACCAAACATGCTGGATATATGGGATTGCTAGGTCTTGCATTCGGACTCCCAGGTGTCCTTCTCGGTGCAGTTGTTGGAAACGTATTTGACCGTACATCCCATAAGAAAGTATTGGTCACTGCGAATGTGTTGCTTGGTATCGTGTTTGTGACTATTCCACTGCTTTACCAAGTACATGCTTTGCCGATGTTTGTGCTGTTTGTACTGGTTCTGGTTGCTGGTTGTTTAACTCCATTTACAACCGTTGGCTGGATGGTGGTTATCCCGAACCTTGTCAAAGAAGGTGAGCTTGGTCCTGCCAACTCAATTGTTGAAACGATTTGGAATGGTGCTTCATTACTTGGTCCCCTTCTCGGTGGATTGTTGATTGCACGATTTGGTGCAACGGTCGCAGTGTTTGCTGATGGCGTGTCGTTTTGGGCAGCTGCCTTGTGTGTATTTGTTGTCAAAGAGTCAAAACAACACTTTGAAACCCGCGAGTCAGAAGAACCGAGTCAACGAAGTTCGTTCCTCCATGATACTTGGGATGGCGTTAAGACTTTGTACGGGTTAACCTCGGTTTGGTGGATAACACTCGGTGCGGTGGGTTTTAATCTTGCATACGGTCAATTGGAAGTGTCCCTGCCGTTGTTTACGCACAACGAATTGGCAAGCAGTGCAGTCGTTCTCGGAAGCTTTTGGACAACGTATTTCGTGGGTTCACTCATCGGTTCGGCTTTCAGTGGACTAACACTCAAAGGTAACCGAAGTGGGGTCATTATGGCAGTCATGGCGATGGGATGGGGATTGAGTTTTGTACCCATGCTTTGGGTTCACTCGTTATGGAACACGTATATCTCCGTGGCTTTGGCAGGACTTCTCTTCGGAGGTTATCCACCACTAGCCAGAACAACCGTTCAGAAATTGGTCCCCAAAGAGTTTATGGGACGAATTTTGGGTATTCGTGGATCGATTATTGCTTTAGGCATGCCTCTTGGTTCTTTTTTGGGCGGTGCGTTTGG
>NZ_JAMCCX010000072.1 GCF_024706985.1 Alicyclobacillus sp. SP_1 | reverse complement strand
AACAACCGAATCCCGCCTCCAATCGTATCATGTTTTTCGGGCTACGTCCAGCGGAAATTTACTGCGTTGTAGTGTTAGTGAATGAGCTATATAAACCTCTCTTGTGGATCAACAATAAATTTAACATTGATTGGGCATCTTCCATTGCGAGTAAAATCTCATACAACAAAGAAGGAACAGTCTATCACGTTTTCATGAATCCGAAGTGGCATTGGTCCAATGGGCAGGCAGTGACGTCAAAAGATGTTCTCTTTACATGGAATGTCATCAAAGCGGCATCAGCACCGAATGCGCCAGCACCATGGCCGTTTGTTGGAGCGGGAACGGGTGATATCCCAAATGGAATTAAAAGTTTCGTTATCAATGGTCCCTACGAATTTACGATTACGTTGGATAAGCCAGCAAACCAGCAGTGGTTTATCTACAATGGACTCATTCAATTAACCCCATTACCAGCCAAGGTTTGGGATATACACAAAAATATAGAGAAGGAGATAAAGTATCTAGGCGACCATGCGACAAACGCGATGTTTGATAGTGTGGTGGATGGTCCGTTTAAAATGTCAAAAGCGGTCCCGAATCAAGAGTGGGTCGTTGTCCCGAACGAGAATTACGATGGGCACAAGAGCATTGTGCATAAAATTGTGTTTGAATATGAGGGCTCTAATGAAGCGGAGTTTGCACAGCTAAAAACGGGCACTATCAATGTGGGTTATATAGACCCTAGCCAATACGGTTCAAGAAAAGCGTTGACGGCTCAAGGAGATGTGATTGTACCGCAATATGCCTTTGGATATTTTGAAACTCAGCTAAACATGTTCCCGGGGTCGCCAGTAAAGAAGCTTTTTGACCACCTATACATTAGGCAAGCATTGCAAATGGGGATTGACCAACAAGCAATTGACCAAGCCATCTATCACGGATTTGCTCCACCACTGGACGGTCCTATCCCGAACATTCCGCGAACGAACTTTTTTGACAAATCACTGTCCACCAGTCCTTATCCGTTTAACATCGCGAAAGGGAAAAAACTGCTAGAGTCTCACGGTTGGAAGATCGTCAATGGAGTGATGACAAAAGGAACGGAAAAGCTCCAATTTACCATGTTGTACGCCTCTGGAATAACTTCGGAAAAAGATCAGGTCGAAATCATGAAACAGGACTGGGGTAAAGAAGGGATTGCAGTCACACTAAAGGGAATGCCAGCGTCCACGCAGGAAAGCGTCACTTACAATCCAAAGAATCCATCGGACTGGGAGATGTCGAATGGGTTGGCATGGTTCTACAATGGACCAGGATATTACCCGAGTGGAGGCCAACTGTTCGCGACCAACGCGCCTTCTGGTTTTGGCTATAGCAACTCTACGGAAGACGCACTGATTGCAGCTACCCATCGGCCATATAGTTCGCCGCAAGAGACGATGAAGGCATTCTATCAATACGAGAAGTTTACTGCCCTGCATCTTCCGGTTTTGTGGAATGAGAATATTGCAACCCTGATGGTACATGCTCCGAATGTGCATGGAACGTCCCAATATGGTAACGCGCTTACCGGATATCCACAAATGAATTATTGGTGGGTCTCTTCAGCGGGATCGAACTAATCGGGTAGTATGGTGTGGCATTGCAAGGAAACAGCCAAGGGGGACGAAGAGATGCCTGTTCGAGTCACAAGAGGCGGGATTACGGAGAGCATACATGAAGTGTACATCGTTGCGATGTCCGGTGACGGAAAGAAGGTCGCTGGCTGTGGGGATGATGGATTTGTCACCTTTGCCAGAAGTTCTATGAAGCCGATACAAGCCATTCCGTTGGTCGAATCCGGTGCTTTGGAAAAATATAAATTCGAAGACGCAGATTTAGCTCAGTGCTGCGCTTCGCATAGCTCCGAAAACATGCACATAGAAAGAGTTTCAAATATGTTGACAAAGCTCGAGCTGGATGAGTCCTTTCTTCGCTGTGGAGGACACCAGCCACATAGTGAGGAAACGTTCTACGGATTGATTCGAGCTGGGCGGCGACCTACAGCTTTGTACAGTAATTGTTCTGGAAAGCACACAGGCATGCTCATGTATTGTCGCCACAAAGATTTGCCTCTCGATTCGTATCACTGGATAGGCCATCCCCTACAGCAAGAGATTTTTTCGATACTAAGTGAGCTGTCCGAATCGCCACCAGATACGATAACTGTCGGTGTCGACGGATGCGGAGTGCCAGCATTTGCATTGACCATTCGGCAGTGGGCAACAGCGTTTTCAAAATTTGCGAGTCCGGAAAGTTATCCCCACCACGCGGCTGCCATGAAAAGAATTTCGCACGCAATGCGGGGCTATCCGGAGTTGGTCGGAGGAACCGGTCGATTTGATACTAACCTCATGTTAGCAACCAATGGCCGGTTGTTGGCGAAGGGCGGAGCAGAGGGGTTTTTCTTGGTTGTAGATACAGATCGCGAGATGACTATCGTTTGGAAAGTAAGAGATGGCAACGCTAGGGCGCTCCCTCCGGTCGTGATCAAGACATTAATAGACCTATCTCTGTTGCGTGGCGAAGAGCACGAAAGATTGGATAGTTACACGGCCCCTATTGTGCAGAATACTCTTGCCAATCCCGTTGGGGAAATTGTTGCAGACGTAAACTTGCAATGGAATTTATAAAGACCAAATCTCGTCATTAATGGAGGTAACACAATGTACATGATGAAGCTGACGCAACATGAATTCGTTCGACAAATGAATCGCGGCTGTGACACGGTCCTCATCCCAATTGGCATGTTAGAAGCGCATGGTGAGCATTGCGCTCTGGGCACAGATATGTTAATCCCTCGAGAATTTGTAAGACGGCTCGATGGAGAGCTGGGAGAAAAAATTATGATGGCTCCTGAAATAGCGTATGGGCACTCTTTTGCGCTCGCCCCTTTTCGAGGAACCATTGATTTATCCCAACATGTCTTCACTGAATACGTCGTAAATGTTGGAGAACAGTTTATCCACCAAGGGTTTCGCCACATCATTCTGTTCAATGGTCACGGTGGCAATATGCCAGCGTTAACAGAAGTGGCAGACCGACTTGCGGATATGGGGGCTTATGTATTGACCTTGAATTGGTGGTTGGATTATCGCTCGACAATCATTCAGTATGCCCCAGGTACAGGCCATGCGGGGGAGGATGAGACGTCTTGTGTGCTGGCAATCGATGAGTCCCTGGTTGAAATGGAGTATGCGCACAATCACGAAGATAGACTCTCCCGCAAAATCAAGTCGAAGGACATCGGTCTGAAGATTTTCCCTCATGCAAACTCAGGAGATGCATTGCAAGCGACGGCAGAAAAGGGAGAGCAAATCTTCGCCGCTTTGCTACCTGAAATTCGAAAGGACATTGAGGAGTTGTGGGCGTTCTCGCAATCTTGAATAAGGTTTCTATAAAAAAGACGTCCTGTGGCGAGTTTGTCCGTCGCGAGTAGTCGAAGATGGTGTTCCATAAAAGGGGTAAGGATAAGAGAATGGCCCCGCAGGAATCTCGTGATTTTAGAGAAGAGGGCGATGGGTAAAGCCTACTCAGGGCACGAGTCAGAAAATTTCACAGTCGCTGGCCAGCATTGACAGCCTAGCGAGAAAGGACAATGTCTATGCGTATGTTGAAAGCTCGTCCAACCATGCGAAACTCGCGAGCCGCGCTGATAGCGAGTGTTTCTGTCTTCCTGCTCATTGGAGTCTCTGGATGCGGTGCTCGAACGACAAGTGCTACGAATGCGGCTCATCCAGAGTCCGGTCATCCCACATTAGGCGGCACACTGACGTATGCTCTCCCACCACAGACCAATTTGACGTGGTTTTTACCGATGATGAGCGCTTCATCCGATTCAAACTATAACATTGAAGTTGCAGAACAGATGTACAAGCCTCTGATTTGGATTAATGGTCAATACCAAATAGATTGGACGTCTTCTCTGGCGAAAAAAATAACGTATAATTCCGCTGGAACGATTTATCATATTTTTCTGAACCCGAAGTGGCACTGGTCCAATGGTCAGCCTGTCACGAGCCAAGATGTTCTTTTTTCGTGGAATGTCATTCGCGCTGCTTCGGCCCCCAATGCGCCAGATCCGTGGCCTTTTGTCGGCGAAGGGACCGGGGATATTCCAACAGGTTTTCAGAGTGTCGTCGCGAATGGACGCTACGAGGTGACGGTGACACTTAAGCACCCGGCCAATCAGCAGTGGTTCATTTATAATGGACTGACGCAAATTACCCCGTTGCCGGCTGCCGTACTGGACATCCATAAAAATATTCGCAATGAGATCAAGTATCTCGGTGACAACGCCACGAACCCAGTCTTCAATCATGTAGTGGACGGACCATTTCAAATGGTCAGCGGTACACCAAATCAGGAGTGGGTCATGGTTCCCAATCCGCACTATGATGGGCACAAAAGTACGGTGAAGAAACTGATATTTACCTATGAGGGGTCTTCCGCAGCTGAGTTTGCAGGACTCAAGACGGGGGCAATCAACTATGGCTATTTGGATTTGGGCCAGTATGGGTCGCGTCAAGCATTAATGTCCATGGGAGATGTCATCACACCAGAATATACGCTCGGAGTATACTACACGGATTTAAATATGTTTCCGGGGTCTCCGACAAGAGCTATCTTTGACCGGTTATATATTCGTCAAGCGATGCAAATGGGAATTGATAACTCGGCCATTGATCAAGCGATATATCATGGCTTTGCTCCACCGGAGGACGGACCCATACCGTCCATCCCGCTCACAAAATTCTATAGTCCTGCCTTGAAGACAAACCCTTATCCATACAATCCCGCAAAGGGCAAAGCACTCCTCGAGGCGCACGGTTGGCATGAGGTCCACGGCATCATGACGAAAGGCGATCGACAGTTAAAGTTCCAGATGCTTTACGTCAGCGGTACGTTAGCAGGTCAAGACGAAGCGATTTTGATGAAACAGGATTTTTCTAAGGAGGGCATTGACATAACGTTAAAGCCCATGCCGTTCAGCACGTTTATCAGTGTCACGAGCAACCCCAAGTCGCCTAAGCAGTGGCAAATGGGGACAGGGCTGGAATGGACCTATAATGGTCCCGGATTCTACCCATCCGGAGGAGAGTTATTTTCCACGGGGGCGCCGTCAGGTTTTGGCTACAGCAATTCAGAAGAGGATGCCTTAATCCGAGCAACTCACTTGCCCTATGCAACGACGGATGAGACAATGCAGCACTTCTACGCCTACGAAAACTTCACAGCAGCACAGGTGCCTTTTTTGTGGGGAACCAATGTAGCGACGCTAGCAGTGCACGCGCCAGACTTGCATGATTCCGTTAAATATGCAGACGCTGCCGTAGGGTTTCCGCAAATACAGTATTGGTGGATTTCTCCTTCTGATTGATAGCGAGAATACGTGCGCACTTGACGGCAAAAAACCAGCAGGAAACAACCCCATTCCAAATTGGTGCGTTGTTGGATGGCGCCTGTGAATGTACATCGTGCATTTACAGGGGCCATCGGTTCAAGCAAATCACCGCCGCCTCAACACAGTGCCAATGCTGCCGGTCCATCCCATCGACTATCCGCCGAATCGCTCCGCGCGCCACTTCTCGAATTCGGTTGCCACAATCCGCTCTCCGGTAACCCCATTCGATTTCTCGGATGCCAGGAAGACAATAGGCTCTGCCATGACATCCGGTGACAACAACGAGGGTCCGATGTGTGCTTTGAGTTCCTCCGGTATCATTCCCGTTGCTGTTGCGCCGCCAGGCAAGAGCATGTTGACTGTCACGCCATAAGGCCGCAAATCTTCCGCCATGATGTAAGACAGCGACTCCGCCCCTGCCCGCGACGGTCCGTACGGCACAAACCCTGCGCGACGCATGGTTGCGTGATTCATCGAGATGTTAATAATCTTTCCGCGCTCCTGCTCGACCAACATTGGGGCGAATCCGCGCGAAACCAGAAAATATCCGGTGAGGTTGGTGTCCATCAGGTCACGAAATCCCTCGGGAGTTACCTCATAAAAAGGTTGTGGCTCTACCATGAACCGTGGATTTACCGTCCTCATGCCAATACCAGCATTGTTCACAAGCACGTCCAGTCCGCCCCACGTTTGCCGCACCCAAGCGACGGCACGCTCGACGGATGCTTCCGAACGAACATCGAGCGGAAGCTTGACGGCCGGGAGTGCCTTGCTCGCGAAGCCATGTACAGCCGCTTCCAGTTTTTCGCCAGGCCGCGCCGCCATCGCGACCGTCGCGCCAGATTGCAGCAGCGCTTTGGCCATCGCGAGACCGAGGCCGCTCGATGCACCTGTCACAACCACGCGGACTCCCGCGAGTGGGGCGCGCATTTCCATGTCCGTTGTCATGTCTTCATCTCCTCAAACTATTGTACAATTGTGGGAAAGAGGTCGCAATTGCAGGATGCGGCATGGCAGCACATGAGGAGGGGTTGGCAGTTGGCAGACATCGTGGAAAACAACATTGACAGATTCTCCGGCTATGCACAGCTCTACCACGGTTATCGTCCGGAAGTGCCGGAGAGCGTGATCGACATTCTCATTGCGTATCTGGGTTGTCGCCCGGATGTTGTGGTCGATCTCGGTTGTGGCACGGGCCTATCTTCATTTCTCTGGGGGCCTGTGGCTGGCCGTGTAGTCGGTGTGGAGCCGAACGACGACATGCGGCACCAAGCGATGGAGGAAAATTCGCGCCGTGGGTTGAAGCAGATGGAGTTTGTAAACGGACTGTCGACGGCGATTCCTCTGGAGGATGGAGTGGCCGATGTTGTCACCTGTTCGCAGTCGTTTCACTGGATGAATCCGCAGCCCACCCTTGCTGAAATTCACCGCATACTCAAACCGGGCGGCTTTTTTGCCGCATATGACTGTGACTGGCCGCCGAGTTGTAGCGTGATGGCAGAACAAGCGTATGACACGCTCATTGAAGCTGCAGAGGGGTCGATTCAAAAGAATATTCCCGCAGAGCAGCAGGTGCACAAGTGGCCGAAACACGAACATTTGCAACAAATAGTGCAAAGTGGGTTGTTTACGTTCACGAAGGAAGTGGTTTTTCATGTTGAGCGCCAGTTGACCGCGCAAGAATTCATCGGGATTGGCCTCAGTCAAGGAAGCGTTCAAACGGTGCTCAAGCATCAACTTCCCGACATGGTGGCGGCGCTTCCGGCCTTTGAACAGACCGTTCACGCAGCGTTTGCAGAACAAACGAGGAGGGCTTGGTTGTGTTATCGGATGCGGATCGGCATGAAGTAAACGCGGCGGTTGAGACGGACTCCGTGGATGGATGACGTGAGAGAATGGGGCTGCTGTTTTCACGATAAGTGGACGTTACCTTGCGTAGACTGGACAAGTGTAGAGCAGTCAGGAATGGGAATCCTAAGATTTGGATGAAGTTAGTGTGCATCTCTAGAGTAAGTTGGTATGAACGATTTATAGAGGGAAAAATCCAAGGCCTGGTCTCACCCATGAAAAATGCACGAAGAGCCCAGGCTCCTCGCGCATTTTTCTTAGTGGGTGTTGCTATCGGTAAATGTAAATGCTCCATCGATTTTCATCACTTTGATGCCGGGTATTGTGCTCCACTCCAAGTACGTGTTGCCCTCATGGACAAGGCCTTGAACGGTTCGCCCGCTGATGGAGAATTTACCATTACCGAGATACTTGTGGGGTACGTTCCACTTTGACAGAACCGTCCACAGCAGATATGTGACGCCTCGGTCTACGATGGATGGAAAGGGACTTCCATTCACTAACACGCCAAAATGGTGTTTGATGGCGCGGACCATGGTCTTGCTGCGACTGCTATGGTCTTGCTGCGTTCGTACCTTCGGCAAGATGGAATGCGCGGCATTTTCTGCAACATTCCAGAATTTTTTGTACCATCCGCTCGTGTACGTGGTCCATGCGTACCAATTGCGCCCACCGTCTGCAATCGAATAAGCTAGTTTTGCGTTGACATTCGGACTAAAGAGCGCCATCGGACGAGCCTCATCGTGCATTTTGTTAATTTGCCACAGTCCCAAACACGTGTCATTGTAGTTGATTGCAGAGGTATTAAATGTTGATTCTGCGCCGGCAATGGCCACGGCTGTTACCAGAGAGTTACCCCGAAAACCTGCGTCGTAAGCGTAATGAGCGACTTGATTTGGAGGTAAGTATGCCATCGATTCGTCCTTTCTTAATACGTATAGATTACAAAATGCGTGCGACAACTGGCACAGTTGCCATCGGCACACTTTTATATCTATTCGGATGTGCCGAGTATATTATGAGGGTAAGATATACCAAAACGCAAGTTGCGTGAATTTGGAGGCCATTTAACCCCATCTAAGAGCGGCGAAAGAGATGGATGAAACGTCTTGAATTGCGGCTCACCCTGTGGTATATTGACGCCAAATTTAATGAGCAAATGAGTTCGGCGTGAGAGTGTATTGACTTACCACCGATGGGGCAATGTGAGCTGCGTCCTCTGCAGGCACAGAATCTCTCAGGTTGAATAGCGCCGAACGATGCAACTCTGGAAATGCCATGTAATATTGGCTACCGACGGGGCAACTCGGAAGCACGCTTTCGGGGGAACTCTCAGGTGCAAAGACAGGGGTACACGAGGGCTTGATTCGTGTACCTCTTTTTCATGGAATTTGGCAGGGCCTGTTTGGCACGCAAGTTGGCTCAGAACTGGGGCGACGGGCGTGGTAGACGCAAGTTTTGCAGCGGTCGTTTGGTGGAACAGTTACGGTGGCATGATGAGACTAAAATGAGGTGCTAGGGATGGAGTCAGGAACCACGTTTAGCTATCTCCCGCATACCGAGCGGGATCGGACAAAGATGATGGAGTTTTTGGGTATTTCCGAGGTGTCCGAATTATTCTCGGATATTCCTGAATCGATTCGGATGAATCAGCCGTTGCAACTGCAAAAAGCGATGTCTGAACTGGAATTGCAGCGGCACATGCAGCGGTTGGCTGGGCAAAATCAAGACCTCGGGCAAGTTGTCTCATTTCTCGGTGCGGGTAGCTACGAGCATTACCAGCCGAGTGTGGTTGATGCGCTCATCAGTCGGTCCGAGTTTTACACTGCTTACACTCCGTATCAACCGGAAATCAGTCAAGGAATGTTGCAAGCGACGTTTGAGTACCAGACGATGATTGCTGAACTGACCGGGATGGATGTGGCCAATGCGTCGATGTACGATGGGCCGACGGCGTTGGCGGAGGCGGGGATTGTCTGTAGTTCGCAAACGCGACGCGATAAACTCCTAGTGGCTTCGAGCTTGCACCCCGAATATCAGGCGGTTTTACAGACGTACGCGTCCGGGCAGTCGATTGAGTGCGTGCAAGTACCGACGAAAGATGGCGTCCTGAACTTAGAAGCACTCGAACAACTGTGTGATGCCTCGGTGGCTGGCGTCATTGTGCAGTACCCAAACTTTTTTGGTTGCGTGGAAGACCTTCAAGCCATCGCGGACATGGCCCATGCTGCTGGCGCGTTGTTGGTCGTGAGCGCATATCCGGTTGCGCTCGGATTGCTGGAAGCGCCTGGCGCGGTCGGCGCGGACATTGTGATTGCGGAGGGGCAGTCGCTCGGCAACGCGATGGCTTTTGGCGGGCCATATCTCGGCATGATGGCCGCGCGCAAAGAACTGATGCGGCGCTTGCCGGGGCGGATTGTGGGACAGACGACCGACGGCGAGGGTCGGCGCGGCTTCGTGCTGACGTTGCAGGCTCGTGAGCAGCATATCCGCCGTGAGAAGGCGACCTCCAACATCTGTTCCAACCAGGCTCTGAATGCATTGGCCGCGTCCATCTTCCTTTCTTATATGGGGCCTGAGGGAATGCATCAGATGGCGCTTCAAAATTACCACAAAGCGCACTACCTGGCTGAGCGGTTGAGCGCTCTGCCCGGCGTGCAATTAGCGTTTGACACTCCGTTCTTCAATGAATTTGTGCTTCGCTTCAAACAGCCCGTCGCCAAATTGCAGGCGAAGTTATTGGAGCACGGTTTTCTCTTTGGTCTCGCACTCGGGAAGTTTTATGAAGAGTTGTCCGATTGCGTTCTTCTGCATGTCAGCGAAATGCGCAGTCGAGAAGAGATGGATGCGCTTTGTTCGGTATTGGAGGCGATGGCATGAGTGTCCAAAACGTAAATCTGGAAGTTCGTCCAACGGAACTGCCGGAGGATGGCCGGAGCATGGTTGCAAGCTCCGCAGTCCCTCTGGTTTTTGAGAGAAGTGAAGCGGGTCGACGTGCTTTTACGTTGCCAGATCTCGATGTCCCGGAGGCGAGTTTAGACCTTTTGGGTCGTTTTCGACGCAGTGAGAAGTTGCGTTTACCGGAACTGAGCGAAGTTGACGTGGTTCGGCATTATACGGCGTTGTCCAAACGAAACCATGGTGTGGACTCAGGATTTTATCCGCTGGGTTCGTGCACGATGAAATACAACCCCAAACGCAACGAGCGAGTTGCTCGCCTCGCGGGTTTCGCAAACATCCATCCGTACCAACCTGAAAGCACCGTTCAAGGTGCGCTGGCTTTAATGTATCAACTGCAGGAAGATTTGGCCCAAATCACGGGTATGGACGCAGTCAGTCTGCAACCGGCCGCCGGGGCGCAGGGCGAGTGGACTGGGTTGATGATGATTTCAAAGTACCACCGCGACCGCGGTGAAGTGCGCGACAAAGTCATCATTCCCGATTCTTCGCATGGGACGAATCCGGCGAGTGTCACGATGGCAGGCCTTAAAGCCATCACGATTGCATCGACGGCGGATGGAGGGGTCAATCTCGATGCGCTGCGCGCGGTCGTCGGCCCAGACACGGCGGCGTTGATGCTGACGAATCCGAGTACGCTGGGGTTGTTTGAACGGCAGATTGTCGAGATTGCTGAAATTGTTCATGAAGCTGGGGGCTTACTTTACTACGACGGGGCAAACGCCAACGCGATTCTTGGATATGCGCGACCGGGAGACATGGGATTTGACGTAGTGCACCTGAATTTGCACAAGACGTTTTCCACGCCGCATGGCGGGGGTGGACCAGGAGCAGGCCCGGTTGGCGTCAAAGCATTTCTCGAGAAATATTTGCCGCTTCCCACGGTTTGCCGACATGACCAAGGTGCGTATTATCTCGAATACAATCGCCCCGACTCCATCGGCAAGGTGAAAGGTTTCTACGGTAACTTTGGCATTTTGGTCCGAGCCTACGCTTATATTCGGACGATGGGTCCGGATGGATTGAAATTAGTGTCCGAATCGGCGGTCTTGTCAGCGAACTACCTGATGCGCCGTTTGCAAGGGGCGTACCATCTTCCGTTCGATCAAATATGCAAACACGAATTTGTTCTCTCCGGCAAGCGACAAAAAGAGCAGGGCGTGCGGACGTTGGATATTGCCAAGCGCTTATTGGACTTTGGCGTGCATCCGCCCACCATCTACTTCCCCCTCATTGTCGAGGAGTGCATGATGATTGAGCCAACCGAGACAGAGAGTTTGGCAGATATGGAGCGGTTTGTCGAGATTTTGCTCCAAATCGCGGATGAGGCGGAGCACTCTCCAGAATTGGTCCAGCACGCCCCGTACACCAGAGTGGTTGGTCGATTGGACGAGGTGCAAGCGGCGCGCAATCCTGTGCTTCGCTATGCATTTGACAGGGAAAGCTGATGGCTCGATAGGCGTGGAACGATCCGGGATGGGGGTGCCGTCATGAGTTTTTCACACATTCAGGAACTGGTGAGTTTGGCGGAGGAGCGTCATAGCTCCATTGGCGATTTGATGTTGGACGTGGAGATGGCAGCGTCCGGGCAGTGTGCCGACGAAATTCTCGAGCGAATGTCGCGTCAACTCGATGTCATGGAGCAGGCAGTGCGCAAAGGCACCACGGAGAGCGTCGTGTCGAAAACGGGGCTCACGGGTGGAGACGGTTTTCGCATGCAAACGTATCTGAACGAGGGCCGCACGATATTGCCAGTGAATGCTCTGCGACCTCTCGCTTATGCACTCGCCGTCTCGGAAGTCAATGCGTCCATGGGGCGCATTGTCGCCACGCCCACAGCGGGAGCAGCGGGTATCTTACCGGGTGTTTTGATGTACATGGTAGACACTCACGGCACCCGTCGCGAGACCCTCGTTCGCGGACTGTTGACCGCCGCCGCGTTGGGGTTGGTGATTGCCAACTCCGCATCCATCTCCGGGGCCGTTGGAGGGTGCCAGGCGGAAATCGGATCGGCCACGGCCATGGCAGCAGGTACCCTCGTTGAGATGCAAGGGGGCAGCCCGCGCCAAGTGGCGCATGCGGTGGGCATTGCGCTGAAGAACTCGTTGGGATTGGTGTGCGATCCGGTAGGTGGTCTGGTAGAAATCCCTTGCATTCTGCGCAACGGGCTGCACGCGTTGACGGCGATTGCTGCTGCAGACATGGCGCTAGCCGGAATTCGCAGCATCATTCCGGCTGACGAAGTCATTCAAGTCATGCACCATATCGGACAAAAAATGCCGTCTACGTTGCGCGAAACTGGCCTTGGTGGGCTTGCCTCCACACCGACGGGGCAGCGCTTGCGAGAGCAAGTCTTCGGCCGGTAGCCGAGGGCGTCGGGAGGTGTGGAAGGGTGAAATACACGAGCGCGTTCGATATTATCGGACCGGTGATGGTCGGACCGTCCAGTTCTCATACCGCAGGTGCGGTGCGGATGGGCAACATTGCCCGACAGGTGCTGGCGGAGCCGCCGCTCTGTGCCGAATTTCGCCTGATGGGGTCGTTTGCCACAACCTATCGCGGGCACGGCACGGATGTTGCTTTACTCGCGGGGGTGATGAACTTATCCCCGGAGGAGGATGGCGTTCCGGTTGCCAAACAGATGGCGAGTGACGTTGGCCTCTCATACTCGTTTGAGGAAGACAATCTGGGCTATTTTCATCCGAACACGGTTCGCATCTCGCTCCTCGGCCGTCAGCGCCAAGTCGACTTAGTTGCCAGTTCGATTGGTGGTGGCAAAGTTGAGGTTCAAGAGTTGGATGGACTGCCGTTGAAGTTTTCCGGAGACCGTCCCACGTTGTTGCTCTATCACCAAGATGCTCCGGGATTCTTGGCAAAAGTGTGCCGCTTTTTGGATGTTCATGGATATAATATTGGGCGCCTTGTGCTCGAGCGTTGGCGGCGCGGTGGCAATGCTGTGGCGCTTTGTGAAGTGGACGGAAAACTGCCGCCAGGCGTATTGCAGGAGTTGCGGGCGGAGATTGGGGAAGTGTCCGACCTGCGCCTGGTCTGTACCAATTTTGCTGAGTTGCCATGAATAGCTCGCTTTGCCTTTGTCGCATCCTACAGTCAACGGAAAGGAGGGTGACTTGTGGCAAAGCGAGACGACCGAGCGGACAATGTGGATCGGATTCAACGGGCGATTGACGATACCATGGCCAATGCACGAGAGGCAGAAGATTTTTTGGCGGCACATGAAGACGACCTGTCTCAGAAAGATGAGCAGGCCATTCGCGCCAAAAATCAGCGCAGAGAACAAGCAATTCGTGGTTTTCGGGAAGAGATTCAAGACGAGGCAAATCATCAACGAATGGAATGAAGCTGTGAAGCGCAGACCGTCGTCGGCATGCGAGTCAGCTTAGAGTTGGAATTCAAACGATAGGACAGCCGCAGGCTATGGACGTGGACGTGGACGACAGCGGTTGAAGCCGGGGAGCGCATGCGCGCTCCCTGATTGCGCTTGAGAGGGCGTGAGGCAAGCGGTTCCACCCAATTCAACGAGTGTCCACATTCTGCGCTGTCTGGGCGGTCCACTTTATGTGCTGTCTGGACGGTCCACTTTTGGCACATGTTTTCGACAAACGTGACAGCGTTTCGTCACACCGAGACGTTCAAGGAGGAATTGTAGAGTAAAATGGCAAAGAGAATGTAGAGATGAACTTGGTGAAGGAGATGGAGCATTGGCAACACGTATGCCGGATACGCTCGACGCAGGTGCAGATGCGACCATCGACAAACGTCGCGTCTGGTTGATTATGAGTGGACTGTTGCTCGGGATGTTGCTCGCAGCGCTCGACCAGACGATTGTCGCCACGGCACTGCCGACCATAGCTGGGGATTTGCACGGGCTGTCTCACTTGTCGTGGATTGTCACGGCGTATTTGCTTACCTCTACGATTTCCACACCCCTGTGGGGGAAGCTTGGCGACATGTATGGCCGAAAGACATTCTTTCAAATTTCGGTCGTTATTTTTGTCGTCGGGTCGGCACTTTCCGGACTCAGTGATTCCATGACACAGCTCATCCTGTTCCGTGCTTTGCAAGGTATCGGCGGCGGCGGTTTGACCGTCGGAGCGCAGACGATTATCGCAGATGTTGTATCCGCCCGAGACCGGGGCAAGTATCAGGGGATTTTTGGCGCCGTCTTTGGCGTGACCAGCGTGGTCGGTCCGTTGCTCGGCGGATTTATTGTCCAACATCTGTCTTGGCACTGGATTTTTTATGTCAATCTTCCGGTTGGAATTATTGCTTTCTTGGTGATTGCCGCAGTGTTGCCAAAGAGTTTGACGCGCGTTCACCACGTGGTCGACTATCTAGGGACCCTCTTTCTCGCTGCTTTGGCGGCAGCTTTGGTTCTGTTGACGACGCTGGCGGGAACCACCTACGGATGGGGTTCTGCTCAGATTCTCTCTCTGGCGGGTGCCTCTCTGGTGTTTCTGCTGCTCTTTATCGTGGCGGAACGGCGGGCACCAGAACCCGTTTTGCCCCTCAATTTGTTCCGTAACGGAGTGTTTGTAGTCACGAGTGCGATTGGCTTTGTGGTCGGTTTTGCAATGTTTGGGGCCATCACGTACTTGCCCCAATATATGCAGGTGGTGCGCGGAGACAGTCCGACAGCTTCTGGACTCGAACTGCTTCCAATGATGGCTGGTCTTTTGCTCACGTCGATTCTCTCTGGCGTACTCATCAGTCGCTTTGGACGCTACAAGATTTTTCCGATTCTCGGCACGGCGCTGATGGCACTCGGAATGTACCTGCTGTCCCTGATGGGAGTAGGTACGGGTAGGCTTGAGAGCGGAATCTATATGTTTGTGCTCGGCGTGGGAATCGGTGCTGTCATGCAGGTTCTCGTCATTGCCGTTCAGAATGCCGTCGAGTACTCCGACCTTGGCGTAGCCACGGCGGGCGCCACATTTTTCCGCTCGATTGGCGGATCGTTCGGGACGGCCGTCTTCGGCGCTCTGTTTGTCAGTCAATTCACGAAGAACATCGCCACTTATTTGCACGGGTTGAAATTGCCGCCGCATTTTAGCGCAGCGGCTGGTGCTAGCCCCGCGGCGTTGGATCTTCTCCCCCCGGCGGTTCACAGTGGATACGTGCACGCATATGCGGCTTCGCTTCATTTCGTCTTTCTGGTAGCCATGCCGATTTCTTTGGTCGCATTTCTGTTGACATGGTTCCTCAAAGAAGTGCCTCTGCGAAAGACCGTAGCCGCCACAAATCCAGCGGATACACTGGCGCCAACGGCGATGCCGGCTGCTCTCAGTTCGTTGGAGGAATTGACTCGAAGCTTGTCTGTCCTGGCTCAAAGAGACACGCAAGTCCATTTATACGAGCATTTGGCAGCGCAGGCGGGAGTGGATTTAGATGTCCACAGTTGTTGGTTGTTGTTCCGGATTTCCGACCATCCGGACTGGAGCGTCAAGGTTCTCTCTGGTCACGTTCACGTGTCAACCGAGCGGATTGAACGTATGGCGGAGGTGTTGGTGGAGGCTGGTTACGTCAACGGCGATGTGCACACGGACCATCCGTTGAAGCTGACGGAACGTGGTCAAGAGGTAGCCGAAAAACTGGTTGCTGCGAGGACGGAAGGGCTCTCGCAGTTGCTCGCAGGTTGGTCACCGGAACAGCACGAAGAAGTGCGGACGATGGTCCGCCGACTCGCTCGAGAACTCGTTGCCAGCACCGAAGCAGAGGTGCGTTAATCCGTCAGGCATCGGCCATTTTGCGAGGGCTTAGGGCTGAGCCGGTCAACCGCCAGACAAAAGGGAGGGGCCGCATTGAGCACTGCGACTGGCCCGCATCCTGTAGAGGAGCCTCGACTGCTGACCAAGGGGCATTATGCCCGAATGATGGCGTTTTACGGGCTATTTTACACAACCATTGGTGTCTTTGCGCCATACTTCAATTTGTATCTGCAGCATGTCGGACTCACGAGCGCCGAAATCGGCCTGGTTCTATCGGTTCCGCCGCTGATGGCGTTGCTGTTTCAGCCTCTGTGGGGGCTCATCAATGACCGCTTTTCCATTCAGAGACAAACTGTCGGTACGGCCATTTTGGCTGCTCCATTGATATCCTTGCTGCTGTTCCTGCGACCATCGTTCTTGTGGTTGATAGGGACGGTGGCTTGCCTTGCACTATTCCAGACTGCCGTGACGCCAGTCATGGACAGTTTGACGATTCAGCAAACGGGGGTGCGGAATTACGGGAAAGTGCGCATGTTCGGCTCTTTGGGTTGGGCCCTTGCGTCCGTGGCCGCTTCATTGATTTACAGTATACATGCTGGAATTGGACGTTTGCCAGAACTTTATTTGCTTGCGGGTGTCATGGCCTTTTTGGGTTTGATGGGCTACCCGCTGCCGGGGCGCAAACGGAAAGCCGAGACTCTTCGGGTCCGTGCGAAGTCTACGCGTCAGCAGTCCACGGACGCGCCCCTGCCATGGTGGAAGCGAGCGAGATTCACAGAAATCCAGCGCCTCGTCCGCAACCGCCCGTTTCTCCTCGTTCTCTCATTTATTTTTTTAGTCAGTACCAGTCAAATCATGAACTCAAATTTTTACAGTTTATATTACCGAGACATGGGCCATCCGATGTCCTTACTCGGTGTGATTTATGCGCTCGGAGCACTTAGTGAACTTCCGTTTTTCTACGTGGTTGGAGGCATTTTGGAGCGGTTTGGCCCGCGTAAAGTATTTGTTGTGGGTGGCTCCGTTTTTTGCTTCCGCTGGATAGTCCTCGCCTTTGGTCCGCCAACTTGGACCCTCTTTCTGTTGCAGATGCTTCATGGCATTTCCTTCAGCTTCACGTTTGCCGCAGGCGTTGCCTTGGCGGCTGAAGTGAGCCATGTGGACAACCGGGCTACAGCGCAGTCTGTGTACAGTGCCGTCAACATGGGCCTAGCAGCCATCACTGGAAGCATTTTAGGTGGCGTGGTCCTCGGAGACATGGGTCCGAAAGGCGTCTACGAATTAGCTTCCATCCTCTGCTTCGCCGGGTTGGTCAGTATCGTGATTCTTATGATGCGTTCGGGATCGACCCAAAAAGGGACATCGTCAAAGGTCCGTCATAGAAAATAGAAATAGATTCGAAATAGTTTGTGTTATGATGTTGGGAAACTAAGCATGGCCGCTCGTGCTCCCGTGCAGAAAAGGAGAATGATATTCTTGAAGAGTCAGTCTTCTCTGCCCGACGGCGATTCCTTCAGACAGACGATGCGCATTCTTCCCATGAGTAGCCGCTTGGCGTTACCCGGTGCAGTCGACGTCGGTCCAACCGATGACCATGAAGAGATACAGGTCACGATGGTTTTACGCCGCGCAGCATCTTCTGAACTTTCTGGATACCTCGAGACGTTGGACTCGCTGCCGATTTCTGAGCGAACTTTTCTCTCGCGGGAGTCCTTTGCCCGGAAGTATGGCGCGACCGATGAGGACGTGGCGGCGGTCACAGGCTATGCCGAGGTGTGTGGTCTTGTGGTGACGCGCGTTCTGAGAGCTGCAGGCACGGTGGTCCTCGCCGGCACGGTCGGCAATTTCAATCGCGCGTTTTTACTCGAATTGCGCAACTATGACCATCCCGACGGCACGTATCGGGGCTATACGGGCTCTGTGTCTTTGCCAACGTCGCTTAGTGACCGGATAAGCGCCGTGCTTGGACTTGACTCCCGTCCGCAAGCTAAGCCACATTTGCGGATGCGAAACGCGGGTGTGACGAGCGAGGAAGGATGGCACTCGCGAGCTGCGGCCACTGCGTTAGCTCTGTCGTACACGCCGCCTCAAGTCGCAGAGCTCTATCAA
The DNA here is from genome assembly GCF_024706985.1 of Alicyclobacillus sp. SP_1. Taxonomy (GTDB): domain Bacteria; phylum Bacillota; class Bacilli; order Alicyclobacillales; family Alicyclobacillaceae; genus Alicyclobacillus_I. The sequence goes on along the minus strand of NZ_JAMCCX010000072.1, from coordinate 121,649 downwards.
TATCCGAACGACGTGCCCTGTTCCGACCAGTGCGTCGGCATTATTGAACTGGGCGGAGGCTATACGGAGAGTAATCTCAAAGACTATTTTTCGGCACTCGGCCTACCCATGCCAAGAGTGGCAACGGTGACGGTGGATGGAGGAGTCAATCAACCAGGCAGTCCCAACGGCCCGGACGGCGAAGTCAATCTCGATATCGAAGTGGTTGCCTCCGTCGCCCCTGGTGTCCAAGTGGTCGTCTATTTCACTCCGAATACGGATGCCGGATTTCTCAACGCGATCACGATGGCCATGCACGACACGACGTATCGCCCGACGGTACTTTCCATCAGCTGGGGCGGTCCGGAGGACTCGTGGAGCATGTCGAGCTTGCAAGCGATGAACTCCGCCTTAGCGGATGGGCGACTGCTCGGCGTCAGTGTCTGTGTGGCCGCTGGCGATAGCGGATCGACCGATGGAGTCGACGATGGCAGATACCACGTGGACTTTCCTGCATCCTCGCCGCATGTTCTGGCCTGCGGGGGAACGCGCTTGGTTGGGTCCGGTAGCGTCATTGACAGCGAGACGGTCTGGAACGATGGTCTGATGGGTGGCGCTACAGGGGGAGGCGTCAGCAGCGTCTTTGCCGTGCCGAGTTGGCAGGAAGGTGCGGGGGTGCCTCCGTCGGCGAACCCAGGTGGCGTGCGCGGCCGAGGGGTACCCGATGTTGCGGGAAATGCTGACCCGGAGACGGGATATCAAATTTTGGTCGATGGACAGTCGATGGTTGTCGGCGGAACCAGCGCTGTCGCGCCGTTGTGGGCCGGACTGCTGGTGTTGACTCAACAGATGACGGGTCATCTGACGGGCTTCATGAATCCGTTTTTGTATGGCATATCGCCGGCCATCCACGCTTTTCGGGAGATTACTCACGGGAACAACGACATTCAGGGGACAAGTGATGTCTATTCGGCAGGACCTGGTTGGAATTGCTGCACGGGTCTTGGCAGTCCGAAGGGTGGGACGCTGATTCAGTCGTTTCTCGACAGCCTACGCAGCGCGAACTAGAGCGAAAAGGGGCGAGTGAAAGAGTGCCAAAAATCGCATACTGGAACGGTCGGTTTGTTCATCCAGACGATCCCGTTGTACCCATCGAGGAACGTGGTCACCAGTTTGGGGACGGTGTCTATGAGGTGGTTCGTGTCTATCATGGGAGGCCATTCCTTCTCCATAGGCATCTTTTGCGCTTAAAGCGAAGTCTTTCGGCGATTTGTATCGACAATCCCCACACGGATGAAGAATGGGCTGAATTGGTAGAGGACGCCATTGGTCGGAGCGACGAGCAGGATGCAATGGTTTACCTTCAGGTTACACGGGGCATTGCGGAACGGGCTCATCTGTTTCCTGCCGTGCAGCCCTCGGTCTGCTTGACCGTTCGGCCGGTCACCGCGCCTGCTCTCGACGCACGTGGGAGTTTGCTGTGTCTGCCAGACAATCGTTTTGCAGATGTCTGGATTAAGTCGATTAACCTGTTGCCGAATATTGCCGCGAAGGAAACGGCCCACCGTGTAGGCGCGGTTGAAGCGCTGTTTGTGCGAAATGGCGTCATCACGGAAGGGTCGAGCAGCAATGCCTGGTTTGTGCGGGACGGAGAGCTTTGGACAGCACCGGACAACCGCTACATTCTCGCCGGAATTACGCGCTCTTTCGTGTTGGACTTGACTGAGCGATTGGGGCTCGCTGTGCACATGGAGGCCATTGCTCTCGAGGAACTTGCCACAGTGGACGAAATTTTCATGACGGGTACGACGACAGAGATTCTGCCCATCACGGCGGTGTTTGCCGATGCACGAAAAATGTCCTACTTAAAGGCACTGCCGGATTTGGTTAAGGAGCCTCTCGTGGCGTCTGTTGAGAGTGTGCATACGCTCTGGGAGAGACCTCTTCACGACGGCGGTCTTCTCACGATGAAGCTGCAACAAGCATTCCGTCACGTGATTGCCGATGCTGCATCGTGGCCGCGCGTCTAAAACGTGCGGACCGTTTCGAAGGGTCAAGTCTTTAAAGTCATACAGCGCGTGGAGTTTGCTGCTTGGTGGATGGATGGCGAGAGTTGCCGTCGACCAAGGCTGCTTGGAGTACGAAAGAGCCGGATGGCACGTATTGTGCTCTCCGGCTCTGACCGATGTACCTGTTCCCATCCGTCGACAACCTTTGTTTGCCCTTTGAGAATCTGGGCTTCTCTCTAAGCCTTTGCGCCAGCAAACTCCTTTTTCCGCTCCTCGATTTGCTGGAAGGCTTGTGCTGGCAGCGGCTTTTCTCCGCCAATCAATCGCGCCTGCAAAATCAATTCAGCAGCTTCATCGAGGGTTGCCAAAAGCTGTGCTGTTTCTGCGGGAGACTTTCCAAAGGCCAGAACGCCGTGATTGGCCAGCAGCACAGCAGACACGCCAGGTTTCTGTTTGACGGCTTCGACAATGCCACTGACCGACGCGTCCGAACCACGAGGCGCCCAGGGGATGACAGGAGCGGCTTCGGTCATTCCAAAGCGCATCAACGGCTCGTAGACGACGGGAATCGGCTCGTGTGCGACCGCAAACACGGTAGCATGAGGGGCGTGCGTGTGAATGATGCCTCCGACGGATGGACGTGCGCGATAGACCGCAGCATGCATTTCTATAATTTCTGCTTGTGCAGGCATGACCTCGCCTTCTAATACCGTGCCATCGGTGCGAATGACCGCGAAACTATCGTCGTCTAGATTGGCCACGTTGCCTCCGCGTGTCATCAGCATGGTGTCCTCCGATAAGCGTGCGGACAAGTTTGCGTGATGACCGCGATACATCAATCCAGCATCGCGAAGCGCCACTGCAGCCTGAATGATCTCTTTCCTGGCCTGTGAAGCATCCATCGAAAACGCACCTCCATATTTCTATAATGAACATCATACTGTATATTACAGTGAATCAATTTGCCTGTCAATGGTGGCTGCATAATCACCTTTGCGCCTAGGCCATCGGAAGACGGTGGAAGGTCAGCTACGGCCCATAGGGCCGTCCGACTTGGACGGACTCTCTAATACCGTTTCCAGGACGAGACGGTTTCATTCGGGCGTTGCAGATTGTTCAGCGCTTCCGTAGACTGAGGGGTGGGAAATAGGGCGCCTTTATGATTTGGGAGGAATTCGATTGGCTAAGGAAAGCGGGGTGCCGGGCAAGCAGAATCGCCACTTGCCGGCATTTTTACTGTTGTTTTTGAGTGAAGGAGATGTGCACGGCGGTGCATTGTGGAATCGGGTTTCGCAGATTATGCCGTCCCATTGGGAAATAGACAGTGGTGCCGTGTATCGAGTTCTTCGCGATTTAGAGGAGCGCGGTTCACTCACTTCGGATTGGGATATGAGCGAGCCTGGCCCCGCGAAACGCGTCTACCATCTCACGAAGGATGGTGTGGCTGAACTCGAACTGTGGTATAAGGACATCTGTATTCGCAAACAAAACCTTGAGTATTTCATTCAGCAATACGACGATCTCGTTGCTCGTGGTCTGCTCAATCTTGATACGTGATGAACAGCCTGGCCAGTCAGGTTTGCTTGTCGGTCCGTCGGGTGTGTGGCGAGCGGCTAAGCCGCGTCGCCGTTTTTGCGCGCTTGCTGCCACGGGGGTAACGGTGCGAAAAGGGACCCGTTCGTGAATGCCGCTGCAGGCGAGACAAAACACGTCGAACAGAGCAGCACCGTGCTACTTTTTCCAAATTGCGGACGCGCCTCGACCGACCAAGGTGAGAGGCGCTGTTTTGCGCGGACAAAAATTTGTGGTGAAGAAGCAGGAACGTTGGAGTCGCTGCAGAATATACATTCTTCGAAAGCGGTTTCAATAACTGTACCTTTCAAGACTGCCCGTGCGTGTTGAACAACCGTCGACTTTACGAAAGGATGTGCGTCCTTGTCGAGTTCCCTCAGGTTTCCTAAGAATTTTATTTTTGGTGTTGCGACATCAGCCTACCAGATTGAAGGGGCGACGTCAGAAGGAGGGCGAACCGATTCTATTTGGGACACTTTCTGCCGAGTGCCTGGTAAAACTCACTCTGGGCATACGGGTGACATCGCATGCGACCATTACCATCGCTATGCCGAAGATGTGCAGACAATTGCTGATTTAGGAGTGTCTTCGTATCGGTTTTCTATCGCTTGGCCGCGCATCTTTCCTGAGAAAGGGAAATTCAATGCGGAGGGCATGGACTTTTACAAGCGGTTGGTCGATGAGCTGGAAAAGAGACAATTGAAGCCTGCGGTCACTATGTATCATTGGGATTTGCCTGAGTGGCTCGGTCAAATGGGCGGTTGGTTGAATCGAGATGTTTCGAAATATTTCGGAGAATACGCTGAGACACTGTTGCACCATTTGGGTGTTCAGGTCGACACGTGGATTACGCACAACGAACCTTGGTGTGCGTCGTTTCTGAGTTATGGCATCGGGGAACATGCTCCTGGACACACCGACTGGCGGGAGGCGCTGACGGCCGCGCATCACCTCTTGTTGTCTCATGGCGAGGCGCTTCAAGCTTATCGGGCTTCTGGACTCGGTGGAAACATTGGCATCACTTTGAATCTTGGCGCGGTCTATCCAGCCTCGTCTTCTCCGGAGGATGTTGCTGCCGCTCGAACGGCAGATGGATTTACCAATCGATGGTTTCTCGATCCGCTCTTTCGCGCTCAGTACCCTGAGGACATGCTTGAAAAATTTGAGGCGCGCGTGGGCCGGGTAGACTTCATCAGAGATGGGGACTTACAACACATTTCGGCACCCATGGACTTTCTGGGAGTGAATTACTATACGCGAAGTGTTGTCAAAGCAGATGTGACCAGCGAATTCTTGGGAGTAGGCTATGTGCCGTCTTCGCCTGACTCGCAAACGGACATGGGGTGGGAAGTTCATCCGGAGTCACTCTACCGGTTGCTCAAGCGAGTTGCCTCGGAGTATACGGACATCCCGCTGTATGTGACGGAAAACGGGGCGGCCTATGCGGATGTTCTTGAGGACGATGGGCAAATTCACGATACGGCGCGAATTGCGTACGTTGAAGGGCATCTGGCTGCTGCAGAGAGATTCATCGAAGATGGCGGTGACCTTCGTGGGTATTATCTCTGGTCACTGATGGATAATTTTGAGTGGGCCTATGGTTATTCGAAACGTTTCGGGATTGTCTATGTCGACTATGATACACAAAAGAGGGTATTAAAGGACAGTGCAAAGTGGTACCGAGAACTTGCAACGAAGCATCGGACACAGCTTGTATGATGGCACGTGACTGAATTTGGTGTGTCTCCATGCGTATTCTGGCTACGACACACAAAATATTGACTGATATTCCTGAAGATGTGATAGATCTGCTTTCAGATTTGAAAATGCTCAAATAAATTTTTGTTTGATAAGCAGGAACATTTCGAAATCTAACGAATACATGTTTATCGAAAGCGGTTTCTGACGGCGTACTGTGTTTTAGCCTACGGGCCGTGCCGTCACGTGAAACGTGTTGGAAGAAGGGGTTTTCGCTGACAACGATATACGACATTGCGAAACGTGCTGGCGTGTCTTCTGCGACCGTCTCCAAAGTGTTGAATGGCTACCCGGACGTCAATCGAGAGACACGTGCTCGGGTGGAAGCTATCACTCAAGAACTAGGTTACAAGCAGAACGCCGTTGCTCGTGGTTTGGCGACAAAGCGGTCGATGACCATTGGAGTCTTTTTTCGGGACCACGCGAATTCTGGTCTTCGACACCCGTTCTTTGCAGATGTTCTCGCCAGTTTTAAAGATGTGATTGGCGTCGCTGGCTATGATTTGCTCTTTTTCGCCAATAACGCCCCAGACAACGTACATTCAGGGTATGAGGATAGAGCGCGTCACCGCAACGTAGACGGCTTGCTGTTGCTCGGCGTGTGGCGGACCGACCCTGGTTTAGAGGCGATTTCGCGGAGTTCTATCCCTTGTCTCTCGGTCGATTTGGATTTGCTCGGGCCGCGTGCGAGCTACTTGGTGTCGGACAACGTAGATGGAGCGAAAAAAGCTGTAGATTATCTGGTTCAGTGTGGGCACACTCGAATTGCTTTTGTCGGAGACCGGTTTTCTACAAAACCGGGGCACGACCGCTTAGTAGGATATCAGCAAGGATTGGAGCACAACGGACTGCTCTTTCGGCACGAATGGGTTCTTGACGGCGATTTTACCGAAGAGGGCGGGCGTTTTGCGATGGAACGGATGCTGGAGTTGCCAGATTTGCCGACGGCAATTTTCTTTGCGGGTGACATGATGGCGATTGGTGGTATGGAACTTTTGAAGCAAAGAGGCTATGTCATTCCGGAAGACTTCTCCATCATCGGGTTTGACGACATCGTCATGAGTAGTCACCTTTCTCCGGCTCTCACGACGATTCGACAAAAACGAGGAGAAATGGGAACCCGAGCTGCTCAAGAATTGCTCGAGCTTATTCACAAACCGGGAAAACCTCCCTCGGGAGTCGTGGTTGATGTCGAGCTGGTTGCGAGAGAAACGGTAAGGATAGTCTGCGCGGATTCTAGTTCGTCTCTCGCATCAAGCGATTTTTTTGAGAAAAGTGGGCAAGCGTGTGATGTGGATGCTGTCGAGCAAGTTTGTGTGACGCACAGTGCCGAAGAATAGGAGTCTGCTGTTAGGGAGGTGATGTGGGACGTTTTGCCGACATCCGGTGACGGTTGTCGTCTGATTTGCTGTGAGGTCTGCACGTCAAGTAAGCGTTTACAGGCGCAAATTGCTTTCATGAATTCTTGAAGAACAATGAGGGGGAGTCATTGTGGCAAAGAAGAGAATGCTCGCTGTAGTATCTTCGACCACGCTGCTGGTGGCGATGGGCGTGGCGGGTTGCGGTACGGCAACCACGTCAAACTCGAGTACAGCACCGAGTTCTACCACCACTGCAGCGGCCGGGATGGGGACGGCACCACTTGTCATCGGTGCTCAAGACGGATCGCCAGGATATACAGAAAACTTTAACCCGTTCTCACCGAACGCGCTTGAAGGCGAGTTCTTTATGTATGAACCGTTGTATGAAGTCGATGGGCTGACGGGTGCCAAGACGCCATGGCTTGCCACCAGTTATCAGTGGGTTGGAACAAAGAAGTTAGAATTCACCATTCGTCAAGGCGTCAAATGGTCTAACGGGAAGCCATTTACGGCAAAAGATGTAGTTTTCACGTTTGACTTACTGAAGAAATACCCAGCACTCGATAGCAACGGCATCTGGAGTTACGTCAGTTCGGTGTCTTCTAAAGGGAACGTTGTGACGTTCGATTTTTCGCAGCCAAACGTTCCAGGGTGGCAGTACATCGCCGAGCAGTTAATCGTCTATCCAGGGCAGTTCAAAAATGTCAATCCGGTGACGTTTACGGACGACAATCCGATTGTGACCGGGCCTTATGTGGTGGATACCTTCAATCCGAGTCAGTATACCTTGAAACTAAACCCTCTTTATTGGCAGAAAAATCTAGTGAAAGTGCCGGAAATTACGGAAATTGCGCTGAGTGGGAATCAAACGGCAGACCTGCAGATGTCGGAAGGCAAGTTTGATCAAGCTGTGCTCTTTGAGCCGGGCATTCAGAAAGTGTATGTGGATAAAAATCCGGCCGATTATCATTACTGGTTCCCTCTCGCGTCGCCGACCGCTCTGTATTTCAATTTGTCGGAGGCACCGTTCAACAACGTCAAATTCCGTCAAGCGATGGCTTACGCCATTAATAAAGAAGTCATCTATAAAAAAGGCGAATATGGCTATGAGCCGCCTGCAAGTCAGTCGCTGTTGCCTCCGTCGTTGGACAGCAAATGGCTAGACCCCACGCTGGCACAGAAATATCAGTATAACTACTCGCCGAAAAAGGCGTTGTCCTTGCTCGAATCGATTGGTTATCACATGCAAAATGGGAAACTGATAGGGCCGAATGGTAAGCAATTGAGTTTTACACTGGAATGCCCGACCGGCTGGACCGACTATATTCAAGACATGCAAATCATTCAATCAGAACTCGCAAAAATCGGCATTAAAGTCAACACGGAAACTCCTTCTCAGTCAACGGACTACAACGATGTCGAAACAGGGCACTTCCAAGCGGCTCTCGTTTATGGGTGGTCCGAGTCCAATCCTTATTACATCTATGACTACCTGATGTCGTCCTCAGAATCTGCGCCGATTGGCAAAGTTGCCGCGTTCAATGCCAACAGTGAACGATTCAACGATCCAAAGGCGAATCAACTGCTGACTGAGCTTGCACAAACTACGAGTTCGTCGAAACAACACAAAATTGTCGACCAGTTGGAGAAGATTGCGTTTACTCAAGTCCCGATTGTTGGACTGGTTTCCGGTGCGGGATGGAACGAGTACCAGACCAATCACTACGTCGGCTGGCCGACTGCGAGCAACCCGTATGCTTCGCCTGGCCTCACGTCGACGAACGCATTGCTCGAAATCATTCACCTGCGTCCGGTCAAGTAAAGGACGACATCTGCGGCGGGACGAGGCCCAGAGAAATGTTTTCTCGGCCTGTCCCGGCCCGTCCTATTCGCTCCCTTTACATCGATCCGTTACGGAGGAGGTGCCTGATGCGTTACTTTGTGAGGCGAGTGATCATCCTGCTCTGCACCCTTTGGGTCGCCATCACAGTCAATTTCATGATTCCGCGACTGATGCCGGGAAATCCCGTAGAAACGATGATGGCGCGATTTCATGAACGTGGTTCGATGAGTCCAAGTGCGATGAAAGCCATCGCGCTGATGCTCGGAGTAAAACACGGGAATGTATTTCAACAATACTGGCAGTATCTCGGAGAAGTTGTGCACTTCAATTTTGGTGTTTCTTATACGTATTTTCCTTATACTGTGACGTATATGATTGCGCACGCGTTGCCCTGGACGCTGGGATTGGTGGGGATATCCACGCTCATCAGCTTTGGACTGGGAACTGCGCTTGGTATCGTCGCCGCCATGAGGCGCGGTAAATCGGCGGACGGCGTGTTGACGACCATTTCGAGTTTCACAAACACGTTCCCTTATTTTTGGCTGGGACTGGCTGCTGTGTATGTCTTGGCATTCGTGTTGCACTGGTTTCCGTTGAGTGGCGCGTATAACGCTGCATTTCCCACAGGGTTCCATTGGAGCTTTATCGTCAGCGTTGTTCACCACGGATTTTTACCTGCCATGACTATTGTCATCAGTTCGATTGGCGGTTGGCTGCTCGGCATGCGCAATAACATGATTAATACCTTAAATGAAGACTACGTTCTTCTCGCCAATGCTAAAGGCTTGAAAAGTCGGTGGGTCGCTTGGATGTATGTGGCGAGAAATGCACTCTTGCCGAATTTGACGGGTTTCGCGATGGCCCTGGGATTTGTCGTCGGTGGTTCGCTGCTGACGGAAATCGTCTTCTCCTATCCAGGCATTGGGTTTTTACTCTACAATGCGGTCATTAATGAAGACTATCCACTCATGCAAGGCATTTTCTTGATTATCGTCGTATGTGTCGTATTGGCCAACTTTTTTGCCGATTTGGCATATGTGTTATTCGATCCCCGTGTCCGGCGAGGAGGGACATCATGAGCATCGGAACATTGGCAAAGCAACCAAAAGCTCCGGCTAGGGCTCGGTCTCGTGGTGCTGTTGCGGAGATTGCGAGTATTTTGTGGCGGAATCGCAAGGCACGGGTCGGCATTGTCATGCTCGGTATTTTTGTCGCGGTTTCTATCTTTGGGGCATGGTTGGTACCCTATAGTCCTAAGGACTCCAGCTTTGCTGCGATGGCAGGTCCATCGTGGCAGCACTGGCTCGGCACCACGCAGAATGGACAGGATGTTCTGTCTGAACTCATCTACGGAACGCGCGTTTCCATTCTTGTTTCTTTTTCCGTAGGAGCTATCGCCACTTTTTTGGCGATGTTGATAGGCATTACCGCAGGATATGTGTCAGGTTGGGTCGATGAAGTTCTGTCGTTTTTGACCAATGTATTTTTGGTGCTACCAGGACTGCCGCTGTTAATCGTCTTAGCCTCTTACGCCCCAGGACGAGGTATGACGTTAATTGTGATTATCATCGGCTTTACCGGATGGCCTTGGGGCGCGCGAGTGCTTCGCTCGCAGGTCGTCACGCTACGCTCTCGAGACTTTGTCACTGCGGCGCGTCTCGCGGGGGACAGTGTGGGCCGAATTATTTCTCGTGAAGTCGTCCCGAATATGCTGTCGTTGGTCATGGCCAACTTTCTTGGCGCTTCGACTGCGGGGTTGTTGGCTGCCGTCGGATTGGAGTTCCTCGGATTTGGGAATCCGAGTCAAATTTCCTGGGGCTCGATGCTTTATTGGGCTCAAAATTCGAGTGCCCTTTTGCAAGGGCAGTGGGCTTGGATTTTAGCACCAGGACTTTGTATTGCCTTCTTCGGAATGTCGCTCGTCCTCATTAACTTCGGGTTTGACGCCGTCTCCAATCCCCGTCTTCAGGAGGAATCGCGATGAGTACTCTCCTTTCCGTAGAAGATTTATCGATTGATTATGGGCGCCGCAACCCAGTGCACGCGGTTCGAAACGTGTCTCTGTCCATTGAAGAGGATGAATTTGTAGGATTAGTTGGGGAGTCTGGCTGCGGCAAGTCCACTCTCGGATTTGCCATTGCTCGTTTAGAGCGCCCCCCTGCTCAGATTGTCGGTGGCCGCATTCATATAGGTGGGAATGACTGGATGTCCATGGATGCAGAGTCGATGCGCAAAGCGCGGTGGGAGACGGTCTCTGTTGTCCTGCAAAGTGGCATGAATGCCCTCAACCCCATCATGACGATTGGCGCTCAGTTTCGCGATGTGATGGAACAACATGGTCACCGAGGAAGACGAGCTATCGAAGAACGGGCCGTTGAAGTGTTGGATTTAGTGCAAATCCGTCCTGAGGTCTTGCGTCGGTATCCACACGAGTTGTCCGGTGGGATGAAACAACGCATTGCGATTGCACTCTCCCTGGTTCTTCGGCCAAAACTTGTCATTATGGATGAACCGACCACAGCGCTCGACATGGTCGTGCAACGTCAAATTCTCGAGAACTTGAAGGCGCTTCGCCATCAGCAGTCGTTTGCCATGTTGTTCATCAGTCACGACTTAGGCCTCGTCTTGGAACTCGTAGACCGTGTAGTCGTCATGTACGCGGGAGAAATTATTGAAGAGCAAAGTTCGCGAGGATTACTCAAACATGCCTGGCATCCCTACACTCGTGCGTTAATGGACTCTTTGCCGGACCCTGAAAACCCCAAGGGGTCTTACCAAGGCATACCGGGTTCTCCTCCAGACCTTCACGTGATTCCGGAGGCATGCATGTACGCGCCTCGCTGTCCTTTAGTTCAGGAGTCTTGCCGCACATCGACGCCGTCCTTGGAGACATTTCAAGACGTTCAGTCGAGGTGTCCCGTGACGAGACAGGAGGTGGTCGATGGTGTCGGAGTCCGTTCTTGAGGTGCACGGGTTGACGAAAGTTTTTCGCGTGCCACGCCGTCGCGCGGAGCCCTTTGTGGCGGTGCGGGACGTCTCTTTCACGCTTGGCCATGGAGAAGTTGTGGCACTGGTGGGCGAGAGTGGCAGTGGGAAAACGACGATTGGTCGCATGTTGGCGGGAATTGAGACCCCTACTGAGGGTAGCATCCGACTGTCCGAAGAGAGCGCCGAACGCAGTGGACGAAGCCTTCGGCAACGCGTACAAATGGTCTTTCAAGACCCATATGCGGCACTCAATCCATTTAATCGGATCAGTTATACCATCAGCCGCCCCATCATCAATTATCACCAAATGAACAATGCAGCCGCCCTAGAAAGGGCACGTGAGATTCTCGGAACAGTACAGTTGATTCCAGCAGACGAATACTTGGAAAAACGGCCTCATCAGCTGTCGGGAGGACAGCGTCAGCGCGTGGTGATTGCGCGCGCACTCGCGGCTTCTCCGGAAATCGTCATCGCCGACGAACCCGTGTCGATGCTTGACGTTTCCATCCGCGCTGATGTTCTGCGCCTGCTGCGAGATTTACTCGACCAGAAGAAAGTATCCGCCATGCTCTACATCACGCACGATTTGCTCAGCGCCCGACTACTGGCGCAGCGCATCATGGTACTGTATCGTGGAAACGTTGTGGAAATTGGTGAGACGGAAACGCTGTTGACGAATCCGCTGCATCCGTACACCAAATTGCTCTGGTCAGCCATCCCCAATCCGCGCCGCGCCGCAGAAGGGAAAGCAATGGTCATTCCGACCGCAGGAACTGGAGATATTCCAAAGCACGGATGTCCGTTTGCGCCGCGCTGCCCGCTCGCCGATGAGCGATGTCAAGTGGAGATGCCACCGCTTGAGGAGAGGACGAACCAACACGCTGTCGCTTGTCACATGGTGGAAGGAGTATGAGTATGCCGAACATCGGGATCCAACTATATACACTTCGCGAGATGATGCAAGAGGCGTACCTGCCGACACTGCAAAAAGTGGCGGACCTTGGATTTGAAGGTGTGGAATTTGCAGGTTATGGGGGAATGACGCCACGGGAGTTACGGCATGCGGTGGACCATCTCGGTCTGACTCCTGTTTCTAGTCACGTCCCGTTGGCAGATTTGGAGGACAGTTTGGAGCGCGTAGTGGAGCAGTCGGCAGAGTTGGGGTTGCAACATGTCTTTTGTCCCTATCTTCCAGAGGAACGGCGTCAGACGAAAGCGGATTATCAACGTCTTGCGGAATGGTTGCAGAAATCGGGAGAGTTGTTTGCCGAGGCGAACATTGGATTTGGATATCACAACCATGCGTTTGAATTCATGTCGTTTGATGGAATCTTCGCTTTAGATTATCTGTACGAACAGACAGATGCCAAGTTTGTGGAAGCGGAATTAGACCTCTACTGGATTGCTTATGCGAATCAAAGCCCGAGTGCGTACATTGAGCGGTACGCTGGGCGTTGTCCGATTCTGCACATGAAGGACATGACCCCGGACGAGGAGCGCTTTTTCGCACCAGTGGGTCACGGGTGCCTGGATTGGTCAAGCATCTTTACGGCGGCGAACGCATCCGGAGTAGAATGGTATATTGTTGAGCAGGACGTGTGCCGAGGTAACCCGCTCGAGAGCATTCAATCGAGCTTCGAGTTTCTTGCATCGCATCGCCCCTGAGGCACTGGTTTTCATGAACGCTTTCTCTTCTACGGTCAGTATGGGCTGCCCCTAAGGTTGCGATTGCCGGCGGCAGTCCATGCGGCGCCGGCTGGCCGTTTGGCCCGGAGACAAGGTTTTAAGGAACGCCATTGGGTGAAGTGCAGCATATGGATGCAGCATATGGAATGACGGAGCTCTCAACTGGCATGTCAACGAATCTGACAAACGCTCATTGACCAATCCTTCACCTACCGTTATAATTGACGGAATCATCGGATCATTGTGTCGGGTTGTCCGACATGGTGATTGATCGATTCGAGGGGAGGTTGCCAAATGAAGTCGAAGGTTGGCATGCTGGTAAGGCCAGCGCGCATGAGAAAGAGACGTATGGCGGCCGTCACAGGAATGTTGGCGCTAGGCACTGCCGTGCTGGTGACGGGTTGCGGTACTTCTGCAACGACGGCGAAGGCGCCGGCTGGTAAGAAATCTTCGACTCCGTCTGCTCAGACGAATCAGGGTGGAAGCATCGTGTATGCACTGTCCCCGCAATCGAACATCACGTGGTATCTTCCGCTCATCAATGGGGCAAACGACACAACGTTTAACACGGAAATGACGCAGCAGATGTATAAACCGCTGATATGGATTGGCGATGGGTTCAAAATCGATTGGAAGTCGTCTATCGCAAGTAAAATCACCTATAACAAGCAAGGAACAGTCTATCATGTCTATTTAAATCCCAAGTGGCATTGGTCCAATGGACATCCTGTCACAAGCAAGGACTTTCTTTTCACATGGGACGTCATTAAAGCGACGTCTTCCGCGCATGCGCCGGCGCCTTGGCCATTTATTGGGGCAGGCACGGGCGATTTGCCGAACGGAATTCAAAGCGTGGTCGCGAACGGGTTGTACGAAGTGACGGTCACGCTCAAAAAACCAGCCAATCAAGAGTGGTTTATTTACAACGGGCTTGTCCAAATTACTCCTCTGCCCGCCGCTTCTATGGATAAATACCCGGACAATATGATGAAAGAAATGAAGTATCTCGGCAATGGGGCGACTAATCCGAAATTCGACAAAGTGGTCGACGGTCCGTTTGAATTAGTCAAAGCCGTACCCAACCAAGAATGGGTCTTGGTTCCCAATCCTCATTACGATGGTCACAAAAGCACGGTCCATCAGCTTATCTTCCAATATGAAGGGTCAAACAGTGCGGAATTCAGTGGATTGAAGTCTGGTACTGTCAACTACGGCTATCTCGATTTAAGTCAATATGGGTCAAAAGGGGCTTTGACCTCGATGGGCGACACCATCACCCCCGAGTATTCGCTCGCTATGGCGTATACCTCTTTGAATATGTATCCAGGGTCTAAAACGAAAAAGATTTTTGACCACTTCTACATTCGGAAGGCGTTTCAACTAGGCATTGATAACTCAGCCATCGCGAAAGCGGTATATCATGGGTACGCCAGTCCCACCGATGGTCCCATTCCGTCTGTGCCCAACACCCAATTTTTCGATCCCGCTCTTCAAAACAACCCATACCCGTATAATCCTCTGGCAGGTAAGCAATTGCTTGAGTCCCACGGGTGGAAAGAGGTCAACGGCGTCATGACCAAAGGGAACGAGAAGCTTCAGTTCGTCATGATGTACGTCAGCGGTAGTCAAGCGGAGACCGACGAGGTCGTGTTGATGAAAGAAGACTGGGCGAAAGAAGGTATTCATGTCACGCTCAAACCGGTCCCCTTCAGCACATTTGTCAGTATTGTCGAGCCTAGCCAACCGAACAGTTGGCAAATTGCCACGGGAACGGAGTGGTTTTATAACGGGCCTGGTTACTATCCGACGGGAGGACAGTTGTTTGCGACGAATGCCCCATCTGGGGTTGGGTATAGCAATCAAAAAGAAGATGCTCTCATCCAAGCATCGCATGAAGCTGGTGCGAATGCTGAGGCTACCCTCCATCAATTCTATCAATATGAGGAGTACACGGCGAAACAATTGCCCCTCTTGTGGGGAGATAATGTCGCTACTTTGGCAGTACACGCACCGAACTTGCACGGATCGGTTCAATACGCTGATGCGGTGGTTGGATATCCACAAATTCAATACTGGTCTGTATCGAAGAGTTCTTCGTCCAACTAAGTCGCATTGCGTCCATTGTAAAGAGAGATTTCCCGGAAAAATCGAACTCAGGGGCAGTGGGTCTCACGGTAGGAGATTGCCAGTCGCTCGGTATGGACCCTTGGCGCAGGTGTGAATTTTTGGTTGTCTGAAAGTTTCGTTCGTTGTACAATGATCTTGACCACAAGTGAATATGGGCAAACGCATCGAAAGTTGCGGGCGCAAAGCCACGGGTCTAACGACGAAAGTCTATGGTAGCCGGGTTGCAGACGTTTCAGGCGACAGGGTTCTGCATCCGCAGAACCCTGTTTGAATGTTCTCGATGGGAAGAAGGGTGGCTAAGATGATGGAAAACCTGTTAAATTACAGGGCCTTTCTGTTTGAGCCGATTGCAGAAGCCATGGAGGAAATGCTCATTCTCATTGATGAGGACTTCCGCGTGACCTTTATGAATCAGTCTGCAAAGCGGATGCTTGGTACCACGAGTGACGATTACATAGGACGACATTTTTTTGACGAATTGGGAGCATGGGTCCTTCATGGAAATCGGGAAAACACAAAAGTTCATGAAGTGTTGAAGAGAGATGTTGCGGTACGGGGTATCATGCGTCAGACGACGGATGGTCGCACATTGTCCGTCAATCTTGTGCCAGTGACGATTCACGAGGGCTTGCGCGGCGTGCTCATTACTGCAGAGGATGTGACGCATCTGCGGGAGATGGAGCAAGAACTCGATATGGCGTTTGCGCTGACGTTGCCGAACAGTAAAGTGGAATATCGCCTTCGTTCCATCCCCGAGTATCAAGATTGGTACAATCCGGACACAAAGCAAATCACCATTACAGGCATTGTTGTTGATGGTGGATATCGGCATGTGGTCAACTGCCTGAAAATTTTCTCTCAGTTGACGGCAAAAGGCGTGAGTCGGCTGATAGGCATTGACAAGGATGAACTGGTACAAGTATTTGTTTACCATGATATAGGAAAGTCACAGCCAATTTTAAAAGTAGGTGATGTGGTTGACCCTCGGTCCGTCTTTGAAGATGGCAAGCAGCATGCGGACCGTAGCGCCGATATGGCCAAGTATTATTACAATCAGAATGATGACATTGTAGACATCATCCGATTTCATCATCATTCCGAGCGCGAATTACCGGAGACATTTCCGCGCAGACTTTTGCCTATGCTACGTCTGTTTCAAATCGTGGATGGAACTTCTGCGGCTGTCACGCGGGGTGGAGTCAGTGTCTGTTTTGATGTGCAAGATTGCACCGTCAAAATCCGCGAAGTCAACCACAGACCCGAGTACAATGGGATTCGAACCGTGAACTTATACACTGGGCAGCGTGAGTGGGAGCCGCTCGGTGAACATCAACATCCGCAGACTCGCGAATAGACTCGCCAATAGTGGGTTTTGATAATCCTGATATCTAAAGCATGGAGCGAGATAGTCCAAAAAGACTAGGGAGACCTAGTCTTTTTGCATGAGAAGGGGTCTCTTTGAACTAGTCTCGATGCGGGCCGAAGATAGTCCGTTTGGAACTGCCTGAAACGCTGCACGGTCTCTATCATGAACCTTGTAAGCAGAACAAGAAAGGGAGTGTAGCTCATGGTCGACTACGCCAATGCATGGCCGAATTATTACGTTGGATTTCTGTGGCTGGCTGCATTTATCGGATTTGTTGCCTTTAAGTATCCGCACGGAAAAGGAAAAGGCGGGAAAAAATCGTGAACTGGTCACGGGCCATTCGAACCAAAGTGTCGGAAAAATTGACCTGGGATAACCTGCTCCCTTCCGAGCAACCCGTGTATGTATCGTCTTTGGTGTATAGCTTCGGAGTTTTCACTCTCAGCAGTCTCGTTTTCTGCATTGCGTCAGGAGTCATCATGGCGGCCAAGGGGCCGCTCTGGTATCAGCATACGTCTCTCGGAGACTTTATGCGCAGTGTTCATTTTTGGAGCGTCCAAGCATTTTTCTTCTTTATGACCATGCACTTAGTCGGGCAGTTCTTTATGGGTTCCTGGCGAGAAGGACGCGCTATGACTTGGGTCTTAGGCTCCCTTTCGTTCGCGGTTGCTGTCGTGGAGGCGTTTACCGGCTATCTCAGTCGCGGCGACTTCTTTGCTCAGTGGAACCAGGTGCAAAGCAAGGACGCATTCAACGGAGCGGGTCTGGATGGGTTTTTGAACATCCTCAACAACGGTCAGGTGTATGGGCTACACATCGCCGTACTGCCGTTGATTTTGATTGGTTTGGTTGGACTGCACATGTTGGCGGTTCGCAGCAAAGGCGTAGTACCGCCCTATCGAGCCAAGTCTCGTTCCAAGGAGGATGCGTGAGATGGCGAAGACACGTCGAGCACGATTTTCTCGGGACACACTTCAATTTCCGCAAAAAGAGTTTGACATGGTCAAAGAGGGAACAGTCAGCCTGGTCATCGCCGGGGTATTGATTGTCGGCGTGGCAGCGTTCTTCGGGGCCCCGTATCGCCCCGCCGTCACCAATCAGCAGATTGCCAGCACCAAGCCCATCCTGCTCGAACAGACGGCCTTGGGTGATCTCGACGGCACAGGCGAAATGTCTCATTACGGTCCTCCGTATAATCACGGATTTCACGGGGAAGCGCCGCAACATGTGCAATCGATTTTAGGATATCATCCACAAACTTTTTGGGGAACGCCGTATCCGGTCAACACGGCGACGGACGACGTCTTGAACCCGCTGCGCATGTTGGCGACGGCATCCAATAATGCAGCCTTGAGCGGGGCAGTGGCAACCTTCCAAGCGGCGCCGTTTGCTACGCAACAAACGTGGGCTATGAACTACGCGAATGCCTTGAAAAAGGCGGCCGTGGTGAATGGGCGCGTCGTGGTTCCCAGTGGGGACTATGGACCGGTTCAAACCATGATGACAGCGGAACTGTCGTTTGCCAAATCAGGTCTACTGTCGGGAGCATTAGACCGGGAGAGCAATCCAGGGACGATTTATCGCTACAACATTCAAGATGACCTTTTATTTTTGCAAGGTAAGGCGCTCCATCAGATTGCCCACGGGATTGACATGAAAGGCGGGCAGTGGGGCATCAACCACGATGAGCAGCCGTACCCCGGTCCGTGGTGGCTGACGCCCTATACGTTTCTGTATCAGATTCCACCGGGATCGACCGCACCTTGGGGAGACGAGTTCGTCGCTTACACCATTGCTTTCCTGTTCGTGCTTTTGACGCTCCTGCCTTGGATTCCGGGATTGAATAAGTTACCGAGGGCACTGCCTGTGCATCGGTTGATTTGGCGGGACTGGTATCGGAGACTCGAGACGAACAAGACGTGCGCCACGTGTCCGCTGAAAGCGGCTTGTACGCAGGAGTTTCGTGGTCCGAAAGTAGCAGCAACGGCAGCGTCAGCCTCGCCTGCTTGCTATGAGGGGAAACAAAATGTGCCGATGCCACCGAGACCAGAGGGGAAAGGGACGTCCGGTGCACCCTTCGGCATGTGAGAAACGACGAGCGTGACGGTGGATGTTCGATTGGAAAGCAAACGAATCTTTTGAGGAGGAACGGATGATGGGAAAAGTCGTGCGGATGTATGCCATATGGATGTTGGCGCTTGCTTCTGGGGTGTATGGAACGGCGTTGGTGTATCGCGGCATTTTTCAAGGAGAGACCAACAATTTGATTTTTGGCATTCCGATTCTCTTGTTAGGCATTTGGGTGACTGGGAACATGTGGGCGTCTGCCCGGCAAATCTATCGCAAACAGCGGGCCGAAGGGAAGGCCGTCTGACTCGAACGAAGGGTGGGGGCGACGGATGCATCGTGTGGTTCGGGGTTGGCAGATGCTCCAAGCGTGGGATGAGGCCTTTCTGGCGTTCGGACGTACGCATCTGCCTTTGTGGATGGCGTTACTGTCCAGCCTGTTGGCCGTCTTCGGACTCTTTTCGGGGTTTCCATGGTTTTCTCTTCGACTCGCGCTGATAGGTTCTCTGGCTTACTTTGGTGGCTTGGTACCAGCACTGTGCCTCGGCTTTTTCTCCTGCACGGCATGGGCTGTGGATGGGTTCCTTCATCCGTCGATGACAACAGACACCACGCTGAGTTTGGCTATCGTTCAAGGGATTGGGGTGGTGAACATCTGCTGGCTTGGGTACCATCACGCGATGCTCCGCCGGCAGCAGGAAGCTCGGACACGAGGGGGCGGAGACGGGCTCGATGTGGGGCGAAACGGCACGACGGATTCGGTGCTTCCCTGGAGAGTGGTCAATGACATTCGCTCTTCCCTGGCTGCGGTGCGATTTCTCTTGTTTCCCCTTCGGGACGGCGTCGAAGACGGAAGTGTGCGGGCGGCGACCTCCGAGCTTGAGCGGTTAGAGAGCCTCTTTCAAGGATTGACGCAAAGGCCGTCCGAGCAGCCCCTTGAGAAGAAAGATGGGGAGAGCGATGCATGAGGCAGAAGCACGGTCTGCGCTTTCTCCTGTGGCAGATAAGAGAGAGGGAAATTCCATGCGAATTCTCATCAACGAAACCACGTGGCAGTGGCTCGATGCGCAATACGCTCGCAGTTCGGTACGGGTGTTGTTAGACTGTGATTACAGAGAGTGGTTCCAGACTGTCGGAAGCGTGGTTGCTTCGGAGTGCACTCTACTAGGGGAGGACATTGTGTGTATAGAGTCGTGATTTTGGGAGCTGGCTTTGGTGGAATGACCGTTTTTCATCACATCGTTCCGTGGGCGAAAAAAGAGCAGGTACAGTTAACGGTCATTGACGAGCGAGAGACCTTTTTGTTGAAGCCGTCGCTGCCAGAAGTAGCCATGGGGGAGAAGGGCATTCAGGATGTGACTTTTGCAGTGCGTCCGGTGATTGAAGCGCATGGCACATTCCTTTGCAGTCGGGTGCAGCGGATTGACCCGGAGGACAAGTCGGTCGTTTTGGAAGACGGCACAAAAATTTTCTACGACACCCTCGTTCTCGCCTTGGGCGCACAGAAAGACTTTCGTGCCATTCCGGGCTTTTCCGACTTCGGGCATTCGGTCTGCACGGATGTTCTCGCGCCACGCCTCTTTCAGGCTTTAGAAGAATTCTCGGGTGGAGACCTTGTGATTGGTTCTGCACCTATGACTCAAGGCACGCGTACTCCGGATGTTCCGTTTTTAAAAGCGGCATGTGAGGGACCTGTTGGGGAAATTGCGTTTATGGTGGATGCGTATCTGCAAAGACGCGGTCTTCGGGAAAAGTCCCGCATTCATTGCTTCAGTCCAGCCGATGTCTTTTTTGAGGATGTCGGAGACAAGGTGCATGAAGCGTTTGGGGAGTTCACCGAGCAGCATCAAATTGGTATCGAGACCAAGAAAATCATCGATCATCTGGAAGCGGACAAAGTGGTGTTTGCGGACGGGACAGAAATTCCTTCGGCACTGTCGATTCTCATCCCTGCGTATCGCGGTCCAGAGGTTGTCGCGGAAAGTCATCTTGGCGACGAAGCGGGGTTTGCACCCACGGACGAACAATTTCGCCATCTGGATTATCCAGATATCTATGCGATTGGCGATGGAGCCTCTCGGACGGTGCCGAAGTTGGGCCATTTAGCGGTAGAACAGGGTGCCTTGGTGGCCAGTCTCCTGCACCGGGAATTGACCGGACGAGGGGCCATTCATGACTTTGACCCAGAGATTTTTTGCATTATGAACATGGGAAACCACAGGGCGATGCTCATTCGTTCGAATACGCTGTATGGAGGAAATATGGACATTGCGTATTATGGAGCAGTATCCAGCTTCATGAAGAAAGCTTTCGACGATTATCTCCTTCATCTTAAAGGGAAGATGCCACCAGACATTGCCCAGCGTTTGCTCAATGTCTACTTACAGCGCTTGGCGTAAACTCTCTGTGGCCTCTCTTGCTGTTCGGTCGTTGCAAAGGTGGCGGGGGCCAAAAGACATGAGGCGACTTATTCTGCGGGAAGATGCTGTGTGAATTGAAAAGGTTAGACTTGGAGTTGTACGGTCTATCTTGTATGAAACAGGAAATTGCGTCCAAAATGTGTCTTCCGAGCCCATGCAAGATAGTCCTTTCGGACCTGTCGCGATGAAGACAGAGGGGCTATTCTAGAATCGGATGGGGATGTTAGCTGCGGGGACTTCGCCGCCACCCCCTGTCATGGGGCATTGCGGCGAATCAAATGAAGGAGTGGATAGACGTGAAGAAGGTGTTGTTTGCTTCGGACGGATCGGCCAGTTCCAAAAAAGCACAGGAAGCCGTAGTAAGCATCTTGTCTGCATGGCCGGAAGTTGAAGTGACCGTGTTGCATGTGATAACCGAGTCGGCGATGGTGATGAGCAGCAACATTCAACCACAACTTTTGTGGGATGCCGAAACGGCAGTCGTCCAGGAAGTGAAAGAAGCAGTCAAGCCGCTGTTAGACGACTTCCCCAATCGAGTAACGTTCCGAACCGAGCGTGCGATTGGCTCGCCAGCACACAAGATATGTGAAGTTGGAGAGCAAACCCACGCGGATTTGTTAGTGGTGGGAAGCCATGGTCGAGGCACAGTGGATGGACTATTGCTCGGTAGTGTCAGCCATGGCGTGATGCATCGTGCTAAGATGTCTGTTTTGGTTGTGAAATAGTCGTTGTAGGAGTTTGTCATGGGACGCGCTACCACTACCCTTCAGACAGCCCGGGATGCCTGTGGTGTGGTCTCTGGTGCTGCATCGTTCGCGTGGACCAGGGTAGGCGGAACCAAAGGAGGTGGGCAGGGTGCCAGACGAAAAAATGGGCGAGACGCGCATTCGTGTTCTCCTTGCCGATGACCATGAATTGTTTCGTCAAGGCGTGAAAGCCATCCTGACCCGGGTGCCTTGGATTGACGTTGTTGGAGATGTGGCTAACGGACAACAAGCGTTTGAACACTGCAACTCGGCAAGGAATCTGGATGTCGTCCTCATGGATATTCACATGCCGGTATGGGACGGATTAACAGCAACCAAAGTCATTCACCGAGAATTCCCTGAAATAGGAATACTTATGTTAACGGCCTCCGACACAGAGGAATCTCTGTTTGATGCGATTCAAGCGGGTGCGTTGGGGTATGTGTTGAAGACCTCCAGTCCGGACCACGTCTTAGAGAGCATTCAACGCGTCTATCGAAAAGAGCCTGTTATTCCGGAACAATTGGCGCTGCGCATCTTGACGGAGCTAGCGCCCCAGCGAAAAGTCCATTCTCCGGAGAGCATCGAACCTTTGACACAACGAGAGCAGGATGTATTGCGCCAACTGAGCATAGGAGCATCCAACCAGCACATCGCAAAGGCACTGTTTATTAGCGAAAATACCGTCCGCAATCACGTTAGAAATATTTTGGAGAAATTGCATCTGGCTAATCGAGTACAGGCCGCAGCCTACGCGGTGCGGGAAGGCTACACATTGCCGCCTGTCCCCTCAGAAGATTCGTAAAGCGGAAGGGTGACCGTAGCAGTGGTCCCTTCTCCGACTTGACTGCGAAAGTTTAAGGCACCTTGGTGGGAATGCAGAATCTGGTGGCATACGGTGAGTCCTAAACCAGTTCCATCCGGTTTGGTCGTGAAAAAGGCCCGCTCTAAATTCGAGAGTTGCCAAGCCGTCATACCGCATCCACTGTCCGCTATCGCAATGGAGATGCACGGGCGGTTGGAAGAGTCGTGAGTTTGCTCTGCTCGAACGGTCAGCCGTCCACCGACTTCCATCGACTCCAAGGCATTCTTCATGAGATTGAGAAAGACCTGACGAAGTTGGTGTTCATCGCCCCAGACCTTTCCGGAGACCGAATGCACCTCGACGTCGAGAGTAATCCCTTGCTGCCGGGCTTGCGCCGCAACGATGTCGACCGTCTTGCAGCAAACTAAGTCTGGCAAGTCAATTTCGAAGAAGACAGACTCTCTCTTTTTCGACAGGGTGAGAAATTCCGTCAAGATGGCATCAATTCTAGTCAATTCCGCCTGAACCAGAGACAGTTGATGTTCGCGGTCGGCAGCATCGTTGGACAACGAGAGCAAAGTCCACTGGATGGCCGCAAGCGGGTTTCGTATCTCATGCGCAATGCTGGCGGAGATTTGTCCAGCAATCTGCAGTTGGTCAAGGCGACGCATCTGCTCTTCCACGTGCTTTCTCGCCGTGATGTCGACACGAAAAGCAATATATTGATACGGTTTTCCCTTCTCGTCGAGGCAGGGAACGATGGTGGTGTCAACCCAGTACAAGTCGCCATTTTTTGCCCGATTTCGGATTTCGCCTTTCCAGATTCGCCCTTGACCGATGGTGCGCCAGAGGTCTTTGAAAAACTCCGGTGGATGAAATCCAGAATTGACGATCCGATGATTCTGCCCAATGAGTTCTTGTTGGCTGTATTGGGAGATGTCACAGAATTTTTTGTTGGCAAAGGTAATCATGCCTTGTTGGTTGGTGATAGCCAAAATGATGGCTTCATCAATGGCTCGGTTGACCTCCATCAAATGGGAAACATTTTGCCCGAGTTTCAGCAAGACATCATCCATCATGGGCCAAATCGCCTCCTGACTGGTGTTTCAAGACTTGGGAAGACACGATGGTCTTAACGTAGCAGACTTTATGGCTGATTGCTACACGGCCTTGCTAACAAGATGACAAAAAATGAGTCTCATGGGTGTGAGTTTGATCACATCGCGATACCTCTCATCTTGGCATAATCATGACAGAATGGCATTTTGCTCTGTCCTGTCATCGTAGAGACTTGCGCTGTTGTGGCTTGTTGGTCGTTCCTACTTTGAATGTACCTGTATGAGGAAAGGATGATGAATATGGAAAAATATTCTTTGCAATTTCGCCATGCCAAAGTGGAAAGTATTTTAGAGCGCGAGAAGAGAGGGCACGTACAGACAAAGTTTGTTCAACTCTCTTTGCTTCCAGGTGCTTCGTTGCCGAAGCATCATGCTCATGCCCCTGTAGCCGTCATTTTACTTAGTGGCCGCATTCGCTTGGAAGCTGGAGACAAGAGTATGGAACTCAAAGAGTTGGAGATGGTTTTGATGGAACCTGAAGAAATTCATGCGCTGGATGCCCTGGAAAAGAGCATCGTACTTTTGGTCGTCAGCCAAGCCGATAGTGCGCCACCGGTCGAGTAAACAGCCGATATGTCCTATCCGCAGTATCATCTGTGATACATCACCATCAACAGCAACTGATATGTTCTCATAGTATTGAGCTTCAAGGGAACGCTTTGGGATGTGCCTTCCAAAGCTGGAGGTGTGACATATATCACAGCTATGCAATCCTTAAATTGGTAAGATGAGAGGGTGTTCATGACTGTGAAGGCCGCTCTCTTAGTGTCCCACAAATATTCTATGAAGAGGAGGCACCGTATTGGACAAGTCGGCTACTTGGAGTTTGAGTAACCTCTATCCTGGATATTTTGCTTTGGTCATGGCCACTGGCATTCTCTCTGTCGTTGGATTTTTGGTTCATTGGACCGATTTGTCTGACGCGTTGTTTATCATTGCGAGCGTATTTTACTTGTGGCTGATTGTCCTCTACATAACCCGAATTTTCCGTTTTCCTGCGCAAGTCAAGGCGGATATGTTTAATCCATTGCGTGTCTTTGGCTACTTTACATTTGTTGCCGGAACCGACATCTTGGCAACGCGCCTAGGTCTTTCAGGATATCTTTGGCCCGTCTTGATTTTGGGCTGTATCGCTTTTCTCGTTTGGTGCGGACTCTTGTACTTTATCTTCGCGATGCTTGTCTTTCACAACGAGCGGGCGGTTCACGAGTCCGTTAATGGCGCGTGGCTGATTGCGACCGTGGGAACAGAGTCGCTCTCCATCGTTGCAGCGATTTTGGCGGTTCATCTGCACTTTATGAGTGAAGCCCTGTTGTTTGTCGCCTATGCGTTCTGGTCGTTTGGCATCTTGCTATACCTCATTTTCATCGTGATTATCATGTATCGGTTTTTCTTCAAAGCGGTTCATCCTGCAGACCTTAGTCCTCCGTATTGGATTAATATGGGGGCTATGGCGATTACGACAGT
The DNA here is from genome assembly GCF_024706985.1 of Alicyclobacillus sp. SP_1. Taxonomy (GTDB): domain Bacteria; phylum Bacillota; class Bacilli; order Alicyclobacillales; family Alicyclobacillaceae; genus Alicyclobacillus_I. Next base: position 96,337 of record NZ_JAMCCX010000072.1, on the reverse strand, counting down.
TGCGGGTGTGCGGCTCGCGAATCCAGGTGCTGCAACAAAGTTTCTGGCCGCAGTCCATCCCTTTGTGGTTGCTTTTACAGTCACCATGTGGACATGGGGAACTTGGTGGATTCCCCTCTTGGTCATTATGGGCATTTGGAAATATCGAATGTACAAACGGATTGAACCGTTCGACCCTAGTTTATGGAGTATCATCTTCCCACTAGGCATGTACTCGGCGGCATTGGCACTGATGAGCAGTTTCCCAGGACTTCACTTCCTGCATTATGCTGTGAAATACTTCTATATTCTTGCGTTAGTTTGTTGGTGTTTGGTGCTGGTCGACTGGTTTGCTCACGATGTTTTGAAAGTGCGGTCCCAAGAGGCCAAATAAGGACGCCAGATGTATGGAAGGAGTACTGCGATATGTCGGGAAAAGGTTTGGCTCAGTTTGATGCGCACCACGCTATTCACCAAGCGGCGTTCGATGAAGCTGAGCAGTGGACGCGTATTCTCCGCAAAAAGGCACATGAAGGGCAGGTGGATGAAGCGCTGCATCTTGCGTCCGTGCTCTTGGAACATTGGGAAACGCGTACTCTCCGTCATGCGGATTCGGAGGAGGAAGGTTTGTATCAAGAAATCGAACGAGCCGAATCGCGCGTGGCGAGGAGAATCGCCCAACTCACGAGAGATCACGATTTAATGCGCACTCTGGTAACAGAAATTGAAGGTATTTTGGCTACACACGGATGGTCGGATGGCGTGGTGGAGCGATTTGAAGCGATGTTGCTGATAAACGCCATTCACGGACGAGATGAAGAGAAGTTTTTGTTTCAATCGGGTCTGCCGCTTGCCGACATTCTGGCAAAGGAGAGGTGATATGGATAAACCGCTCCGCTTTGCAAGTCCCGCCTTGTATCAACAAGTCATGGATAAATTATCGGCTCATGGATTGAACCCGTATGACGTTGACGGACAAGTCGTCGATGAGCGAGGGGGTCACATTCTGGTCATGTCCTATGGCGGTGACTTTACATATCATGCAGACTATGCGTTCGAGCATGGTGAGTGGGAAATGGTCGAGACAGGTTTTTTACCGCCTGCGTTCCATGAGTACCTGGACAAAACCGTTTTGGATGTGAAGGATCGCTTAGTCAAGGATTATCGGAAGGGGATGAAACAAAAATTCTGAGAGCCGATTCAGACGAGAGGAAGAGGGGAGAGGGCATTTGGACGAGCATGTTGTGAACTCAATGCTGATGGTCGATCTCGCTGATTTGATTGCGCTGTTGGAAATGAAGTTTGGCCCTATTCCTTCGGAGGTCATGGAGAAAATAGAGGCAATTCGCAAGCCGGAGGTTTTACAGCGACTCATTCTTGTCGCGGCTAATGCACCCAAGGCGAGTGTTTTCTTGGCGGAACTAGCTGCCGGAGACGGAGCGTTTCGACTTGTTGGTCAAGAGTTCAATCCATTGCGACAGGAATAGGGGGAGCAGACATTGACAGAACAAATCCCATACTGGAAACGCATTTGGTACTTACGCAGAGGTCCTCGAATCAATGACGGTTGGACCGAACTGAGCCGACGGTCTCGAAATTGGGAATCTATGTATCGAGAGCGTTGGCAGCATGACAGGATTGTCCGTTCGACGCATGGAGTGAACTGCACTGGGTCCTGTAGTTGGCAAATTTACGTCAAGGACGGCATTATCACGTGGGAGACGCAGCAGATTGACTATCCGTCCCTCGGACATGACTTCCCAGAATATGAGCCGCGTGGATGTCCGCGCGGAGCCAGCTTTTCGTGGTATACATATAGTCCGATGCGCGTGAAGTACCCATATGTTCGCAAAGAACTGTTGTCTCTTTGGCGAAAAGAGCGCGAGACAAGCCATCCGGTTGAGGCTTGGCGGCGCATTGTGACGGACTCGGACAAACGTGCTCAGTATGTGCGCAGCCGTGGTAAGGGGGGTCTCTTGCGCGCAAGCTGGGATGAAGTGAGCGAAATCATTGCGGCATCCAACATTTACACCATTTTAGAATATGGACCAGACCGAATTGCGGGATTTAGTCCGATTCCCGCCATGTCCCAAGTGAGTTATGCGGGGGGATCGCGCTATTTGTCGTTGATAGGCGGGTCCGTTCTGAGCTTCTATGACTGGTACGCTGACTTGCCACCTGCATCTCCGCAAATTTGGGGTGAACAAACGGATGTTCCGGAAAGTGGCGATTGGTACAATGCCAAGTATTTTATTATTTGGGGTACGAATTTACCGATGACACGGACTCCCGACGCTCATTTCATGGTGGAAGCACGCTACAACGGAACGAAAGTGATTGGCGTCAGCCCGGATTATTCAGAGTACATTAAGTTTGCAGATCAGTGGTTACCAGCGAAAGCGGGTACCGATGCTGCGCTGGCCATGGCCATGACACACGTCATCTTGAAGGAATTTTATGTCGACAAATCGACCCCGTATTTTTTGGACTACGTACAGCGTTACACTGATTTACCGTTTTTGGTCACGCTTCAAGAATCGGATGGCACGTTCCGGCCAGACCGCCTACTGCGAGCAAGCGACCTGGGTTCTGTGGAATCGAACGCCGAGTGGAAACCCGTAGTTTGGGACGAGCTTCGCAACAGTCCGGCCGTTCCAATTGGAAGCATCGGTTATCGATGGGATGAATCGGGTCAATGGAATTTGAATTTAGAGGATGCGGCAGGAAGCACCATCCGTCCGGTACTCAGCTTGCTCGAAGGCGCTGAAGATACAGTACCCGTCGAATTTCCTCATTTTTTGGACGGCCATCGACAGGCTCAGTTGATGCGACGCCATGTTCCCTGCAAGCGACTACGGCTGAATCATGGCGAAACTGTGGTTGTCACGACGGTTTTTGACTTGCTCCTAGGGCAGTGTGGCGTTGGACGGGGACTAGCTGGCGAATATCCTGCGAATTATGATGATCCGATGCCGTGCACACCGGCTTGGCAAGAAGCCATTACAGGCGTTCGCCGTGAGGATGCAATTCGCGTTGCAAGAGAATTTGCGGAAAATGCGGAGTTGACACGAGGTAAGTCCATGATTGCTCTTGGGGCGGGGACAAACCATTGGTACCATAGTGACCTCATCTATCGAAGCATCATCAATTTAGTTCTTCTGACCGGATGTGAAGGGGTGAACGGAGGTGGATGGGCGCACTATGTCGGACAAGAAAAAGTACGGCCGATGGAGGGGTGGTCTACGGTCGCGTTTGGTCTCGACTGGGTTAAGCCTCCGCGTCAAATGCAAGGAACGCTGTTCTTCTATTTTGTGTCCGACCAGTTTCGCTACGAGGAACTCCACGCCGAGTCAATTGGCACACCGTTTTCTTCGCGCTTTCAAAGCATGCATCCAGCGGATATGGCCGCACTGTCTGTTCGACTGGGTTGGCAGCCTTCTTATCCGCAATTGCGCCAAAATCCTTTGAGGGTTGTCCAAGAGGCTCGTGCGGCCGGTGCAAAAACGGATGCGGAAGTTGTGCAGAGAGTAGCTGACGGCTTGGCGAGCGGCGAGATACAGTTTGCCGTTGACGCGCCGGATCATCCACAAAATTTCCCTCGAGTATTTTTTGTCTGGCGCTCGAATTTACTAGGTTCCAGTGGGAAGGGTCACGAGTACTTTATTAAACACATGGTCGGTAGTGACGGACATGTGTTGGCCAATGAAAAGTCGTCCTGGAAGCCGGAAACTATCGATGTCCCGGAAGATGCGCCCATTGGAAAGCTCGACTTGCTCGTGGATGTCGACTTTCGCATGACCTCGACCGCGCTATACTCAGACGTCATTTTACCCGCCGCCACGTGGTATGAGAAATACGACGTATCGACTACGGACATGCATCCTTACGTACACCCATTTAATCCGGCCATCTCTCCTCCTTGGGAGACGCGCAGCGACTGGGCTGCTTTTCGGAAGCTCGCGGAAACCTTTACATGCTTGGCGAAAGAATATCTACCTTTGCAAGAAGACTTAGTGATGTCTCCGCTCGGACACGATGCGAAGGGAGAAATCGCTCAGCCGTATGGGAAAGTCAAAGACTGGCGGCGAGGTGAATGTCCACCCAAACCGGGGCTGACGATGCCGAATTTTGCGATTGTGAAGCGGGACTATCCACATTTGTACGAGCAGTTTGTGACTCTTGGACCCTTGGCGGAGTCTGCGTTGACAACGAAGGGGATTACGATTCCTGGAAAATCTGCATATCAGGAACTGATTCAAAGAGTAGGCACGTATTCCGAAGAGGGAATTGGAAACGGACGTCCTACACTGGAAATGGATAAAAATGTGGTTGAGGCCATTCTCACTTTATCGGGTGCGACCAACGGAGAGAGAGCCCATGAAGAGTGGACAGCGTTGGAGAAAACGACAGGACTCCATTTGTCAGAAATAGCGGATCATCATCGGTCCATTGCGCAAACGCTCCAGACCATCAGTGCCCAGCCTCAATTTACTTTGGCGACTCCTGTATGGAGCGGACTGGAGGGTGCAGACAGACGCTATTCGCCGTTTACCTCGAACGTGGAATACAAGATTCCCTGGAGAACGTTGACAGGCCGTCAGACTTTTTATTTGGAACATGAAATGATGTTGGAATTTGGCGAGTCCTTGCCAGTCTATCGCCCACCTCTTGAACTCACTCCGTTTCGCTCGGATGAGGGTGTGCCAATGGAGGGAAAGACGGTCACCGTACGATATCTGACGCCGCATCAAAAGTGGGGAATTCATTCAACGTATGCGGATACTCCGCGCATGTTGAGCTTATTTCGTGGCGGTCAGACCATCTGGATGTCAGAGCAAGATGCTGAAAAAATTGGTGTGCGCGATAACGACTGGGTGGAAGTGTACAACCGCAATGGTGTCATTGCCGCTCGTGCGGTTGTGTCGTATCGGATTCCGGAAGGTATTTCAATGATGTATCACGCGCAAGACCGCACAGTCGGAGTTCCGGGAACGCAGATAACAAAAGACAGAGGCGGAACACACAACAGTGTGACGAGAATCATTCCGAAGCCTACGCACATGATAGGGGGTTATGCCCAACTGTCCTTTGGCTTCAATTATTATGGGCCAACTGGGCACCAAAGAGATGTTATGGCAGTGATTCGACCGCTCAAGGAGGTGCGTTGGCTTGAAGATTAAAGCACAAATTGCCATGGTAATGAATCTCGACAAGTGCATTGGCTGTCACACCTGCAGTGTCACGTGTAAGAATACGTGGACGAGTCGTCCTGGGGCCGAATACATGTGGTTTAACAACGTCGAAACCAGGCCAGGCCCAGGTTATCCGAAATTATGGGAGGATCAAGACAAGTATCAAGGAGGGTTTGTGCTCAAAAATGGGCGTTTGATGCTCAAAACAGGCGGCGCTGCAAAGCGCCTGTCGAACATTTTCGGTCCAGCAGAAATGCCAGTGATTGACGACTATTACGAACCATGGACATATGACTACGGAAATCTTCTGGAGAGTCCCCACCGCAAGCATCAGCCTGTGGCCCGACCGAAATCAAGCTTGACTGGGAAAAATATGGACAATCCTGTGTGGGGCCCTAATTGGGACGACGATCTCGCTGGAGGAAAACAGATTGCCCCGACGGATCCTAATTTTAGAAACGTTCAAAGTCACGTGGCGTTTGAGTATGAGCAGACGTTTATGATGTACTTGCCACGCATTTGCGAGCATTGTCTGAATCCAGCCTGTGTGGCCGCGTGTCCGTCGGGTGCCCTGTATAAGCGAGATGAAGACGGTATTGTTTTAGTCGATCAGGAGGCGTGCAGGGGGTGGCGTTTCTGTGTAAGTTCGTGTCCCTACAAAAAAGTGTATTTCAACTGGAACACGCATAAAGCGGAAAAATGTACCTTTTGTTATCCGCGAATAGAGGCCGGACTGCCGACCATCTGTTCTGAAACATGCGTCGGGAGAATTCGGTATTTAGGTGTGCTGCTCTATGATGCTGACCGGGTACGAGCAGCGGCCTCGGAACCGCAAACCGATAATCTCTACAAAGCGCAATTGGATTTATTTCTCGATCCGTTTGACCCAGAGGTCATCAAATGTGCTCGAGAACAGGGTATCAATGATGCCTGGTTGGATGCTGCCCAGCAGTCTCCCGTTTATCAGATGGCGGTAGAATACAAAGTTGCTCTTCCCTTACATCCGGAATTCAGAACTCTCCCTATGGTTTGGTATGTGCCTCCGCTAAGTCCCATTATGAATCAACTGAGTAACGAGGAACACCTGACGGACCAAGGATATCTCGCCGCTATTTCTGATATGCGTATTCCAATGGAGTACTTGGCATCGATTTTGACGGCAGGAGATGTGGAAGTGATTCGCGGGGTATTGCTTCGCCTGACGGCCATGCGCATGCATATGCGCAACAAGACTGTGGGTGGGATGACAGAGAATGCCTTACTCCAAGCGAGTGGCTTGACCGCAAGCGAACTTGAGCGCATGGCCCGGCTGTTTGGTGTAGCAAAGTACAATGAGCGTTTTGTCATTCCGACAGGACAGCGTGAAATGGACAATATGTTGCCGTATCAGCAAGGCGCGTGTAGCATCGAGGAATTGGCGCCGCCGGAGGGACCTGGTGCATTGATCGGGTGGGACAGCTGATGAGCGAGCAGACGGAACGCACGCTGTACGAAGATGGGCGAAAAATCCCATTATCGCCGCGGACGATCACACTTTTTTCCGCAGCGCGTATGCTCTCCTACCCGGGCGAAACAGATTTTTTTCGTCAGTTGCGAGACAGTTACGATGCTCTGGAGGAAGTCGGGATGCCAATGGACAGTCCATTGGCCCGTGCTATGGGCGCGATGCTTGGTTTATCTCCTGTCGATTTGGAAGAGCACTATGTGTCAGTGTTTGATTTGTCGCAAGAGACCACTTTGCATTTAACTGCGCACGAATACGGCGACGGGCGCCAGCGCGGTCCTGCTCTTCTGGAATTGGCTCAGACTTTTCGCGCGGCGGGATGGATGCCTGCGGAGGAGCAATTATCCGATTATTTGCCGCAACTCTTGGAGTTTTTAGGTATGGTCGAGGCTTCTCGGCAAACCCAAACAGTACTTGCGTTGGAACAGCGCATTTCTAATCTTTGCCGCCTGATGGAACAACGGCTGGCAGGAGACGGCGTCTATGAATTCATCTTTTCCGCACTGCGAACCGTCTTAGTGCCAGCCGATGAGACGATTTTAGCGCGGGCGGAGCCATCGGCCGATTTTGATAGTCGGTCCGGCGGCGAAGACGATGCAGCAGCGGACATGCCGTATCCTCTTCACTATGAATCTGACAGTCGCAGTCGTACCTGAGACGAGAGGGACCACGTTGCGGTGCGTATCTGTAAAAGTTTTCAACAAAGGAGGTTTTCTCGATGGCAATGCTGTGGTGGGGGGTTTTTCCGTACATCTGTTTAGGTTCGATTGTGTTTGGGTCGATGTACCGCTATGCGTATCACCCGATGAGTTGGACATCCAAATCCAGTGAGTTGTTAGAACGACGTTGGTTGCGGATTGGTAGTATGCTGTTTCACTGGGGACTACTCTTTGTGGTTATTGGTCACATTATGGGATTGCTAATCCCGATTCAAGTATACCAATGGCTTGGTGTATCGAATACGATGTACCACACGAACGCGGAACTCTTTGGTGGATTCTTCGGTTTGGTTACCTTAATCGGGATGACGATTCTTTTGCTGCGGAGGATTTTTAACGCCCGCGTGCGTAGGAACTCCAGTCCGTCGGACTTTCTCGCGGATGCGTTGCTTTGGATTGTGATTGCTTTAGGGGAGGCCATGACGACCATTTGGGACACCGTCAATGGTCCCTACGAATATCGAACGACGGTCGGTCCGTGGGTGCGTAGTCTGTTTACATTGCAACCGAAAATTGAACTGATGGTTCATGTTCCTTTGTTACTGCAAATCCACATCATCGCGTCGTTCGTCCTGTTTGGAGTAGCGCCGTTTACGCGGTTGATACATATGTACAGTGCACCCATCATCTATATCACAAGGGCACCTATGCAGTATCGGTCCCGTGTTCGCTATGCACATCGCCCACCAAGAGAGCGCAGTTAACTTGATGACGCGGGAGGAGACTGTTCTGTGTCGCAGGTTCAGCTCGATAGTTTGAGAAAAGTAAATATCTTTCAAGACTTTACGACGGAGCAACTGACGGAAATTCAGAGCATGGCGACCATGCATACATTTGACCGAGGATATACGATTTTTATGGAAGGCCACGAGCGCGAATTTGTTTTCTTCATTCTTCGAGGATTGGTGAAGGTTTTTCAAGTCAATAAAGACGGACGTCAGCATATCGTTAACATACTTGGCGTTGGCGAGATGTTCCCGCACATTGGCTTTTTTAGTCGGGTCCCGTATCCTGGGACCGCTCAAACGATGGATGCGACTACACTCTTGTCGATTCGCTGTACTCAGTTCGATGCTTTTTTAGAAGCTCATGAAGACATTACGCATAAAGTCATGGCTGTGATGAGTACTCAAATTTCTCGTCTCCAGTTGAAAATTCAAGAGCTTTCGCTCTACGATTCGCGCCATCGTGTTATCGCGTTGTTGAAACATTTGGCGGAGGAACATGGAGAGATTTGTGGAAACCAAGCGCACATCCAACTTCCTTTGACGCATTCTGAGATGGCTCAGATGATTGGCGTCACGCGTGAGTCCGTCAATCGCGTGTGGAGCGAATTGCGCCGCGAAGGGGTCATTACCGGGAGGACTGACCAGTGGACTTTTCATTTTGACAAACTGACCGACGACTGAGAGAGTCGCCGGTCAGTTTTTTTCTTCTTCTTTTTCTTTGCTTAAGCGGTGAAAGACAGTTGAGGGCCAAAAACTTCATAGTGAATGTCTTGCTCCGCAACTCCAAAATCGCGCAAAGAGCGATTCATGGCGTGCATGAAGGGCGCAGGTCCACAGAAGTAAAAGTCCGCCTCGGGTCCGGCCAGTACAGACTGTAACCAAGGTAGGTCAATAAATCCGGATTTATCGAATTTACGCTGCACTTGGTCGTTTTCTGTGGGAGTTTCGTAGACAACCTTGTAGGTCAGGTTGGGATGTGATTTCGCGAGTGTCTCCACTTCTTCTTGGAAGGCGTGCACATCTCCGTTGATGGCTGCGTGAATGTAGGTGATGTCGCGCGTTGCGTTGTTGTGCAATGCCGACTTCAGCATACTCAAAATGGGCGTCATACCAACTCCACCACTGAGGAAGACGAGCGGCCGAATGGTGTCTGTGTCTGACAGGATAAAGTCGCCTGCGGGAGCACTCACTTCCAAGACGTCACCCTCGTTAACGTGTGCATGGAGATAAGTGGACACTTTCCCAGGTGGCTGATTGGGTATGGTGTCTTCTCGTTTGACGGAGATGCGGTAGTGATTTGGGTTTGGTACGTCCGATAGGCTGTAGTGTCGAACATGTGCGTATTTTTCGCCAGGAATGTGAATCGAGAAAGTCAGGTACTGCCCCGGTTCGTAAGAGACAATGGCGGAGCCATCCTCTGGACGTAGGTAAAAGGACGTGATAACGTCGCTTTCGACCACCTTTTTATCGACAATGAATCGCCGGTACCCAATCCATCCTCCTGGTTTATTGGCGACTTCTTCATACATTTGCTGCTCGACGGAAATGAACGCCCCTGCAATTTCACCATAGGCCTCTGACCAAGCTTGAAGGATTTCCGGTGTGGCTGCATCCCCTAAAACTTCAGACATTGCTGCGAGCAGATTCTCACCGACAATCGGATAATGTTCTGGCTTCACTCCGATACCTCTATGTTTTTGAGCAATTTGCTTGACGGTGGGCATGATGTCATTCAATCGATCAATGTGTACGGCAGCTGCGTAAACTGCGTTTGCCAGCGCTGTCTGTTGGCGACCTTCCTGTTGATTGCTATGATTAAAGACATTCAATAACTCGGGGGTGTTTTCAAAGAGCCGAGCGTAAAACCTGGTCGTGATTTCTGTTCCGTGAATCTCGAGAACAGGGACGGTGGAGCGGATAATTTCGATGGTCTGTTTGGACAACAAGGGCATGACCTCCTAGGACAATGGGTGAAGAAAGAGCGCAACGGAGTGAAGTAAAACCACAACGACGACAGTATAGACCCTTCGCCGCATTAAAGGTGTATTTTATATGCATCTTTTGTGGAGATAATTTGACACTTTCTCCATCTGATCTTCGGTTTCTCGGTTAGGATGTTGTTAGACACGGGTAGAATGTCTCGGACACTTGGAGGGTTATTCATGAATCTGACGCGATTTAGTGACTATTCTCTGCGGATTCTTCTTTACGTGGCGCTGCAGCCCGATAACGAATTATCCAATATTGAATCCATTTCGCGAGTTTACCGCATTTCTAATCACCATCTGGTCAAAGTGGTTCACGAGCTTGGCAAGCTCGGTTATTTGAAAACGGTTCGCGGCCGCTCTGGCGGTATTCGACTTGCGAAGCCACCTGAGGAAATTTGCATTGGCGAGGTGATTCGCCATACGGAAGATAACTGGAATTTGGTCGAGTGTTTCGATGAAGAGAACGGTTTTTGCATTCTCAATCCGATGTGTCGTCTGAAAGGAGTATTCTCGGAAGCGCTACGGGCCTATCTTGAGGTTCTGGACAAGTATACTTTGGCCGACATGATTGTGAATCGACAAGCACTACAAAAGCAGTTTGAATTGCCTCTCTCGTGAAGCATCGATGTCAACAAGAGCAAGGCGCCGACCATGTAGAACTCGACTAACAGTCCTTCAACTATGACATCAAGCGGACAGACGGGGACTGTCGTGGTGTGTGCACTGCCTTTGTTGAAGGGACTATAATGAGGCGTGAATTGCACTCAGTTTGGAGGGACGATGGACCGATGAAAGCCGTGGTTGTGACGGCATTTGGCCGACCCGATGTGTTGCGCTATGTGGATAAGGAGATGCCCGTGCCAGGTCCGGGGGAGGTGCGCATTCGGACCGTGGCGACGAGCGTCAATTTTGCCGATGTGATGGCTCGCCAAGGCCGCTACCATGCGGGTGGACAGCCGCCCTTTGTGCCCGGGTTGGATGTAGCCGGAACTGTGGATGAGCTGGGCGAGGGAGTCGATGCTGGATGGCAAGGGAAGAGAGTGGTCGCCTTCCCTAGCGGCGGATCGTACAGCGAATATGTGGTCGCTAAGGTGGACTTGACTTACGAAATTCCAGAGAACCTGGATTGGCACACGGCCGCAGGCATGCTGACGGTTGCTGTGACGTCTTATGAATTGTTGACAAAAGTGACGCAATTGGCGGCAGGAGAGCGCGTGTTGGTCCATGCTGCGGCCGGAGGTGTGGGTTCCGTCGCACTTCAGTTGGCGCGGCACTTGGGAGCCAGTAGAGTCATTGGTGTGGTCGGCAGTACGAAGAAAATGGAGTTTGCGAGCACACACGGCGCAGACGTGGTCATTAAAGCGGCCAATGGGGGCTTTGCCGAGGGTGTATTGGAAGCCACGGAGAGAAAAGGAGTCGATGTCATCCTAGACTCCGTCGCAGGCGATGGCTTTGCGGAGAACCTGCGCTGCTTGGCTCCGTTCGGTCGAATTGCGGCCTTCGGCAGTGCTTCAGGGAAGCCCGGACAGGTCCAGACCCAGGAGTTGCACGGCAGTTGTCGATCCGTTCGAGGATACAGCATGGGAACCACCCGTCGCCTGCGTCCGCAAACCTTGCGTCCATCGGTGGACGCCGTCTTGGGTTTGGCGGCCAGTGGCAAGCTGCATGTGCCCGTCAGTGCGCGTTTTCCGCTCGAAGACTGCAAAAAGGCGCATGAGTTGCTGGAGAGCCGTCAAAGCACAGGAAAGATTGTGCTCGTTGTTCAGCCTTAAACGGACTGCGTCGTAGCATGCAGATCCGCTCTGCTCGCAGGTGTCCACCGCGGCTCTCATCCGTCGAACCCAGAGCCGCGGTCTGACCTGCCTTGTTGAGAAGCATGGAAAGCGGACGTGTCATCAAGCGACCGAGTCTGTTCAGACGGCGTGGGTCAGCGCGTCGAAGTCCGCTGGGTCGAGTGTTATCGCAGCTGCTGCCATATTCTCTTCGAGATGGGCAACGGAGGATGTTCCAGGTATGGGCAACATGACAGGCGATTTTTTGAGCAACCAGGCCAGTGCGAGTTGCGATGGCTTCGCCTGATGACGTTTTGCGAGTTCATCCAGCGGGCCACCTTCTTTGGCAAGTGCGCCAGTCGCAAGCGGGAACCAGGGGATGAAGCCCATCTCGTGTTCTTCGCAGTATCTGAGCACGGATTCGGCGTCTCGCTTGGCCAGATTGTACAAATTTTGCACCGACACGATGGTTGCAATCTTCTTCGCCTGCTCAATCTGTTCCACGGTCACTTCGCTTAGGCCAATGTGGCGAATTTTCCCCTCTTTTTGGAGCAAAGCAAGCTCCCCAATTTGTTCCTCCAATGGAACCTTCGGGTCAATGCGGTGCAACTGCAAGAGGTCGATCCGCTCTAGACCCAGATGGCGCAGACTGAGCTCGACTTGCTGGCGCAGATATTCGGGTCGGCCGACTGGGCGCCAATCGTTGGGACCGCATCGAGTCAGACCTGCTTTGGTCGCGATAACCAAGTCTTTCGGATACGGATGCAGTGCTTTGCGGATGAGCATCTCCGATACGAACGGTCCATATGAGTCGGCTGTATCGATAAAGTTGACGCCGAGTTCAAGCGCGCGCTTGAGCACGCGAACCGCCTCGTCAGGGTCTTTCGGGTCTCCCCAAATGCCAGGGCCCGTCAATTGCATTGCGCCATAGCCGAGGCGGTGAACCGGCAAATCTCCTCCAAGCGTGAAGGTACCGGATTGTTTTGCGTGAACGCTGTCTGTCGCCATCTCTGCACTCCTCCATTTCGACTGGGTACACTGTCCATTTTATCGCTCTTTGGACTCAGAGCGAAATTCTGGGTCCATACTCCTTGATTTATTTAGTTTCGCTAGATAAACTGAAATCCGGAATGGAGTGAACGGTTGCGGTTGGCTTATGGACCGCAGGAGGTGTTTTCGGAGATGGAGGACGAGATGCGAGAGAACGGCATGATGGGACAATTTTTGGATGCTATGCAACAACTGCATCGCCTGTTGCGAAGGCAGCGCTTTGCCGAGATAGAGGGAGTGGAACCAACGAGATCGCAATGGCTCATTCTGCGAACGCTGGGGCGATGCGAATCCTGCTCGATGGGTGAACTGGCCGAGCGACTCGATGTGAGAGCAAGCACGATGTCGCAGATGATTGACCGATTGGAATTGGCTGGACTTGTGGAACGTCGCGTGGATGAGGCGGACGCACGCTCTCGTTCTGTCTCTTTGACGATATCCGGTCGCGAGGCGCTGGAAGCTGGGCGGCGGGCTCAGGAAAATTTACTGGCCGCAAGTTTTGCTGCCTTTGAAGCCGGAGAGGTAGAAGTGTTGGTGCGGTTACTCACGCGTCTGGCCGAGGTGATGAAGGATGCGGGGAGCGCATCGAATGTGCCGCGACGATAGGGTGCAATAAAGGAGGAAAGAACGATGCACGGAGGTAGCGGGTTTGGACGGATTTCGTCGTATAAGACCCTCGACAAGAGTCAGAAAATTCCGTTGCGTAAGGTTCCGTGGAAGCGCATCTGGAGTTATTTTCGCCCCTATAAAGTCCCTCTCATCTCGGTTATTTTTGTCATTGCCCTAGCGGCTATTTTCGGCACACTGCAACCTGTATTGATGCGGCAAATTGTCGACAATGCGCTGCTCAAGCACAACTATCCGCTGTTGGACAAATTGACGGTCTGGATTATCGGACTCATTGTGGCCAGTTCTCTCCTTGGAGTACTGCAGACGTACATCAACTCGTGGATTGGCGAGGCGGTCATGAATGACTTGCGCGTCAAGCTTTACGCCCACTTGCAGCGCATGCCCGTCGACTTTTTTACGAAGACCAAGACGGGCGAAGTGATGTCGCGCATGACAAATGACGTTCAACAGTTGCAGAGCGTGGTCACGCAGACGTATGGGCAGACGCTGAACAATCTGCTGGTGGTGGTCACCACGACGATCGCGATGTTGGAGATGAATCTGGAACTCGCTGTCGTCTCGCTTGCCATTTTGCCTATCTTCATCTTGCCGTTGCGCCAGGTGGGAAAAATCACGTATCGGGTGCGGCGGGACACGCAGGCAAAAATCGGCGAGATGTCGTCGCATATGGCCGAAACGCTGTCGCTGAGCGGAGCCCTGTTGATTAAACTGTTTGGCCGGCAGCAACAAGAGGTGGAGCATTTTACTGGCATTAGCCAGGAGATTCGCGCGCTCGATATTAAGCAGACGCTCGTTGGCCGCTGGTTTTTCATGTTTCTCAGTATCATTACCGCGTCCGGACCAGCTATCATTTATTTCGTCGGAGGACATCCGTTTTTTGGTCGAACGGTCTCCATCGGCACGATGGTAGCGTTTACGGTGTTTCTCACGCGACTCCTCCAGCCGGTCTCGTCTCTCGCGAATACGGGTGTCAATGTGTACAGCAGTGTAGCTTTGTTTGACCGACTCTTTGAATATCTCGATTTAACCCCGTCCATCGAGGATGCGGCAGAGCCGGTCGATGTGCCCGAGGTGCGAGGTCACGTGCAGTTCCACGACGTCTGCTTTTCATACGGGGGAGACCGGCTAGCACTCGACCATGTCCAGCTCGAGGCCAAACCTGGCCAAATGATTGCGCTCGTCGGGCCAAGTGGCGCGGGCAAGTCGACGATAAGCTATTTGGTGGCCAGACTGTACGACCCGTCCGCGGGCTCGGTCACGCTCGATGGTATCGACCTAAAAAACATTCGACTCTCTTCGCTCTCTGTGGCCATGGGCATGGTGACGCAAGATACTTTTTTGTTTCACGACACGATTCTCGCCAACTTGCGCTTTGCCAAGCCAGACGCCACTGACGACGAAGTGGTCGCAGCGACCAAAGCAGCGGCCATCCACGACCTGATTGTCTCTCTTCCTGAGGGGTATAACACCGTGGTGGGTGAGCGTGGGCACAAGCTTTCGGGCGGCGAGAAGCAGCGTATGTCGATTGCGCGTGTGCTGCTCAAAAATCCGAGAGTTGTCGTGTTAGACGAGGCCACTTCAGCGCTCGATTCGGCTTCTGAGCGCGCCGTGCAAGACGCATTGGCGGCACTGTTGACGGGGCGCACCGCCATTGTCATCGCGCACCGATTGAGTACCGTGTTAGAAGCCGACTGTATCTATGTCGTGGAGCAAGGTCAGATTCGGGAACACGGTACGCACGCAGAGCTTCTCGAAACAGGCGGTCTCTATCAACGACTCTTTCACGAACAATTCGCCCGCGCTTTGGAAGATGTGCGCGTGGTGGGATGAAGTGCGCGTGACAATGCATACACGGCGGCAGCGAGTGCTGCAACAAAAAAACCCACTGGCCAGCCAGTATCGTAAGAGAGGAAGATGGATAGAGCGACGATGAAGACCGCGATGGCAGCGGACAATCCCATGGCGTGAAGAGGACGGACGGTCCAATAGCGCGCTGCTGCAGCAGGAGCTATCATCAGGCTGAAGGACAAAAGTGCTCCCACAATCGGCACGGTGACTGCCGTTGCGAGACCAACTACGATGAGAAATACCGTCTCCATCCGGCGCGGTCGGATGCCGCGGGCTTCGGCAGTCGTCGGAAGGATGGACAGTAGCAGTAAGGGACGGTAGAGAAAACCGAGCAAAACGACAGAGATGACCCCGATGGCGGCTGTGTCGAGAACTTCCCGGTGCGTAATACCGAGGATTTCGCCAAACAGGAGGCTATAAATCTCCGGCGCGTAGAGGTTGTTCAAATTGAGAAAGAGGGCTCCTGTTCCGAGCAGAAACACGAGCGTCAAAGCAGTGACCACATCGTGTCGTCCGCGGCGACCCAGCCAGGCGATTCCAAGCGCACCGCCGACGCTAAACATGGCTAAACCAAGAATGGAATTGAAGCCGAAAAATGTGGCACACGCCGCACCGGCAAATCCTCCTTTGGGTAAAGCGTGCGCCACAAAAGCAGAGCCGCGGAGGACCACAAAGAAACCCACGAAACCAGCGATGACGGCGACGATGCTGGCCCCTTCCCACGTGTCGACCATAAAGCTGGAAGAAAACAGTCCAGGTGGGAACAACCATGACCAGAGTGTACTCATGCGTCTCCTCGCTCTCTCGGCGATGCAACCTTTTTCCACGTTTGTGGAAAATGCCTGTAAGGGTTCCGCCGTATTCTGACGCGCGAAATCGATGTAGCTCCGGCGCTGGCCGCAAGATAAAACAACAAGAGGAGTGCAGCTACAAAGAAACTCACTGGCCAGCCGCGATGGAGTGGCGGCCAGTTGTAGCTGTCATAGGCACAGAGAATGCCGAGCCATGTTGCCAACAGTCCAACCAGGGCCGCAACGGTCATGGCTTGGCCAGGACGTTTGACGAGCCGTATCGCCGTGGCTGCGGGGCCGATGAGCAAGGCCGTGCTAAGCAGCGCACCTATGAGAATGGCTGCTTGTTCGACGGTCATCGCCAACGCCGACATGAACAGAATGCTGACGACGCGAACGGGTACGCCGCGCGCTCTCGCCAAGTCGGGGCTGAGAGAACTCAGCAGCAGGGGTCGATAGAGAACGAACAAGAGCATGAGCGTGAGTATGGCCAAAGAGAGAGTGATAGGGACAAGAGCGGGATCGATCAAAAAAATCGAACCAAACAGAATGGTCATTGGAGCTCCTGTGGTGTTGCTGTGCGTGGTATCGAAGTAGAGAAACAGGGCGCCGAGACCGAGAATGAAAGTCAGTGTGATACCTGTTGCCACGTCTCGCTCCCGAGGGCGGCGGCCGAGTACGTCCATGGCTGTGCCTCCGAGGAGTCCGACGGTGAGAAAGCCCCAGATGGCAGGGGCGCCGAGCAAAAAGGCGCCTGAGGCGCCTGTAGCGCCAAAATCGCCGAGCGCATGACCAGCGAACGACTGGCCGCGGAGGACGGCAAATACACCAACCATTCCCGAGAGTATCGCGGTTGCACTGCCGAGTAGCAGAGCTTGACGGACGGACCCGTTCTGAAAGAAGCCGGGCGCGAACACGGCGTGGAAGACATCACTCCACATAAGAGAGAGGCTCCTCTTCTGGTGCAGATGCTTCTGTGCCCGGCCCGCTGACCACGAGGATGCGACCTTTGACGCGCAACACTTCCACGGGGTAGCCATAGAGCTGACTGAGAACGGAACTCTGCACGACTTGGTCGACTGGACCCATGAGGGCCTTTCCATCGGCGAGGTAGACAATGCGGTCCATGACGCTGAGCAGCGGATTCATGTCGTGAGCAACCAGCATGACGGCGACATGCTGTTCTTTGGCAATCTCGGCGACGAGATTCACGACCTCGTGGGCACTGCGGATGTCCAGATTGGACAGAGGTTCGTCCAGTAGCAGCAGTTTCGGCTTGGTGAGAAGTGTCTGTGCGATGAGCAACCGTTGCTGCTCTCCGCCCGACAAGCGTCCGACTGGAGCATCGGCGAAGCTTTGCGCGTGGACTGCGGCGAGCGCCGCATCCACTTTCAGTCGGCGGCGTTTGCTTGGCAGTGGCACGCCGAAGCGGTGGCCGTCGAGGCCGAGTGAAACAAGGTCGCGAGCGCGCATGGGTGTGTCTGGTTCTAACTGAATTTTTTGAGGAACATATCCGACGAACGAGTTGCCATGCCGAGCGGGTAGGCCATCGATGTGGACGCTGCCGGACGTTGGCGTAAGCAGTCCGAGAATGACACGCAGCAGAGTCGTCTTCCCCGCCCCATTTGGGCCAATGAAGCCCATGAATTCGCCTTCACGCACCACAAAATTCACATTCCGCAAGACATCCCGCGCCCCGAAGCGAACAGAAACGCCGCGAACTTCCAGAACCGCATCGCGCGTTGTGTCTTCCACAGTGCGTTCTGTGCTCGATAAGGGAGCGATTTTTCGCATGAGCTGTTTCATCAGTTCATCGTCTCCGTCGATTTGTGATCTTGAAGCGCCGCCTGTACATCTTGAACTTCTCGGAGCATCCAAGTTTGATAGTTTTCGTTGGGTGGCATGGTTTCGTACACGCCTACCACCGGAATGTTGTTTTGCTTGGCCAAGAGAAGAAGCGAGTTGGTCAGCGGATCGACCACCTGTTGGTTGTAAAGAAACACCTTGACACGATGCTCGGTGAACAGCTTTTTTTGAATCTCGACAGTCTGTGGAGAAGGGTCCGTACCATTCATCACGTCCGCCTGAAATGTCCATGGTGTCTCGTTCTTGAGTCCGGCGGCGTTCAGCATGTCATCTGCGACGGGTTCGGTTGTTGCCACGGGCGCACCCGGGTACTGGGCCTTCAACGCGGTGATGGCGGCGTTCCACGGCTGCAGTGAATGAAGGAATCGCTGCAGATTTGCCTGAAAGTAAGCTTTGTGTGCAGGTTGCAACTGGCTCAGCCTATTCTCGATGGCGGTCGCCACCACCGGCATGGTGGAGGGGCTGTACCAAAGATGCGGATTCGGCGTGCTGTCCGGTAAATCGAGCAGGTGTTGCACGTCAATCACGGTCCGCGCCGGATTTTGCGATGCACTTTCCAGTTTGCTCATAAACGTGTCATAACCCAGTCCGTTTTGCACGATGAGTTTTGCGCTGCTGATGACGTTTGCCACTTGTGGACTGGCTTCGAATGTATGCGGGTCGGTATTCGGATTACTCATGATAGCGGTCACCTGTACGTACGGACCGCCAATTTGTGAAATCACGTTAGCATACTCGTTTTCTGCACCCACTGCGCGAATCACGGTGGATGAATTCGTCAGCTTGGTGGCCGGCGTAGTCGAGGAGTGCGATGAGTTGAGTTCTGCGGGGGCGGAACCGCAGCCGACTGCAGCCGCCAGAATCAGGCCGACCGCGGCAAACGTAGGTAACGAGTGCTTCCAAAAAGGTGATTTCGTAAAAGGGGTGGTCATCGTCTCATCGCTCCTGTAGGATACCTAGTCTTCCCATTTCAGAGCGAGTATATCAGCATCATTACGAATTGTAAATAGGAATCGTTACGAAATAATCATGGTCGATCCCGCTGCTGTCTCTGTAGGTATCCGTCACAAAAAATCACTCCGGGTTTCCGGAGTGATTTTTTGTCATTCAAACTGGAATGCGCAGCGTTTTGGCCGCTTCTCGCGATTATCGTGAACTGTCCGCAGCATCTTGGCAGTCGTGGCAAATGCCATAGACTTCGAAGCGATGGCTGACGACTTTGAAGTCCGATGGAACGCCTGCTAGTGCATCCATCGGGCAGTCGTCAAGCGGAGAGATGGCCCCGCAACGCACGCAGACGAGATGATGATGGTGCTGTTTTTCGCACGTGAGTCGATAGCGAACGGCATCCTCGTTAAATTCCATCTCTTCAATAATCCCCAATTCGCCAAGCAGATTGAGGGTTCTGTAGATGGTATCGTAACTGACACTCGGGTATTTTTCGCGGACCCATTCATACACATCTTTGGCTGTCAGGTATTTATCTTTGTGCTCCACGAAAATGTCTGCAATCATCTCGCGTTTGCCAGTGAACTTGTATCCGGCATCTTTGAGTTGTTGCAGCACTTCGGCCATCTGGTCCACCTAGAACGCTCCCCTCGCATCTTCTGCTTTCACTCTATCACGAATCGGTACAGAAGGCATCCGCAGCTTTCAGGCATCACCGCTATCCTCTAAGAATACGTTGTCCATGAAACCTACAGCAAGTCTTCAGGGGGATGCTTGTATGGTGCTTATCTATGCGCTTCCAGCAGCAGCGGGGCTCGGCGCACTGCATTCGTTGGAACCAGGTCACGGGAAGGGCGTGCTGTCCGCCTATCTTGTCTCTACTGGAGCAAAAGCGAAGGACGCAGTTCTGATTGGTTGCGTTTCCGCATTTGCGCATACGCTATCGATTTTCCTGTTGGCGGTCTTGTTTCACGCGGGGAGTCATCTCGTCCTCGCCGAACACAGTCTGCAGACGGCGGTTGAACTCGTATCTGGATTGGTTGTGGTCTATCTCGGGGGAAGGATGGTCGTCAGACGGTTACGGCCCAAGGTACAGGTCATCGGGCGTCTTCGTGAGGTGGCACTCGAAGGTTCCACAGCCCCAGCACTTGTGTCCACTTCGCCGGCAGGTGGGAGCGATGAAGGTGGCCTTGTGCCATCCGCACGGGGCGTCCAAGCCCACGTCCATGCTCACAGCTACGAAAGTGGTCACCACGACCATCATCACCATCACTTTGCTGTCGAGCGTGAACCATCTACGTTGCCGGAACTGGTTTCCGTAGGCTTTCTGACGGGCTTGATACCCTGTCCGTCGGCGCTCGCCATTCTGCTGTCCGCCGTCGCCGTCCATCAAATGTCCGTGGGAATCTGGTTGGTGGTCGCTTTCTCTGTTGGATCCGCCACGACCATGTCCACGCTCGGCGTACTGGTGGTTCGTGCAAAGAGTACATTGGCCCACTTTGACAGTTGGCGAGCCGCGGAGAACATGGCTTTTCTGTCCGGGATTCTCTTAATTTTGCTCGGCGGTGTGTTGTCTTGGCAGGCTGCACTGACATTGCTTTGACAATGTGTCATCATAGAGGGGAGACACGGGAAAAAGGGGAGTGGGAAGAATGGAGTCACAGGCATCGGAAGCACATGAAATGTTGCGGCGAGCAGGGGCTGCCGCAGCATCCCAAGCAGGACCGAATAACCCGCTGGCTGGTTTTCTTCGCAGTGCACTAAGAACTCGTGAAGAGCGCTTGAATCCATTTGCTTGGTACCGGGAGAGGCGCAGTGTCGGGCCCATACTTCGGGATGAAGAGAGCCAAACATGGGACGTATTTGGCTACGCACAGGCCCAGTCCATCCTGCGCAACCATACACATTTTTCCTCTGCGAGGTTTGCGGGACGCGAATCTGGGATGGGCGAGTTTACGCCTAACATCCTCAGTATGGACCCACCGCGGCACACGGAACTTCGCAGTCTCATCAACCTCGCGTTCACACCAAAAGCCATCGCTGCTTCTGCACCGCGAATTACGGAAATCGCCGAAGAACTGTTGAAGGATGTCTCGTCACGCCTCGCCTCCCATTCCTCGACTGCGTCGGAGGAGAAGGTCATGGATGTCGTTGCTGAGTTGTCCTACCCTCTTCCGGTTATCGTCATCGCGGAAATGATGGGGGTTCCACCAGCGGATCGAGAATTGTTCAAAAAATGGTCTGATTTATTGGTGGAGGGACCGTCCGACGCACGTCCGGAAGCCTTGATGGACTTGATGAATCGGAAAATGGTCGGAAGGCGCGAGTTGAACGAGTATTTCCGGGAAATTGTCGCTCATCAGCAGAAGCACCCTCGAGATAATTTGATTGGAGCCTTGCTCGAAGCTCAATTGGATGGAGAGAAGTTGTCTATGGAGGAATTGCTCAGTTTTTGCGTCCTTCTCTTGGCAGCTGGCAACGAGACCACGACGAATCTCATTACGAATACTTGGCGCTGTCTCACAGAGCATCCGGATGCCTTGGCCGAAGTCGAGGCCAATCGCTCGATGATTCCCGGGGCCATGGAAGAGGCGCTACGATATTATTCACCCGTCCAAGCGACGAGTCGAATCGTGTTGGAAGATGTCGAAATAGAGGGGCAGCAACTTTCCAAAGGAGAGCGAGTCACGGTTTGGATTGGGTCGGCCAATCGAGATGAGAAGATGTTTTCTGAATCTGAGTCTTTTGATATCCACCGCTCACCCAATCCGCACATGGCTTTTGGATACGGCATTCATTTTTGCCTCGGTGCACCGCTCGCCAGGCTTGAAGCCCAGATTGCCTTGACCAAAATGATGGAGTACTTTACGAACTTCGAGTCGGTCCCTGTACCCCTAGAGCCGATTGTCAGCGGCTTCGTCTATGGGGTCAAGTCTTTTCCTATGAAATTGGCTCAACGTCAGTAACTAGGATGAACCAACTTGTGTGAAGGATGGTGGCGAGGACCGATTGGGTTCTCGCCATAGTCGCCAGAGAAAGGGCGGAACATTGTGGGATTTGCGGTAGTCGGTGCTGTTTTCGGATTTTTGTCGGTGGCTTTTGGGGCTTTTGGTGCCCATGTCCTGGCGAGCCACCTGTCATCTCAGATGATGGGCGTGTTCGACATCGGGACCCAGTATCAGATGTACCATGCGCTCGCTCTGTTAGCGGTGGGGATACTCATACAACGCAAACTGGGAGGACGTCTGGTCGTTGCGGCGGGATGGTTGTTTACGGTCGGCATTGTTCTGTTCTCTGGAAGTCTCTATGTGCTGAGTATGACAGACGCAAAAGCGCTTGGCGTCTTAACTCCTGTCGGGGGATTGTGCCTACTGGCAGGTTGGGTGTTTCTCGCTGTTGGATTGTGGAAAGGTGTTCGGTCAGAACGGGTCTGAAAAGATGTGTTGTGTTAGACTGTCCTTAATGAACAACAAAGGGCGGTTGTAGACGATGGGACGTGTTTCGCACGAACTCTTGGCGCGCATTGAGGGCGCGATTGACTCAGAGACACAGGATTTTATTGAAGAGAGAGGATATCGGTACTTCCTGGAAGATCGAGTTGAGACTGTTACCATAGAGGACGGAATGGTTCAAGCCGTCGTTCGCGGGAAACGTATGTACATTGTGCAAATTGATGTCTATGACGGACGTTGTAATTTCTTTTGTTCGTGTCCACATCAAGAGCGTTGCTGCAAGCACGTGGTGGCAGTAGCCTACGCTTTGCGAGACCAGTTGAGTCGTGGAGAGCATGACGTGGACGGGCATGGCTCGGCCGCTGTGGCCACAGGATTGGTGCTCCCATTTCCTAAGCACACGGCAGCACCAGCACATACCTCGGCCCCAAAGATGCGTCCACTTGAAGTTGGGGACAGCTGGCAAACATGGCGCGACACAGTCGCCGCGATGTTTGACGCTGCCAACACGCTAAAGACGGCCAAAATGAGGGCGCGCGAATGGGGCGCCATTCTCCAGCAAGAATGGAAGCGGTCGCAAAACTGGCCTCCCTACCAACAACGGGCGTTCCGACTGTTGGTGGGACATCTGGCGCTAAGTTATGTCGTCGTTTCTCTACCGGACAGCTTTGGTAGCGAGGGCGGCTGGCATTACGACGAAACGGGGATGTCGGCTCTGATGAGCATTATCCTCCGAAGCATGCTCGAGATTTTGGATGAGTTGGAACGTAAGCCGATGAAGCATGACTTGCTGTCCTCAGAGCTTGCCGACCTTTGGACAAATATTTTATGGATGAACCAATTCCCGGTCGGTGCGCTGGAAGTTTTGTTGCAGTTGCACCATGCGGTCTGGATGTCACAATGGTCCGTGTTGGACGAGCAGGCGAAAGCAGATGTGTTGGAGCGGTCGGATGTCTCTGGTGCGACTTTTCCAAATGCCAATGAGGATGTGCTGGATGTTCCACTCGCTCTGCGAACGCAGTGCTTTGCGTTTTTGCTAGCTTTGTCTGGCAGGGACGAAGAGGCGATGGAGTGGTTAAACAAGCTTTCCAGACACCACGTATGGTCCTATTATAAAATTGCCAAGTTGTTGCGCAAACACAGGCAGGATGAGCGTGCTGTAGATTGGCTGGCTCTTCTGTTGACGAATTTAGAACCAAAAAGTTTGCTTGGGTTTTTCCAAATACGGTCGATGTTTGCCGAAGAATGGATGCTTCTTCTGCATGGTGGACGCATATCGGTGCAACGGGCCGCTCAAATTTTACGCAACCACTTGCCAATGACTCGAGGCATTTACTCCGACTTTTTGATGCAATCCGCACAGTATGCGGATTGGGTCGATTATCATCTGTTTCAGGGAACGTCGCTTGAATACTTGTCGCGCGATGCTTTAAAAGTCCTGGAGAAAGAGCAACCTTCTGCACTCTTTCCGCTCTTCCATCACCAAATTGCCGATCTCGTTGCACTTCGCAACCGGGACGCTTACCGAATGGCGGCTCGGCATATGAAGAAGCTCAGTGGCTATTACAAGAAGCAGAAAAAGATGGCTGAGTGGCATCAGTTTCTTTCCGAATTTCGCTCACAACATTCGCGGTTGCGGGCACTGCAGGAAGAGTTGGCGAAGAAAGGGCTGGCCGAACAGTCATGAGCACTCCCTACATCCAAGTGAATGGCTATCTCGATGAACGCGGACAGTTTCTGTTCAAGGGTGAGACGGTCTTCTCGCCGGTTTTGACCGAATCTGTTCCTGCCTGGCAACTGGCGCGGGCGCTCTGCGGTTGGGACCCGCTGTCTTTCTATGGAACACAGTTGCGCACGCCGCAAGGACAAAGCGATGCACGCGAGTTGCAGATGTCGGCATTGGATACGATGCGAATGTGGTCGAATCCGGTATCTCTACGTCATTTGAAAATCGAATGGTCTGCTGATTTGGAACGGTTTCGACAGCTTGCATCTGCTCTCGCCGATGCTCTGGTGGCAGGGCGTATCGTACCCACATTGCCTGCACCTGGTCACTCACCGCGCTGGCGTCCTTTGGACGCGCATCTTTTTGCGGATATGCCGGAAGAAGACAAAGAAGCGATGCTTCGCTGGTTGACGGCGGCTGTCGAGGAGTGTCTTCTGCATCCCACTGTGGCACCTGCCTGGGAGCGTGTGGAAAACTCCATTCCTGCGTGGTCAAAGGTCGATTTGTTTCACGACGAAGACGATTGGCACATTGCCCTTGGATTTCGAGAGGACAAGCGTCCATTCCGGGTAGGGCTTCAGTTGGTCGATCCCGCCCATTCATCGGACGACTGGGAACTGAATGTCATTTTACAAGACAAAGCGGACAAAGACGCCTTGTTTTCGTGGCGCGGACAAACCAGCGGCAGCGAGTTGCCGCTCGCATGGCAGTCCCATTACCAGGCCATCGAGCGAGAGATGGGGCGTTGGGTGGCCATGTTTCCATGGCTTACTGAGGGTTCCAGGATGAGTGAAGCGCTATCTTCTGGGTTTTCCCCCATTCGTTCAACATTGACCGATGACGAAGCGTGGATTTTCCTGACGGACCTCAGCCAATCGTTTCGCGATGCAGGTATTCCTGTGTTCGTACCTGCGTGGTGGGAGCGAGTGCGCGAGCATCGGGCGAGACTGAAAGCTCGCTTTCAGTCTACGGTCGGATCCGCCGTAAATCCGTTGCTTGGCTTGAATGCGACGCTCGCCTTTGACTGGCGAGTTGCTTTAGGCGACGTCGAGTTGACGGAAGCGGAGTTTCGTCAATTGGTTGATGAGAAACGCCGGCTTGTTAAAGTTCGCGGCGAGTGGATAGAGATGAATCCGACATTTGTCGGTGCCGCCAAGAAAGCGATGGATGAGGCGAGAAAACGGGGGTTGCGCCTCTCTGACGTGTTGATGGATGCGCTCGTTGACTCTCGGCAAGAAGTTCCCGAAAGTGAAGACGGCGAACCCAGATTGGCGATTGAAATGGAATTGAACAAGCATCTGCAGGAGTGGGTTCGGGAAGTGAAAACGGCACCGGTGGCGTCGGAAGTGTCGGTACCGGAGGATTTTCAAGGGGAACTCCGCCCGTATCAGCAAATGGGTTTTGGCTGGCTATATGCACTGGGCCGCTTGGGCCTGGGTGCTTGCCTTGCCGATGACATGGGGTTAGGAAAAACCATTCAGTGCATTGCCTATCTGCTCGCCTCAAAACGTGATGCCGCCAACAGGAAAGAGTCACGGCCGAGTTTACTCATTTGTCCCACGTCGGTCCTCAGCAATTGGCAACATGAGTTTGCTCGTTTCGCTCCCAGTCTGGTGGTCCGGTTGCACTACGGACAACAGCGCTCTGGGCTCGAAACATTCGCTTCGGACCTTAAAGGGGTAGACGTTCTCATCACGTCTTATACGCTTGCGCAGATGGACCAAGAGATACTGTCCTCCGTCGATTATCACTTGGTCTGTTTGGATGAGGCACAAAACATTAAGAATGCTGCATCAAAGCAGGCGGAAGCTGTGAAAACATTTTCATCCAAGCATCGCATTGCACTGACGGGCACGCCGATGGAGAATCGGCTTACAGAGTTGTGGTCCATTTTTGACTTTATCAATCCAGGGTACCTTGGTACACTATCACAATTTCGCCAACAGTTTGTCTATCCTATCGAAAAGTCTCGCGATGCAGACCGCATCGCCACGTTGCAGAAGTTAATTCAACCGTTTCTTCTGCGCCGATTGAAGACAGACCCGGCTGTGCGATTAAATTTACCTTCCAAGACCGAGGCACGGGAGTACGTTCCACTCACCGCGGAACAAGCGTCTCTGTATGAAGGAGTTTTGACCGACATGCTCGAACGCATTGAGCAGACGACACCTATGCAGCGCCGAGGACTGATCTTAGCGAGTTTGACGAGATTGAAGCAAATCTGTGACCATCCTGCTCTGATGTTGAAAAATTCGACTTCTGCATCCTGGCGTCAGCGGTCAGCGAAACTTGACCGTTTGCTGGAAATGATTCAAGAAGTTCGTTCTGAAGGCGAGAGTTGCTTGGTGTTCACGCAATTTGTCAGTGCAGGTGAATTGATTCTTCGTGCTTGCGAGGAAGAATTGGGGGAACGCCCCATCTTTTTGCACGGCGGAGTGGTGAAATCGAAACGTGATGAATTAGTCGACGCGTTTCAAAATGGAAGGCATGGTGTTTTTGTTCTTTCTCTGAAAGCGGGAGGAGTCGGCTTGAATCTCACAGCTGCTACCCATGTGTTTCATTTTGACCGCTGGTGGAATCCGGCTGTAGAGAGCCAAGCGACAGACAGAGTGTATCGAATTGGTCAAGATAAGCCTGTCGAAGTGCACAAATTCGTGTCGCTCGGCACAGTGGAAGAGCGGATTGACGAGATGTTGCAGAATAAGACGCAATTGGCGGAACAGGTTGTCGGTGAGACGGAGCAGTGGGTGACAGAACTGTCGACCGATGAGTTGAAATCGCTCTTCGCCTTGCGCAGAGATTGGGTGGATGGATGACGATGCAGACAACGAAAGCAAGCGCCAAGCGTAAACCACGCGTGGTGGAACCTACGCCGACTGAATTGGCGGAAAGGCGAATCGCCGAACTTCAACGGACGGACAATGGCACGATGTCGGAGGTATGGGTAGAACTCTTGACTCGGGTTTCAGAACATGCAGCGAAGCGATTGATGCGCTAACCCGGTTTCGGTCTGGCGGTCTATCGACTCGCGGTTTAGCGGCTTCTTGACGCTCGGAAGAACAACCAGCCAGCCCCGAGCAGGCCTACGGGAATGAGTGCTGTCCAGCCACTAAAACAGTAAACGATGGCACAGACGAAAAGACAGAGGACTGCGAGGCTTCTCACGGCAGTGCCAGTGAGCACGAACAAGGCCGCAGTAAGGCACATGCAATAGATAGAGATGTCGCTCACACTGACAATTTTTACGAATGCTGCGAGACTTGGGTGGAGCAGTCCGTAGGATAAAAGGGCAAGAGCACATAGGGCCAGCAACAACATCAAGGCGCCGATAGGTGTTCCGTATTTTGGATGCAGCGATGCGAAACGCTTTGGGAAGTGACCATCTCGCGCTTGGGCAAAGACCATTCTGGAAAAGCTCGCTGTGTTCGTGTGCACCGTGCCAAACGTGATGAGCAGGGCCAAAATGGCGGTCATTTTGGTTGCCACCACTCCAAAGCCAGTTCCAACCAGCGCACTGAGAGGTGCGAGACTGAGGTGCCCTCCGTAAACTTTCGTGCCAATCGTAACAAAAGCGAGTGCTAAATACAGTACGGAGACCAAGATGGCTGCTATGGCTAAGCCCATTGGCACATCCCGCTCGGGATGCACAAACTCCTCGGTCAGGCTTCCAGCCGCTTCCCATCCTACAAAACACCAAAAGGTCAGCACGGCGGCCAATCCCACGGAGGCGAACCCATGTGGCATGAAAGGTCGAAAGTTCGACCAATGCACGTGGGGCAAGGCAGCGACTATGGCTATGACCAACATGGCTGCAATCAGAACCGTGATAATGACTTGAATCCAACTTGCAAGTTCAATGCCTCGTACGTGCAGTAGCACGGAAGACGTCAATATGAGGGCCGCGATGAGCGTAATCTCGGTGTGATTTAGCCCAACGACACTGCCCGCGTAATCTGCACCGATGACGGCCACAATTGGTACGCCAATCGGATACATGAGGAGTAGCATCCAGCCAGCGGATTTACTGAGCGGCGAGCCGAGAGCTGCAGCAATGTACGCGAGTACGCCCCCAGCATGAGGTATTTTTGCCGCGAGTCTTGCAAAGAGGAGCGCGAGCGGAAAAGAGAGAACCGCTAGCAAGAGCCAAGCCAGTAGGGAAGCTGGACCCGCGACTTCTGCTGTGAGTGCTGGCAATACGAGAACACCAGACCCGAGGACCGATCCGGTCGTAATAGCGGCCGCATGGTACCACCGCAAAGAGCGCGCAAATTCTCCGGGAGGGGCACGGTGCCCCTCGACTGGAGTGAATGGTGTTGGGATGGCGTTCTTCTCTGTTGTCATGGAGTCTATTGTAGCGTATCCTAGAGCAACTCGTAACCTGGTAAGGTCAGGAATTCGACGTAGTCTTCACGTGTGGACAAATCATCAAAGAGAGCGATTGCCTGTTCAAAATGACCTGGTAGCGAAGCATCCATGCCGGACTCATGGCGTATTTTTTCGACCTCTTCTCGGAGAATCGCACGGAACAACGGAATATCAACCTTGCGGCCGTCGTCTAAAATACCTCGTGGATGGTGTATCCATTGCCAAATTTGTGTCCTCGAAATTTCCGCCGTAGCCGCGTCCTCCATTAAATTGAAGATGGGCACAGCGCCGTAGCCGCGCAACCACGCTTCGATGTATTCCAGGCCGACCCGGATGTTGGTGCGAAGACCATCTTCTGTGATGTGACCAGTTGGCGGTTTCAGCAAATCGGCTGCGGTCACATGCACGTCATCTCGCTGTTTGAAAATCTGATTGGGCGTGGGCATGGCGGCATCGAAGACGGCCATGGCGATAGGGACAAGTGCTGGATGCGCTACCCACGTGCCGTCATGTCCGTCTTGAACCTCGCGCTCTTTGTCTGCTCGCACTTTCGAGAGTGCTTCTTCGTTGGCGACTGGGTTGTCTTTCACAGGGATTTGTGCCGCCATTCCGCCCATAGCAAAGGCTTTGCGACGATGACACGTCTGAATGGTGAGAAGAGAATATGCGCGCATGAATGGGACGGTCATGGTCACTTCCATACGGTTCGGAAGAAGGTAGTCTGGATGGTTCCGAAGACGCTTGATGTAACTGAAGATATAGTCCCAGCGCCCACAATTTAATCCAGTTACATGGCTTCTCAGTTCATACAAAATTTCGTCCATTTCAAAAGCCGCTAAAATGGTTTCAATGAGTACCGTCGCTTTGATGGTGCCATCTTGAAGACCAAGATATCTTTCAGTATCGCAGAAAACGTCATTCCAGAGACGGGCTTCCAAATGGCTTTCAAGTTTCGGCAAGTAGAAGTACGGACCCGAGTTGCGGCGGAGCAGTTCTCTGGCGTTATGGAACACATAGAGTCCAAAATCAACGAATGCACCAGACATCGGTTCGCCATCGACAAGGATATGTTTTTCTAGTAGATGCCATCCGCGAGGCCTAGCAATGAGGACCGCCGTCTGGTCTCGAAGTCTGTATTGTTTGCCATCTGGACTGGTGAAATCGATGGTTCGGCGAATAGCATCAAACAGATTCACTTGACCTTGAATGCTGTTTGCAAACGTCGGAGAGTTGGCATCCTCAAAGTCGACGAGAAAACATTTTGCGCCTGAGTTGAGTGCGTTGATGACCATCTTGCGGTCGCTGCTCGGTCCGGTTATCTCCACTCGCCTGTCTTGCAAGTCCGCAGGGATTGGGCCAATCTCCCAATCAGCAGCGCGGATGGATGCGGTTTCTGGCAAAAAGTCGGGCAGTTTTCCATCGTCAATCTCGTGCTGGCGTATTTCTCTCTGCGCGAGTAGGCGCAAGCGGGTGGCGTTATAACTGCGGTGTAAATGGGCGAGAAAGGACAGAGCATCGGTGGTGAGGATTGCACCGAAAGACTCTGTCCATGCTGCGTCGACGGATACTCCCGGTGGGCATGGATACTGTGGCACGGTGGTTGGCATTCAATCATCCCTTCGCAATGGCGTGGTGTTCCTTCGACAGCACTTCAACTTTTCCCAAATGTCAAAAACTTTTTTCAACGTTCATCGGTCGATGCCTTTGCAATCTTCTAAGTACCCACATCATAACACGCTGTTTTGCATTATGGAAGTCAGTTCTGTATTATAGAACACAAAGAACAAGTGAGCGCTGGATTAGAGGATTGTTAGGGAGGTGTGGCAATGGAAGACTATACTGTGAAGTCGGTGGACAAGGCTCTTTGGATTCTTGAGGTCGTCAGCGATTACCCGGAAGGAATTTCGATTACAGAATTAGCAGGCAAGCTGGATATGTATAAAAGTACGGTCCATCGGTTGCTGAGTACGCTGGCACGGCGTGGGTACATTGAACAGGACGTGCACAGCGGGCATTACAAGTTGGGGTACACCGTGCTTGACCTCGGTATGCGCTTGTTGACATCGATTGATTTGCGGCGCGAGGCACTGCCGTTTCTCCAACAGTTGGCCGCACAAACGGCGGAGGTCGTTCATCTCGCCCTGCTCGACCAAGGGGAAGTGGTATACGTGGAAAAAGTCGATAGCCCAATGACGATTCGGATGCACTCCCGTGTTGGCAAACGTGTTCCGGTTCACGCCACGGGTCTTGGCAAAGCCATTCTCGCGCATTTGCCGACGAGTGAAACCCGTACTATCATTGCGCGCTACGGGCTGTCACCTCTGACTGAGTTCACATTGACAGACGAAGGGACGTTTTTGCGCGCCTTGGTCGATGTTCGCAAACAAGGATTCGCTGTGGATATTGAAGAAAACGAGTTAGGCGTGTGCTGCGTTGCCGCTCCCGTGTTTACAAATTCCGGCCAAGTCATGGCAGCGTGCAGCGTTTCCGGTCCAAAAAGCCGCATGGATGAAGCGCGTTTAAAGACGCTGGCACCGATGGTTCGAGAGACGGGTCGACAGATTTCGGAGCGGCTCGGGTACAAAGTAACCGAGCAGGATGGAGGAAGGAGCAATCTGCAGAGCGAGAGATGAGACTGCCCGTTGAATAGGTGGGTTTGCGCTCAGGAGAGTGAGAGGCAGGTACTCAGGGAGTACGAGAAAGCCAGCGCCTTTGTCCTAGGCGCTGGCCATGAGGATGATGTCGTGTTCGAGGTCTGCCTCAGGCAAATTCGTCAATCACGTTGACCATATTGTCTGGCAATCCATCGGCGAGCCGAAGTTGGTCTGGTTTCCGGCGGCGCAGGCGCATAATGTACCAGAGGACGGCGGCGGCGACGACTAGAAAGACAATCGGCGAAATCCAAAGTGGGAAAACTGGGGGCCAGATAGAGTAGTAGAGCACTGCGAACAGAACCAATGTCGACAGAATGGGTAAGACAAAATGTCGGATGGGGTGCATGGTTCGCATTTTGTGATACAAGCGAATCACCGACACGTTCAACAAGGTGTGAGCGGCCACCAGACCGAACAAAACGGCCGTTGTCAACATATTGAAAGCGTTGCTCGGACCGAGTAGCACGCCAGCAATAATGGCGATGGCGAAAGCCAACAGGGAGAGCAGCAAGACACCAATGCGCGGAGCAGACCGGCCATTGACTTGTGCGAAAGACGCGTGCATTAATTCGTCCCGTCCGATAGAGTAGAGTATTCGAGCAGAACTGGTAATGAGTGCAATGCCGTCGGCCAATGCGCTGTTCAAGGCGAGAATGACTAATGCGATGGCTCCGACTGGGCCAAGGTACCTTTCAAAGACGACGACGCCTGGCGCCCCGTTGCTGGCAAAAGTAGACATGTTGTGAAGACCCCAGCCTACGGTCAGGGCGTATGCCGAGAGTGTTAATGCGGCGCCGACCAGAGCTAATGAGATGAGTGCTGCGCGACCGACAATTCGACCACGGTCATTGCGGCGACTCTTTGCCTCCTCACCCAGCGGGGTATGACTGCCCACGCCGATAAAACTAGTGATACCGAAGATCATTCCCAGAGCTACGCCTTTTACTCCGCCGGTGTGAAGTTTGAACGGGACTAGAGGAGCGTGCGGATGAACTTTTGCAATAATCATGATTGACGTGACGATTAGAAAGGCAATTTCAATGAGACTAGAAAACGCGATGAAGCGAATCGTCGGTCGAATGCCGGCTAAACCAAGTGCGAGTGGTACTCCGATAAAGAAGACGACGGTTGCAATCCAGAACCACGAAGGCAATGTGATGTGAAGACTGGCCAGAAGACCGGGTAAAAAGACGCCACCAATGTAGACAGGAATGCCTGCAACACTGACGATTTGATAGAAAATCACCATAAACGCAGTAAAAACGGCCGACTTGGGACCAATGCCTGCGGCGACGTAACTGTAGTAACCGCCTGCCGAGGTGCGGTGCTTGGAAAGATGATAAATGGTGTTGACTTCGATGAACATGACCAAAAAAGCCAGCAAATACGACAGAGGAAGGGCAGCCAGCGCAAAAGCGGCTCCCGCAGTCATAAAGGCGACCACGTCACACGTGGGGGCCATGCCGCTGATGCTCTGACTGACCAACCCCCAAAAACTCACAGAGTCAGACCGTAAGTTATTGCTTTGACTCATGAACTTTCACGCCTCCTTGACCCTCGTGCAGCGGAGTGCTGACAAATCACTTAGCTCTACCGCAAACAAGAATGATTCCTATTTGAGTCAAGGATAACATGAAGATGGGCTCTTGTAAATCGTATTCTATCTTATTTTCTTTGTTGTTTGTGCTGTAGCACGTTCTTGTTCTGGAGCAATGATGAAAAATGCCAGCAGGATGAATACTACGCCCCATAAGACCCAGTCTTTGGTAGCCTCTGCCTGCTGGTCGGCCGGGCGGCTCATAATATCCATTCCAGTCAGTGTGAATAAGAGCAAAAATGTGAATAGGCCTCGACTCGCTGCCGCTTCAGCGTCAAGCCAGTTGGCTTGACGCAATGGGGTCTGCATCTCCCTCACCACCCTTATCGGCTTTCACGCTCTCTTGTTGCCCGTTGGTACAGGGTATGTTCAAAGCACAATGGCTGTAGAGGATAATGGCTTATTTTGTGCTCGATGGTGGAGGGAGAAAACGAGACAGACGTCCGTTTGGCAGCTCGCACAGCAAAGTTCGCGTCGACCACAGTGAGGTGTACTCATCTCGCCCTCGGTGTCATTTCCGGCGAAGCGTTCTGCGTGCTGTGAATACCGCCCATCCTAGCGTGATCGCCGAAAGAATGACGATAGCCAATATGCCCTCGAGAATGGGTCGAGACTTCCAACCATACATGAGTACTTCACGCATCGCGCCAAAGACATACGTCGTCGGGTTTATGCGGGCAGCTACTTTGAGCCACGCTGCGCCAATGAGCGAGAGTGGCACAAAGGTGTCGCTCAGAAACAGCAGTGGAAAGAAGACGAAAGTTGCCGCCTGGGCCGTTTGGCTATTGCCCGAGCGGAGGGCGATGGCCACCGCATATCCGGCAAATGCAAGCCCCCAGCCAGCTGCCAGTAGAACGACGACGAGTAAGCCTACGAAACCTGTTGGGACACTCAGTCCCATAGCGGCCGCGACGACGAGAATCAAGATAGTCTGAACGATTAACTGCAGCATGCCAGCTATCATCGGTGCGAGCACAAAGGCGGTAGGCGAGGCAGGCGTCAGGCGCAATTTGGTGAAATATCGACTTTCTAAATCGCGAATCAATGCCTGCCCGGACCCACCCGCACCACCTACTGCTCCCGAGACCACGGCAACGGGAACGATGAAGTTTAGATAATGAGCTCCGCCAAAAGCGGGCAAGGCCGAAATTCCACTCAACCCTCCTTGGTAGACGAGGAGGAAGAAGAGGCTGATGGCTAAATTAGGGATGACTGCAAAAGGCAATCTCCACGTAACTTTGATGGAACGTCCAGTCAAAACGAATAAGTCGCGCCAAAACGAACGACGATAAGTCGGACCGATGGCATTCATAACTACCGTCATGAAAGTTCCTCCCTTGTCAAGGACTCCTGGGTGTTAACGACGCTTCTAGGCTGTGGCTTTAAAATTTACACGCACATCCCGAGGATGGTCAGCCTTCATTGACAGAGGCCGTCGTCAGTTGCAAAAAGACATCGTCAAGCGAGGGTTGCGTCACGCGAAGTCCGGCGATACCCACACTTTTCGATTCCAGATGCTGTAATACTCCTCCGATGGAGTGCGCTCCGTTCGCACTGAAGACGCGGATGAGGTCTTTGTCCGCCACTGCGTCAAAGCCCGCAGTGCGCAAAGTTTCGGCAATATGAGCGGCTTCTTCGGGGTGCTCTGGGTCGAGTTCAATGACATCACGTTGGAGTCGACGTTTGAGTCCTGTAGGAGTGTCTTCCGCAACAATTTTCCCCCGGTCCATAATGGCGATTCGTTGACAGAGCGCATCAGCTTCCTCTAAATATTGCGTCGTCATAAAGATGGTGGTTCCAGTCTCTTCGTTGACTTGTCGCAACAGGTCCCAGAGCGCGATGCGATTGACTGGGTCAAGTCCAGTGGTTGGTTCATCGAGAAACAAGATGGACGGTCGATGTACCAGTGCTAGAGCCAAGTCCAGTCTGCGGCGCATGCCACCACTGTAGGTCTTGACGCGCCGGTCTGCTGCTTCTTGAAGGTTAAACTGGTTGAGCAACTCCGTAGCGCGATTGCGGGACTCCTGCTTCCGCAACCCAAAGAGTCGCCCTTGAATGGTCAGTAACTCGCGACCCGTCAGGAGCGGGTCTACGCCCGTGTCCTGGAGTGCTACACCAATGCGGAAGCGGACCATCTCGGGATGACGAACGACATCTGCACCGCCGACTTGAGCTGACCCTTCAGTAGGCAAAATTAATGTGGTGAGAATTTGAATGGCGGTGCTTTTCCCAGCCCCGTTTGGCCCAAGAAAACCGTACAGTTCTCCCCATTCCACGCTGAGGTCAATCCCGCGGAGTGCTTCCACGTCGCCGTAGCGCTTGCGAAGGTTTGCTACCCGAATGGCTTGATTGCTCGTAGGTTCCGTGGTCATCGTTGCCCCTCCTTTAGATGCAATCTGAATCCTATCGCCATTCTACAACATATAATTAACCTAATGGTATAATATAATAAAAAAATAAAATTCAGTGTATTCTTTAGACTCCAAATTATTGGCTCGCAGACTCCGAAATACTGGAGATTTAGCGACCGCTTTGTGGTAGTATCGTGCCAAGATATCTGAAAAGGGG
The DNA here is from genome assembly GCF_024706985.1 of Alicyclobacillus sp. SP_1. Classification (GTDB taxonomy): domain Bacteria; phylum Bacillota; class Bacilli; order Alicyclobacillales; family Alicyclobacillaceae; genus Alicyclobacillus_I. The sequence continues at coordinate 60,960 of NZ_JAMCCX010000072.1, read as the reverse complement.
GATTTCTTGTTGGACCAAGTTGGAAAGCCGACTTTGTGGCATGACTTGTTATTCACTTTCTATTGGTTCTCCAAAAATGTAGAGAATACTGCACTTAGCGTCGTTTTGTTGGCAAAGATTGTTCTCATGATTGTTGGCCCGTCGCAATCGGGTAGTTGGTTAGCCTATATTTCAGCTGCTGCGGCACTGGTCGGGGCTCTAGCTTACCCCATCATGGGGCATTGGTCAGACCGGTCCAAAAGTCGCTTTGGGCGCCGCCGCCCATTCATGGTGGTCGGCATTTTTGTGTCGTTTTTGTTCTTGTTTGGGACGTTGTTTTTCAGAGAAATTATTTGGTTGACGATTTTCTTTCTTATTTTACAGGTCGTGCACGCCATGGCGTCCATACCGTATGAAGGCCTGTTGTCCGACTATGTGGCACCAGAAAGAAGTGGGTTTGTCACGGGGTTGCTCGGTATGATGTCACAATTTGCGAATTTGGCTGGTGTCATTCTCGCATCGCTCCTCACTTTGCCACAGGTATACATCGCACTTATTCTTCTTCAGTTATTGGGTTTGTTGACCACACTTGTCACAGTTCGCCAAGAGAAGGCGCTTACTCGCGAGAGCCATGCACAGCGCGCCCCCCATGCCTTGAGAAATTTCTTCTCCGGACTCTTGATTTCACCACGTGAAAACCCCAATTGGTGGTGGGTCTTCGCATCTCGCGTCGCCGCCATGACCGGATTTGCTGTCGTCTATACCTACTTGTACTACTATCTCGAATTCGTTGAACATTTGAGCAATCCGGGGTCTGCCATTGATGTCGATCTCGTTGCAACCACCATCGGCGCAGTCGTTGCAAACGTCATTGCAGGGGCAGTTTCAGACCGAGTACACAACCGTAAATGGGTGACGTTTGCTGGCAGTATGGTCATGGCTGCCAGCGCATTGGCTTTCGCTTTGGTCGCTTCGCTCGGCCTCTATGTCATTTATGTGATGAGTTTTTTTTATGGCATTGGCTATGGCATGTATCAAGGGACAGAACGAGCTTTGTTGCTGGATGTTCAGCCCAATAAAGAGGCGGCGGCGAAAAGTTTCGGATTGTGGCAAATGTCTTATAACATCGGAATTATGTTTGGAACGCTGTATGCAGGTATTATGTTGTCATCGGTCTTTCATCACCTCTCCCTCATGAACGCTTATCGCGGTTTGTATGGGAGTACATTCGTGTTCTTTCTGGTGGGCGGGGTCACTTTGTTCGGGGTCCGCTCCAGGAAGAACATCGCCTCTACTGCGATACTCGAATTGGAAGCGAGTTCCGCGGAAAGTTCGAGTTAACCGCAGTTTACTGTCTTGAAAGCCTAGCTTTAAATTGGGTTCGCGGAGGAGGTTCACCACATGAGTTTTGACGGACGCGTGGCGCTCGTCACCGGAGGCAGTCGAGGGATTGGCGCCGCTACAGCAAGACTGCTTGCCAAACGCAACATCGCAGTGGCCGTCAATTATGCTTCGAATGAGGAGGCTGCGAGGGAGGTCTTATTGGATATCCAGGCTGCGGGTGGAGAAGCCATGTCCATTCAGGCAGATGTCCGCGATGCCCACCAAGTTCACAAAATGGTGGATGCAGTGCTGGGCCGTTGGGGTAAATTGGACATTCTCGTCAGCAACGCCAGTATGGCATTTCAGATGAAGTCGATTGCTGATTTCACCTGGGAGGAGTTTGCGCAAAAGTTGAACGACGAAGTGAAATCTGCATTTCTCTTGACCCAACAGGTGACCCCGCACATGGCGGCAGCCCAATACGGCCGTATTGTCTATGTGGCGAGCGGTCTTGCTAGACGCCCGGGACCGCACATGGCGGCACATGGAACTGCAAAAGCGGCTCTTGTCCAATTTGCCAAGTATGTGGCCGCAGAATACGGCCCGCAAGGGATTGTTGCTAACATTATTTCTCCTGGGTTAGTGCAGACCGATGCCACCCGTTTTCAACCGGAGGAGAATTTGCAGCGTGTGGCCCGAATGACGCCGCTCGGGCACGTGGCGACTCCGGAAGACGTTGCCCACGCCATCGCTATGTATACAGGCGAGGACTGCTGTTTCGTGACCGGATCGTACGTGCCTGTCAACGGCGGCATGGCGATGGATTAAACGGGAATTGGTCAATTTGCCAAACTGGCCGACACTGAAGCATTCAGGAAAAATCTTACCCGATGAAGAGTAGCCCGCAGAAGAGTTTTTCGTCTGCGGGCTACTCTCGCGTATGGCTAGCCAATGCGGCCTCGGCGCTGTCCGCCGAGATATCATGGAACGAAATTTACCCCTGCGTCACGTTAGACGTCTCTATTTGATAGTGACCTTTGTACAAGGTGACCACTCCGGCAACGGTGACCGTCTGACCAGCTGTCGGCAGCGTACCACTCGGTTCATAAATAGAGATGGTTCCAGTGCTGTCGGACAGTTGGAACGTCTCGTCCGTAACATGAGAGACGGTACCATGTAAGCTCACATACCCTTCGAGATAAGCATCGGAAACTTGGCTGACTGAGATGGCTATGGGAGCGGGAGCGGCAATGTGACCGACGATCGTTGGTTTCAGCGTGGGGTCGATTTCGGGCGTGCCGTCGTACATGCTGACCGTCCCAGACACATCCAGTTCATCTCCAGCTTGAACCGGAATTTTGATGTCCGCTGGTAGGTAGACACGCATGCCCTTGTCGCCAGCTTCAAGATAGAGGTTCGATCCGCCCGAATACACGGCGCTTACGACTCCGTCTTGGATTTGAACATCATGGTGCAAGTAGGCTCTGACGTTATTGACGAGGGTCGAGAGAGAAACCACTTTTGCAGCGGTCACTTTACCAATCGGCTCGTACGAGTTCGGATTATAGACGAGAACTGGAGACAGCGAATAGCTTCCGTGACTGATGACGTCCATCGCAAGCGCGCTCCACTTCATTCCGCTCTTCCATCCGTCTGATGTGACTCTTCATTGATAGCATGAAAGTGTTTATACTCTGTAAAGTATCGGTAAATTTTACGTGCATCTCTTGTGAATTGAAATCAATTGCAATTTGTTCGTCTAGGAGAGATAATCGAGTTTCGTGGATTTGATTGGGTGTACTTGGAACTCTTTCTGTGCGAGACGCTTCTGCGGGATACAACGGAAATGTCATTAAGGCTGATTTTAGGAAGAAAAATAAGGTGACCTACGAGACAGAACCTCGTATCGGCCACCTTGGCACCTCGGCTGGTTAGACAGCCCTCATCGCCTTCATCGAAGGCGGATTTGTCATGATTAGAGTGGTAGCGAATAAGAAGCGAGAGAAGAACGTGGAAGTTCGACCCGCGCCGTTCGCAGCGGATCGACCATTTGGCAAATGCGTACATCGGCCACGGCTGAGAGTAAGAAAATTGCTTCCTCCTTGGCCATTTGACACTCGCTTGTGAGCCATTCCACCATATTTGCCGCTGCGATTGTGGACGCTTCATCGAGGGTTTGTGCAGAAGCTATGGTGACAATGCGCTCTGAGTCAAACAGCATTGGAACTGGCCAGGACTTGCCTTTCAGGACTTCGACCCGAACTGTCACGGACCCGGCAATTTCTACTCCACACACGGCGACTTCACCGTCCCCCATGGTAGCGTGCAAGTCGCCAATAGCTAGCAATGCGCCCGACACGGAGACGGGAAGGACCAAAGTGGACCCGGTGGTAATTCGGCGACAGTCCATGTTTCCGCCATGTTGTCCAGGAGTTCCGCAGGGCACGGACTCACCGTCAGCCGGAGCCGTGCCGATGACACCCACCATGGGTCGGATGGGCAGGGTGATATGTTTGGAGAAGTGAAGGTGGTCGTTTTCGACGGAGATGTGCTTTAAATAATTGTGTTCCAGTTCATCTCCAAATACGCCAAGTCGGGGACCCGTGGTCATCACGCCAGTCGTAGCGACTTCGATGCTGTCAATATGGACGAGCAGCAGGTCTCCCGGTTGAGCCCCCTCGACATAGAGCGGTCCGGTCGCTGGATTGATGTGATTCCAATCGATTCCCGAAAAATCACTATCCTCTAAAGAGATTTGGTCTTCGAAGCAATCGCAAGTGTCGAAGACGATGGCGCTTCCGCTGGGGACTTGCAGTGCAGGTGAATTATTTGCGGACATTTTGTAAATCGTATGATGTTTCTTTAATTTATACATCTGCCTTACCCCCTGTAAAATCCACTGTCAAGCTGTGAGAAATTCCAAATGTGTTCATCTACTCACGTCTCAAGAATTGAATTGGATGCAGAAAAATGGGAAACTTGGTGATCATCGCGCGACTTTATCTTACCACATGTGAGGAAGGTTTTGCCTCGCACAGGACGGAGATTGTCGGAAACTATATCGGTCCTGTGCGACGCTTAACGAATTCCGTAAATCAAGAACCGCTCGTTTGGATTTCGAAAAAATTCGTCCTGCAACAGAATCTCTGTCTGAAGTTGAAAAGCAGTGCGATGATCTAGAAAAAACGTGTAGTCGTCCGATGGATAATAGAGGATAAGATGCATCTCGCGCTGACTGTCTTCAAAAGACTTGAGGATATTGCCTACGACCCTCATGAAAATTTGGACGGAAAATGGATTGAAGAAATAGAATCGGTCATCGGTCGACCGAACGCGATAGTCTTCGGCTAAGCAGTGGTAAAACTGAATGTGTCCAGGGGTCAAGTGGTTCTTTACCGTGTAATTTTTTAAATTCTCTTGCGCGCGCTGGTAGAGAGAGTCATTCATTTCTATACCGATTGTCCGCATTTCTAAAAAATGGTGTACAAAAAAGGGGAATCGACCTTTTCCACATCCGAAATCCACAAATTGATGGGCGCCTGACACGTCGTATTGTCCAAACAACTGCTCTAGTGCAAAGTACGGAGTGGGTTCGTAACGATAGTAATGAAAGCCCATGTGCGATTCTTGGCTACCGCCTGTTCTGATATGAAGGAGCTTTTCGTAATAAGGTTCTTGGTTTGGTCCGTTTCCGGTCATCATCGCCATTCCTCTCTTGCTCATTATCATAACGATGAGACGAAGAATTCACTACTTGAGGAACACAAGGCGGTGCGCTATAATACATAAGCTAATTATTATATGATCATGTAAAGATGCGGGTAGATTTTTTGAAGGCCACTTACAAAAAACTCTCGCCAATCTGAGGAGGAGTGAAAACCATGAATGAGGTACCGAGGTCCTTGGATGAGTGGGCGGACGTGTACAAAGCACTGGCCGATAAGACGAGACTGCACATCTTAGCTTTGCTTAAGTACGACGAGTTATGCGTTTGTGAGTTGGTGGAAGTGCTGGACATCACTCAGCCCGGCATTTCGCAACACCTGCGAAAATTGAGGCAAGCTGGCTTGGTGGCGGAGAGAAAATTTGCCCAGTGGGTGTTCTATCGATTGGACGGAGAACATGTGCCCGTCTTTGCAAGCATTTTGGAGGAACTCCCTGATTGTTCTGCGGAGATTCAACAACTGGCTGCCAAAGGACTTCGAGTCTGTTCTCCGGTCCAGTCAAGCGAGGAGCGTGACACGGTTTCATGATTTACTTGGCAATAGGCATATTTATTGTCACATTAATTTTTGTCATCTGGCAGCCACGCGGCCTATCTATCGGATGGAGCGCAATGGGTGGCGCTATCCTCGCGCTCTTGTTCGGGGTCGATTCGCTCCACAATGTCTGGTCGGTGACAAAAATCGTCTGGGATGCCACGCTCACATTCGTGGCCATCATTATCATATCGACGATATTGGACAAGATTGGCTTCTTTGAGTGGGCCGCGCTGAAAATGGCCCACGCGGCCAAAGGAGATGGCCGTCGCGTATTTCTTTACGTCATCTTGCTCGGCGCGCTCGTCTCCGCGTTTTTTGCGAACGACGGCGCCGCGTTAATTCTCACTCCGATTGTTCTGGAAAAGGTTCATCTCCTGAAATTCGACATGAAGAGGATGATCCCGTTTATCATGGCCAGCGGCTTCATCGCCGACACCACGTCTTTACCCTTGATGGTCAGCAACTTGGTCAATATTGTGTCTGCCGGGTACTTCCGCATTGGGTTTCTGAACTATGCGGTCCACATGATTGTGCCTGATTTATTTTCACTCGGCATCAGCATCGTCGTTCTCTACGGGTTCTTTCACAAAGATATCCCAAAGACATATAATCCGGCTAATTTACCGGCCCCTAAAGACGCGATTGTTCACGGCGGTTTGTTTCGCGCGTCGTGGTGGATACTTGGTATCTTGATGGTTGGCTACATGCTGACAGAGCTTCTGCACATTCCTGTCTCGTTTGTGGCGGGAACGATTGCCATTGTGTTCCTTATTTTAGGCCAACGGACCAAAGTGATTCGTTCATGGAGCGTCATTCGGGATGCGCCTTGGGCCATTGTGGTCTTTTCCATCGGCATGTATGTGGTCGTCTATGGTTTGCGTAATGTCGGCCTGACTGCCAACCTTGGGCATGCTTTGCAGACCTCTACGCATGGCGGTCTCTACGTCGGGACGCTCGCCACCGGGTTTGTCGCCGCGATTCTTTCCAGCATCATGAACAACATGCCGACCGTCATGTTTGATGCGCTTTCCATCCATGCCGCGCATGTGACCAGCGCCATGCACCAGATGATGGTCTATGCCAATGTCGTTGGATGCGACCTCGGTCCCAAAATCACCCCAATTGGGTCTCTCGCAACGTTGCTCTGGCTTCACGTGTTGCGCAAGAGAGGCATCACCATCACCTGGGGACGCTACTTTAAAACGGGCATACTACTGACCATTCCCACCTTGTTTGTCACTCTGTCCGGACTCTACTTGTGGGTGACTCTCATCGGTTAAGCGGCGCTCCATGTAAATGGGTGGAACGCGAAGTTGATGCGACCCGCAAAGCTGGCGGAGCGCGAAGTTGGTGGCGGGACCGTCACTCTTTGAGGTGGCGGTCCAAGAAGGCCGTGTTCGTCAGCAAGCGATGCACGCGGTGCCAAGGTCGTCCCGTTCGACTCATACCGTGCGACTCCTCCGGGTAGAGGACCATCTCGACGGATCGGCCTAAGTATTTCAGTGCACTAAACAACTGCTCTGCTTGCTCAATGGGCAGTCGATAGTCTTTCTCTTGATGCTCAATCAGGAGAGGCGTGTGAATGTTGGATGCATATCGCAACGGCGACTGCTGCCAATAAGGCTCGGGCTCTTCCCACCAGGGCTTCGTGCCATACTGGGGCACGCGGAGCCAACCCATGTCGCTCGAACCCATCGCACTGAAGCGATTGACGACGGAACGCATCGTGATAGCCGCTTTAAAGCGCTGATCATGGGAAATAATCCAGTTGACCATGAATCCTCCGTAGCTACCGCCTGCCACGGCAAGGCGGTCTGCGTCGAGCGCTGGCCATGCGTGGAGGGCTGATTCGAGACCAGCCATGACGTCCCGGTAGTCTTTGTCTCCCCACTTTCCGACAATCGCGTCCCCGAAGCTTTTGCCGTAGCCTTGAGACCCGCGTGGATTGGTGTACACGACCGCATACCCCGCATTCACGAGGCATTGGAATTCATGGAAATAACGGTATCCGTACATCGACATGGGTCCGCCGTGAATTTCCAGAACGGTAGGATGCGGCCCGGGAGTGGTGGGCTGCATGCACCACGTGTGAACTTTGCTGCCGTCCGACTCGGTCGCCCAGATTTCTTGCGGATTAGTGGGGGCGCTGTCTTTGCCGTCGTCCCACGGCGTGGGGGCGAAGGTCACGGGTCCATCCTCATCTCCGAAAGTTCTCCAAGCGATGCAAGACGGGTGCGTTGGGTCGGAAATGGCTAGTGCAACTTCGTCTCCGCGCACAGCGAAGTCGTAGACCACCTGTCGACCCTCCCAGTGGCGCTGGGGCTTATCGTCTCCGCGTGTGTCGAATTCGGTAAGGACGACCTTGCCTTCGTCCGATAGAAGCATCAGCAATCGCCCGTTTTTCCAAACTGGTCGGGCCGAGGAGCTCGCTGGTACGTCCGATCCGCTCTCATCTCCGACGGGTCGGTCGGTTGCACTGGAGAGGTCGGTCCAGGTTTCGTTTGCGATGCTCCATTGATAGAGGGAGGTGAGCCCATAGCCGTGTTCCTCAGGCTTGCTCGCACAAAAGGCTAGCCATTGTCCATCCGGAGAAGGCTGCAGGTCATGGATGGACCAATTCGGCAGAGCCAGAGTCGTCCACTCGCGTGTCGACCAATTCAGTCGTCTGACGCGGGTAATGGACGGGTGACTGTCGTTCGGTTGGTAGACTCGCTGCAGGCAGAATAAGAATTTTCCATCCGCCGAAAAGACTGGGCTTGAGTACATGTCTTCGCCGTTCGTCAGCAGTACGGGCTCACTGTTTGAGTCGCCCGGCGACACCCAGACCAGCTGGTCTCGTCCTTGGTCAAAGAAGCCTTCGCCGTCCAGTTTGTAGTATGCATGATGGATGTGCTTGACGTCGCGGTTGTAGTAGGTATTCCAAGCTTCATCGGGGGCATCGACCGCGGGTTCCGCGAGGGCCTGCTCCTTCTCCAGTCGCGAAGCGGTCACGTGTGCCACCACGACCAAGCCGGAACTGTCAGGGGCAAATGCGAAGTCTTTGACACCTCCCTGCAAAAAGGTCACCTGACTCGGTTCTCCACCATTGAGTGGGAGTCGCCAGACTTGAGAACTCCCAGAGCGGCGGGATAAAAACATCAGCCACTCTCCGTCTGGCGAGGGTATGGGACGCACATCGTGCGGACCGGAGGTCAACGGCACAACATGGGTGTCTCCATGGCGCTTTTCCATCATGACGATTCGGTGGTGCGTTCGGTTTGACCGCTTGTCTGCCTGCGATTCACTGAAGTACAGACGGGGACGAACGGTATCAAATTCTAACTGCCCCCATATGGGCATGGAGAAAATATCTTCAATTTTGGGCAAGAGGATCATTCCTTTCTCAGGGACGGGCAGGGTTGACGTGATGTTTGATTTTCTCTTTCGCCAAGGCGTCAGAGAACTCCTTTCTGGTGCAGACATCTGGTATGATGGACAAAATGATTTTACCGTGATTTTGTGGAAAGGTTGATACGATGGAAGAAGCATTCAATGCCTCTGATTTTATTCGAGAAATCGTTCGTGACGATGTGAAAGGTGGGCGTGTGCGGCAAGTGGTCACGCGGTTTCCACCTGAGCCAAACGGCTATTTGCACATTGGTCACGCAAAATCGATTTTTATCAATTTCGAGATTGCTAGAGAGTTTGGTGGAAAGACCAATTTGCGGTTTGACGATACGAACCCACTCAAGGAAGACGCTGAATACGTGAAGGCCATTCAAGAAGATGTGCAATGGCTCGGTTATCAATGGGATGGGATGTTTTTTGCTTCCGACTACTTTGAGGAGATGTATCAGCGTGCTGTACTCCTTATTCAAAAAGGACTGGCGTACGTCGATGACCAGTCGGCCGACGAAATTCGCGAGACGCGAGGAACGCTCACCGAGCCGGGATTGAACAGCCCATTTCGCTCTCGCCCAGTCGAAGAGAATTTGGTTCTGTTCGAACAGATGCGTCATGGTCAATTTGCAGATGGCGCTAAGGTACTGAGGGCTAAGATGGACATGGCGTCGCCCAATCTGAACTTGCGCGACCCAGTATTGTATCGCATCTCCCACGCCCTTCACCACAATACGGGCGATACGTGGTGCATCTATCCGATGTATGCTTTCGCACACCCTTTGGAGGATGCCATCGAGGGCGTGTCACATTCTCTCTGCACGCTTGAGTTTAAAGACCAACGGCCTCTCTATGACTGGGTCGTCCGAGAGTGTGAAATGCCTCATGTGCCTCGCCAATATGAATTCGGTCGTTTGAATTTGACGGATACCATCATGAGCAAGCGTTCGCTCAAGCAGTTGGTGGACGAAGGCCTGGTGGACGGTTGGGATGACCCGCGCATGCCAACTATCTCTGGATTGCGCCGGCGTGGGTTTACACCAGAGGCTATCCGCTCGTTTGTGCGTGAACTAGGGGTGACTGTCGCTGGAGGAGAAGTTGATTACAAGTTGCTGGAACATCACATTCGCCAAGATTTGAGCCCCAAGGTGCCACGGGCGATGGCCGTATTGCGCCCGTTGAAGGTCATCATCACCAACTACCCAGAGGGACGGGTCGAGATGATGGATGCCGAAGTTAATCCGGAAGACGAGTCGATGGGAACCAAACAAATTCCTTTCTCCCGAGAAATTTACATTGAACAGGAAGACTTCATGGAAGTTCCACCGCCGAAATATTTTCGGTTGTTTCCAGGCAATGAGGTTCGTCTGCGGAATGCGTACTTCATCCGCTGTGAGGATGTTGTCAAGGACGAGTTTGGACGAGTCGTCGAAATCCATTGCACGTATGACCCGGAGACGAAAAGTGGAAGTGGTTTTTCTGGGAGAAAGGTGAAAGGGACTATTCATTGGGTTGACGGCCATACGGCGATTCCTGCAGAGTTTCGTCTGTATGAAGCATTGCTGAAAGGCACAGAAGAGGAGTTGTCGCCATCTGTGGACCTGAAGAGTCGACTCAATCCCAAGTCGTTGGAAGTACTTCACGGTTTTGTCGGCAAAGACCTTGAAAAAGTGGCGGCATATGACAAGTTTCAATTTGTTCGGCAAGGGTATTTCCAAGCAGACCCGAAGGATTTTCGGTCGGACCGTAAAGTTTTCAATCAGATTGTGTCGTTGAAAAGTTCGTATCCAATGAAGTAGTAATGAAGTAGTTTCGAATGACAGGGTGCAGTGAATTTGACGGAAACTGTTGAATCAATGTTTGGCTTTTGGCTAGGAGGCCCGTCTGATGGAGAACCAGGAGGTGGAATTCGACTGGGGGCGCCGTAAAAAAGAGTTGTTTCGTCAAGAGTGCAATGCCTTGGCTGTGCAGTTTCGAGTGCGGGACGTTGTGCCGTCTTCTGCGACCTTTCTCTTTCTACTCGAGAGCCCTCACATTCAGGAGTTAAGGTACGGTGCGCCTGTTTGCGGAGCTTCGGGAGCAGCGATGACTCAACATCTCTTTGGGGACGCGTACGGTCATGTAGCTTTAGGAATATTGGTCGGACAGAAGGTTGAGCAGCGCACAAGCTCACTCGCCATCCAGCGAGTGGGATTAATGAACGTATGCCCGATTCCCATGCAGCGGATTGCCTATGGAAATTCAGCACTGGCAGAAGAGCATGCTGCGCTGCTGTCCATCCTCGGCCATTTGCGTACAGCTGGCGGTTCAGTGGCTTATCGTGACGAAGACTGGTCCATTGTGCAAGAGATTTTGGTAGAGAGCCTGCAGAAGCGGTTGCAGGCTCTCTCGAATCGGACCCTGGTGATAGTGCCGTGCGGGCGTTTTGCACAGAAATTTTTTGGGCTCGCGAATGTCTCCTCGAAGCACTGGACCGTACTCTCGGACGTACCGCATCCGTCCTACAACAATTGGAGCAAGCCTGCTTACCAATCGGTCGTCACACGCCTTCAGAAGTTGTTTCAACAGGAGATGGAGAAGTTGGGCCTGGAAGAATGAGAGAGTTTGGATGAGACGCAGACGGTCGTGAATCTCCTCCTTTCTTCCAGTCGTGCCGATACATCATCAAAAACAGAAAGGCAATCATGAGAAGCAACAGAGGGAGTCCTCCCATCAACAGACGAAAGCCGAGGATGGTTCGACCGGTGGGAACGGGTCGAGTCGACTGAAATCCGGTCCACCAGAAGAAAATGCCCATAATGGCATATTGAAGCGACATGCCAATGCGGACAATGAAGCCGTTCATGCCGTAGTACATACCTTCACGCCGTTTGCCTGTTGTGCGTGCGTCGTTGTCGATGACTTCCGCTAACAGTAGGTTCATCATGACGAGAAATCCGGCAATACCTACCCCGAGACATGTCCCAGTCAGAATGACCGCAATTGATGTACGGTCGAAATAAAAAGCTATCGAAATCAGTCCGAACAAGACGGTGGCAAGCATCGTACCGTGAATATTTGCGGTTTTTAGAGCGATTCGAGACCACACAAACGAGAGTGGGATGGCCACGATGAACATGGAACCGAGAAATAGCGAACTTTGCAGAGGGCTCAGTCGAACTACGTATTGGCTATAAAACGATGAATCGGTGACGAACATCGTCGTCGTCAATTGAATGAAGAGACTGGCAAGGACATAGTACACAAACTGTTTGTTGCGGAATGTCTCGCGCACGGCTTCTCTGAGGCGTAGGGAGGTTTTTCGATACGCAGGGTTCTCAAAAGAGCCATACAGTGAGATGTAGATAGTGATGACAGTGATCGCCGCAAAGAGAATGGCCATAGCTGACCAGCCGACGGACTGACCGAGCGATTTGGAGAGGGCAACCCCGAGGATTAGACCGACAATTCCGAAAAACTGCTGCAAGGCGACGACACTAGAACGTTCTTTCGCAGATGGATACATCTCCGGAAAGAGCGCCCCGATGTTCAGAGCGACGAAGGTGTAGCACAGGTCGAATAAGAGCGTGACTATCAAAAAGTAATAGAGCAGCGCTTCTCTACTGTGAACAAGCGGATGAAAAAGCAGATAGAACAGAACGACCAGCGGCAGGCCGCCGAAGACGATGTAAGGAATTCGGCGCCCCATTCGGAGATTGGTTCGGTCACTGATATGTCCTGCTATGAGGTTGAGGAACGCGTTGATGATGCCATAAACAATCAGACCTGCAGAAATCAGAGTGGCGGAGACGTGCAGATGCGTGACGTAGAAAAAGACGGCGACCGTATTGAATGCTTGCCACAGTAAGTTGACGCCAATCTGGTTGCTGCTGTATGCCAGGCGCTTTTTGAGAGAGACCATCTGGACATCTCCTTAGCTGAAAATCGTGCTTGGAATTGAGTGTAATTCTAAGTTGGACAGAACTTTAAACGACTCTGCACGCCCTTTGGATGAAGGGCTCAAGAGCTGGAATGCTGATTCTGCAGACAATTCAAAATACTGTTTCACCAAAGGCCAGGTCTCGTTGTCAAATTGACTGCGATGAGCCAGTATGGATTCTAACTTTTCTTCAAATTCGTTTGTGATGTCAACGTGTGTATTTGGGTAACTGGTCGCATACCATGCGATTTGCGGAACTTGGTATGGGCTGGCCGAGCAGTCGGCGGACGGCGGATAAAGTATCGCATTGTTGGAAAACAGAATTGCTTTCGCCACGGCGTGACCGACTTTGATGTGGTCCGGGTGCGCCTCATACGGCATCCATGGGTCAACACAGAAAACGAGTTCCGGTCGTTCTTGGCGAAAAATTTCCACCAGTCGCAAGGTCACCTCTTCGCCAGAGTAGTCACCACCGTCTGGAAAGCCAAGGTCGATATGCTTCGCCACGCCAATTTTTAAGCCAGCCTCGCGCTTTTCCTCGGTCCGGACACGGACAATCTCTTCCGGATTCTGCACACTTGGCCAGCCTCCCGCGCGGCCGTCCGTCACCGTTACATAGATGACTTCGCATCCCGCTCGACTAAGCTTCATCAGGGTTCCGGCAGCGTTCACTTCGTTGTCATCCGGGTGTGGCTGAACGGCGATAACTCGTTTCACGTCTAAAATACTCGGCAGTGCCAATAGGTCTCGCAAGTTCACACCCGTAACCTCCTAATCGATGTTGACAGTAAGCACATTTTTTCGTACAGAGTCTGAGTCGGCAAGAGACAAACGATAAAGTAAGCGCTTACGGATTATATATTCGGGCTGGCCTTATAGAAATCCTGTCGAAGCGCTTCGTCATCCTTCTATTGACTCCTAGACCCCAGTTGTTATACTGGAACACGGCGGATTACCGAGGGATGGACGGGCAGAATCACCTCTGTGAGCTAGACGTTTCAGCGGCCGAAGAAGGACGAAGGAACGGAGAGTGGGGAGCAGAGAGTGCAGCTGTGAAAGGACATCGGTCTTACACTCCACGTTCAAGGGGGGAGCCGATTTTTTGTGTGGAGGTGGAAGTTTGTCGAAAGGCGAAATTGAAGACAGCATCAGCAAGGCACTCACGCAATGGGAAAAAGAGTACCTTGGCCGTGGTCCGCTGTTGGTGAAAACGGACATTTTGCGGAATATGGTCGTTGTCGTGCTGAAAGGCATTCTGACACCTGCGGAGCAACAGTTGGCGCGGACGTTGGAAGGTCTGCTGTCCATAAAGCGCATGCGGGCGGATTTGGTGGCGTCGGGTGAACCGCAACTTCGTAAGTTGGTGGAAGATGCCACGGGAGTCGGTGTTGCCAGTTTTTTCACAGATATCAGCACGCGCACTGGAGAACGGGTCATGGTTTTTCTGCTTGAGGAGCCACTGAATATTGTCTAGTCTTTGTTCGCCAATGACGGTCGACCATTAGGAATCCCCATCTGTGGGGAAGCCGAAAGTATACCGGAGCGTCGGGTGCCCATCGAGGGTACGTGACGACTCCGGTTTTGTTGTTGTCAAGGGTGCGTTGCGGGCGGTTCGCTCGGCGGATTGACGGAGATGAAATGGTTGAATACTAGTCAGGAAATCCAGGATGCCGATTGCGCTTCGAGGTAGTTCATCATTTTTAGGAGGTTGATAACATGAGCAAAACACCCATCAGTGTGGCGTACGGAGACGGTATTGGACCGGAGATTATGAAAGCCACCCTTGCGATTCTCGAAGCTGCCGGAGCGCAGTTGGAGATTGAGGAGATTCAAATTGGCGAGAAGGTCTATCAAAGTGGGGTCGATACGGGAATTCATCCGGGTGCATGGGAAAGTTTGCAAAGGACGAAAGTGTTTCTCAAAGCTCCTATCACGACCCCTCAAGGTGGCGGATACAAGAGTCTTAACGTCACCGCACGCAAGGCCTTTAACCTGTATGCAAACGTTCGTCCAGCGATTTCCTACAGCCCGTTCGTCGAAACAAAGCATCCCAAAATGGATGTGGTGATTGTCCGCGAGAACGAAGAGGACTTGTACGCAGGCATTGAGCACCGGCAAACCAAGCAGGTGTATCAGTGCCTGAAACTCATTACCCAACCGGGATCGGAAAGAGTCATTCGATATGCATTTGAATACGCCAAGCGTCACGGCCGCAAGCGCGTGACATGCTTTGTCAAGGACAACATCATGAAACTGACCGACGGACTGTTTCACCATGTGTTTGATGAAGTTGCCAAAGAATACCCAGAGATTGAACATGATGCGTGGATTGTCGACATTGGCGCAGCGCGGCTGGCAACGACTCCGGAGGCATTTGACGTGATTGTCATGCCCAATCTGTACGGGGATGTGCTGTCGGACGTGACGGCACAAATGTCTGGTTCTGTTGGTCTGGCACCTTCCGCCAACATGGGCGACCACTATGCGATGTTCGAAGCGATTCATGGTTCTGCACCGGTTTTGGCCGGGCAGAATGTGGCCAATCCATCCGGTTTGCTGCTGGCGGCCGTGATGATGTTAGTGCACATTGGGCAGCCGGATGTGGCGACCAAGGTTCACAACGCGTGGCTAACTACCCTCGAAGAGGGGGTTCACACGGAGGATGTGTATCGCGAGGGAGCAAGTCGCGTCCGGGTAGGCACCAGTCAATTCGCGGAAGCCGTCATTGAACGGCTTGGCAAACTTCCCTCACATCTCAAGCCGGTGACGTACACGGCTACGTCCAACGAACGGATGAGCCATACAGAAAGCAAAATTGCGTCCAAAGTGGAAGTGAAGCAGTTAGTTGGTACCGACTTGTTTTTGGACTGGGGACCAGGTTTGCCGGATCATCTCGGGGAAGCGCTTCGAAAAGTGTCAGTAGACGACCTTCGCTTGGAAGTGATTACTAACCGTGGCATCAAAGTCTGGCCGAATGGGCTGCCGGAAACGTTTTGTACAGACCACTGGCGGTGCCGTTTTCGCAGTGCCAGTGAGAGCACAGTGACGCCCACGCAAGTGGTTGAGTTGCAGCGGCGCGTGTTGGAGGCAGGATTCGACATTATCAAGTCGGAGAATCTCTATACTTTTGACGGGGTGCCCGGATTCTCCGCCGTCCACGGCTAAGCACAAATTTAGACCCCGTACATGAGAACGAGCCACGGGCGCAGACTAACAGGGATGCTTTCATCTGGACAGGGGGAAGCAACCATCCGTCCCCCTGCACCGGCAATCATTTTTCTGCGGGTGAACGAAGCGTGTTCGCCCCTAAAGGAGTGCCGATGAAGACTAAGCCTACTCTGACCACAGTCTGCACGTGTCTCTGCGTCTCCTGGCTCTTTCTCGCGTCCGGACGAAACGTGGAGGCTACCTCCACGTCACGGGTGCCCTCGCGTCCATCGGTTTCCATTGTCATTGACACGAAGACGAAAACCCTGAATTTATATGTCCATCATCGATTGTTTCACACGTATCCGGTGGCGCTTGGGAAAGACACCACCCCCACACCCGTCGGTAATTGGATAATAATTCAAAGAGGACGCGATTGGGGATCCGGTTTTGGAACGCGTTGGCTCGGCCTCAATGTTCCGTGGGGGATTTATGGGATTCATGGTACAAATCGGCCGACCTCCATTGGGCACTTGGCGAGTGGAGGCTGTATCCGCATGCACAATTCGGATGTGGAAGAGGTCTACGAGCGCGTTCGAATTGGGACGCCCGTCTCCATTTTGGGCGATCCGCTCTATCCGCTGCGCTCTCTCGAGGATGGCCATGTGGGCGCGGATGTGCGGCTCGTGCAAGACCGTCTATGGCGACTCGGCTTTTATCACGGACCACTGCATGGTCGCTATGACGAGGCGACGATTGCAGCGGTTAAGGCTTTTGAACAAAAGCTAGGACTTCCCGTGGATGGAGTGGTCAGCGAACGCGACTATCGCGCGCTCGGATTGATAGAATGACTTAGGACTATGCATACTGGCGGCGTTTGGATGAGTGTTCGAGCATCCAGGTGACGAGCACTAATAGACCAAGCCCAAGAAACACCAGTGACCAGCGCAGGGTGAGGTCAGTCGTCCAGGCTGCCAGGGCGAAAGGAATAGAACTCGCGAGTGCTGGTATCAGCGGATCGACAAAAGCGCGGCGCCACTGTAACGGCAGGCCATCGTGGCGAAGGTACCAAAACAGGGCTACAGCTGCAACAGACCAGCCCAGTAGGTAGATGAATGGGGCAATCCAGCGGCCGTCGCTGGCGAAGAACGGCACCAACAGGTAGAGAGGCACTCCGGAGATGACCATCGTCCAGAAGTTAGCTCGCGTGCGGCCGAGTCCAGCGAGCATGGTCCCCCCGAGGCGCGGAATGGACGAACTGAGAATGCCCAGAGAGAGAAGGATGACATAGAGAACGGATTGGGAATTGGTGTAAGTGGTTCCGAAGGCGAATTCGGTGATGGGACGAGCGAACAGGCACGTCATCAGGGTCAACGGAAAAAGAATATAGTTGTTGTAGCGAAAACAGAGCGTCGCGCGGTGTGAAGCTTCTCTCGGCTGATGAATTACTTTTGATAAAAATGGCAGGGCGACAATGTTGAATGCCCAAGTGACAATGTTCAAAAATCCAGCGATTTTTAGTCCATTGCTCAGATATCCACTGGCTACGAGCGACACGGTGCCCATGACAATGACCAAATAAGACTGCTGGCAGGACTTCGCAATGTTTCCAGCCCACATGGGTACTCCGTAGCGAATCATCCGGAGCATAAGGCGGCGCCGCGGCCACAACAACAAGCGCACGTGGTAATCACGGCGCGCGCGCCAGAGCACGATGATTGCTGTGAGTGCATCGGCGATGACAATACATAAGGCAGTCCACCACAAAGTGCGTGGTTGGCCATGACCCACGACGGCTCCGATGACAATCGCCGTTGTTGAGAAAATGTTCGACAACACCATAAACGTCATCTGCGCACTGAAACGACGCATTCCTGAAAATGCGGCAACGCCAATGTTCACAAGCGAGTACAATAAGAGAGTGAGCGTGCAAATGAGGATGGCTGGTGCCAGGTGCGGATGTCCGTATCCTTGTGCGAGGACAGAGGCAAACGCCCCGAGCAGGGCCGCCAGAGCGAATCCAATGCCGACACTCGCCAAGGCCGCCATACCGAAAAGGGGAGCCATCACTTTGCGTCCATGGCGCGATGCGAGGTAGGTAATCGAAGAATTAAGTCCGAGATTCAGAAAAACCCCAGCAATTCCGATGATTTGTAGGAGCAAATTGATTTCACCAAACAGAGTCTTATTGGGTACGGTTCTCGCCACAATGCCCATGCCGATGGTTGCGACCGATTGGTTGATGAACAATCCGACGAAGGAAATCGCCACGTTGTGGAGAAGATACCGCTGTGGCGAGAGGTCGGTCTGGTTGTGATTCATGAAACGTGACCTCTTTTCTTCAAAGCTGTGATGTTTATTATAGTCCATTGTCCGAGTGACGCGAGTGTGATGCTGGATTGGAGGGTGGCTGATGTGTGTCGAGCGTTCCCAGACGGTCGCGGCGCAGGTTTTATATGCGGGCTATGCGGTTCATGAGGAACCGTATCGCAGTCCATTGCACAACCCGCTCGGTTGTTACTTATTTCGTCTACAGACAGAGGGAGTTGCCCATACCCGCATGAATCGGGAGTGGACACTCATGCGAGCAGGGGATTTGCTCGTGATGTCACCTAAAGAAGCATACCAAATTGAGATTCCCGCCTCTTCGATTGCAGCGGAAGGTCCGAGTTCCGATTTTTACATCTACGCGCGCGGAGTGTGGATTGACGAATGGTGGGAGGAGAAGGCGCGTCCATCGTGCGTGCATGTAGGCCAAGATTTGCAGCTCATGGACCTGTGTAAATTGCTTGTCGAGGAGTGCGGGCAACACCGCTGGTTAGCCGCAGATATTTCGACCTATTTGCTGCAGGCGCTTTGTCTCACGGCGGATCGCGCTATTTTACTAGCGACCACGACCGAGCGTGGGACGGACAAACTGGTCGTGCAGCAGATGAAAGAGTTCGTTGAGCAACGCGCTCGGCAGAGGTTCACGGTCTCCGATGTGGCTCAGCATGTGGGACTCAGCCCCTCACGGGCAAGTCATCTGTTCAAGCAGGCCTATGGTGTGAGCATCATGCAACACACCCTGGACGTTCGCCTGCGGTTGGCATGTAAGGGCATACGGCTGACAAAGTTGAGTTTGGAGGAAATAGCAGACAGGTCTGGCTTTTCCACGTATTCCTACTTTCATAGGGCATTTCGGTCTCGCTTTGGCGTGAGTCCCAAACAGTTTCGTTCTCTCAGTTAAGTCCCATCGGCATCTTGCGAAGAAAATAGCTGAATTCGACAACTTTTAAGCGGATTGTGTATTCTGTTCCGAGTTGGAATGTGGTTCAATCGCTGAGTGGCTGATTTAACAAGCCGCGAACGAGTCGCCTGTGCGACTCACTATCAGCGAGGTGAAACAACAGTGCCTGAATCCATTCGAAAGCTCTACCCGTACTATAAAGATCATCGCAGTTTCTTGCTGTGGGGTCTATTTTGTCTGATTTTCGCCAATGCACTGAGCCTAGCATATCCCTATTTGTTGGACTTGATTGTCAACCGGGTCATTGTTGCTCATGAATACGGAGAGTTGCCGTGGCTGTTGGCGGCGATGCTCGGAGCCGCCGTTGCCAAAGGGGCGTTTAACTTTGGTCAAGGGTATTTGGCGCAAAAGTTTGGCAGCAACACAGCCTTTGGGCTGCGCAACGCCATCTACCATAAATTAAATTGGTTGCCCTTCTCTTACTACGACGAAACCCACACAGGCGACTTGATGTCGCGGCTGACGCTCGACCTTGACGCCTTCCGGATGTTTTTGGCGTTTGGTATCAACAATTTGGTGGGACTTGGCCTGATTGTGGTCTTCGGAATTGCCTATATGTACAGCATGAACGCTATTTTGGCCACGGTCATTCTCATCCTTATGCCATTTTTAGCCGTCATCGCCATCCGTTTCGACACGAAATTGCGGCCGATTTATCGCACCATCCGAGAAAATCTCTCGACTTTGAACTCGGGTGTTCAAGAGAATGTCATGGGCGTGCGCACGGTCAAGTCGTTCGCGCAAGAAAATCGTGAGATTGGAAAATTCAACGGAAACAATGGCCTGTATTTCACGTCGAACATGGAAGCAGCCGTACTTTGGAAAAAATTCTTCCCCTATATTGAACTGGTGGGCAATGTAGGTGTAGTCCTCGTTCTCGGTGTGGGTGGATATTTGGTAATGACCCATGCGACCAGCCTTGGAAATTTAGTGGCATTTCTCAGTATCGTTTGGTTTATGATATGGCCCATGTCTCAGTTAGGTTACTTCTTAAACAACATGACGCAAGCGAGTGCTGCTGCAAAACGCTTGGATGAAGTGCTGAGCGCACCGCAGGCGATTGCGAATACTTCGCAGTCCGAGGCGCCGGCAGCGCGCGGGCGGGTGAGTTTTTGCAACGTCTCAGCAGGATTTGGCGGACGCGCGGTGCTGACCAATATTGACCTAGACGTGGAAGCCGGGCAAACGGTTGCGTTGCTTGGCCTGACCGGATCCGGCAAATCGAGCCTCGTCCAACTGATACCACGTTTTTACGATCCGCTCTCTGGCCAAGTTTTATTGGATGGTGTTGATGTTCGCGAATGGTCACTCGACCGCTTACGTCGGGAAGTAGCGGTGGTTTTTCAGGAACCATTTCTCTTTTCGACGACAATTTTTGCGAATATAGCCTACGGGAAGCCGGACGCGACGGTCGCCGAGGTGGAACGGGCCGCCGCCTTGGCGGATGCAGCAGAGTTCATTGAACGCCTCCCAGAGGGGTACAGCACGCTGGTTGGGGAACGCGGACTGGGGCTTTCAGGCGGGCAAAAACAGAGACTGGCACTGGCGCGTGCCATCTTGATGAATCCGTCCGTGCTGATTCTCGACGATGCCACAAGCGCGGTCGACATGGAGACCGAATTTCGCATTCAGCGCGCACTGGATGAGCACCTGCGAGGGTGCACGACCTTTGTGATTGCGCACCGCATCTCTACCTTGAAGCGGGCAGACTTCATTGTTGTTTTGGCGGATGGGCGGATTGTCGCGCGAGGCTCGCACGATGAGTTGCTCAGTCAACCCGGTCTGTATCGCGACATATTTCGCAAACAATTTGCGGATGCGGCGCAGGGAGATGAGTTTGCACGCTCGCTGTGGGCAAGTTCTGGAGGAGATAGGGGGTGGGGTGCGTGAAGAGTTCTCAGATGAACGACCGCAGTGGGCAGACGGACAACTCGAACGCAGACTTGCGGTCGCCGTTTATCTATCGTGAAGACGAGGCGTTGGAAAAGAAGTTTGATGGACGCCAGGTGCGCCGCCTGATGTCGTATCTGCGTCTGCATCCGCGACTGATTGTGTTTTCCCTTGTGGCGACGACGCTGGGAATTCTCGTGACACTCGCGGCTCCTTATTTAGTGGGTAAGGCCATCAATGTAGCAGTCGGTGACAAGCACCCGAATACACTGCTCGAGTACTGTGCCGTTCTGATTGTACTCTACGCTCTCAACTTTTTTGCGACGAGGTTTCGCATATACTACACCAACTTATTGGGCCAAAGCGTCATTCAGCACATCCGTGAACAGCTGTTCCATCACGTGCAGTTTCTCTCGTTGAAATTTTTTGATGAGCGTCCCGCTGGGTCGGTTCTGGTCCGCATCATGAACGACGTAAACTCGATGCAGGACCTCTTTACAAACGGCGTCATCAACACGATTACCAACCTCTTTACATTGGTTGGGATTATCATCATCATGCTCGTTCTCAATTGGAAGCTGGCCATACTGTGTATGATTGTGGTTCCATTCATGTTTCTCTTGTCTACGCGACTGACGATTCAAATTCGACGCTCTTGGCAGTTGGTGCGGCTACGTCTCTCCCGCATGAATGCTCACCTTGCAGAAAGCATTCAAGGTATGCGTGTGACCGAAGCCTACGCACGTCAAGCGGAGAATGAGGAATTTTTTCGTGGAGTGAATGGGGAGTACCGGCGGGTCTTTCTCGGAGCACAGAGGCGCAGCATTATGTTCGGTCCGCTCGTCGACTTGACAGGGGCCATCGGTTCTGCAGTTCTGTTTGGATACGGCGTGGTGGAGTTGAGAGCGGGCTTGGTGACCGTTGGACTATTGGTTGCATTCGCCAACTATCTCGGGAACTTTTGGACGCCGATTGCGCAGCTCGGTCAAGTCTACAACCAACTGCTGGTTGCGATGGCCTCGTCGGAACGCATCTTCCAGTACCTAGACACTGCGCAAACTGTGGCCGACTCGGACCAAGCCATAGCCCCCGAAACGATTGAGGGCCGTGTTGAGTTTCGCAACGTAACTTTTGCTTATGATTCGGGTAGACCAGCTTTGGATGACGTGAGCTTCTCCGTCACCCCCGGGCAAACAGTAGCTTTGGTTGGCCACACGGGCGCGGGGAAAAGTACCGTCATCAATCTCCTGTCGCGCTTCTACGATGTCACCGATGGGGCGGTTTTGGTCGATGGTCAGGACATTCGCTCCTTTACAGTAGAATCCTTGCGCTCGCGCATCGGCGTGGTGTTGCAGGACACGTTTATCTTCACCGGATCGATCCTCGACAACATCCGCTTCAGTCGGCCTGGCGCGACGGATGAGGAAGTGCGAGCAGCAGCTCGTGCGGTCCATGCGGATACTTTCATTGAAGCGTTGCCGCAAGGATATCACACGGAAGTTCGGGAGAGAGGTTCTTCGCTGTCGATGGGACAGCGCCAGTTGCTGTCCTTTGCCCGGGCGTTGTTGGCTGACCCAAGAATTCTCGTTTTGGACGAAGCGACTGCCAGCATTGACACGCAGACGGAAGAACTGATTCAGCGGGGGCTTGCGCGATTGCTCGCGGGTCGGACCGCGTTCGTTGTTGCGCACCGACTTTCGACCATCCGCCACGCAGACCAGATACTTGTCTTCGCTCAAGGGAAAATCGTGGAGCGTGGCAACCATGACAGTCTGTTGGCAGCACGCGGAGTGTATCGGGAACTGGTCGACGCGCAGTACCGGATGATGCGGGAAGACAGTGGAGTGGCCGTAGGACTGGAGTCGTGAGCTAGACATTTGGACGATTTCGTGAACAGGCCGGTAAGAAGTCCGTGGCAAGTCAGTGGGTCGGCAAGGAGTCGATGGAATGCCGTTCGTGTATCTCATTCTGGTCATCGTTCTGGCGTGGGCTTTAGGGTACCTGCTGTTTGTGGTTCCCACGCGATGGTTGAAAGTGGAACATGTGTCAATCCCACTGGGTCTTGGAGTGAAAATTTTTCAAATAAGCGACTTGCATGTGGAACGAAACCGAATTCGCTGGTACCAAGTAAAAGAGAAAATCGAGCAAGAAAAACCAGATTTACTCTGTCTGACAGGGGATTTTCTCGATACGCAAAGTTCCCTTCTTCGATTGGTCCCTGTGCTGCGCCTCCTGCAGAGCACGGGAGTTCCAATGTACGCGGTCTTTGGCAATCACGACTATCGGCTCGCGAATGTCGGTTCCTTAAAGGAGCTTCTGGAGGAGTATGGTGTGCGGGTTTTGAGGAACGAGACCGTACATCTCCCATCGTTTCAGTTGGTCGGTGTGGATGATTTTTGTACGGAACATCACGACGAGACTGCTTTCGATACGGTGCAGCGAGGAACTCCCGTCATTGTGATGACACACGACCCGACCGTGGTACTTGAGATGAAGCATTCATTCGACTATCTTTTTGCTGGACATCTTCACGGCAAACAATTCAACATTCCGTGGCTGTTTCAGTGGATGGACATGGGACCCTTGGCCGCGTCTGGAGTCTATCAGGGACTGCATGAGTGTCCACTCGGACTATTTTATATTTCCAAAGGAATAGGACAATCGGGTGTGAACTACCGTTTTTTTGTGCGTAGCGAAGTGACCGTGCATCATCTGTAGAAATGGACTATACTGGGAGACAATCTGCGGAGGTTCTTCGGGACCGCTGCCGCGAACGGAGTGATGTTTTATGGCGAACGTCCTTGTTGTGTGGAAAGTTAAGCGGAATTAGGTCGCAGGGACAGAAGTAGTTTGATGGATACTCCTGCGACCAACAGACAAGGGTCGAGGAGGTAAAGCGATTGGATTTGTATCGTTATGGCTGGGATGAGTCCTGGCAAGAAAAATGGGAAAAAGCAGAGGCTCCGGGTCTAGAACCAGCACGCGTTCTCGAGGTATCCGGCTCTGGATGGTATCGTCTGCAATGGGCGGTTGGCGAATGTGTGGGGACGGTGTCTGGACGATTTCGCCACCGGGTTCAGAGTCGCTCTGACTTTCCAGCAGTCGGTGATTGGGTGCTCGTTTCCGTACCCGGTGCATCGTTGGAAGAACTATCGCTGGAATTTACGTCCAATCTTGCTGCAGATGCCGCGATGATGGATAAGGTTGTCATTCGCGCTGTGCTGCCGCGGAGCAGCGCCTTTGTGCGCAAGGTGTCTGGAAGAGAATTTGAAGCGCAAGTGGTAGCTGCGAATGTGAATCGTGTCTTCATTGTCTGCTCCGCTACAGACGTGAATGCACGGCGATTGGAACGATATTTGGCCGTGGCGCATGAAAGTCAAGCGGTTCCCGTGGTTGTTGTTTCCAAAGTCGATTTGCTGGAGGATACCGGAAAAGAGGTACTCGAGTCGGTCCGGAACATCGGGCTGGGATGTGAAGTCTATGGAGTCAGTGTCACCAGTCGTGTTGGCCTAGACGAGCTTGTGCCGCATTTGTCGCCTGGTCAGACGATTGCTTTGCTTGGGTCTTCCGGTGCGGGTAAATCGACCTTGTTGAACTGTTTTATGGGTGATAATCTGCAACGCGTAGGAGAAACGCGCAAGCAAGATGGGCGAGGGCGCCACACGACGACTAGGAGAACCTTGTTTTTGCTTCCGGGGGGAGCCATGGTCATTGATACGCCCGGTATGCGTGAGCTTGCTCTGTGGGACGGAGAAGCCAACTTGGACGATGCCTTTGAAGACATCGCGCAATTAGCACAGGCTTGTACGTACCGTGATTGTCGACATACCGCAGAGCCCGGATGTGCGGTTCAGCAAGCGGTACAGCAAGGACAACTTAGCGACATGCGATTCAAAAACTACGTTAAGATGCTGGCGGAATTGGCATATGTTGCTCGAAAGCAAAATGCACAGCAGATGCAGGAAGAGCGTAATCGTTGGAAAAAGTTGACGAAAGAAGCTCGCCAACGGAGTCCGCGGCATCGATTACGGTGAGCACACAATCGGTGCAAGGTGTGGTGCATCTCTTGTTTTAACGCTTCTCCGACTGGGGCCCTGTGGCCCCAGTGCCACTCAGATTGATGAGTGGACCAGGAATGGAAAGAAAGGGTCGAATGGCAGTATAGTATGGCTCCTAGCGAGTGGTTTCATCCGGTATTCCTCGATAACAGCTGAATCACTCGACCCACTCCCATGAGAGTGCCACCTTGAAAGAAAGCGCCGCATAACAGAACGATTTCCGAACCCACATATACTCCTGTGGAATGAATCGAGCTTAATTGGATAAGGGAGGCGATGTTTGCCGTCAATTCTACAGCCATGACGAGAATGCCTAGGCCAAACAGAAAAGTTCCAACTTGAGACATGGATACAACCTCCTTATATGAAAATTGTATCAAAGTTCCTCATTATTGCCTAGTGACCGATTGTCCAAATGTGCCGGTGGCGTGCTATAGACGGTGAGCAGACGCGCCGAGTTCGTCGATAGAAATGAATGTACTGTTTCCCGTTTTTCGGTTCCTGCACTCTACTTGACCTGTTTCAACAGTTCTCTTACTAACCGTGATGCGGTCTGGTAATCCAAGTAGGTCAGCATCGATGAACTTGACGCCCGCATGTACATCACGATCGTCAAACAGTACATGGTCTGAGCCCAACGACTCGTATATTCGCTCTGCTGCTGCTATGACATCGGCATTTCGACCCACTGTAACCAAGTGATACGGAAAGGGTGCAATCGACTCAGGGAATACGATGCCTTTTGCATCGTGGTTTTCTTCGATAACGCAAGCGAGCATTCTGCTCATGCCAATTCCATAACATCCCATCCACAGAGGTTGCGAGGTGCCGTCCATTCCCGAAAAATTTGCGTGCATCGGCGACGTGTACTGGGTTCCTAATTGAAAGATATTTCCGGCCTCTATCGCTCGCGAAATTTCCAATGGGTTACCGCAATGTGGGCAGCTATCTCCCTGCTCGACCGACAGGATGTCCGCGAGTACATATTGTTTTGGATAGCTTTTGCCATACATTTCGAAAGAGTCATCTAACGCAATGGTTACCTGGTTTGATTCGCATTCGTACAAGTTTGGCCAGTTCGACTCCAGTGATAGGAACTGCTCCGCGCCGCCTTCAAGTGAGGGCGTTTTTCGTTGTTGTCGTTCGATAACAGGACTGCGCAGGAATGCCGTGATACAATGAGTACTGGGCTAAATGCGAGAGACGGGGATTGAGCATGAGGCGCAGGAGTTGCGGTTCCACCGACTCCACTTTTTCCGCGCGGTGATGTTGCGTTTCAAGTTAGAGAAGCTGGTGCAGGGAGTGTGCTTGAAGATGAATATTGAGACCATCGCCATGATTGGGTCCGGAGTGATGGGCCGTGGAATTGCACAGAGTGCGGCGGCTGCAGGATATCAGGTGCTACTCCATGACACCAGTCCAACTCAGTTGCAAACCGCATTGCAGGCCATTGAGGCGGACTTAGAAGAGGGTATTCGGCGTAACAAAGTGACGGAAGAAGAGAAACGGAGAGTGCTTCAGCGGATCGGCACAAGTGATTCGCTTCACGTTGCGGCGTCCGCCGACTTTGTCATCGAAGCAATACCGGAAATTTTGGAATGGAAGCAAGAACTCTTCGCACATTTAGACGCCATTTGCAAGGCCGACGCCATTCTGGCGACGAATACTTCAACGATGAGTCCGACTCAAATTGGAGCTGCGACAAAATCTCCGCATCGAGTGATTGCCATGCACTTTTTCAATCCCGTTCCGCGCATGAAGCTGGTAGAGATTGTCCGCGGACTAGATACGTCCGATGCGACGTATGAAGCCACCCGTCATGTTGCTGAACGCATGGGCAAAGAGACGGTTGAAGTGAACGAATACCCGGGTTTTATTACGAGTCGGATGAACTGTCTGATTGGCAACGAGGCCATGCGCATGTTGCAGGAAGGGGTAGCTAGTGCAGAAGACATTGACAAAGCCATCAAACTTGGATTGCATCATCCGATGGGGCCGCTAGAATTAGCGGATTTAGTTGGTTTGGACGCCAGGCTGAAAAACATGCAATATCTTTATGAGAAACTGGGAGAGACGTATCGACCTGCGCCGATTCTGGAGAAGTATGTGGCGGCTGGTAGACTTGGCCGAAAATCGGGACGCGGATTTTACGAGTATTGATAATCAAGCCTTCTTGTTTTGTGGTCCCGTGGCCCGGGCTGGATGCTACTCCAACGCGGGCGGGACCGCATTTGTAGATTGTATATCGAGTGGGACGATGCACCTTCTGACACTTGGGGTGGCGATGTTCGAGTACCTAATCTAATCCATCAACTGATGTTGCCAAAGTCGACAATCCGGTTAATGGTGTTCACGGACCAGCCGTATGCAAAGTCTTGGCCGAGTAAGACGTACGTATCTCGTTCGGTATGAGACTCTTGATTTTGTATGCTTTCTCGCTGCTGTTCAATCATTTTCTTGACGACCAGCAGCTGCAATTGGCCAATGCTTTGCTTTGCTGTCAAATCGTTCTCTTCTTCTTTGCGCTGCTCACTTTGTTCCTCCATATATCGCTCAATGTCCTCTTCTCGCTCGTGCCGATACGTGCGGCGAATGTGGAAGTACCGCTCGTCTTCACTGTCAATAAGCATGAGCGAGTGCCCCCGGTGGTCCATGAGAAAGCGGGACAGAAAGTACGAATTTTGGGAATATGCATTGTGTAGCAGCGAGTATTCACCTTCGAATGTGTGCGTCTTTGGATTGTAGCGGTTCAGCACGGTGTAGGCTTCGTCTTGTTCGCAAACTAGGATATTCGTGGCCGTATACATGTAAACCCCTCCACTTCCAGGCTCTGAAAAGCCCGTGAAATCGAAGATGTTGTCTTCAAATTAGCGAATACTCCCCCTCTTGGTCAAGCATGTTGCAGGAAACCAACGGCTCCAACAATTCGTCCGCCTGCTATACTGTGAAACCAGGTTCTCGGTTACAAACCGACGAGGCTTTCCATAGTTTATGTCGTTGGGTCAAGATGCTATCGCCTAAATTTTTTTGTGAAATTCGGCGGAAGGGGCTTGATGTGAAGGATTTCGCTGACTACAATAACGGTGTGGTTAGCACTCGATGCCATAGAGTGCTAACAAACTTGAGACTCTGTAAGGAGGTACCATCCCATGACGACTGCTACAAAAACCATCTTGCGCCCAATGGCGGATAGGGTTGTCGTGCGTCCGCTGAAGCGTGAGGAGAAGACGGCGGGCGGCCTCTATTTGCCGGAAAATGCAAAGGAAAAGCCGCAGGAGGCGGAGGTCATTGCAGTTGGGCCGGGGCGCTACGAGGAAGGCAAACGCCTGCCGATGGACGTGACTGTGGGCCAAAAGATTGTGTATTCCAAGTATTCAGGGACTGAAATTAAGTTGGACGGTGAAGAAGTCCTGATTCTGCGCGAGTCTGACATTCTAGCGATTGTCGAGTGAGACATTCACTAAAAGGGGGATTCCTGTATGGCGAAGGATATGAAATTTAGAGAAGATGCGCGGCGCGCCATGTTGCGCGGTGTGGATGCATTGGCTGATGCCGTGAAAGTGACTTTGGGGCCGAAAGGTCGCAATGTGGTGTTGGAAAAGAAGTTCGGTTCGCCCCTCATCACGAATGATGGCGTGACTATCGCAAAGGAAATTGAGTTGGAAGATTCGTTTGAGCGCATGGGTGCCCAATTGGTAAAAGAAGTTGCCACCAAAACAAATGACGTAGCGGGAGATGGAACGACGACTGCGACCGTACTTGCTCAATCCATGATTCGGGAGGGCTTGAAGAATGTTGCGGCGGGTGCCAATCCGATGGTTCTCAAACGGGGTATCGAAAAAGCAGTCAACGCGGCGGTGGACGAAATTAAGAAAATTTCCACACCGGTTCAAGGGCGTGAAAATATCTCGCAAGTTGCGTCCATCTCGGCGGGAGACGAAACCATCGGCGTCTTGATTGCCGATGCGATGGAGAAGGTTGGTAAAGACGGCGTCATTACCGTCGAAGAGTCGAAAGGATTTACCACAGAGTTAGAAGTCGTCGAAGGCATGCAGTTTGACCGCGGCTACATTTCTCCATATATGGTGACAGATTCCGATAAAATGGAAGCTGTTTTAGAAGACCCGTACATCCTCATTACTGATAAAAAAGTCAGCAATATTCAAGACCTCTTGCCAGTTCTCGAGCAGGTGGTCAAGGCGAGTAAGCCACTTCTACTGATTGCCGAAGATGTCGAAGGAGAGGCCCTCGCTACTCTCGTAGTCAACCGATTGCGCGGCACTTTGACTGCAGTAGCCGTAAAAGCCCCTGGATTTGGAGATCGGCGCAAGGCCATGCTCCAAGATATCGCCATTTTGACACAAGCAGAAGTCATCAGTGATGAACTCGGCCTGGAATTGAAAAATACCCAGTTGTCACAACTAGGACGGGCGCGTCAGGTGAAAGTTGCAAAGGAGAACACCATCCTCGTCGATGGCGCAGGGAAAAAGTCCGAGATTGAAGCGCGCATCAAGCAAATCAAGGCTCAAATTGAGGAGACCACGTCCGATTTCGACCGCGAGAAGTTGCAGGAGCGCTTGGCAAAATTGTCGGGTGGTGTGGCGGTCATCAAGGTGGGTGCAGCTACGGAGACTGAATTGAAAGAGCGCAAATTGCGCATTGAAGACGCCCTGAATGCGACTCGGGCCGCCGTAGAAGAAGGTATTGTGGCAGGCGGAGGCACAGCCTTCATTCAGGTGATTCCCGCACTTGAGAAGGTTTCCGTCAGCGGCGATGAATTGACCGGCGTTCAGCTGGTCCGCAAGGCGCTAGAGGCGCCGGTACGGCAGATTGCGGACAACGCGGGCGTCGAAGGCTCCATCATTGTCGAGCGGCTGAAAAAAGAGTCCGCCAATGTGGGCTACAACGCTGCAACCGATGAGTGGGTCAATATGCTGTCCGCGGGCATTGTGGACCCGGCGAAAGTCACCCGTACCGCTCTCCAAAATGCGGCGAGTGTGTCGGCACTCTTCCTTACGACAGAGGCGGTAGTGGCCGATAAGCCGGAAAAAGAAAAGTCACCCGCAGGCGGTGCTGGTATGGGTGATATGGATTATTGATGGGCATCCCTCGCTCAAGCTGCAGAGGCAAACGCTAAGTAACACTTACGACAAGTGGGAGTTCCCGGAGTGGGGCTCCCACTTGTCGTACTGCCGACGGGCATAGGTCGCGATGCGGTTTCAACACGGCTGGGAATCCTCTATGATGGACAGTGGAAGCACATGGTCCCGCCTCTGCTCCAATATGTGGTCCGCACGGGTGTCGCACCAGGCTTTTCATGCAAATGTCCATGCAGCAGAATGAATTGGGAGGATGATGAGGGTGACCCAAAGTGCCTTGTTGGTGATGGATGTACAGCGCGGTATCGTCGAGCGCTATGCGACTTCTGCAAATGTTTTAAAGCCGTTTCAGACAGCCATTGACGCCGCTCGAGGCGTGAACATGCCCATCGTGTATGTGCGCGTGGCGTTTCGCGCGGGATATCCGGAAGTGAGTCCCAACAACCGCTCCTTTTCGGCTATTGCTGGTCAAGGTGGATTCACCGAGTTGGACGACGCCACGTCAATTCACCCAGCCGTTGCTCCAGAACCTGGTGACATCATGGTTGTAAAGCGCCGCGTCAGTGCCTTTTCCGGGAGCGACCTCGACGTCGTACTGCGCGCTCTGCAAGTCGATACACTCGTTCTCACAGGGATTGCAACGAGTGGCGTGGTCCTGTCGACGCTTCGTCAAGCGGCCGATCTCGATTACCACCTAAAGGTTCTCTCAGACGCTTGCTTAGATGGCGATCCGGAAGTACACGCGGTGCTCACTCAAAAAGTTTTCCCGCGTCAAGCTGAAGTACTGACATCCGACGCTTTTGCAGAGGCGGTTCGCCGTGAACATTGACTATCTCGAAGACCAACACATGTTTCATCTCCAGACGAAGCACATGTCCTACCTTTTGCGAGTTGTTCGAGGGAATCAGTTGGCCCACTGCTATTGGGGGCCGCGGTTGGAAACCAGCGCGTTGGACTACTTGCCACAATACATACACCGTGGCAGTTTTTCGCCCAACCCCCTTCCAGAGGACACAAACCTCAGCTACGACCAGTTGCCGCGCGAGTTTCCTGGCTATGGCGACACGGACTTTCGAAGTCCGGCACTCGAGGTGGAGTTTGCGGATGGGTCGAGTGTGACTCATCTCGAGTTTGTAGGTTATCGCATTCATCGCGGTAAGCCGAAACTCACCGGACTGCCTGCGACGTATGTTGAGACGAACGAGGACGCGGTTTCTCTCGAGGTCGATTTGGTCGATCCGGTCAGTCAACTGTCGGCCACTCTTCTGTATACGGTTTTTACGGAGCATGATGTACTCGTTCGTTCCGTCTCCGTGCAAAACGGTGGTGCGGAGCCAGTCCTTCTTCGCCGCATTCTGTCCGCATCGGTTGATTTCCCAGACTCTGCGTATGACCTCATTCAGTTGTCCGGAACGTGGGGGCGGGAGCGGGACGTTGTCACTCGCCGCTTGGTACCCGGTACGCAGTCTATTGAAAGCCGGCGTGGAGCCAGTAGCCATCAGCAAAATCCATTTTTCGCGTTGGCTGAATCGGGAACAACTTTGCGGCATGGGCAAGTGTTCGCGTTCAATCTGGTTTACAGCGGAAGCTTTCTGGCGAGTGTTGAAGTCGATGCGTTTGCCCAGGCTCGGGCGCAAATCGGGATCAACCCATTTGACTTTCACTGGTACTTGGAACCGGGGGAGACTTTTCAAGCACCGGAATGCGTGATGGTGGAGAGCAGTGATGGTTTGACGGGAATGGCTCAGGCGTTTCACCGCTTCTACCGCAAACACTTGTTGCGGGGAACCCATCGTGACACGGAACGGCCTATTTTGGTAAATAATTGGGAAGCGACGTATTTTCAGTTCGATGAGGACACATTGCTAGACCTAGCTGGAGTTGCTGCAGAGGTTGGTGCGGAACTGTTCGTACTCGACGATGGCTGGTTTGGAAAGCGCGACTCCGACCGTAGCTCGCTCGGCGACTGGGATGTCAATCTCGAAAAATTGCCGAATGGGATTGTTGGGTTGGCTGAACGCGTGCATGGGCTTGGTATGAAGTTTGGCCTGTGGTTTGAGCCCGAGATGGTGTCTCCCGACAGCGCCTTGTACCGGGCGCATCCGGAGTGGACGTTACAGGTGCAGAACCGCCCACAGTCGGAAGGACGGCATCAGTTGGTGCTCGACCTCAGCCGACCCGATGTCTGTGACCATTTAATTGAGCGCGTTGGAAACGTGCTCGCGAGCGGACCGATTGATTATGTGAAGTGGGATATGAATCGCCATATGACCGAGGTGGGGTCCTTGGCATTGCCTGCACATCGCCAGCGTGAGACGGCTCACCGATACATGCTCGGCCTCTATCGGGTCCTCGAGACGCTGACCGAGCGATTTCCGCATGTTTTAATGGAGAGCTGTTCAGGCGGAGGTGGTCGCTTTGACCCGGGGATGCTCTACTACATGCCGCAAACGTGGACCAGTGACAACACCGATGCGGTGGCACGCCTGCGCATTCAGTATGGAACGAGTTTGGTGTATCCAGCGGTGACGGCGGGGGCGCATGTATCGGCGGTGCCCAATCACCAGGTGGGTCGCATGACCGATTTGAGGACGCGAGCCCACGTGGCGATGGCCGGAAATTTTGGCTACGAGTTGGATTTGACCGCACTGCCAAAGTCCGATTTGAGGGAAATTCGGTCGCAGATTGAGTGGTACAAGACAATTCGCCCTGTGGTTCAGTTTGGAGACTACTATCCACTGAAGAGCCCTTTTGAGGGTGAGGGCAACGACTCCGCGTGGATGTATCTGTCCACAGACGGGCGCGTCGGCGTGGTGACGTACGTTCACGTGTTGGCGATTGCTAACGATGCTGCGCGGCGTCTCTGCCTGACCGCACTCGAGCGCGAGGCCCGCTATCGGTTAGAGGAGATGGACGGGGCGAGCGTCGTTCGGTCCGGGTCAGAACTGATGCAAATTGGCATCTTGCTGCCGGTGGTGCGTGGGGACTTCCAAAGCTGGATGTGGCGGCTTGAGCGTTTGGACGAAACTCGGGGAGAGTGACGGCATTGTTCACTAAGTATTGGACGTATCAAGAGATGTGGGACGCGCTGAATACGTGGCAAAGAACGTATTCGCAGTGGATGAGCGTCGAGGTTATTGGACAGAGCCGTCAAGGGCGAGACATTGCTGCGGTCACTTTGACCCATCGAGAGACTGGCCGCCCGGAAGACAAGTCGGCCGTGTTTGTCGATGCCAACATTCATGCGGGCGAAGTGGCAACAAACGCGGTTGCGATGTACTGGATGTCTTGGTGTCTCGAAAACTATGGGCGGGACCCAGAGGCAACCACGCTTCTCGACCAGCACACAGTCTACGTGGTGCCGCGCATTGCCGTGGATGGCGCTGAAGAATACCTGACCACACCGAGCCGCTATCGGTCGAGTTCGCACACGTATCCGTATTCAGAACCTCCAGAAGGCTATGTTCCTGAAGACGTTGACGGCGATGGACACATCCGTCTCCTGCGCGTAGAGGCCGAAGATGGAGGCTTTGCGGTAGACAGCGAGCGGCCAGACGTCATGCGGCCACGCAAGCCGGGCGAAATCGGCGGGACTTATTATCACGTGTTTCCCGAAGGTAGAGTCGACCGCCGTTCGCAAACAGGTAACTTTCCTGCCTTCGCTAAAGCCAGCCGAGCGAGGCGTTCCGAAATGGACTTCAATCGCAATTTTCCAATTCGCTGGGCGGGCGAGTCAGGACAGCCTGGTGCTGGACCTTATCCACTTTCTGAACCAGAGCTGCGCGCTTTAGCCGAGTTTCTTATGAAGCGTCGCAATGTGGCAGCGTATGCAGCTGTGCATACGTCAGGAGGGGTGATTTTGAGGCAACCGTCGACGGGGGGCGATACGGTTTTGTCGCAGATGGATCGCCACCTCTTCAGTCGCATGGCCGAGATGGGGGCTGAAGTCAGCGGGTATTTTGCCGGGTCGAACTATGATGTCTTTGCGACGGGCCATGAACAAGTACTGATGCCGGGCGCGGCAGACGATTGGATGTACGACCATCACGGGGTGCTTAGTTTCACGATTGAGGTGTGGGATGTGGCGAAACGGGCTGGAGCGCGTAGCTACGGGGAGCTGGGCATGCGGAAAATGATGGCTCTGACGCCCGCAGAGCGGATGGAGGATGAGCGCAAAATACACGACTGGGCGATGCGAGAAGCTTCTCCGGATGCCGTACTCTCCTGGAAGCCGTTTGAGCATCCGGACTTCGGCTCTGTGGAGGTAGGCGGCATGGACACGAAATTTGTCGTGCAGAACCCACCACTCGCATTTCTTGAAGAGGAATGTCGTGGCGTGACTGCGTTTTTGACGAAACTGGGGTTGTCTACGCCCGTCTTGACCATTCCGTCGATCACGGTCGAGTCGCTCGACCACCATCTGTTCCGTCTGGTGGCGGAGGTGTCGAATGCTGGATTTCTGCCTACGTCGAGTACTGAGAAAGGGAAGTCGCTCTTGCTCGAAGGGATTCGAGCGCATCTCGAAGGGGACGTGGAGATGGTGTCCGGTCAAACTCCCGTGATTATCGGCCACCTGGATGGATATGGGAGTCAACGGACTTATGCACCCAACCACCCGCAACGCGGTCATGTGGAGTGGGTCTTTCGGGCAGCAAGGGGCAGTCAGGTACGTGTGATGTTTGAAGGGGGACGGGCAGGAAGCGTGCAAACCTTCGTCACGCTCCCGGACTGACCCAAACTCTGCGTGGCGGCGCGGCGGTCGACCACTCGGAGTGGAATCATTGGGGCATGGATAAGGGCTGGTGCAAAAATCCTACAAGGCGCCAGCCAGCAAACCCCAAAAGAAAGAGTGCTCCAATGATGAACCCGATGCGCACGTTGCGGCGCGTGGTTTTGCCTTTGACTGGCTCCAACTTAGTTCCCCCGCTTTGTCGGCAAATGGCAGTCAATCTCGTTTCAAGAAGTCAACACGGGACGACCGCGATATGTCTAAGATGCCAACCGAGTGAAGGATTCATGCGTCGGCAGCGCCGTCCGCCGCCGTGGATATCCAGTTTGTTTGCTCTCTGCAGGACTCTTCGTGAATGAGGTCAAACAGTCTCTGTGCAAACTCGGGACGAAGTTGGTGAGCGGATGCCAGTTCCCGGAAGTGCCTGGCGACTGCTTCCGCGCGATGGCTTTGAACCACACTGAAGCCGCTTTGTCTCTTGAGTTTTGCGATTAAGCGCACGCAGTGGGCTCGACGGCGCAAGCAGTCCATCAATTGTTCGTCTAATTCATCGATTTGATGCCGGTAAAGTTCCATGGTTGAAGATGTGTCGTTCATGCGTTTTTCTCCTCCTCCTAGTTATCTGGGAATGTGAACCGGCCCGTCTTCTTCTGAATGCAAAGCAGCCTCGTCCATAGGGACGAGGCTGCTCGCGGTACCACCCTAAAGGAGAGGTCGATTCTGCCTTCTTTTCCAATAAGGCGCTCTTTCTACAAAAGAAAACTCGCCCCACATAGGGACGAGTTTTCTCGCGGTACCACCCTAAAGGAAAGGCATAAGCCTCTCACTTCATTCAGATAACGGTACATCTCAGACGATATCCGAGATGCCGGCATAGGCTACTATTGGTTCACCCAGCGGCTCCAGAGTGAACTTCGGCAACAGCATGCCATCGGCTCGCACCGTCCGCCGACTCTCTGAGTGGATGCTGAAACGTACTCTCTCTGTCATAGCCGTTTTCTATTGAATTTTCTCACACTTTACACCGACTGTCTTCGACCGTCAAGAGGCAAATGCCCAATCTTCAAAATCTCGATGGCGCTTTGTTAGGCGCTTCGACTTTCATCTTGGCATTCGCAAGTGTAGAGTAAAATGTATCGCGACTTTGGAGGGGGTTTAGCATGAAAGTCTTGTTCATTGGCGGTACTGGTCTCATTAGTCAAGCCGTGTCTCGTCTGGCGGTGGAAAACAAAGTGGAGTTATTTCTGCTCAATCGCGGGCAACACACTGTTTTTGCTCCCGAGGGGGTCCAGCAAATTCGGGCGGATATTCGTGATGTGGATAGGTGTCAAGTTGTCCTCAAGGAGCATCAGTTTGACGTCGTTGTGGACTGGATTGCGTATACCAAGGAGCACGTGGAAGCGGACCTTCAACTGTTTCGCGGGAAGGTGGGTCAATACATATTTATCAGCAGTGCATCTGCATATCAAAAACCGCCCACACACTATTTGGTGACCGAGTCCACGCCGCTTGCGAATCCATTCTGGAAGTACTCGAGAGATAAAATCGCTTGCGAAGAACATCTGATGCAAGCTTATCGCGTGATGGGATTTCCCGTCACCGTTGTGCGACCCTCGTTTACGTACGGTAACACGATGATTCCTGCCGCTCTGAATAGCTCGAAGCATCCGTGGTCCTTGGTGCAGCGGATGAAGCAGGGGTTAAAAACGGTCATTCATGGAGATGGAACGTCGCTTTGGACCATGACTCACAATACCGATTTCGCACGGGGTTTTCTGGGGTTGATGGGCAATGCTCTAGCCGTTGGCCATGCGTTTCACATCACGTCAGACGAAGTCTTAAATTGGAATCAAATTCATGAAACCATTGCAGCGGCAGCTGGAGTGGAGGCAACTACGCTGCACATTGCCTCCGAATTCATCGCCGAACAGATTCCCGAGTTGCGAGGCGGGCTACTCGGTGACAAGTCTATCAGTTATGTCTTTGACAACAGTAAAATTAAAAAATTCGTGCCTGGGTTTCAAGCGACGGTTTCCTTTGCAGAGGGGATGCGCCGAACGCTCCAGTGGTTTTTGGAACAGCCGGAATATCAGGTGACGGACGAGGAATGGAATCACCAGATGGACAGTCTGATTGCCGCCTATGAATCGCGCTCGCAAAACAGAGTATAGTGGCGACCGCACGTTCGACAAGACACGGGCGAGTACGCTCGCCTTCGATTCATGGCAGAGGAGAGATGATTCATGAAAGTGCTGTTTGAACGCAATGTTGCGTGCACCATGCGAGATGGCGTAACGCTTCGGGCGAATCTGTTTCGTCCCGAAGAAGGGGACGGTTACCCGGTTGTGCTCACGCGCCTACCGTATGGCAAAGATACTTCTTTCGCGTATTTGTTGCTCGACCCGGTCCGGCTCGCGGAAGCAGGCTATATGGTCGTGATTCAAGATGTGCGCGGCTGTTTCGCTTCGGAGGGCGTGTATGGCGGATTTTATCAAGAGTTCGACGATGGCTATGATACCGTCGAGTGGGCATCGAAATTACCGGGATCGAACGGAAAGGTTGGCATGTACGGCGCTTCCTACTTTGGGTTCACGCAGTGGGCGGCTGCAGTCTCTGGCCATCCTGCGCTAACGACGGTCGCGCCAACGGTCCCCCTGGACGACCCGTGGGATGGAGTGACCTTTCGCGGCGGTGCGTTGGAGTGGGGAACCATGGCATCATGGTACCTGACTGCGCTGGCGCTGCCGCAATTGGCCAGGTTGCGCGGCCGAGAGCCAGGATTTCCACTCGAATTCGTGCAACTCGTCAACGATGCTGACCGGCTTTCTCACGAGGGCTATTATCAGTTGCCACTGTCCGAGTTCGCTCCTCTTCGTCGGACGGGGCTTCTGCCCGACTTTTTTGAGGAGATGACGAGCAATACCGATGTGCGCCACCGGAATCGGCTCAATATTCGCCCACATTACGCCACAATGAACGTCAGCGCGTCTCTCACGGGGGGATGGTATGACGTGTTTTTACACCCGACCCTCGTCAGTTACGAGAGTCTTAAAGCGGCAGGCAAGAAAGTCCGCTTAACTCTGGGGCCGTGGACTCACGGAAATCAGGGAAGTGCGGTCGGGGATTTGGACTTTGGGATGGCCGCGAACAGTGCTTTGCTCAATTTAAAAGAGGACCCCACTCTGCGGCATCAGCGTTGGTTTGATGAGGAGTTAAAGGGCGTGGGTCGAGGTCTGGAAGCCGAACCGCCGGTAGAGATTTTTGTGATGGGAATCAATCGTTGGCGATTGGCGAGTGAGTGGCCGCTTCCCAACACGGAGTATCGACCGTGGTATCTCCACAGCCAGGGCAATGCGAGCACGCGCAGCGGAGATGGCACGCTGTCTGAAGTCCCGCCGACTGCAGAGCCCGCCGATGAGTACGTCTATAATCCGGCCGATCCGGTCAAGACGCTTGGCGGCAATGTCTTAATGACGGCTGCCTACCCGGCTGGACCGAAGGAACAGACCGAAACAGAAATGCGCGAGGACGTGTTGGTCTTCACCTCGGAACCGTTCGCGGAGCCAGTGGAAGTGACAGGCCCAATTGTTGCTAAGTTGTGGGTGCAAAGTTCGGCGAAAGATACAGACTTTGTTGTTCGTTTGACGGATGTTCATCCGGATGGAAGTTCTTACAATTTGGCGGATGGAATTGTGCGCATGCGCCATCGCCAAGGGCAGGATTCCGTTGCGTGGATGAACCCGCATGAAGTCTACGAGATTCTCGTCGACTTGTGGGCAACGAGCAACGTTTTTCTTGCTGGACATCGGGTCCGCGTCCAAGTGACCAGCAGTTGCTTTCCGCGCTGGAATCGCAATTTGAACACCGGGGAGTCCAACGAGACCACGGCGGAGTTTATCACGGCGACGCAGCGCGTGCTGCACGACTCGGATCATCCGTCGCACCTGATACTCCCGGTCGTACCGTTAGCATAGTCTCCCCCGAATCGAGCGGCATCGGACTGAGTGGTCATGACGTGCCTGCTGGTCAGCCGAGACGGTCTGTTGCCGAGGACGCCGATGATGGAAAAGATGCGGTTCGGGAGGAGGGAAGATATGCAGAAACCGTTTGACAAAGATGGGTTCCCTGCACGTATCGGCCCTGTTTCATACCTGGGCTTAGCGTTTACGTCGCAAACCGGCATGTCCTTTGTTCAACAAGGTTTAGTCATTCTGGGGACGTTTTTGTTAGCAGTGTATCACTTGAGCCTGACCGAACTCGGCTTTGTGACGACGGCGCTGTCTCTTGGTGTCATGTGTAGCATGGTGTTTGCCGGCATTGCGGTAGACCGTTTGGGACCAAGAGTGGTGCTGTTCTATGGCACACTGTTGATGGCCCTCTTTGGCCTCATGTTGACGCAGGTACATTCGTTTGACATTCTTCTCTTGACGTTGTTTTTCGTCGGAGTGAGTTTGGCGATTGTTCCTGCAGCCGGCACAAAGGCAGTCTTTACAGCATTTTCGAATCGTCCGCGCGGCCTTGTCATGGGGATTCGGCAGACGGGCGTTCCTGTAGGGGCAGCTCTGGCAGCATGGCTACTGCCACAAATGGTGCCACACGTGGGATTGAACCTCACCTACGTCGTGTTTGCTCTGGAACTGCTGGTCGTTGGCTTTGCGTTTTCTTTATTCATTCCGCATTTTCAACGCGCGGCCGCCAAGTCTCTACGTGTCCGCCTGGAGAAAAAGCACTGGCGCCTCCTGGCTCGGCCTGTCGGCGTAGCGTTCTTGATGGTGTCGGGTCAGTACATCCTGCTGACTTATTCCATCGTGGACCTCCATCGTCAGCATCATTTGAGCTTGGCGACGGCCGGAATCATTCTCGCCGTCAGCCAGCTTGGAGGTGGAGTAGGTCGCATTTTGCTCGGCCAAATCAGCGACCGGATGGGGCAGGCGCGAGCTCCAGTGCTGGCTATTGCGGGCACGGTTGCCGCCGCACTCGCGCTGGTCATTGGCTTTCTGCCTGTCCATGTACCGGTTTTCTTGCTATTTGTCCTGTGGACCGTTTTCGGGTTTGGTGCAGTAGGTTGGAACGCTCTTGCTTTAACATGGGCGGGCGAGACAGTCCCGCCTTCGCATAGCGGAATGGCCATGAGCCTCACGGGTTCCGTTGTATTTTTAGGGTCTTCCGTCTTTCCGCCGCTGTTTGGCTGGATTGTGGATACGTCTCATCATTTCGCATTTGGGTGGTGGATGTTGTCTTTGGTTTTAGGGGTGGCTGCATCGCTCAGTTGGTTTGCGGCGATACAGGGGAAGAAAGATTCACTTGGTTGAGACCTGGAGGAACTAAGGCTGCCGTTCAAAATTTCATCGAGCACTAAATGCGAGCTCAAACTGTGAGTGTCCAATTCACAAAGTCATCCAAACAGACAATTCCAAACATTCCTCCAGGTCTCGCTGTCACTATATGCAGGAATGACCCATAGAAGTACCATTCGGCCATAACTAAGTTTGTGCAGCACAGAAAGAGAGGGACAACGATGTTTGAGAGTGGATTGCTAAAAGACAAGGTGATTCTCGTTACCGGTGGCGGTACGGGCCTGGGGCGTTCGATGGCGGAGCGATTTTTAGAACTGGGAGCTGCCGTCGCCATCACGGGTCGAAGGACAGAGGTACTCGAAGAGACGGCTAAAGAACTTGCACAAAACGCTTCGCCAGCGAAAGTATTTTGGAAGGGCTGCGACATTCGTAGCCCGGAACAGATTGCAGACTTGGTCCAAGCCGTGGAGGATCAGTTTGGACAATTGGACATTCTTGTAAATAATGCGGCGGGCAATTTCATCAGCCCGACCGAACGGCTTTCGCCACGAGCGGTGGACGCGGTTCTTAATATTGTGTTGCATGGCACATTCTACACAACATTAGAAGTCGGCAAGCGCTGGATTGAGCAGAAAAAGGCGGGAACCATGCTGAACATTGTGACCTCATATGCCTGGACTGGGTCGGGCTTTGTTGTTCCTTCCGCTGCCGCTAAAGCGGGCGTTTTGGCGTTGACGCGCTCCCTCGCGGTGGAGTGGGCCCGTTATGGCATCCGCCAGGTGGCCATTGCGCCGGGTCCTTTTCCGACGGAAGGCGCATGGTCACGCTTATCTCCGACACCCGAACTGAGTGACAAGATGATCGAAAGAATTCCTCTCAAGCGCGTTGGGGAGAAACAGGAGTTGGCTAATTTGGCCGCATATCTCGTTTCCGATTTTGCTGCGTATGTCAACGGGGAAGTCGTCACGATTGATGGTGGAGAGTGGCTGCAAGGGGCGGGTGAATTCAACGAACTGACAGAAGTGAGTGAAGAACAATGGGACTTACTTGCGGAAATGACGCGCAAGGGGAAGTAGCGAGATTTCCGTCTTGAAGAGCAAGTCACTGCAATCGGAACGCCGGCAGCCAAACGTTGCATCTGTGTGCCCCGTAAAAGCTGCCTACTTTGGCGTTGCCCAGTGCGTGGCACCCTGTAGTGCGTGGATGTCCACTTGCACGGAGACGGAGACTCGATACAGGGTGCGACGCGAATCTTTGGAGACGAATCGGCATTCCGGCCAAGCATCTCGAGACGAGAGTCTCGAGAGCAAGCGCTCTTTTTCAACGGCTGAGACCAACGGGTCGTTTCGAATGGTAGAGGCTATCATTTGCAACAGCGGATCGACCAACTGAGGGTGACCATCGAGCACAACACAATGGCCGGACTGTAGAAGCTGACGGACTTCTGCGGCTGTCGAATGAGCAGGCAACCAGTCCTGATATGCAGTTTGACTGTTCTCAAAGGGTTCTGATTGCATGCTCCATTCACCGCCTTGTTTTCGAAATATCTTCTTACTCCTGTTCTATAATTGAAGCGAGGTCATCATGCCTTCGTACGTCGCCTCTTCGAGCGTTCTGGGTGCCAAGCAATCTCCAATTTGATAGATGTTTTCGGCGACTGGTTGAAGTTCCTCGTATAAGTCCGTGTTAGGCACACGTCCCATCGAGAGAACGACTTGGTCCCACTCGGATATGTCCTCTACGGACTGAGCAAACACGTGGCGGATTTTCAGCTTGTCTTCCACAATACCGCCAAAGTCGTAATGCATGCGAATCTCCACGGAGAGTTCATAGAGTCGCTTCATGTACTCATTGCGCAAGAATTGGTGAACCTCTTCTCCTACGAACAGCTTGGAACAGACGAGCGTGACCTTACGCCGCCTCTCTGCCAAGTGAATGGCAGCCTCTATGGCTTGCCAGTCCCCCACATAGTCCATGATAACAACACGTTCGCCCATGTCTTCTACAGCATTTCCGAAGACAGACCCGACTTGCACTACCCGGCTATCGCCCATACCCGGAACGCGGGGCATATAAGGGCTGGACCCGACCGCACACACGATTGCATCGGGCTCCAGCAAACGCACCGACTCGCGTGTGGCCCGCTGACCGAGGCGCACATCGACTTGGCTTTGAGCGAGTTTGCGCGTGTAGTTGTCCAGCATACTTTCTGCCAACTCCCGCCGCATAGGGGCACAGCGCATCGTCCGCAACAGTCCTCCCAGTGCGTTCCCCTCCTCGAGCAGGATGACTTCGTGTCCGAGGGCATCGGCGGTGACCGCGGCTTGAAGTCCAGCCGGACCCGCCCCGACAATCACCACGCGCTTTTTGGGGCGATCTCGTTCAAATAAGGGCTGCAACGCTTCTTCTTGACCAGCTACCGGATTTTGAACGCATCCAATGGGTAGGTTGCGGTGATAGTGTCCAATGCAAGCTTGCAGGCAGCCGATGCACGCGTCGATGGTTTGCAACTCGCCGCGATGTGCCTTGTTGGGCATCTGTGGGTCGACGATAAGCGCCCGGGTCATCGCGACTGCGTCTGCCTGGCCCG
The DNA here is from genome assembly GCF_024706985.1 of Alicyclobacillus sp. SP_1. Lineage (GTDB taxonomy): Bacteria > Bacillota > Bacilli > Alicyclobacillales > Alicyclobacillaceae > Alicyclobacillus_I. The sequence goes on along the minus strand of NZ_JAMCCX010000072.1, from coordinate 18,000 downwards.
TGGAGACAATCTTTTCCGCCTCGGCCGGGTCGACAATGCGGGAGCCCACGAAGACTGGAACTGCGCCAGCCATACGAATTTTGAATCCATCCGCAGCTACGTATGCGTGTTTGATGGGCGAAGGCGGTACGATATGGGTCGAGCCTGCGTACGTGCTGGATTCTCCCGCGGTGACGTTGATGAAGTCGAGTCGAACGCGATCGACCAAATAGTCGACTATCTCCACGGCATCCTTGATGGTAGCGCCATCCATGGTCATCTCATTCGAACTCATTCGAATGCCAACGGTAAAGTCTTCTCCTACTTCGGACCAGATGGATTCGAGTACTTCGACGATAAAGCGCATACGATTTTCAAACGGTCCACCATATTCATCGGTCCGATGATTCACGTGTGGAGACCAGAATTGGGCCGGCAAATAGCCGTGAGAGCAGCATACTTCCACTCCGTCCAGTCCCGCTTCTTGAGCGATTCGCGCCGAGTGGGCGAATCCGCGAATGATGTCGTGAATCTCCGACTGGCTCATGGGACGGGGCATCACTCCGAAACGTAAACTCGGTTCCGCTGACGGAGCAAGCGCCGCATGGCGATAGTCGCTCGAGACGACTTCTCTGCCTCCGTGAAAGAGCTGTGTGAACACGGCAGTGCCATGCTCGTGCAGTGTCCTTGCAATGGTGGCATAGGCTGGGATGACTTTTTCGTCGTAGCCGGCGATGGTATGCGTGGTCAGCATTCCCGATATGTGCACGGCAGCTGCTTCCAAAATGATAAGACCAGCGCCACCGCGCGCTCGGGCCAGATGGTAGGCGAGCATTCCTGATGTAGGAATGCCGTCGTGAACATGGTTGGTTTGATGAGCCGTGCTGAGTATACGGTTGTGAAGCGTCGTGTTGCCAACCGTGAGAGGCTCAAAGAGATGTTTAAAGTGCGCCACGGGAATAACCTCCATCATCTCATCATCTGGTTGCGAGAGGTATGGGAAATACGTCGATGAAAGTTTACTTCTGAAGTTCTTTCCAGTTCACTGGATACATGGAAAAGAAGAATTCGACCTCTTCATCCGTTCCGTACGTAATTTTTGCGCCATCCTTCATAAAATAGATGTCACCGGCTACAGCTTGTATTTTTTCTCCTTCATAGCCGATGTACATGCTACCAGAAATGACGTAAATCGCTTCGTCATAGTGCAACTGCCATTCGAAGGCGCTCTTCTTCATACGACAGATGCCACCGCCCATGGTCTTGGACAGTTTATGGATAGGGGAAGCGATTTCTGCCAAATCCCCGTCTACGCCCATGTCCTCGAATTGAATGTCGTTGCCGTGAATGATGTGTACGAGATGCTCCATGGTTATCCTCCTCAAATTTTCGGATGCTTGAGATGACGTTTAACGTGCAGTGTGTACTGCGAAACTTTCTGGTTGACGTGGCAACTGAATCAAAATGTGTTCTTCGTTTGTCTCCACCGGATAAGTCTTTATGGACACGGTATCTCGCTGAGCAACAGATTTTCCCGTTGCCATATGAAATTCCCAGCCATGCAAGGGACAGCGGACAATCTCGTTGTCGCAGCCGTATTCGTATTGATGGGGTACTGATGCCACCATCGTTCCTGTGATAGGTCCGCACATCAGCGGAGCACCTTGATGTGGGCATACATTCCGAAATGCATAGAGACGACCATCCACGTTGGTTATGACAATTTGCAATCGGTCTGCTTCAATCAGCAATCGACGTCCTGGTGGCAATTCGTCCACAGGGCAGACACGAACCATGACGGGGGCCAGTAAGGGTGTACTCACGGATATCCCACCTTCTGTCAAAGTCGGTACGCTTGACTTGCGTTGTCATAGAAGATTTTTCGTTTCATATCGTCTGGAAAGGCTGCAAAAACTTTCGGGCTGTATTCGCCGTCCCAGTGCGGATAGTCGCTGGCAAAGACGAGCATGTCCTCCGCTTTCGCCATTTGAACGAGGGAAACGATGTCCTTTGGATGGAACGATTCTTCCATCGGTTGCGTGCCAAGACGGATGTTGCGCCGAATGTAGTCGCTCGGTAACATTTTCACCCAAGGGATTTCATCTCGAAGCCCCTTCCAGTTTTTATCCAATCGCCACATGACGGACGGTAGCCATGCAAACCCATATTCGACAAAGACAAACTTTAACTTTGGGAACTTTTCTAAGACACCCTCACAGACGAGACTCATAATCTGGCGCTGCGCAACCAAAGACAGGGTCGTGTGCCATTCGGTATAGGTTGAAGCTGGTCCCACCGACTGAGTTGGCGCGTATTCGCCGGAACCTTCGGCATCTGGGTGAAGAACGATGGGCAAGCCATACTCCTCGGCGATTTGATAGACAGGCCAGAAGAAGCGATTACCCAAGGGAATGTTGACGTTTTGAAGATTGATTCCGACAATTCCGGATTTCTGGCCAACTCGTTCAATTTCCCTCACCGTGGCGGTCGGGTCCAAGGTTGGGACCACCATTGTCATTTTGTATCGTGGATCCGACTCCACCCAAGTGTCATAAAGCCAGTCGTTGCAAGCTGAACTGTAAGAAATGGCCATGTCCACGTTGTGATAAGCGCTCATGCTACCGTGTCCAACGTTGAGAATGCCGTATTTCGTGTGAAATCGGTCGAATAAGTCTTGGGTCAAAAATTCCGGGTCTGAACCAGGAACGCCGCCATCTGGCGTAACCGCGTCGAGTCGAAGCACGTAGTTCGGGTTGTTGTAGCGGGACTTTGGAAAATCAAAAGCCCCGGCATTCATATTTTTTAACATTTTCTTTTCAAAGCGACCGATGTTCATGAGGCGTTGGATTGACTCGTCCATGTAGGGCGTTAACTCTTCCAGTGAATTAAGGTAGGGGTGAACGTCGCAGTCGATAATGTCCGTCACCGTCTCTCTGTCCACCGGTACCTGTGGGTCGACTATCGCCATGGTGGAGACCTCCTCTGTTGTTTCCCCGAGCTTGCCTTCTCTACCTGTCACGCGCTGAGAACGCTTACAGTTGACAGCTGACGCGCGTCAAACTTGTGCCTTTATGTTCTTTGATGATTCAACATCAGAACGTTCAGCCATACATTCCACCGTCTTTAATAAACACGGTTTTGATCTCGGTAAAAAACTCGATGGCTGACTGCCCCTGTTCGCGAGAGTGTGAACCGGAATGTTTCATGCCTCCAAACGGAGCTTGCAACTCGACTCCTGCGCTCTCGGCGTTGATACGCACGAGACCTGCATCCATGTCTTGAATGAAGCTCATCATGTGACCGATGTTTTTGGTGAAGATGGATGCACTCAATCCAAACTTACTGTCGTTGGCAATTTCCAACGCCTCCGTCAGGTTCTCAAAAGGAATGAGTGCCAAAACGGGTCCGAAAATTTCTTCTTGTGCAATCCTCATGCCAGAAGTGACGTTCTCAAACACCGTTGGTTCCACAAAATAGCCTGACGAAAGGTCTCCTTCGGTCGCTCTGGTTCCCCCGAAAGCAAGGGTAGCCCCCTCTTCCAGACCAATTTGAACGTAGGATAAGACCGTTTCCATTTGCCGGTCGTTGACGCACGGGCCCATCCACGTCTCTGGTTGGAGTCCGTCCCCAACTCGAATCGACTTGACCTTCGACAACAGTTTTTCTCGAAATGCCGCGTAGACTTTCCGGTCTACCAAGACTCGACTGGTAGCAGTGCATTTTTGGCCGGTTGAACGGAGTCCGCCACTGACGGTCGCTTCCACCGCCAGGTCGAGGTCCGCATCAGCTGCAACAATGACCGGATTTTTGCCGCCCATCTCTAATTGATACTTCGCCCCCCTAGCGAGAGCCGTCATACCGACGTTGATACCCACATTGTCCGATCCGGTAAAACTAATTCCCGCCACATCTCGATGCTCCACAATGGCCTGCCCTACGACGGAACCGCGGCCAGTCACATAGTTCAAAACTCCGGCTGGTAGTCCGGCTTCTTCGAAACATTCCACCAATAGGGCAGCAGTCACAACAGAGTTCTCAGCAGGTTTAAAGACGACGGTGTTACCATAAATGAGCGCAGGTGCAATCTTCCACATAGGAATGGCCACTGGGAAATTCCAAGGTGTAATAACTCCCACCACTCCAAGCGGCGAACGCGTGGTAAACATCAGAGAAGACGCGTCAAAGGAGGGAATGACGTCGCCAATTTTGTGAAGCCCTTCGGCGGCGTAATAGCGTAAGATGGCAACACCGCGCAGTGTTTCTCCTTTGGCTTCGGACAGTGGCTTGCCCATTTCTCGGGTCATCGTCTGTGCAATTTCATCGGCACGCGCTTCGACACGATTTGCAACCGCATACAAAAACTGTCCGCGACTAGGATACGCCATGCGGCTCCATGCTTTTTGTGCACCTTTTGCCGCGCGCACCGCATCTGCCACGTCTTCCGCCGTCGAGAGTTGGACGTGACCGACCACGTCGTCGACACGTGCGGGATTGACACTGCTCGATGTTTCATTGCGATGAGAGGCCACCCACTGGCCGTTGATGTAATTCAGGTAAGTCTTTGAGATACTTTCTTTGTTCATCGTGACAATCCACCTTTCTGACTGAAAATCGGTTACGCTGTGGACGTGATGTGTTAGCTCTACTTGCCGTCATTAAATCACGCTCATTTAGTTATCACGATTTTCTTGCGTCATCGTATCATACTTTGCGTCGTCCGACAACGGATAATTATCTGTACCTATCAAAAAATTTAAGGATTTCGCACTTTACAGTCTCTTAGTGGCATGTTACGATAGCTTGCAAATCATGATTACAAAGAAATCGTATTCAAAAAATGAACTACATCACGAATGAGGAGGTTTCCGTGGTCAAGTGAAAGACAGTATCGATGACTAACAGTGATGGAAAGCTGAGAACCCGGTGGATAGTCATGAGGAATGAAAGCGCCTTCGTGTGTTTGTGCATGAGGGGGAAAGTCAAAGTAGCGTTTCGCAGCATGATGTGAGGGGGATGAAACATGTCGTTACAAGCTGTGGTAGATGACGCGCCCTTGTCAGGGTTCCATAAAAAACTAACCATCTATTCGTCCGGTGGACCGTTTTTGGATGGATATGTTCTTAGTATTATCGGTGTAGCACTGACACAAATTGTGCCACAGATGCATCTGAATGCACTCTGGGACGGGTTAATCGGTGCCTCCGCCCTGGGTGGCGTGTTTTTAGGCGGTTTGGTGTTTGGTTACGTGACCGACATTTTCGGTAGGCAAGTGATGTATACGCTCGACCTGGTGATATTCATTGTCGCTTCGGTTCTTCAGATTTTTGTTCACGGTGCCGTGGAACTTTTTGTCCTACGCTTGATCTTAGGCATTGCCATTGGCGCGGACTATCCTATCGCTACTTCTTTATTAGCCGAATTCGCTCCGAAAAAACAGCGTGGACCGATGCTCGGTAGTCTTCTCGTTTCATGGTATGTAGGCGCTACGGCAGCATATGTGGTCGGGTACTTTCTGATGTCTGCGGGCCCGGATGCATGGCGGTGGATGCTCGGGACGAGTGCCCTTCCTGCACTGGTGATTTTACTGTTGCGTCTCGGGACTCCTGAGTCTCCGCGATGGTTGGTGAGTAAAAACCGCGTCAAAGAAGCCGAAAGAGTTTTGAAGAAAGTATATGGTCCAGATGCGGATTTGACTCAGTTGTCGGAACCCATTGTGACCACTAAATTCTCTAAGTTGTTCCAAAGGGGTTATTTGAAACGCACCATGTTTGTCGGACTATTTTGGATGTTTTCCATCATCCCTGCCTTTGGAATTTACACGTTTGGCCCCGAGATTTTGAATCTGTTTCATCTCGGCTCCGGCAATGCGGGCAACTTGGGCTCTGCCGCATTGGATTTCATCTTCCTCATTGGGTGTATTCCAGCATTGTATTTGTGCAACTCAATGGGTCGTAGAGCTTTGCTCAACTGGTGTTTCGTATTTATGGCAGTGGGGTTACTCATCCTAGGTGTGTTTCCGAACGCTCCAGTATGGGTTATCATCCTGGGTTTTGTGGTCTACGCGCTATTTTCAGGAGGACCGAACGTATTGGACTTTATCTATCCGAATGAAATTTTTCCAACGGAAATTCGCGCGTCGGCAGTCGGTGTGGCGACCGCAATGAGTCGCGTTGGCGCATTTGTGGGAACGTTCTTGATGCCATTGTCCTTGACTAAATTGGGTGTTGGAACGACGATGATTCTTGGCACTATCGTTACTGTGTTGGGACTGCTCGTCTCGCTGATGTGGGCACCGGAGACAAAAGGGCGGAATTTGACAGAGACAAGTTCTATCGATGACAAGGACAGTAGACGTGCGAAAGTGAAAGAGGCCGTGAGAAGCTAGAGCCTTTGACTTCACGGACGCTGAGACGTGCGGGGAGTCAAAAGTCACCACGTGTTGCTTGTTATCTGCTGCGTGACCCTGAAAAAGACCCCGAGCGACGATTCTCTGCTCGGGGTTTTCGTGTCCGCTAGGAGGGGCTCATCCCGCTTTTGACGTGAATCATCGTCGCTTCTCGAATGTACCGCATCGTTCGTTGTGAGGCTTCGTCTGGAGTGTAGTTTCGACGATTGTTGAGAACGGTGGTCATCATGCCTTGCCAAATGAGAACGGTCATCTCATTAATAGACTCGATATCTTGTTCATCCAGTAGGTTTTCAGCAACCGCTTTCTCCAAAACGGCCTGGCTTCGTTTCGACAAGCTGTATTCAAAAACCAGCGGCTTAATGTCTTCCGGTAGACCAGTTAAATCGCTTTGATAGACGCTATAATATCGCTTCAAAAGTTCATCCGGCTGACTTCCCAAATCTGAGATGAAAATGGCATGGAAAACTTGTGGGTTTCGAAATGAGTGTTGACAAAAGCATTCCCAAGTCAGTAGATACTTTTCGATGGAATCTTTGCCGCGAGACATGTATACCGAGAGTTCTTGGGTATAATCCTTTAAGAAACGCATGGAAGCAAAAAAAATTAAATGCGACAACTCATTAAAATAGTTGTAAATCGTTGCGCTCGTGTAGCCGGCCAAATCCGCGACCTTGCGAATGGTGACGTTTTCCATTCCCTCTTCCTCTATGATTTTGGCGGTCGCGTCCACGAAGTACATCCACATTCTCGACATTTGCAACTCTTTCCGGGTTGCCATTTCGTCACCTCGCACTCTTCAACGATACTACGTCTGTATTCTAGCCTCATTATTATAGACGAGAGTTCGCCTCGACATCTAGGCGGGGGGATTTTAGAGCACGACTTTTGCATGCATGTTTCCACTATGTCCATGCGATTTCGTGATTTGTGTCCCCTAACAATGAAAAAGTCTCTTGTCATGGAGGATAGGGCTACCCGTCATCCATTATAAGGGGGTTTTTCATGGTTGGGGGGATAAAACTTATCGAGCCTCCGAATATTGTAGAAAATAGATACTACTTTTATAATTTATAGTACAAAAAGTAATTTGTAGGACGAAGATAATATCGACAAATGGGCATATAGGAGATAGACAATTGTGTTCCAGCACCGTCGATGATATGTTCGAGTAGTCTTAGGAAGTTGGGGGAAAGGGGATGGGCGTATGCGACTTCTGTGGCGATTGATAGTGGGGTTGTTTTTAGCGGTAGTTGTGGCGGTTTTCGCGGTGATCAACGTTCAAGTGGAAGCTATCCATTTTCTTTTCGGTACTGCCCACGTACCGCTCGTTTTAATTATTCTCGGGTCTGCATTTGTTGGCGGTTTGGTCGTTGGCTTCATTGGTATCGTTCTTCAATTTCGACTTCGTCGGCGGAATTCCCAATTGCGTCGGGAAGTAGAAAAACACAAAGCGCAATTGGATAAGCTACAGGAGAATCAAACGGAAGTGCTGGATGGGAAACCTGAGGTTCCTCAAGAAGAGGCATCGGCGCCCGCTTCCGAAGAACCGTCTGCGGACGCCGAGTCTTCTTGAGAACTTCTTGGTTTTCAATCAGATGACAACATGATATGTGGACACCGTGGCTTTGCCAGCCGACTCGTTGCCGCCGTGCGCGGCGCGGAAGTGCGGGCTTTTGACCCAGTCGTGAAAGTGCTTTTCGGACTCCCAGACCGTCGTCACAAGATAATGGGAGTCATCACTGGCTCGCAACATCTCGAATTTCACAAAACCAGGCACCTGTTTCATGTGTTCGGCAGCGTGCTGAAAGCGTTGCTCTAAGTCAGATCCTTGGCCGTTTGCAGATTCAATGCGGTTGTGTGCATGAAACATTGAAACCACCTCCACCTTTATTCTACGCCTTTCCAGTAGAGAAATGTGGAGAGCATAAACGGACTGGCAAAGAAGTGGGAGGGACAAATGTGAAAGAGCGAGTTGTTCGAGTGCGTGGAGATGGACAGTTGCTGGACACGCTCCTCACCCATTTTCCGCACATCGGACGCAATAAAGTCAAAGCGTGGCTGACTCGGGGGCAAGTGAAAGTCGACCAACAGACGGTCCAGCGTTATGACCAACCTGTGCGGGCTGGTCAACAGATTCAAGTTGAGATGGGTAAGGCTGGTGGCGAGTTATCGATTCACGCCAAGCAGAGATTGTCCATTGTGTATGAGGATGACGAGGTAGTGGTTGTGGACAAACCGGCTGGACTGCTGTCTGTGGCCACGGAAGATAAGACTGAGTTAACCGCATATCGACTCGTCACGGAGCACGTTCGCAAGATGGACACCAAACATCGGATTTTTGTCGTTCATCGATTAGACAGAGATACTTCTGGCATCATGCTGTTCGCCAAACGTTATGAGACGCAGCAGTGGCTTCAAGACAATTGGAATGATGTGGTCAAAGAACGCAGATATGTTGCGGTCGTAGAGGGTAGAGTGCAAAAACAAGAAGGTGTCATTGACACGTGGCTAAAAGAGAGCAGCACGCGTACGATGTATGTCAGTTCGCCGGGAGACGGATTGCGCGCTATCACTCATTTTCGAGTGTTGAAGCGAAGTAGCGAATATTCTTTGGTGGAGTGCCAGTTAGATACTGGGCGAAAGAATCAAATCCGAGTTCACATGAAGTCGATTGGACATTGTGTGGTCGGGGACAAACGCTATGGGGCCACTCGCGATGAAATTGGACGACTCGCGCTTCATGCCGCATCTTTGGCCTTTCTGCATCCTACAAAACCGGAGAAGGTTCTTCGGTTTGAGTCGGAAATACCAGCCGCATTTCGAAAACTCTTTTCGTGACACGGGGGATGTTTGAGGTACAATCAAGAGGAATGGGGGAGTTCATGTGCCAAGAGCGGAAAATCGAAAAAAACCACCGAATTTGCAGGGGGGAGTGGCGGGTTCAGGTCCGCGCCAAAAGAACGGGAGTTTTCGGAATCCTGTAGAGAGAGAGCAAGCACAGTCCCGAAAGCAAGATTTATTAGAGCGCATGAAGAAAATCCAGCAAAACAAGAAGGGCACCGAATGACGGGTGGGAGTGACGGAACGGTTCGTCGAAATATTCGGCCGGGGCTAACTGTCGATGTTGTTCAGAAAGCGGATCAACCGACAGGCCGACTGACACGAGGCGTGGTGAAAGACATTCTGACGAATTCACCGACACATCCGCATGGCATCAAAGTGCGTCTTGTCGATGGCAAGGTCGGTAGGGTTCAAAGCATCGTTGTGAGTGGAAACCAATGAGCGGCGGTTGTGCGCACCGTCGCCACTCAAAATTCGGGAGCTTTCGTTGAAAGCGTCAGACGGTGAGGCTTGGGCTTGTCATCAAAAAAGCCATTGTGGAGGAGACTCTGCCCGTCGCTCGCTGTGAAAGATGTCAGGAAAGTTTGGATAGGTTCGTCTCCAAGTTGAGTTCTTCATGAGTTTTCATGTTTTGCATGATGCAAATACAATGCCCAAGCACTTTGTGCCGCACATGGTCCTCTTTTTGCATGGATATGACCATGACCACCACGGAATAGGCGGTGGGATAGATGTCGGCGATGAGCACTTCGGGAGTTGCATTCAGTGGGTCCGGAAACTCGGCGGAAAGTGCATGTTTTAAGGTTTCCGTAAAAGTGTTCGGCTCGATTTCGTAAGGTACGTCAAACCGCATACGCACACGATGAGACGCCTCTCGGGAACGATTTTCCACGAATGACTGAGCAATCAATCCGTTTGGAATGACTTGTAGATATCCATCTCCGTTTTGAATCTCCGTGTAGACCAAATTAATATCCTGTACCGTTCCGTAGTACATGGGTCGCAACGACTCGTGAGGAAAGGAAGGCATTAACATGGGGAATTGCCAAGCCACAAGTCCAATAGAATCTCCAATACGAAAAGGACGGAAAAATATTAGCCAAATACCTCCAATGATGTTTGCCAATACTGTTTGCCCAGCCAATCCGACAACGACCGTGACAAATGCGCCGCCAAATACGACGCTGGGAAGCCCGGCTCCAAATGCGGTCAGTACGGCGACAACGACCGTCAAAAAGAGCAGTAGTCGAGCAACGTAACGAATGGTCGTAGAGTGCTGTGGCCCGAGTTTATCTACAGAAACGCGAAAGAGACGGCGCTCCAGTAACGCTGAGATAATTCCGCCAATGAGTAGGACCAAGGCCGCCTTTAATACATCGAGCCAACCTTTGGGAATGTCTTTGACGAGACCAGAGTGTGTGTCGACGTATGTAATGACCACAATGCCGACAGCAACCAGCAGGCATATCCAAAACAGCGTTCTTTTCCACGAGTCGACGTCGCGCTTTTGTCCACCATGGTTCAAGAGAATTCCCCCTCGTGAGATGAATGGGTGATAGAAAGCGCTCACCCGTCGATGGAGAGGAAACGTCCACCAACCATCGAAATCAACCATCGAAATCAACCATTGCAAAGTAGGCACTGAAAAGTAGCCATGCCTATGAGACGCAACGGTGCCTGTATTCCCTCAGCTTGCCTATCGTATCTAACAGTATATCGCTTCCGCTCGTACGGCAAAACAGGGCGCGATCACTCAGCTAAAATCTTACCGAAAGGTTATTGGCTCACTCATTTAAAAATCTAACCCAATCTCTGTGCGTTTGAAGGATGAGTAGGAGGGGTGGCCGGAGGCCAGAGGGGAGAAGCGGAAGCGGCTTCCCTTGTGTGCCTCTGGATTCCCTCAGTTCCATTCGGGCAACTTCTGGTGCTCTCAGTTCACGGAGCCGGTGCGGGCATGGGCGGTGAGGGGGGCTGACCAGCACTTCTGGCTCGCCAATTCGAAAAAGGTGAGCCCAGAGGCTCACCATGCGCGATTGTGTGATGTTTCGTACAGACACTTTGTCAGCAGTTACTCCAACTTCTCGAGTGCTCGACGAATTGAACAATGCTGCATGCCGTGAAGGTCAAGGAATGAACACAGCGTGTAGCGCAATCGGGCCTTTCAAGTAGTCGAGTGCTTCCTGTGGCGTTCCGGAAGGGACGAGAACGTCCATGACATTGGTTGGGTACCCATTAGGATCGTTGTACACATAGCCAAAGTTATATGCGCCAGCCGTTTGCGCAATCGGGCGCACCTGGCCGGGAGCATAGCCATCTTGAGACAAAGTCGTGACTACGAGTCCCCAGCCCTTAGAGAACTTGCCAACGAGGCTCTGCGGTATCCGAATCGTAACTGTTTTTGTCAGTTGATTCGCGGATACACCTAAGTTGCTGGATAGAACGTCCCCTGTGGCATTCGTCAGGTCGGAACCATAACCGGTCACCTGGAGGGCATACGTCCAATCGGAGCCCTGCGCAAATCCGATGTTCGTGTAGGGAAGGGGCGATGAGGAAGTCGCCGTTGAACCTGGTTTCACCAAGTAAATCTCAATCAGCTTGGTAGAGAATCCATTTGGAGCACCGTAGATGTTGTGCATCACGTCGTACGATACGTTGATGATGTCTTGGCTGGCGTTCGTGCGCACGGAGACATCGTTCATACTGAGCATCCCAGGCACATACCAGCCGCCGGTTGGATAGGTGTACCATCCGGGACCGCGATCATCGAAAGGTAAATTACTCCATTCAGCCAACGCTGGTGGCTGATATGTGACAGCGTAGGTTTTCGTGGTCGTTTGTCCGGCTTGGTGGGCGACTACGTAAACCATATTCAAGTCGTTCGACACCTGAATCGGGATGCTGTAATCGCCTTTGCTGTCCGCCCTGACGGTTGAGCTCGTGAGTCCCGACGAGTTGACCACTCCGACTGTCACTTTTGCTCCCGGAGTAGTGGTTCCTGTCAAAGTCGGTTTCGTGGTAGATACGACCATGTTGCCACTGTCGACACTGTAAGGTCCAGATTTCGGGACGGAAATGGTGTTCGATCCGCTAGGGAACGCCACGGTCAGCGTAAGTGCTGCCTGTCCTGGTGGCTTGGGTCCAAGAGGCGGCTTGGGTCCAAGAGGCGGCTGCGTTGAGGCTAGCGGGCCTGCGGCTTCCATCGGACCTAGTGGCATTCCCGGTCCACGACCGTTCGGCGTATGAGCAAATTCCCGATTGAGGGCACGCGGCTGGTCAACTAAACGATGTTTTGAAATGTCGACCGCTAGCCGGACGTATTGAGCCATCGCCCAGTCCAGAGGCGCGGCCGATCCAGTCGCAACACCAGGACGCAACCCAATACTGGCGACGGCCGGATTGGTACCCGGAGGCGATACAGGAATGGTCGTGTTAAACGGCCATACCTGTTCGGGAATCATCCCCAGTCCGTAGGCCATGTTATCCATCGTGGTCAGATAGTAAAGTGGCGAGTGTGCCGTACGAACCCCGTCCAGTCTGGCGGCAAGTTCGTATTCACCACGCTCCCCGGCGAGCACGGGCCATAAGCCTCCCACGCCCGATCCGTTATACGGCGCTCCATCGGCATAGTTTCCATATCCATCGTGGTTATAACGGAAAAATCCTGGTCCGTTGGGCGTTTGCACCTCAATCGTCTTGTCGATGACTTTTAAAGAGTTACGAACTACGGTATTGTCCGGAGACAGAAGTCCAAGTCGCACCAAACTTAAAAAGCCCATATCGACAATGTCTTTTTGTGGATAGGTTCCACCTCCATTGGCCAAGGTCAGTAGGGCGCTGCCATTGACGTTCGGCCCGGTACTGATGCGGACAAAGTAAGGCTTGCTTGAAAGCGGCCCGTTGTCGGTCACGGTCCATTGTTCAATGTGGTCTAGCCAGCGAGTCGCGGCACCGCGATAGACAGCGGCGTCGGAGGCATAACCGTCTTTTTGTGCGATGTCTGCTCCGAGTGCGAGAGCAGCGATGTCCACGGCCATGGTGTTAGGAGAAAATCCGCTGGCCTCTTCCCAACGGTCTAAATCTGTCCACGGCCCATGATTCAGGATGTATCGCAGTTCGGGACGAATGTGTTTGAGGTAGACGTTTCGTCCGGTGTCTCTCAACTGGTACGCTAAGATGACCGGGAATCCGTTTTGATCGAGTTCTTGGCCGGTCCAGAACGGTGTTCCATTGACAAAACTGTTTTGTGGATAGTTCCCATTGGGCTCTTCATCCACGTTGAAAAACCAGTTCAGGATTTGATGGGCAGTTTTCATATCGCCTGCCGCCATAAAAGCAGAGGCCATCTGGTATGCGTCGCGAACCCAGACCATGTGGTAGCCCGTGACAGACGGGCTTACGGCTGACTCATCCTCGCCCCAAGGAGTGGATAGCGATGCCGCCATCGCGCCGCGGTAGGTCTTGTCTTCAGCACCCTTCAAGGTCATGAGTGCCAGCCAATATTCATTTTGGAGTTTGACTGGCAATCCGACAGGCTTGTACAAGGGGGCCAAATATCTCGCCCACTGTCCTTGGAATTGCTGCAACATTGGCAACCACGGTGTCTGAAGCGTGGTTGTAGCCGATGACTCTGCTCGAGTTGGACTGCTACCATAGCTGAGGACGACCTGCGAAGTGTAGGTTGTGCTGGTATGGTTCGCGATGACACTCGGCCACTTTGGACCAAATGGCGACGGTCCCGGTGGTGGCGACGGTACGGGACTCGGTGCCAAAACGGGTGGCATGAGTGCGGGCGATGACCCTGGAATCGGTGGTTTCGGTAGTGGACTGTGCGCGTTCTTCATCGGAACCAGCGGGAGTTGACCTATCTGACCGATGTTACCGGTTGCGGATGTATAGGGAATGAGTTTTTCTGTTTTCTCAAGCTGGGTTATCCCATCGTTACTTCCCATGTACCCAGTCGACGTCATGAGAAAACCGTCTTTACTGGCAATTGCTGCAGAAACGGTATTGTTTTGACTGACCAACATGCTCTGGTTGCCGACTGTCGCAGTCCAGCCCAAGTTATTGATTCCTTGATTGTCCAGTTGAGGATGACTGAAGACGTAAAGCTGATAGTGCTGTGGATTCCCTTTAAGGACAGTGAACCATGTCCGGACAACAATGGAACTGTTGTTCGGGTTTGTATAGTAGATATGCGTCAGTGCAAAAGACCCATTCTTTGCGGTGTTTACTACTTTGACAGCTAAGCCGTTCGTCGCGAGCAGGGAGTAAGAGTGGGTGGTGGAAGTCGTTTCTGGCATTACTTGCCCATTGTGTACCACGACAAATTGAAATTGTGAGCTGTCTGCGACATTAACGGTAGGATAGAAAGTTTCCCCAATCGAACCACGTTGCAGCGCAAACCACACTTTGGAAGCGGTATCATCGGCGGTAACAATTGCGTCGTTGCGCCCTACTGTCCAATAGGGAGTGGCTTGTGTGTTGGGAATGGGTGCAGGATGCGCGTTTGTGCTTGCCAACGCCGTCGGAGGTAAAGCTAGCGAGGCGAGCAATGTGGCCCCAAAAGAGCCAGCTATCAGTTTTCCGAGCTTGCTCAATCGACAGGACTCCTTTCAATGTCACGCTATTTCAATCAATTTTCAAGATTGCTTTCATAGAATAAAGTATTCCGTATTTCCCGACAAGTGTTTTGTTGATTTTCATCAAACGTTTTTGTCATAAAAACTGGAATCTACTTGAGTCAGTTTAGAGTATGCTTGGACACATTTGGAATACAAACTGATGTGGTTGCGTATGTATCCCTCGATATCGGATGGAGGGATTTTAGTTATGGATTCCCGAGACCATGAAACTTGGAACGACAGACGCCATCAGCAAGACTCTGCCAACGACTTTTGTGCCAGTCGAGATGACGTTGCCCCCTTGTTCGTCGCTGAAGCCTACGTTCGCGGTAAATCGAAGCGCGTTAACCTGGAAGATTTGCGTGGCCATTATGTGGCACTTGTTTTCTATTCCAGCGACTTCACCTTTGTCTGACCGACGGAATTGGCAGCGGTCGCTGCCGTTTATTCGCGTCTTATCGAGCTAGACACTCAGGTGCTCGGCATTAGTACGGACAGCATTTACAGTCACAAGGTCTTCCGTGAAACGTCTCCCTTAATGCAGAATGTTCACTATCCACTGATTAGTGATCATAACCAATCGATTTGTCGAGACTACCGCGTCCTTGATACCAAAGAAGGTACAGCGTTTCGCGCTACGGTCATCATTAATCCGGAAGGAATCATCCTTGCTAAACTGATTTATCCGAAAGACGTTGGCCGCAGCGCGAAAGAGATAGTTCGCATGATGGAAGCGATTCAATTTCATCGAAAAACAGGCCTTGGAGCGCCGGCCGACTGGCAGCCTGGCATGCAAGGAATTCCTCGAGACCTGTCAAAGGCGGGAACGTATTGAGAGGCAGTCTCTTGGTTTCTTGAGAGCAGAGGCAATGTAGAGTATAGTGATTGAGGAAGAGTTGGGACTTCACGTTCGTAGATTTCGTCCGCAAAGTGACCTTGGCGCTACAGGGACCGTATCAGTGGGCGCACTTCAGATAGAGAGGGCGAGAAACGAGTGAGCTTGCAGTGGATGTCGTCATTTGTGAATTTTTTGGAGAATAACGGATATTCCACATCTATGTGGGAGTCTGGATTTAATCAAAATCAAGCGAATGAAGTTTGCGCAGAACTGACCAAGTGGTTTTCTCAAGACAGTGGAGAGTCTGGAGAATTTCTGATTCTCTGGAGCGACGGCGATGGCAGCTCGTTTTTTGGTGATGCGGAGTTAGCCTACTTTACAGATGGAGTCGCTTATGTACTACCTAATCCGTTTGTGGAAGGTAGCGCAGAGGCTTTCTTCAGTGCGCTCATCAGTGTCACCAATCATCATTTTGAAGCTCTTTATCCTACGGAAATTCGCAAGCGCGTCTTATACAACGCAATATAACTCGGAACACCTGCAGGGTAATTGAGGATGGCGATGGAGTTCGCCGATAACCGTCTTTATGGACTGATGACTCCTACTAGTCGACCCATTGCGGTCGGCTAGTAGGAGTCGTTTTGTATGGGCGGGTGGAGGAGATTCAATGGGAATAGCGGCGTACAAAAAGGGGCGATATGATGGTCTACGTCGGATTGGCAATTGGTGCGATTTTTGGAGGACTGGCGCGCTTTTCACTAAGTGTGGCGATACCGAATGTCAACCATTGGCCGATGGCCATTCTGGTCATCAATTTGTCGGGTTCTTTGGTGCTTGGCTGGTTTTATGGAGTAGGTGGCCGTCGGTCGATGCCGGCCTGGCTTAGGGTCGGATTTGGCACTGGATTGATTGGTTCGTATACAACTTTTTCGACGTTTAGTTTGAATATCGTGCAATTGCTACCACAGCACGCATGGGTGGCTGTCTTTTATGCACTGGTCAGTCTGATAGGTGGACCGTTTCTGGCCTATCTGGGGGATTTTCTGGCCACGTTTCCTGCCAGGCGTGCGGTGGAAACTGCCGACTCGGAACAGGCAGGTGTTGGAAGATGAGCAGCGTTGCCTTGGTCTGTGTCGCAGCTGGCGCTATCGTGGGCACGATGGCAAGATTTTGGATTGGACGATCCTTTGAATCCTTGGGACAGGCTCAGTTTCCTTGGGCCACATGGATCATCAACGCCATTGGGAGCTTTTTCATTGGTATCTTTGCCGAACAGTTATTACTCCATCACTTCTCCGTTGATATATGGGACTTGTTGGGTGAGGGATTCTGCGGGGGCCTTACGACATTTTCTACGATGTCAGTGGAGACGGTTCGACTCTTGAAGCAATCCGTTCGCCTTGGTTTGACGTACATCGGTACTTCACTCGCCAGCGGCGTGGTCTTTTGCAGTATAGGCCTCTTTCTGTTGAGACCGTGAATCAAGATTGGAAGCATTCGCTTTCTCTCAAGCAGGACTCGCTAAGGTAAGGCGTTTGGTGACGAATCGGGGCGAATCATGGTGCAGCTTTAACGGGCTCGATATATAATGTCGTCAATCGGATTGTTCCGCAGAATTCGTATCTTACCAACGTACTCTATGGTGTTCCCTGCCGCGGCGCCGATAGCTGGGCAGATAGTTATGCAGATATGACGAGAAAGTGAGTGAGTCGAGTGAGGACGCTCAAAGGGTATGAAGCCATTGAGATTGCCGAAGAATACGACCTGCCGCTCTTTGATTTAGACTACCGCGGCGAGGTGACGGTCGAGGAAACGAAGCAATTCATTGCGAGTCACCGCAGCCCGCAATCCTTTGCGCTTCCCAACTGGCCTGAGTCGGACGTCGAAGGCGAGCATTTGGTAATGCAGGCCTTTTATCATCTTCTCCTTGAAAAGCGCCATGCAGAAGCAAAATTGGACGATGTACTCGCGACATTGGAAAAGACGCCCATTCATCCCGCTGCTGTCGAACTCGCGTTGGAACGGTTGGTCGAACAGAACCGCCTGAATTTGCTTTCGGTGACAAAAGAGTCGATTACGTATCAGATACCTCGGACGATTTATTTCAAAGAGGAATTTTTGGTTCAACTCGATGATTTGATTTGTGAGGATTGCGCCAAATTAGACCTCGATGGACCGTTCCACCAAGCGTGCTTGGACACTCTGACCAAATTTCTCGGCGAAGGTAGCTTTACCCTTAAGCAGTCCTGTAATGAAGCAATTTAAGATTTGCTAGATTAAAAAACCTCCTGGTATCGTGGTAGGTGACGAAA
>NZ_JAMCCX010000071.1 GCF_024706985.1 Alicyclobacillus sp. SP_1 | reverse complement strand
AGCCACCGTGAGAGCCTGCGAGAGTGCAAAGGTATAGACTTTTAGAACCCCCTGGCTTTAGCCATGGGGAGGTTCAGAACGTAAAAGTGGGTACCGAGAAGTGCTCGAAGCATGGTTAAAGTTCGACCTTGCAGCACGCTTAGTCTGGCATGGCGGGCAAGATGTGTACGGGGGCGGCAAACGTGACGTTGCCACTTTGTATGAGTATTGGGTGTTCTTTCAGCTGTTGGATTTGGTTAAGCTGGAGTTCAATCTAGATATTCCATCGGTGGATGAACTAATTGAAACCACAAAAGATGGGTTCGGACTAAAATTAAGGTCGGGTAAAAAACTCGAAGTCGAAGGCAATTACGCCAGCGCAACTCGTCCCCTACGGGTCAGGTTTAGTTACAATCGAACCTTCGTGAGACATGGTAACGAAAACGACTCGACAAGTTACCCCTACCCTGGATCATGGACTCGTCGGATGCGCCCGGATTACACCTTCAGTTTTTGGCCAGAAGCACTCACCGAGGCACAGGCAGAACGTCAGGAACTGATCGTTCATATCCACTTTGACGCTAAATATCGAGTGGACAACATTGAAGGGCTGTTTGGCGCGGATACAGACGACGAAGTCAACGAGGAAAAAAGCGCTCAACGTAATAATGGAACATACAAAAGAGCCGATTTGCTAAAGATGCATGCGTATAGAGATGCTATTCGAAGAACGCAAGGGGCTTACATTCTGTACCCCGGAACCGAGGATTATAGGTGGAACGGGTTTCACGAGGTATTACCCAGTATAGGAGCGTTCTCTCTTCGTCCGGGAGACGAGAATGAAGGAGTACAGCACATCCACAGTTTTCTAAAAGACGTGTTGGATCATTTAAGCGACCGAGTGTCTAGACGGGAGAAGCAGAGTTTCCACACGTTTATGATTCAGGAAAAGCCGTCAGCTTATGCTTTGAAAGCAAATATTCCGGAAACAGAAGGAACCCGGAGAGCGTTGCCTCCTGATGAACATCACATAGTTGTATGTGGGTTTACTGATTTGGATCAATTTGAGACAATCACGCGTACGCATACCTACTATCTGAAATGTAGCGAACTTGATGGTGAGTTTCAGATCAACCCTTATGTGTTTTTTGCCAAGCATATCCTATTGTTGGGGTTCAGCGATGAGAAGGCACAGGGTCTGTGGAAAGTTACAGCGCCTAAACCCAAATTTGTCGTGGGTAGTAAACTCGAAGGACGCCCCGACAGCGATGGTATGTACCTTGCGATAGAAATTGAAAAAGACGAGCGTTTTGATCACCTTAGTTGGGACCGTGCTAGAATGTGCGTTTCCGAGGGAGAATTCGAACCGCGGGTTATGACATTAGCCGACTTAATGCATTCGCAGAATGAGACAAGTTGATACTGTACCATAAGGCAGGCCGTTCTACAAAGGAGAAGCCACCGCACTAGACAACCGTTAGGACAGAGCGTAGGATAGCCTGTGTAATGCGTTAAGAGAACGGTTTGGCATACGATATGGTTCATCCTCCGGGTTTCCTAAACCGCGTCTTGTGGGGATTCGCGTCCCGCCGGGTGCGCCGGAAAGACTATGATGTCGGAAGATTTATCCAAAACTGCTGTTGACACCGAACTGCGGTTGCAATATGATGGGGATGTATAAAATCCCCATAAAAAATCCCTGTCATTGCATGTTAGCAGGAATTAGCTTATCTATCCTAGCTATTTTAGTGAGGATGAGTGAAGCACGTGGGTGGAGTATACAGTATTTGTCCTATCACGATACTGTATGGGTTGTAAAGGAGATAAACATAGAGTAGCGAACGCGAAGAAATGTTTATCAGAGTAACTAACCGACTCCAGCGCATCCCCTAAAACGCGCCGTGCTTAATTTTAGTGGTGGCCCATGAAGTTCTGTGTTGGTTGATTCTCTGGCAACGGATTTTGGAGTTCAGAGAGGGATAAATACAGATTGGGAACAAAGGCTGACCCGTGTGGGGATCAAGCGGGAACAAAGCCAAATTATCCGAAGAAGCGATGCATGATGCATTCAACATCGTGGAGTAGGAGAACCAGTGTTTATATGGCTGGAATCACCAAGGTATTTTGTTCCACCGTCACGGTTCACAGTCAAAATTTAGAGCTCTTGTGGCCGAACAAATGACCTCCAATGTAGTTAACTCAACTTTCGCAGACCAAAACCGGCAAATATGCCTTGATATAGTTAGGCAAACCGTCGATCCACCTCTGTAGTTGACTGCTGATCAGTTTAGAGATACGCTTTCCAACCTGTTTTGCAATGTCGTTTACAATATCGACCAATTGACTTAGCGCAACAGCCCAATCCAGTTCCCCGACTTCGTCACATAGCGCCAAGAACAGGTAAAGTGGCCCCACGTGTCAAGACATTTTTTTGCCCTTTGCTAAGCTATAACTAGGTAAGTCTGTCAAGGTACGCTTTCCAGCCTTGACGGACGGCTGATCACCTCCCACACTGGGTTCGGTGTTCGAAGCCACATACTTGTGGGTTCGAACCTAATGACGATTCTGTGCTGTCTTTTAGGCCGTCGCCAAATGGGATAGACACTTTGTTTTTACGGGAATGGGATCGGATGGCTTCATTCCTTCCAGATAGATTTCCGCTGGCGTATGGTATCGCAGCGATTGATGAGGGCGTTCGTGATTATACCGTTGTATAAACCAACCAATCTCCATCCTCGCTTCACGCGGGCTGGCATATTCCTTGGTATAGACCTCTTCGTACTTGAGCGTCCGCCAGAACCGCTCCGTGAAAATGTTATCTAGCGCCCGCCCCTTTCCATCCATACTGATCTGCACGCCTGCCTCCTTCAGCAGTTCCGTGTATCGAGGACTCGTGAAATGGCTTCCCTGGTCGCTGTTCATGATCTCCGGCTGTGCCTTCTCCAGCGCCTCTTTTGTCGCTTCCACAACAAACTCGATCTCCAGCGTTTGCTCCAGTCTCCAGCTCACGATGTAACGGGAGAACCAGTCGATGACAGCTACCAAATACATCCATCCATGCTTG
>NZ_JAMCCX010000070.1 GCF_024706985.1 Alicyclobacillus sp. SP_1 | reverse complement strand
GAAGCATAGAGGGTCTTGAGGGATGCAGGATCGATTGGAAGGTGCAAGCGCATATGTCTTCATACTCGCCCTCCTAGGATGGATGTCACAACACCCTGACCATAGTCTGCGCTCAGCAGACATATGAACGTTCCTCTATCCCGTCCTGTATCATGCCGAGTTTTGGGACATGGGTAGGACTAGGACCCACCCCGTCTGGCGAGCAAAGAGGTCCAACCGAGCTGCGAAAAATCCCCCGGCGAAGTGTCTGGAGTCGAGGTCCGCTTGATGCGTGCGCCCAGCTTAACGAAGGCTGGGCACCTGCGGAACCGTGCAAAGACGATAGGAGGTCTCCGCGCATGACCGTTCACGAAGGTAACGTGATTGCAGCACTACACAGCCTGCTCCCAAAGCACCGAGTGGCTGCTGCGGCCTAACGGGCCAAGCGAGAACGCGTTCCGGAGGAGGATGTTTTACCGACGATGTCACATTTTCCGAAGCTACTCCGTCTAAAGAGACGGAAGGATGATTTGATGGGCAGAAGCCTACAAGAACCTATGGGGAGTGGTGACGATGCAAAAACGACTTTGGGGAGTGAGCGCAGCTGCGCTGGCGTTGACGTGTTTGACCGTGACGGGGTGTGGGACGGCTCAAGATGCTACGCCTTCCACGCATTCGTTAGCAACAGCCCAAACGACGTCTTCTTCCAATACCAAAAGTCAAATTGCGAGCATAGTCGTATCGCATTCCCAAATTCGAACCCCAATCAATCAGCCTGTGCGGATAAGCGGTCAAGCCTTGAATTCTCAGCATGAAGTGATTCCCAATGCAAAACTGTCGGTGGTTGGGCTCCCCGATTCTCCATCCGGATATACCGTCAAGACCAATACTCAAGGAGAATTTCATTTGACCACTCAATGGTCCCACCCCGGAAAATACACAATTGCTATAGGAGATGGCAAGCGCTCGATCGATATCTCCGTTCAAGTTGTGAATATCTCTATCTCGAATAATTATCTACCAAAAGCAAAATTTGAAATTGCTTCGAAAAGCGTAATAGAGTCGAGTGCATTATCGAAGAAATTCAATGGAACAATCGGATATTTAAAACACATCTTTCCTTTCAGTTTTTTTTATCCTAATAAAACTATTACACTATACCGTACAGGTGGTCCACACTTCAATGGATGGCACATACCTACCCATGAAATTCAGCTATCCGAAGAGTTTATAGGAACTGTGAACGGCAAGAATTTTGTATTGTTAGCAGGAAATATAGTTCAGAAATGTGGTTCAGTTGGAGGCGTAATTATTGAATATTTAAACGGAGATATGGTTCTTCAGGATAACGTTATAAACGATCCAGCGTTAGACTTATTCATTCGCAATAATGCGATATTTGGTTATCAAGCAGGCGCCCACTATGACGAATTCAATTTATTCACTGGAAAGTCTGTCTATAGCGGAGGTATTGTACCGTCTGGAGAATAATATACAGAAGTAGATCTTACACCTCGCCACTTAAGTCCGTCAGAAGTGGCTACACCATTGCTGAAGGAAGGGCCAAGTCTATACAAGCACTTGACACCTTCCTTGGTCTTTAACTCCAAAACAAGTCATAAGCGCTGGATACAGATATATCCTGATCGACTATACCATTTGGATAAGGACTATCTGACCCTTGGGTTTCTAAACATCTTTCAGCGTACTGCCACACGGTAACATTACTGTTGCATGACGGATAATGGGGTGTATATGTTGGTTTATTCGCTTGAGTAGTACATCCAGGTTCGGGCTCATTTGAGTATAGATACATATTGCTTACATTTGCATTAGCGCTGAGTGCGGTACAGTACGAACTGTTAAACGAACCTGAAGAATCGTTGTTACCGCCCATTGTAGCGTAGAATCCACCAGTATAGTACCCGGCTTCATAGGCATCTCCATACATTCCATCTGCCAATCCTTCTAAAAAACTGTAATGGACAGACCAGTTTTCGAGATCGAAATAGATTAAAGTCCCTGCTTGGACGTATAACTGTTTCGCCAATCTAACAGCATCCTGTGCAATGTCTAGTCCATCCTGATACACATAGGATTCAACATTTGTTTGAGTCAACGAAGCTCCATAAATCAACATAATTGACACCCCGTTGTTATGGAGAAAATCAGCTTCGTTGGTCGTTATTGCGTATTTGTCTAAATATCTACCCCAAAAATCCGGTTTTCCATATGCATCAACCACCAACTCGTACAAGGAATTATAGGCTACATCTTTGAAAGTGAGTGATTGATTTGCAGGCATTGCCGAATCAATGCCCCAAAAAAACTGAGTACCAACAGGATACGCCATGAAAGTCACTCCTTTTAGTTTTCCACCCGGCCGGAGTGGTGAGGAGCGCTTCGTTTTGCCCCTCTACTCTTTACAACGTTCTGACTCGCACTTTTGAAAACCACGTGGTTCCATTCTTTTTGTGGATGCGATGATGATTTGCCAGCACGCCCGTTGCTTCCCATCCTCACGTATTTTCTCCGGCAATATGCTGGACATCTTCGTCATCTCGTCCGCAAAGCACTCGCACAGTTGCATGGCAGCGTCCTTTCTCCCGATATAAGCCTCATCCAGCAGAGCATGAACTTTCTCTATGGAGCATTTCATGGCAATACCCTCTCTCGGATATGTTGGAGGGCTTGACGGTGAATTTTGCTCACCATCATCTGACTCATGCCCAATTGCTCAGCCACGTCCCGTTGTACGCCCTTCGTCATACAGAGCGCGAAGAACCTGTTGTTCTCTCGGAGGCAGTTGTTTCAGAACGTCACGAAGGGCTAGCCCTTCTTCCCAAGCCATCGATGTCGGATCCGGTATTTGCTCTACCCATTCTTCACCGTTCTCCATGTCTAAAGGAGCATTCAGTATCAAAGCTTCCCGATGCCAACGCTTCCATAGCCGATATTCATCCAGCATGGCATGGCGTATGATCTGGCGAATCCAGGCCACTTCCTGTTCCGGCGTGTACAGCGTCATGCTGGCTCACATCCCTTGGTATCCCCACGTCCCCAATAGAGCGCATACCCCAGCAAGTGGTCTTGCAACG
>NZ_JAMCCX010000069.1 GCF_024706985.1 Alicyclobacillus sp. SP_1 | reverse complement strand
GTTCGAGACCCTCCAAGATTTCCCCTGGATTGCCGTCGTGGTTCTCGCCGATCTGCACGACTTTTCGCACAAACGCCTGTATTTGATAGCCTAAAAGTCCCCCACTGGAACAATCGAAAATTCCCCCACTCTATGATAGCCTCACTACGGTGAGGTGGTTGAGGAGATGATTCGATTGAAGCAGAAGCAGGAGATTCTGCTGGCCTATTTTCACGAGGGAATTTCTCAAAGGGAGATTGCAAGAAGGACAGGGATAGATAGAAAGACGATTCGCAAATACATCGTCGAATATGAGCAGCAGAGGGAGGAGTTAATTCGAACCAAGGATCCAATGAGGATAGGCGTATTGACGGAGGGGATTGTCCAGGCGCCCAAGTATCAAGTCGGTGTTCGCCCTAAGCCAGTTGTCACTGAGGAGGTCGAGGAAAAGATTCGAGGCTTCCTGGCGGAGAATGAGGATCGCAGGAACAAGGGGCTGCACAAGCAAGTCAGACGGCCTGTGGATATTCATTCTGAGCTTGAGAACTCTGGCGTCTGTATCAGTTATGGTAGCGTGTTACGAACCGTTAGGGCGCTGGAGTCAAAGACCAGAGAGGCTTACATCAAGTTAGATTATTTGCCTGGGGATGTTTGTGAATTCGATTGGGGCGAGGTGAAGCTCGAAATCGCGGGCGAAATGCAAAAGTTTCAGATGGCGGTGTTCGCGTCTGCCTATGGAAACTACCGATTTGCATGGTTGTTGAACAAGCAAAAGAGCGAGTGTTTTCAGGAGGCCCACGTAAAGTTCTTTGAGCACATTGGCGGCGTGTATCAGCAGATGGTGTATGACAATATGCGGGTCGCGGTCAAGAAGTTGGCTGGTACCGAAAAGGATCCCACAGACGCGTTGCTGCAGCTATCGCTCTACTACGGATTTCAGTTTCGCTTCTGTAACGTGTGCAGCGGCAACGAGAAGGGCCATGTGGAACGCAGCGTTGAGGTGGTGCGTAGAAAAGCATTCGCGTCCAGGTACGAGTTCGATTCACTCGAGAGCGCCAACGAGTACCTGATAAGCGTTTGTGAGCGCCTCAACCACAAGGCGCAATCCAATCGCGACGGGCGTAGTGCATGGGAATGTTTGCAGGAGGAGCGTTCGCATCTGCGTGAAAAACTCCCTCCATTGGATGCGGCTCGTGTGGAATGCCTACGTGTGGATAAATACTCCACCATCTGCGTGGACAAAAATCATTACTCCGTACCGGATTCATTGGTCGGTAAGAAGATCATGGTTAAGATTGACTCGGATCGAATCGTATGTTTCCACGACGACAAACATGTGGCGGAACACCCACGGTCATTGGAGAGTTACCAGTGGATTATTGAACTGGAACACTTTCTTTGCACATTCAAAAAGAAGCCGGGCGCCTTGGCGACGAGCATCGCCATGAAACAGGCCCCGGACGCACTGAGAAAGATATACACGTCCCATTATACAGGGCGGGAGAAGGATTTCATCGTGCTCGTACAGGAAATGGCAACCGGACTCACGCTAGACGAGGTGAAGAAAGCCATTGATGAGTTGCAGTCCATAAGTGTGCGCCACGTGACCACAGACAACATTAAGCTGGTTTGCGCAAGAAACAAGGACAAACAGGTACAGCGGGAGTTCCTGCTTGGGAACGAGAGCAAGGACATCTCAGAACACGCCATCCAACAACTGCGCCAGTACGATGCGTTGCTTCGCACCAGTTCCGTAGAACGGGAGGCGGTGAGTGCATG
Source organism: Alicyclobacillus sp. SP_1 (assembly GCF_024706985.1). GTDB lineage: Bacteria > Bacillota > Bacilli > Alicyclobacillales > Alicyclobacillaceae > Alicyclobacillus_I. The sequence goes on along the minus strand of NZ_JAMCCX010000069.1, from coordinate 1,322 downwards.
AGCAGCAGCCACACCACACCGCGCAAGACCTGGCATGACGCGATTATCCAGTACACCAAGGAACTGCGATTACCCATGATCCGGGCGCACCTAAGCGAACATGTCACTGAAGCACAGCAACGCGACATGACGTACGAGGAGTTTCTTGGATTGTTACTTCAGCGCGAGTGCGATGCCAGACAGGAATCGTCCGTGAAGAACCGCATTCGTTTGGCGGAGTTCACGTACAAGAAATACCTTGAGGACTTGTCTGTGCCTGACCTTCCGCCAGATGCGCAACAGAAGCTTAAGCTGTTAAAGAGCCTCGATTTCATTAAAGAGGGCCGCAACGTCATTTTGGCCGGGAATCCCGGCACTGGGAAGACCCACCTGGCAATTGGATTGGGCATAAAAGCTTGCATGGAGGGCCACAAGGTGTGGTTCACGACTGTGCCCATCCTCGTGAACCGACTGCGTGAAAGCCGCACGGAACATACGCTGCGCCAGTTTCAAAGCCGGTTCGAAAAGTACGACCTCGTCATCGCTGATGAAATGGGCTACATCTCATTCGACAAGGAGGGCTCAGAGCTTCTATTTACCCATCTCTCCCTACGAGCTGGGCGCAAATCCACCATGATCACGACAAATCTGTCATTCGAACGTTGGAGCGAGATATTCCAAGATCCTGTCATGACAGCAGCCATGATTGACCGGCTGACTCACCAATCCTACACGATTAACATGAACGGAAATTCGTTTCGCATGAAAGAGACGAAGGAGTGGCTTGAAAAGCAAAACCTTGCATGATGCCCAGTTTTAGGTGGGTGATTTTTCGGTGAACATGTGGGGGATTTTTCGCTTGACAAATACAAACGCCAACGTGGTCTCTTTGCCAATCTTCGCATCGATTCCGAGGTCGACCAAGGTCTCTAAGACTTCGTTGAGCATATAGCTTCCGTCGTGATTGGACATGTCCCTCACCTCCTTTCTTCAAAACGTCTCCTTCACAATACCCCACCCTGTGCTTGGACGTAGGGAGCTTTTTGCGGCCCTTTCTTCGCTCACTCCGATCTCAAAGTCCATCGAGACAACGCATAGAAGACGTCCTTGGCCTCTTGTGACACGGCCCCGCGCACACCCACGGCGTGTTCCGCTAAATAGATGCTGGGCGTTCGAGGAAGGTTGGGCACGATGTCTTCGGCCAGGCGAATCAAGGCTTGTTGCTGCACTCTGTCGGACACGGCCATCGGCCAGCCTGTGTCTTCTGCCAACTCCGCCAAAGTCTCTTGCTGTGTTTGCCCGAACTCAGGCGTCAAAAACGTCACTTCCACGCGGTTGTTGCG